>JAVBLG010000028.1:0-2916 GCA_031553655.1 Desulfovibrionaceae bacterium | reverse complement strand
GGGGAGGAAACCTTTTTCAAAAGGTTTCCTCCCCTTCCCCAAGATCATTTTACTAAGCCTTTCAATAATAATTCTTCAGCAAAATAACTAATAATAATATCGGCCCCGGCGCGTTTGATGCCCAGGAGCGATTCCAGAATTACGGCCTCTTCGTTAATCCAGCCGTTTTGGGCGGCGGCCCTGATCATAGAGTATTCGCCGCTCACCTGATAGGCGGCCAGGGGCAGATCAAAGCTGTCGGCCACCATGCGGATGATGTCCAGGTACGGCCCAGCGGGCTTGACCATGAGCATGTCCGCGCCCTCATCGATGTCGGCCGCGCATTCGCGCATGGCATCGGTGATATTAGCCGGGTCCATTTGATAAGCCTTGCGGTCGCCGCTTTTGGGGGCCGACTCGGCGGCTTCGCGGAATGGGCCGTAAAAGGCCCCGGCATATTTGACCGAATAGGACATTATGGGCGTGTTGGCAAAGCCGTTAAGGTCAAGTTCTTGGCGAAGCGCCAGTATACGGCCGTCCATCATGTCTGACGGAGCCACAATGTCGGCTCCGGCTTCGGCATGGGAGCGGGCGGTCCGAGCCAGCAAAGGCAGGGTTTCATCGTTGAGCACCAGACCTTCGGGGGTGAGCAGCCCGCAATGTCCGTGCGAGGTATATTCGCACAGGCACACGTCGGTAATCACCAGCAGATCCGGCCATCTTTTCTTGATGCGTCGCACGGCCTGTTGAACAATTCCTTTGGGATTCCAGGCTTCGCTGCCGCGCGCGTCCTTTTTTTGCGGAATGCCGAAAAGCAAAATGGCGTTAAGCCCGGCGTCCACGGATTTTTCCAGACGTTTTTCGAGCATGGCCGGGGACAGTTGATATTGTCCGGGCATGGAGCCTATGGGCTTGGCAAAGTCGTTGTCTTCAGTTTCCACCACAAAGTAGGGCATGACCAGCCCGGCTGGATCGAGGCGGGTCTGTCGCAGCATGGCGCGCATGCCCGCCGAGCTTCTGAGGCGGCGGCCCCGGTAAACGGGTGGAACAAAGTCGCTTTCTTCCTCGGCCATTTCCGGCGCTTCATATTTTTCGGAATGGCCGCGCTTTTCGCGCCTGTCGCCCCCGCCGTGTCGGCCGTGGCGTTCTTTTTCGAATTTGCCGGATTTTTCGCCTTTTTCGTTTTTACTCATAGTAGCCATATCTCGTTTACGCCCTCAGGCTGATTGGCCTCCGCCGCCTTTCAACGGCGGCTCGGCATATGATTTCATACGGCGCTCGCTACGCTCCGCGTTCGGGCTGCCCTACCAAAGTACGGGCAGCCATGAAAAAATATCCGTGACTTCGTCAGCCGGATATTTCTTCATCAGTGAGGTAGCAGGCCGGGTCTTGCGCCCAGATATCGTCATAATAAGCTTCGGCTCTGGCCCGGAAATTGCCTCCGCAAATGTTCAAAAAGCGGCAGCTCGCACAGCGGCCTTTGACGTAAGGCCTCTTATCCTTAAGTTTGGCCAGCAATTCGATATTGGGGTCATCCCATATTTCCGAAAACTTGCGTTCCAGAACATTACCGAAAGTGTGGTTACGCCAGAATTGGTCGGCGTGTACCGCTCCGTCCCAAGATATGCAGCCTATACCGCGCCCGGTGCTGTTGCCCTCGTTGTATTGCAGCAACTCGAAAACTTCGTCGGCGCGTTTTTTGTCTTCTTTCAGCAGGCGCAGCCACACATAGGGGCCGTCGGTGTGATTGTCCACAGTGAGCACTTCCGGTTTGTGCCCGGCTTCGAACATGGCTCTGGTCTGATCCATAAGCTCGTCCAGCAATATCCTGGTTTCGGCATGGGAAAGGTCTTCCTTGATCAATTCCGAGCCGCGTCCGGAATAAACCAGATGGTAAAAACAGATGCGCGGCACCTCAAGGTGACGCAGCAGTTTGAAAATTCCCGGAATTTCGCCTACATTGCGTTTATTCACCGTAAAGCGCAGCCCGACCTTCAAGCCCTCTTCCTGGCAATTTTTAACCCCTTCCAGGGCTTTTTTAAACGAACCGGGTACAGCTCTGAATTGATCATGAACTTCTTCCAGCCCGTCCAGGGAGATACCCACGTAAGACAGGCCTACTTCTTTCAACTCCTTGGCCTTTTGCTTGGTAATGAGCGTGCCGTTAGTGGAAATTACCGCGCGCATGCCCTTTGATGTGGCATGTTTGGCCAGTTCCACCAGATCTTCGCGCACCAGCGGCTCGCCGCCGGAAAAAAGCATCACCGGCGCGCCATAGGCCGCCAGATCGTCAATAATAGCTTTGCCCGCCTCGGTGGAAATGGCATCTTTGCCCTTTTCTTCCAAAGCCTTGGCATAACAGTGCACGCATTTCAAATTGCAGCGCCGCGTCATATTCCAGACCACCACGGGCTTTTTGTCCGCCGAAAATTGCAGCAAGTGCGAAGGAAGTTTGCCGGAATGACGCCCGTAACGCAGGGCGTCGGAAGGTTCCACCTGGCCACAGTATAATTTAGAGATGCCTATCATTTTTGTATGAATACCTTGTTGAAATTAGGATTTTATTTGTAAGTACCTTTCAGATGTTCCACCGGATTATTCTAACTTGCTCTGAACAGAATGTACAGTCTTGGCGGAAATACTATAGCGCTTTGATTTCTTTTGATGTGATTCAGGTCAACCAGAGTGTGTAGCCATGAGGATGGTTCGGGAGAAAATCCGCGTTTAATGCGCAGACATTGAAAATGAAAAGTTTTGAGGAAAGGGGGATGGGGGTACGGGGGAAGGGGGGCACGACCTTTTCCAAAAGTTCCTTTGGGCCCGACCCCCCGACCACCCCCCCCCCATGGACAAACCATTTGAAATTAAAAGAAGGGGCAGTAAAAACCAGTTTATGACCCAGCCAACCACACGGATAACCCCCCAGCGGAGGCGGAG
>JAVBLG010000127.1:0-28865 GCA_031553655.1 Desulfovibrionaceae bacterium | reverse complement strand
CGGGCGCGCCGGGCCGCCGCCGGCCCCCCGCCGCCCCGCCCCCCCCCCCCCCCCCCCCCCCCCCCCCCCCCCCCCCCCCCCCCCCCCCCCCCCCCCCCCCCCCCACAAATATATCCCTTACCGCGCCAAACCGCGCTTAGCGGATTCCACGGTATTTTTCATCAGCATAGTAATAGTCATAGGGCCCACGCCGCCGGGCACTGGGGTAATTTTTCCAGCCACCTTGCAAGCTTCGTCAAAGTCAACGTCGCCGCAGAGCTTGGGCTTGCCAGTGGCTTCGTTGACGCCCACGCGGTTGACGCCAACGTCAATGACTGTGGCTCCGGGCTTGATCCATTCCGGCTTGACCAGACCGGGAACCCCGGCGGCCACAATGAGAATGTCGGCCCGTTTGCAGTGCCCAGCCAGATCTTTGGTGCGGGTGTGCACCATAGTGACCGTGCTGTTTACGTTTTTCTGGCCCATCATGATGCTTATTGGCTTGCCCACGATGTTGGAGCGGCCCACAACCACCACTTCGGCTCCGGAGGTAGGGGTGCCGGAGCGGATGATCATCTCCCGTATTCCGGCCGGAGTACAGGGCAGAAAGCCCTTGTCTTCATTGCCTATGACCATGCGGCCCAGGTTTACGGGGTGGAATCCGTCCACATCCTTGTCGGGATCAAGAGCGGCAATGACCTTCTCTTCGTTGATGTGCTTGGGCAGAGGTAACTGCACCAGAATGCCGTGTATTTTGGGGTCGGCATTGTAGCGGGCGATCATGGCCAGCAGGTCGGCTTCGCTCACGTCTTCGGGCAGATTTTCCTGTATTTCGTGGAAGCCCAAGGAGTGGGCAGTTTTTACTTTCAGGGTCACATAGCTGATCGAAGCCGGATTCTGCCCAACCAGAATAGTGACCAGACCAGGAGTGACCCCGTGTTTTTCTTTAAGTTCGGCAACTTCCTTGCCCAGTTCCGCGAGGATGTCCTCGCGCATTTTTGTTCCGCTGATAAGTTCGGCAGTCATATATTTTCTCTTTATTTTTAGAACAGCCCGGTCACGCGGCCAGTTTCCGTATCCACGTCAATGCGGCGGAACGAGGGGTTGGAGCCTGTTCCGGGCATGAGGGTGATGGCTCCGGCCACCGGCACCACAAATTCCGCGCCGCCAAAGGTGAGAATGTCGCGGATGGTGAGATGCCATTTTTCCGGCACGCCCTTTATGGCCGGGTTGTCGGAAAGCGAAAGGTGGGTTTTGACCATGCACACGCCGTATTTGGCGGTTTCGGGGTCGCCTTCCAGCCTCTTGAGCTTATTAGCGGCTTCGGGCATGAATTCCACGCCGGAAGCGCCGTAAACATTGGTGGCAATGGATTCGATGCGGCTCTTTATGGAGTCGTTCCAGTCGTAGAGCGGCTTGAATTCGGTTTTGTCGTTGCAGGCGTCAATAACTGCTTCGGCCAGTTCCTGCGCGCCTTCTCCACCGTGTTCCCAGTGGCGGGAAAGGGCCACTCGCGCTCCGGCGGCTTCGCACAGTTCGCGCACTTTGGCGAGTTCGGCGGGGGTGTCTTTAACAAAGGCGTTGATGCACACCACGGGCGACACACCGGATCTTTTTACGATGCCCACATGATGCAGCAGGTTGGCACACCCCTTTTCCACCCAGCCCACGTTTTCGGTGGAATATTCTTCGGGCATGGGCTTGCCGGGCACGGGTACGGGCGCGCCGCCATGGCACTTGAGGGCGCGGATCGAGGCCACCACAACGGCGGCGTCGGGGGTGAGCCCACTGTAGCGGCACTTGAGGTTCCAGAATTTTTCGTAGCCGATGTCCGCGCCAAAGCCCGATTCGGTAACGTGATAGTCGGAAAGTTTCAGCCCGATGCGGTCGGCGAGAATGGAGCTCTGGCCGATGGCGATATTGGCGAACGGCCCGGCGTGCACGAACACCGGGTTGCCTTCGAGGGTCTGGATGAGGTTGGGGTTGATGGCGTCCACCATCCAGGCGGTCATGGCGCCGTCCACTTGAAGGTCGGCGGTGGTAACGGGTTTGCCGTCGCGGCTGTAACCCACCACAATGCGGCCCATGCGGCGGCGCATGTCAGCCAGATCGCGGGCCACGGCCAGAATGGCCATAACTTCCGAAGAAACGGCGATGTCAAAGCGCGAGCGCATCATGAAACCGTCGGCTTTGCCGTTTACCCCGTCCATGCCGATGATAACGTTGCGCAGGCTCTGGCAGCAGTAGTCCATGACCCAGCCCATGTTCACATTGGTGGGGTCGATGTTCAGTCGGGGTTTGCCGGACAGCTTCACCAGGGTTTCGTCATCATAGTTGCGCTCGTGCTGCATGCGCGAGGTCATGGCCACCATGGCGAGGTTATGGGCGTTCATTACCGCGTTGATGTCGCCGGTGAAGCCCAGGGAATACTGGGTGAGCGGGATGCACTGCGAGCGCCCGCCGCCCGCCGCCGAACCTTTTATGCCCATGGTGGGGCCGCCCGAAGGCTGGCGGATGGCGGCCGACACTTTTTTGCCGAGGAGCGCCAGGCCTTGGACCAGGCCGATGGTGGTGGTGGATTTTCCTTCGCCGAGCGGCGTGGGGGTAATGGCGGTAACGTCGATATATTTGCCGTCGGGCTTGTCGCCGAGGCGTTTCATTACGGCCTTGTAATCCACCTTGCCCATATAGTGCCCGTAGGGCAGCAGCTCTTCACGGGCAAGGCCGAGATCGTCGCCGATCTCGTAGATGGTTTTCATCCGCGATTCGGCGTCCTGGGCCACTTCCCAGTCGGCATGCTTGGTGGGATCGAGAAAGGTTTGATTTTTGTCTTTCGCGGCCATGTTTTACTCCGTTTTTAGCTTTGGTTGGGCCCGGTGGCGGCACGCCTGCGGGCGGTTTTTTATGGCTGGCGTATGCGGGGCGGTTGCCCGCTGCGGAATGAAAGGCGCTCTATTTTGTGAACGCGAATAGCAAAAACAGCGCCAAAGGACTTCATTATATAACACAAAGACATCATGGGAAATAGTTTTACCGGGTAAGAAATTTTTTTCATATTTTTATCTCATTTTGAAAAAAACAACCTTCTTCGTATCATTTTGATAATATACTTTTCATTCTCAGAGATTAGTCTTATCATGTGAATGCGACAGTAGATTAATCACCTAGACAGTATGATGGCCTTGCTGATTACAAGTGATAAGTGTCAGCCCTTGCGGGCGTAAACAAGGAGACGGCATATGATCAAGGCTCGCGACATAATGACCAAGGATCCCATTACCATCAGTCCCAGGGCGTCCATTGTGGATGCGGTGAAAATTCTTTTGGAAAAAGGCTTCAACGGCCTGCCGGTACAAGATGACCATGGCCGTCTGGTGGGCATTATCTGTCAGAGCGATCTGGTGGCGCAGCAACAGCGTCTGGACATACCTTCGGTGTTTACTATTTTTGACGGCTTCATCCCGCTGCCCGGCTGGAAGAAGGCCGAGCGCAGCTTTGCTAAAATGACCGCGCTTACCGTGGAAGAAGCCATGACCAAATCCCTGGTTACAGCCTCACCCGACACACCGCTGGAAGATTTGGCCAGCTTGATGGTGAAGGCCAAGTATTACTCTTTGCCGGTGGTGGAACACGGCGTTCTGGTGGGTATTATCGGTAAGGAAGACATTTTGCGTACGTTACTGGTGCAATCGACGGAAGCGGAAAACGTTTAAACGGGCGCGGGCGGTTCCCAAGAACCGCCCGCAATCGCGACAAACAGCCCTCTATCTCAGAAATCTGTCGCTGAAAAAGCAAAACCCCCCTTCCAATTTTTTATGATTCATACTATTATCCGACCGTTAGAGTCGTATTGTCATACGATCACTCAAAGTTGTCTTTCAATCGCCCTCTTGGGCGCAGTAGGGAGCAAGCGCCTGACCGGCCTGGCCAGCCGTTCCGCCTTTTAGAGCGTTTTGCGAATGAAATGAGTAAAATGCTCTGACGGCCCGAGTCTCTCACAAAGTGTTCGTAACCTAGGCGGCGAAGCCGCCGTAATAACATGCTATTCCGAGCCGCCGCTGAAAGGCGGCGCAGGACAATCAGCCTTAATTTTTTAAAAACAGTTTCAGGTAATGGATAATTTCAAAAACGAAAGGATATATTAACTAAGCGAATTTCATTTTGATCTGTCATTCCCGTAACCTCAAAAGGAGGACAAATGCGTCTGGAAATCGTTTTCAGGGGTTTTCCCGGAAAATTATTGTCGGGCTATATGGAATGGAGCACGGTGGCTCTGCTGCAAAGCGGAGGAAAAACCATTTTGTTCGATACGGGTGGCACAGGCAAGCGGGTGGATTTGCTCCCCAGACTGGCGTCTTTGGGAGTTGCGCCCGAACAGGTGGACATTCTTTTTTTAAGCCATTTCCATTCCGATCACGCCTACAATTTCGATCTTTTCCCCAATGCTGAAATTTTGCTGCACAAGGATGAAATTCCTCATATAGAGAAAGATGCCGATCCTTGGCAGCCGCGTTTTCTGTATGATCCAATCAAAAAAACCGGCAGGCTGCGCGCCGTGGGCGAGGGCGATTATATCGCCTCGGGAGCCAGCGTTGTACATTTGCCGGGGCACACGCCCGGTTGCATGGGGCTGATTCTGGAGCATCCTTCCATGCCGGTTACCATTTTGGCCGGAGACGCGGTGAAAAATATCGCGGAATTGGCCAGAGGTGCGGCGGCCATGAGCATGGATCAGCTGGCCACATCAACCAGCATTCGCAAAGTGCGCGATATCGCCCAAAGGGTGATTCCCGGCCATGACCGCATTTTGAATATTGAGAGCGACCGCATTCTGGCCGAATGTTCCGTGGAAGAAACCATTATTATCCCTCCCGGGGTGGCGAACCCCGACTCTCCGCGTCATTTGGAATTGAAACTGGAGCAGACTTGGCTGCCCATAAATTGAAGGAGTCGCGAATATGAACGCAGTTGCCTCTCAACCCTGGTACCGCACCTTAACCCCAAACCACAAGAACGCCCTAATCGGCGGGCTTGGCGCTTGGACCATGGACGCCATGGACGTGCTGCTTTACGTCATGTCGCTGACCATGATCAAACAGGAATTCAACATCAGCCTGGCCGTTTCCGGGGCTCTGGCCTCGGTCACCCTGGCCTCTTCGGCCCTTGGCGGAATTATGTTCGGCATTATCGCCGACAAAATAGGCCGCAAAAAGGCCCTGATGATCGCCGTGGGCATTTATGCCTGCTTCACCGGCCTCAGCGCTATTTCCACCTCGGCCATGGAACTCGGCGTATACCGCACTCTTCTCGGGCTTGGCATGGGCGGAGCCTGGGCCGCCGGGGCTCTTCTGGTAAATGAAACCTGGCCGTCGGAGCACAGAGGCAAGGCCTCCGGCTTCATGCAGGCCGGATGGGCCGTGGGGTATATGCTGGCCGCCGTTTTGAGCGGCATCATTCTGCCCTTGTGGGGCTGGCGGGTGCTGTTCCTCGTGGGTGTAATTCCCAGCCTGATGATTTTGGTCTTTATTGCCTTGCGCTGCCAAGAGCCTGAAATATGGGTTAAATTTAAGAATGAACCCAAGGTCAAGGAAAGCGGAGGCCCTTCATTTTTCGATATTTTCAAGGGCAATTTGCTGCGCTACACTTTAATTGGCACCTTATTCGCCGCTTTTCTGCAGCTTGCTTATTGGGGGCTTTTCACCTGGTTGCCCAGCTTCCTTTCCACCCCTCCGGCCCAAGGCGGAGCGGGTATGGATATAGTAAAAACTTCGGGTTGGGTGTTCGCCATGCAGATCGGCGCGCTAATCGGCTATACCAGCTTTGGCGTAATTGCCGACCGCTACGGGCGTAAAACGGCCTTTGTCATCTTCCTGGTGGCCGCCGCCATTCTGGTTCCGTTGTATGGCAGCCTGCGCAACGCCACGCTGCTGTTCCTGCTTGGACCCTTCATCGGCTGCTTCGGCTCCGGCTATTTCAGCGGTTTCGGCGTGATGCTCTCCGAGCTTTTCCCCACGCGGCTGCGCGGGGCCGGGCTTGGTTTTGTGTATAATGTGGGGCGCGGGGCTTCAGCTCTGGCTCCCATAATCATCGGCGCTCTGGCGGAAAAGTTCGGCATTGGCACCTCCCTGTTCATAACCTCATTTTTCTTCTGCTGCGGCCTGGTAACGCTCTGGTTCCTGCCGGAAACAAAGGGACAAAACCTCAAATAGGGGGATGAACAATGCTTAAAGGTGCTATAGACCTGCATATTCATACTTCTCCGGACTGTATACCGCGCTCAGTCAGCGATGTTGCCGCCGCGCGCATGGCTGCCCAGGCCGGAATGCGGGCCATAATGCTCAAAAACCATATGGACCCCACCTACGGCCGGGCCGCGGCCGCTCAAGAAGCTGTGGACGGCAAGGTGTTGGTGTTTGGAGGGGTAGCACTCAACGTCCAGGTGGGCGGCATAAACCCCGAAGCGGTGCAAGCCGCAATAAGCATGGGGGGAAAATGCGTGTGGATGCCCACGGCGTCTTCGCCCCGGCATATAAGCCATTTTAATGTTCAAAACGGCAAGGCCGTGCGCGCTTTCGACCATGACGGCAAGCCTGTTCCGCAATTGTTGGAAGTTTTGGATCTGGTGGCCGGGGCGGGGTGCATTCTGGCGTCGGGGCATCTGGAACCGGCGGAATCGCTCAAATTGGTAAAACTGGCCAAAGCGGCCGGAGTGCGTAGTATCCTTATTACCCACCCCGAATTTGAGGCTGTGGCTATGCCCGTGGATATGCAGAAAGAGCTGGCCGCGCAGGGTGTTTTTTTTGAACGCTGCTTTTATGCCACCAATTCGCGGCAGAAGCTTCCGGTGGAAGCCATTGCCGCGCAAATAAAGGAAGTAGGCTGGGAAAGTACAATTATTTCCAGCGATTTTGGACAAGATTATAACCCTCCGCCAGTCAGGGGGTTGGAAACTTTCCTGACCCAGCTGGCCGCATGCGGCATAGAAGAAAAAAATCTCTCGGCATGCGTTCGGGAACACCCGGCTTTGGCGCTCGGCCTATAGGGATTACCGCCAGAAAACTTACAAAACATAAAAAACTCCAAAACACACGGGCTGCGGCGAATAATATTTTCGCCCGGCCCTTTTTTATAACAGCATTTTGCTTTTGAAATTATCTATGACTCAAAGCTGATTTTTTCAACTCGAGTCCGATTGTCCTGCGCCGCCCTTCACCGGCGGCTCGGAATCGCATGTTATTACGGCGGCTTCGCCGCCTACGTTACGAACGCTACGCGAGAGACTCGGGCCGTCCTGGCCCTCGCCTTGCGGGCGTTGCTGCGCAACGTCCAATTCCACATCCTGTGGAATTGAGCGGACGGCCCTACCAACGCACGGGCCGTCAGAGCATTTCGCTCATTTCATTCGCAAAACGCTCTAAATCACGGTGCAAATCCAAATTTGATTTGCGCGGACCTCTTCCTTTTTGTAATATGTGAAAAATTACAAGGGCCGGCATGCCGGCTGAAAGATAAGCGAGGAGAGTTCCCATGGCTACAGTTGAAGCAAAATATCTTGGTGATTTGCGTGTGGAATGCACGCATATGCAAAGCGGAACCAAAATTATAACCGACGCCCCCACCGACAACAACGGCAAGGGGGAAGCCTTTTCGCCCACCGATCTTGTGGCCACGGCCCTCGGGGCCTGCGCCATGACCATCATGGGCATGTACGCTAAAAATCATGACGTGGACATTACCGGCGCGACCATGAGCATTGATAAAAAAATGAGCGCCAGCCCCCGCCGCATCGGGGTTGTTGAGGTTACTTTCAACATGCCCGACAAAGGCTACACCGACAAGCAGAAGAAAAGCCTTGAAGCCGCCGCCGACACCTGCCCGGTGCGCCTTACCCTGCACCCGGAAGTAGAGCAGAAGATTAAGTTTGTTTGGTAGAAATTGTCCCCAAACATAAGTTTCAGTGCCGGGGCCGGTGCATTGCGCGTAAGCCCCGGCTTTTTTTATTCTGCTTTTTTTGCTCTGGACAAGGGCAAATGGAAAGTGTAAAGTCGCCAGAAATATTTTTTTAACCAAACTATATGAGCATAACTTGATATGCAGATAATAGCTTCTCCAAAAGAAATGCAAAAACAGGCCGCCGCCTGGCGTGCGCAAGGGCTGCGTATAGCCCTGGTTCCCACCATGGGGGCGCTGCATGCCGGACATGAAAAGCTCATCGCCCATGGGCGCGGTCTGGCCGACAAGCTGGTGGCAAGCGTGTTTGTAAATCCGGCGCAGTTTGGCCCCAATGAAGATTTCTCCTCCTATCCCCGCCGCCTGCGGGAAGATGCGGAAAAAGCCGAAGCCATGGGCGCGGATATGGTCTTTGCCCCCACACCGGACGATATGTATCCGGCCGGGCACGCCACCTGGGTAGATTCTCCGGAATTGTCCACCGGGCTTTGTGGCGCTTCGCGGCCGGGGCATTTTCGCGGAGTATGCACGGTTGTACTCAAGCTTTTTATGATCATAATGCCTCATGCGGCGGTGTTCGGCCGCAAAGACTGGCAACAACTGGCCATAATCAGGCGTATGGCGGCTGACTTTAATCTGGACATAGCCATAGAAGGGCATCCCATAGTGCGCGAGGCCGACGGCCTGGCCTTAAGTTCGCGCAATGCCTACCTTAACCCCGAAGAACGCGCCGTGGCCCCGCATATCCACGCCGGACTGGCCTTGGCCCGCGAGGCCGCGCAAAAGGGCGAGCGCGATGCCTCCAGAATAATTTCGGACGTTTCCGCCTATTTTACCAGGCATATGCCCGGTTGCGACATTGACTATATTTCAATTGTGCATCCTGAAAATCTTAAACCTCTGCAAAATTTGGACGGCGCCGCGCTTATGGCCTGCGCCGTGCGCCTGGGCAAGCCCAGGCTTATTGACAATATTCTGTTGCTTGACCAATAACCATCTAAAGTAATGGCGACATAATGCCGCCTTCGACGCTGTGCAACGACAAGGCGACGCCAATTCAAAGGAGATTCCGCATGAACCAGCTTAAGGGAACGTATTTTTTCACCTCCGAATCTGTAACCGAAGGCCATCCGGACAAAGTTGCGGACCAGATATCCGACGCCGTGCTCGACACCCTGCTGGCACAGGACCCCGACTCCCGCGTGGCCTGCGAAGCTCTGGTAACCACCGGCATGGCTGTTATCGCCGGTGAAATCACCACCCGAGGCTATGCGGATCTTCCCCAGGTTGTGCGCGAAACCATCCGTGAAATCGGTTACAACAGCTCGGAAATGGGCTTTGACTGGCAGACTTGCGCGGTAATCTCCTCCATTGACAAACAGTCGCCTGACATTGCTCAGGGAGTGGATCGCACTGCTCCCGAAAATCAGGGCGCGGGCGACCAGGGCATGATGTTTGGTTTTGCCTGCAATGAAACCCCCACACTCATGCCCGCCCCCATCTACTGGGCGCATCTGCTTTCTCAGCAGCTGACCAGAGTGCGTAAGGGCGGCATTGTCGACTTTTTCCGCCCCGACGGCAAAACCCAGGTTTCTTTCGAATACCATGACGGCAAACCGATACGCATTAATAATGTGGTAATTTCCACCCAGCATTCGCCCAAAGTCAGCCAGGAAGACCTCATTGATGCGGTGAAAAACCACGTTATCCGCCCCGTGCTGGAACCCTCGGGCCTTTTCTCGGAAAAGGACTGCCAGATTTTCATCAACACCACCGGCAGGTTCGTCGTGGGCGGCCCCATGGGCGACTGCGGCCTTACCGGGCGTAAAATTATCCAGGATACCTACGGCGGTTCCGGCCATCACGGCGGCGGGGCTTTCTCGGGCAAAGATCCCTCCAAGGTCGATCGTTCCGGCGCTTACATGGGCCGTTACATAGCCAAAAACGTGGTGGCCTCGGGTCTAGCCCCGGTGTGCGAAGTGCAGATCGCCTATTGCATAGGCGTGGCCGAGCCGGTTTCGGTGTTAGTATCTTCGCTGGGCAGCTCGGAATATTCCGACGAGCTGCTTACCAAGGCCGTGCGCGAAGTGTTTGACCTGCGGCCCTATTTCATCACCAAGCAGCTTGACCTTAAGCGGCCTATTTACAAGAAGAGTTCCTGTTATGGACATTTTGGGCGTGAGCTTCCCGAATTCACCTGGGAAAAGACAGATCGCGCCAAGGATATATTGACGGCTGCCAAGGTTTAATTTTTTTGGGGGGAGGGAAGGGAAAATTTTGAAAAATTTTCCCTTCCCTCCCCCAAACCCCCTCCTATCCCTTCAAAACTTTTATTTTTTTCTTCATCGTTTATCCACGCGCAGTCTACCGTAATAATATGCGATCTCGAGCTGCCGGTGAAAGGCGGCGCAGGGAAACCCGCCTCGAGTCTTTGGAAAACATCCTCTGGTAGTGTAAAAAGTTAAAATACTATAAGGTAATTGTATTATGAAAATGGTTTCCTGGAATGTGAATGGAATCAGGGCTATATCCGGCAAGGACGACTGGAGCTGGTTTTCCCGCACCGATGCCGACATTATCGCTTTGCAGGAAACCAAGGCCGAACCGGAGCAGCTAGACGAGAAGCTGAGAAACCCCGAAGGCTGGCACAGCTTCTGGCACAGCTCGCAAGTTAAGAAGGGATATTCGGGAGTGGCCGTGTTTTGCCGCGAAAAACCTCTGGCTGTGAGCCGTGACTTGCCTGATCCCGACTTTCAGGGCGAGGGCAGGCTGCTGCATCTGGAACTGCCCGACTTTCATTTTTTTAATGTGTATTTTCCCAATGGCGGTGCGGAGGTTCTCGACGAGAACGGCAAGCCCACAGGAGAATTCCGCCGGGTTCCCTACAAAATGGGCTTTTATTCCGCTTTTCTGAAATATGCCGAAGAGCTTCGGCGCGATAAACCCGTAGTTGTCTGCGGCGACTTCAACACCGCGCACAAGCCCATTGATCTGGCCCGTCCCAAACAAAATGAGAAAGTTACCGGATTTTTACCTATGGAACGGGCCTGGCTCGACTCTTTCGTGGAGACAGGCTATGTGGACGTTTTTCGGCATATCAACGGCGATGCCAAAGACAATTACAGCTGGTGGGACTACAAAACCAGAGCCAGATTGCGCAATATCGGGTGGAGAATAGATTATTTTTTTGTGTCGGAAGAATTGCTTCCGGCCGTGCATGACGCCTGGATTGAAAAAGATGTTTTCGGTTCCGATCATTGCCCGGTGGGCCTGGAATTGAGAGTATCTCGCTGATTGCAATCAATCGCATCCGGGGCCGGTTATCCGGCTTGTGCCCCCGGCTTGGGGCGTTACCAGAATTTGGGTGCCGATTCTTTCTTTCAAGGCCGGCACATGCGAAATGACGCCAATCAATTTGCCGTCCTGCTGAATACCGGCAAGAGCCTCAAGGGCCGTGTCCAGGGCTTCATCATCCAGCGTGCCGAAACCTTCGTCCAGAAACAGGGAATCCACTCGCATCTTTTTGCTGGCCATATGCGACAGACCCAGCGCCAGCGACAGACTGACAATAAAGCTTTCTCCGCCGGAAAGATTTTTGGCGGAACGGATTTCGCCCGCCTGGTAGTTGTCAATAACATTGAGGTTCAGAGGTTGGGCGTCGTCCCGCATCAGCAGGTAGCGGTCCGTCATTTTTCGTAATTGCCGGTTGGCATGCCCAATCATCATGTCAAAGGTTAGTCCTTGGGCAAAATTGCGATATTTTTTGCCGTTTGCGGAGCCGATCAAATCGTGGAGGGTTTCCCATCTGCGGCATTCTTTTTTCTGTGCGTCAATAGCCGCCTGTTTTCCCTTTATCCGTTCTTTAGCTGAAGCATTTTCATTGAGTCTGTGCCTGAGTCCGGCGATAATATCACGCGAAGCTTTCAGAGATTCCTCGTATTCTTTAAATTGAGGTTCGAGTTCATCAAGAGCTTTGTCCGTGATGTTTTTGTCAATTTCCTCGTCAAGGCGCGTTTTTCGATCCTTTTGTCTGGCTTTAAGATCTGTTTGGGCCTCATCCAGCTTTCCGGCTTTTATGGCCAATTCGTTTCTTTGCTCCAGAGTAAGACAGGCCTCACGGAATTGATCTTCATCGATAAAAGCGGCCGACTTCAGCCTGGTGGAAAATTCGGCCTCCAACGCTTGCAACTCCGGCTCTCTTTCGCTGATGAGTTTTTTCAGCGATTCCACATTGTTCTTTGCCGCGTTCCATAGCCGATTTTGTTCTTCATGCCCTTTTCGTGCTGACTTTTCAGTTTTTTCGGTGTCAGAAACCGCCTTGTTCAAGCGTTTTTCCTCATTGTCCGGATTTTTGTCCCCGTACAATGACTTACGCTCTTCACACTCTGAGCAATACTGCCTTTCCTGATTTTTTAGGCGCTCCTGCTTTTCATTTAAAGCGATGCGCCTGGTTTCGACAACCGCGCTCAGATGCGTTATTTCGTTGCCATTATCCACAAGATTTTTTTCTATTTCAGCCTTTTTTCCAATTTGTTCCACCCAGGTGTCCCGCCTTGCCTTGAGCGAAAGGAACAATGATTCGATGCCGTTGTCGGGAATTTCTGTAATACCTAGCGGCGTGAGTTTTACATAAATTGCCCGTTCCATTTCGGCAAAGTCGGCTTGAAGTTTTTCTTGGCCTTCTTTCAGCTCGACAATGGTTTTCTCGGCATTTTTTTGTTCATTGGCGGCTGCCGCTTCCTGCTTTTCACCCTCATGCAAATTGTTGATGGCCGCAGCCTCGTCTTTTTCCAACTTTTTTATGGTGACTTCCTGCTTCTCGGCTTTGCTGATCACCAGATCCAATGTTTTGATTTTTTGGTCAATTGCGTCGGGAACAGGAACATTGCCTTCTGCGAACGGGTGATTGATTGCTCCGCATAGCGGGCAAGGTCTACCGTCTTCCAGTCTGGAACGATGTTCTTCGAGTTCCATTATTTTGTTCAAAAAGACTTTTTCACGAAGCAGAGTTTCTTTTTCGGCGCGGTATTCGCGCAGCAGCCTGTTACCCAGTAATTGATTCAAGGCTTCACTGCCTTGCTGAACCATCTTTACCGCATCGTCTAATTTTTGTTTGCAGACCGCCAACTGCTTTTTGCGGGCGTCGAGCAACTTTGTCGCCTGTTCCAGAGCTGTTGAAGCATCCTTATGTTTTTGTCCGTTTTGCGTAATTTCCCGTTGTTTGCGGAATAAATTCCGCAAGTCTGTCTGCGCGTCTTCCAGACCGTTTACCAGCCATTCATCTTTTGCGTGTTTTTCAAAATAGCCGCTGATTATTTGCAGATTTTTTTCGATTTCGGATTGTTTTTGCCGCGCTTTGAGCAAAGACTTATTGTCCGCATCAATGTTCGCCTTGTCTTTTTGGCAGCTTTGCTTATCTTCCTGGAGGGATTTTTTTTGGTGGGCGAGTTTTTGATCCAGCAAACGAACCTGTTGAATTATAGGCGTGGCGTCTTTCAGTTCCGCCTTTACCTTGGCGGTTTGCTGTTCGGAAAAATTTAGCGCCTCACCCTGTTTTTTGGCAGATAATTCTAGTTCAGGAAGAGTATTTTCTTCGGTTTTCAGCTTGGTACGCTCTTCCGTCTGCTGTTTGCGAACAACATTGAGTTTTGCATATGGACCGTCAAGCGTTGCCGCGTTCTGAGCTCCGGCGAGTTTGGCGCGTTCCGGTTTAAAATCATCAACAACGTTTCGCAGTCTGCATTCTTCATCAGCCAGACCGGTGATTTCTTTTTTCAAGGCAGTCATTCCGGTTAGCCAGTCAATGGCTTTCCTGGTGTGCTCGAGTTTGGCGGCAAGGTCCTCATTTTCTTTTCGCTTTGTCTCCAGATTATGTTGAATTTCTTTCTCCTGTTCCTGGGCCAGAATTACGATGCCCGCCGTTTCGGCCTGGAGAATATCCAGCTTTTCCCGTTCGTTCCGTTGGCGTTCGTGGACGCGAATGGAGATATCGCTATATATTTTTGTGCCAGTTATCTGTTCCAGAATCGGCGCCCGTTCGTCAGCCTCCGCTTGAAGAAAAGCGGCAAAACCACCCTGGGCCAGCAGCATGGAACGGGTAAAACGGGTAAAATCCATGCCTGTGGCCGATTCGATCCGCTCCGCCACCCCCCTTATTCCTGATTCAAGAATTTCACCGGAATCGGCATTAGCTATTTCATGTTTCGGAGGCTGCAGATCGCCGTCAGGTTTCTTACGCGAGCGGCGTTGGCTCCAGTGACAACGGAAACGTCCCGCCTGGGTCTCGAAAGAGGTTTCGGCAAAGCATTCTCCTGTGTGGCGCGACATAATCTCGTTACCGCCCTGGTTGACCTTGTCCAGGCGGGGAGTACGCCCGTACAGGGCAAGGCAGATGGCGTCAAGTATGGTGGTTTTGCCCGCGCCGGTCGGGCCGGTAATGGCGAATATGCCGTCGGAAGAAAAAGCCGGATGCGTCAGGTCGATTTCCCATTCGCCCACAAGAGAGTTCAAATTTTTGAAGCGTACCCGCAGTATTTTCATCAAAGCTCTCCCTATTCCGCCCGCGAATCGTCTTCATGCAGTGACAACAATGTTTCCAGGTAGGCGCGAATCAACTCAGGCCGCTGCTCTTCCGGAACTTCATGGGCTGCCAGACAGCGTTCAAACACATCGTTTTCGTCCAAGTCATCGAGAGTTTCTTCCGCATTAATTCTTTCCAGCATGCGATCCATGATTCGGTTGTTCTTTACCCGAAGTATTTCCATGCGCGTGCCGGAAATGGTTTCTTCCAGGCGCTCGCGCAGGTCGCCAATGACCTCATCGCCCTCGTAAGTGATTTCGAGCCAGCCCCGAGAGTCGGCTTCCGCCAGCGCGCGAATGCGGCCCGAGATGTCATCCCAATTTCCTTTGACACGTTCAAGCTCTTGAAATACCGGTACATCAATCGTCTGTACGGATGCGGTCCGGCTGTGAAATTCTACCAGGCAAACGCTCTTTTGCTGTTTTGCCTCTCCAAACCCCATGGGCAGAGGAGAGCCGCTGTATCTCATTGTTTCGGAATTGTTCACTTTTTGTGGCACGTGAAGGTGCCCTAGCGCCAGATAGTCGAAGCATGCCGGAAAAATTCCGACTGACACATGGGCCAGGGAGCCGACATAGAGATCGCGCACGCCGTCTTCATGAACCGTTTGCCCTCCGGCGGCAAACAGGTGGCCTGTGGCAACAATGGGAATATCGACGGCCAGTTCCTTGCGCTTCTGTTCGGCCAGCTCCGCCACAGCCGCATAATGATTGCGAATACCGTCAATGAGCTTCCGCTCCTTGTCTTCCACGCTTTCTCCCGCTTCCGCCACGCGTATATCCTTGTCGCGGAGGTAGGGCGCCGCACATACGATCAGTTCCGGATCATTATATTCGTTACAGAGTAATAAGACCTCTTCTTCCAGGGCTTCGGGCGGGTTGCCGATCACATGAATGGAGAGGGCCTTGAGCAACTCTTTGGGCGCATTGAGAAATGAGGGAGAGTCGTGGTTTCCGGCCACCACAACGATGTGTCGACAGGATGAGGCGGCCGCCTGGCATAGGAAACGGTAGTAAAGTTCCTGAGCGCGATTGCTCGGAGAGCTGGTGTCAAAGATGTCTCCCGCCACCAGCAGCGTATCAACTTCATTTTGTCGGATCATGTCTACAAGCCAGGAAAGAAAAGCTTCAAATTCATCGTGGCGTTTTCTGCCATAAAGAGTTCGGCCTATATGCCAGTCGGAGGTGTGAAGTATTTTCATGGTAGCAATGCTACGGATTGCCGATGATTGATCAGCCGCTATTACGGTAGCTATTGTTGGATCTATCGGCTCTCCGTCTTTCCTCCAAAAAAGTGTTAAAATCAGAAAAAGGACTCACAGTTTTTGCTGTAAGTCCTTTTATTTTTCTCAGGCTTTTCGCCGTTTAATCTTTTGGAGCGGGAAACGAGATTCGAACTCGCAACTTCAAGCTTGGGAAGCTTGCGCTCTACCGTTGAACTATTCCCGCGAGTCAATTATAGGCGGGATCAGCTTATAAGATTTTGTAATCTACGGTGCCGATGCCGCCTTTTAAATATGCTTTGGAGCGGGAGACGGGATTTGAACCCGCGACTTCAACCTTGGCAAGGTTGCACTCTACCGCTGAGTTACTCCCGCAAAGCTATATAAATATCATCTTCAATTTTTTTATGGAGGCGGCATCCAGATTTGAACTGGAGGATGGAGGTTTTGCAGACCTCTGCCTTACCACTTGGCTATGCCGCCATTTTATAACTCAAGTCTAAATCTTTTTTCAAGTGTTTTTTACAAAAATTTGTGCAAAAAATTACTCAAAAATCTGACTGTACCATCTTTAACAAAATGGCATAAATCGTGTTCTGGAGCGGGAGACGGGATTTGAACCCGCGACTTCAACCTTGGCAAGGTTGCACTCTACCGCTGAGTTACTCCCGCCCGAACGAAATATGGACTTTACTCGCCTGTTCCGTTATTGTCAAGTCTTGTTGCATAAAAAGTGAATAATAAATATTGTCGGTACGTACATATGGACTTTGGGTGTTTTTTTCCGCCGCGCAATGAAAAACCAGAGTATACACGCATTATACTCTTAAGAGAAAATACATGCGAAATAATGACCCGGTAATCAGTAAAGCGATTTTACGTCTTTTGATGTTCGGCTATCTCTCACCGTCTTACGCCTTGCAGACGGTTCAGGCTATAAGTGAGAACAGCGAAGGCGGTCATGCCGCGCAACGTACCAGATTGCTGGCCGTTGTTGGGATGTTGCGCCAGTCGCTTTTGCTTGTTCCCTACGACGACTATCTACATAAACCTTTGGCCGATTTTGAAAGAAGCGTGCCGCCAAATTCTCTTTACGCTTCGTGGCACGCTCAGGTAAAGGCTGTTTTAAGCGTTCTTCCGCAATCTTCATGCCTTGAGGCCATGCAGAGTGCCTACAAGCTGCCTCCAGATCCAGACCTGCTGTTGCGGCACGCCAAACAGCCCGATATAGCTCCGGCAATGTTTTTCGTGTTGGTCACCAGGCTGTGGGAAACAGGATCGCGAAAACATTTCATCGAGGCCCTTTCTATTTATCTTGAGCGTCCATATGCCCCTCTAGGGGCTGATTTGTTCGCTTTTGCCGCTCTGGGCATGGGGGATGAAGAGCTTTTGCAGCGCTGCCGGGCGAAAAGCTTTGCCGGACCGTTTCAAGAATTGCTGGCCGGTCACGTGGCCCTTGCATCGGGCGACACGGAAGCCGCGCGCGAGCACTATTTTGCCTGCCTTGAAGCGGAGCCGTCCCAGCTTTACCTTGTGCGGCTAATCGCCGCTCTTGACCGCCCCGCGCCAAGGCCGGGAATTCTTGACGGCAGGCGCATTGGGGTGGGGTTTTATACCTGGAACAAATTCGATGTCACCCTCGACACCTTGCGGAGCCTCCTGGCTTCGGACCTTGGCGGCGCGCGCGTAGCGCTGATCAACAACGGTTCCACAGCCTTTTCCAACGAGGATTTCACTGCTGCCGTGCAAAATGTTGCCGAGGGATATCCGGTTGAGCTCATTCATCTTCCGGTTAACATAGGCGCTCCCGCGGCCCGCAACTGGCTATGGAATCTCGAGAGCATGCGTGAAGTTGATTATTTCGCCTATCTTGACGACGACGTGTTCCTGCCGCGTGAATGGCTCACCCGTTATATGCGCGCCATGGAGGAATATCCCGACGCCACGGTTGTGGGGCCAAAAGGGATAAACCCCGGCGAGATTCCCACCATACAGTATGTGGCGCGTTTTTTTGACGTGATAGGGCATCAAAAAATATCTTTCTCCAACAATGTTCCTTTGTTTATGGACATGGGCCAGTTCAACTTCGCCCATCCTTCGCTTACGGTTATGGGGTGCTGCCACCTGTTTAACCGCGCCGCCTGCCGTAATTTGGGCATTCCCGATTTTGACCTGCGTTTTTCGCCGTCTCAGGTGGACGATATTGAGCATGACCTGCAAATTTGGAAGCTTGGCGGAAAGGTGATTTATGACGGAAGCGTTGGCGTTATACACCGCCAACATACCGGCAAGGCCGCCACAAAGTCTGAAGCCGAGTGGGGGCATGTATGGGGCAATCATTATAAGATGGAACGCAAATTTACGCTCAAAGAATTGCAATTGATTGAGGAAAGGCTGTACGCGGCCGAGGCTGCCGATTTCAGGCGAGCTTTCAGCACTGTCTCGGGCCGGATTAGTTCGCCTGCGCGTATGTACATTCACATGTGCCTGCACTGCTTGGAAGCCGCCGCTCATGCCGGGTAGAGCATTTTGTGCCTGATTTCAGATAAAAATTACATGCAATTTTTATCTGGAATCAGGCACAAAAGCCCGACGAATATCTAGTCTCATGTCATTCGGCAAATGTCGGATAAAGCCGTTTCAGCCTTATAAGGTCCGAGAACAACACACGGCGACGCAGACATTAATACGGTAAGCGTATCAGAAGTTCAGGCCGGAGTTTGACGAAAGCCGGAAATGAAATTAAATTTACTTTTTTATTTCAGGTGACCTAAAAAGTGACTCATGAAAAACAAAAAAGTGACCCAAAAGGGCCGGTTTAATACGAAAGCAAAGAAAAAAGGGCTTACGATTTCTCGTAAACCCTTGGAACAATGGGGCGAATGATGGGGGTTGAACCCACGGCCACCTGGGCCACAACCAGGTGCTCTGCCAACTGAGCTACATCCGCCGTGTGGAGCAGAACTATATACAACTTGTTCCGGTTTGGCAATAGACTAAATTGATATTGCGAACACAAATTTTTGTGTTCGCAATATGGCATGCCTTTTGGGGACAAATGTTGACAACAGCATTATTTTAATGGAGAAAAAATGATTTGTAAAACCATTGCCTTCAAATCTGAAAAAGACGGAACAGAACTTCTTTCTCTGCTTGCGGGCCGCAGCGGCGAGGATAGAGGCGTGGAATCTAAGGTGCGCGACATAATATCCGAGGTGCGCGCCAGAGGCGACGAGGCCCTTTTGCGTTATACCCGCGAGTATGACTGTCCGACTCTTGACTTGCCCCTGGCGGTGCCGGAAGAACTCATAGCCGGTGCCGCTTCGCTCATCAACCGTGAAGATCGCGAGGCCATATCCGGGGCTGCCGCCTCCATACGCGCCTTTCACGAGGCTCAGGTGGAAAAATCCTGGTTTATCACCCGTGAAGACGGGAGCGTGGTGGGGCAGAAGGTAGTTCCCGTGGATCGTGCCGGGCTTTATGTTCCCGGTGGGAAGGGCGGCGAAACCCCACTGGTTTCCAGCCTGCTGATGAACGCCATTCCCGCTCTGGTGGCCGGGGTGAAGGAAATAGCCGTGGTCACCCCACCGCGCAAGGATGGTTCGGTTAATCCGTATATTCTCTTTGCGGCCAATCTTCTTGGCATAAAAGAAATTTATCGTGTAGGCGGGGCCTGGAGCATAGCGGGTTTGGCTTTTGGCTCCGGCTCTATTGCGGCGGTTGACGTTATTGCCGGACCGGGCAATATTTATGTAACCACGGCCAAGCGCCTGGTGCAGGGACGGGTGGCCATAGACATGATCGCCGGCCCAAGCGAAATACTTATTGTGGCCGACGCCTCGGCCAACCCAGCCCATGTGGCGGCCGACATGCTTTCCCAAGCCGAGCATGACACCTTGGCCTCGGCCATCTGCATAACCGACAGTCCCGAACTGGCCGGGGCGGTTGTTCTGGAGCTTGAAACGTTGTGCGCTTCTTTGCCCAGAGCCGAGATTGCCCGCACATCATTGAGGGACTGGGGCGCGGTGGTAATAACTCCCGGCATGGACGAGGCTGTGCGTCTGGCCAACAGGCTGGCCCCAGAGCATCTGGAACTTATGGTGGCAGACCCCTGGGCACTTCTGCCGGGCATACGTCACGCCGGTGCGGTTTTTATGGGGTGGAATTCACCCGAAGCCGTGGGCGATTATTTTGCCGGGCCAAACCATGTGCTGCCCACCATGGGCACGGCCCGTTTTTCTTCGGCACTTTCTGTGCATACTTTTTGTAAAAAAACAAGCATAGTGGCTGCGACAAGGGAATTTATAAATAGACACGGCAACGCTATTGCTCGTCTGGCCCGCATTGAAGGGCTTGAAGCGCACGCCCGTTCGGTGGAAAGCAGGTATTTTGCGAACGCAGGGAATAAAATGCCCTGACGGCCTATGTTGCCGAGAAGCGTCAGCCTTGATCCCATGAAAAAGGTTGACGCGCCCCGACGTAAAGGCTCATGTAGCTTGCATCGACAAGTGCCCGAATGCTAACGCATTCGTAATTAGGCGGAGCGTAGCTACGAAGTACTCAAATCGCGAAAGCGCTGCGATTAATCACCTTAATCGAATGATTTTATTGGTATGCAAAATGAGATGCATCGATTCTGTTCTTTGTATTGTTGTGATTGACGCGCCGTACGCGGTATTTTATAATTAAAGAATAACTTGCGTAATTAATTTAACCATCGCCGGAATTATCAGGAGCCAGCCATATGCCCATGCCCTGGGACTCCCAAGCCTCGTTCACAGCCTCAAAAATGCTTGATGCCGCCATATACAAGGTGCGGATAGGCCGTAACCGGGAATTTTCCTGGGATATCGGCTGTATCCATCTTACCGGTTGTAGCGCTCAGGCTTTGGAAGACGACCCCGGACTGCTGAAGATGATGATGGGCGATCGTTACGATGAGCTTCTGGAAAATATAGACCAGGTGCTCAGCGTGGGGCAGGATATATTTTTTGAGCATGATCTGCTCACATCCGCTTCGGCAATTAAAGTGCGTCACGGGCTCAGCCGTATTTCTGAAGACACTGTGATGGGCATGATTTCCGACATAACCATCGAATACAGTTTTCGTCAAAAGGCCAGGGAATACAGACTTTACTTTGAAATTCTGGATAATCTGCCGGTGGGCGTGTATTTCATCGACCAGGAATACCGCATGCGTTGGACGAACAGCCTGGGCATTTCGCAAAGCCATATAAATTGGCGCGAAAATTATGGGGAAATTTGCTACGAGCTGCCCTTTGGCCGAAAAACGCATTGTGACGGCTGCCCGGTGGTTAAAAGCCTTGAATCCGGGACTACTTCCACCACGGAAAAATATATGCCCCATGGCGCCACCTGGCTTTTGAGCGCCAAAGCCATAAAAGAGAAGGGCGGGCAGGTCATCGGTTCGGTCGAGGTAGTTACCGATGTAAGTGAGGTAGCCGAGGGAAGAAGAAAAACTCTGGATGATCTCAGCCGCCGCGAGTTGCAGCTTAAACGCCAGAACGAGGCCCTGATAAAACTTCACGGCCATTCCAAGATATTGAACGGAAATTTTTATGAGAGCCTGCAGATTGTTGTGGAAGCGGCGGCGGCCACCATGAATAGCGACCGCGCCTCAATTTGGCTTTTTCGTGACGACAATCTGGAATGCGCTGATTTTTATTCATCCGGAACGGGCGTACACGGCAAAGTTCCGGCTTTTCTTGTCCATGGAAGTTCCAGATACAGAGAGTTGTTAAGTAAGAGAAGGTATATTTCTGTTTGCGAAAGTTCCGAAGATGTGGAAACAGCCCCGATCCGCGATGCTTATCTTCTGGACAATGTAAGTGCTTCGCTCGATTGCCCCATCCATCTTCATGGTGAACTTTTGGGCGTGATCTGCATGGAGCATTCCGATTCTTCCCATGCCTGGACAACGGAAGAAGGCATTTTTGGAGCCTCACTGGCCGATTTTACCGCTTTGCTGGTGGAGAGTGCCCGTCTGAGAGAAAGCCAGCACCGCCTTACCACGCTAATGTCCAATCTTCCGGGGATGGCTTTTCGCTGTCATAGTAATCCGCCCCGGTTCACCATGGAGGTTGTCAGCGAGGGCAGCGTCGAGCTTACCGGCTACAGACCGGAGGAGTTTGTCGGCGGGCAGAGCCGCATTTCACTTATGGACATAGTTCATGAAGAAGACGTGGCCCGGCACATTGAAGATTTCAAGGCCGCCCAGCGGGCCGGTCAACCGTTTTCCAGCATTTATCGCATAAGGCACAAGGATGGCGGCATCAAATGGGTGTGGGAACGCAGCCGCCTTGTGGACATAAGTCTTGAAGGCCGTTCTTCGGCCGTGGAAGGTTTTCTTTCGGACATAACCGATCGTTATCTGCTCAAGGAAGCGGAACTGGCCAGCACCGCCAAAAGCGAATTCCTGGCCAATATGAGCCATGAAATCCGTACGCCCATGAATGGCATAATCGGGCTCTCGTATCTGGCTCTCAAAGCCGGCCTGCCGCCCAAACAGCACGACTATGTGGCCAAAATTCACAGCTCGGCCAATGCGTTGTTGGGCATAGTCAACGACATACTCGATTTTTCCAAGATCGAGTCGGGCAAAATGCAGCTCGAAGTTGTGGGCTTCAGAATTGACGAGCTTTTTGACAACATAGCCAATTTGTTCAGCCAGCGCAGCGCCGACAAAGATCTGGAAATAATTTTCTCCATCGGCAGCGACGTGCCTCACGCTCTTTTGGGTGACTCGCTGCGGCTTTCCCAGGTTTTGACCAATCTTCTCGGCAATGCCGTCAAATTCACCGCGCAAGGCGAAATTTTTGTGGAATGCGGACTTGCTTCACGCGAGAACGATGACATCACGCTTTCCTTTTCCGTGCGTGACACCGGCATAGGCATGACCCCCGAGCAGCAGAGCCGGCTTTTTACCGCCTTTTCCCAGGCCGACAGCTCCACCACGCGCAAATACGGCGGCACAGGCCTTGGCCTTACCATATGCAAAATGCTGGTCAATCTGATGGGCGGCGACATCTCCGTTAAGAGCATATACGGCGCCGGCACGGAAATGACCTTTACCTGCCATCTGAAATGCCAGGAGTTTGATGAGTCCGAGTGGCTCAAACTGCCCGCCGGCCTGCAGGGCATGCGGGTTTTGGAAGTTGACGACAAAGAGGCCAACCGCATGGTTGTGCATCAGATGCTTGAAGATTTCGGCTGCTCTGTGGATGATGCCGAAGATGCCGAAAGCGCGTTGTTTCAGGTGGAGAGGGCGGAAAAGGAAGGCAGGCCGTACCGTCTGATCGTTATGGATCTCTGCTTGACCGATGTTGACGGCATAGAGACCAGCCGCATGATTCTCACAGGAATGGGCCTTGCTAACCCTCCTCAGATTGTTATGGTAACCGCCTATGGAACTGAAGAGGCGCAGCGGCAGGCCATTAGTGTGGGAATCGAGGCATTTTTGCTCAAGCCCATCAACCGTACCGCGCTTTTTGGCGCCATCCAGGATTTGATGATGGGTCAGGAAGGCCGAAAGCAGCAAGCCCCCAGGCTCACGCCAGAAACAGTGCAAACGCCCAACTTCTCCGGACGGCGGGTTCTGCTGGTTGAAGACAATTTGGTCAATCAACAGGTGGCTATTGAGCTTCTCGAGCTTGCCAATCTGAATGTATCGGTGGCCGCCAATGGCGTTGACGCTCTCGCCGTGATTGCCGAAAGTCCGTCCAATCCGGCTTTCGATATGGTTTTCATGGATTTACAAATGCCCAAAATGGATGGAGTGACCGCAACCAAAATTTTGCGCGCCGACCCCAAGCACAACAGCATGCCCATAATAGCCATGACCGCCCACGCCATGACCAGAGAGCGCGATCAGTGCCTGGCTATAGGTATGAACGGACATATTTCCAAGCCTATAGACGTGCGCCAGCTTTATAATCTGTTGTCCGAATTTCTGAACCTCGAAAAGAAAGTGCCGCAAGGCGGCGACAGTAAGCTTGATCTGCCTTTGTTGGAAGGATTCGACACGGAAAAGGCCATGTCCCGCCTTGGCAACAATTTGCAGCTTTATCGCAAAATTCTGGTTAAGTTCCTGCAACAGAGCGATGCCACAATGTCGGACATGCGCGCGGCCTTTGAAGCCGGGGAATACGTCAGAGCCGGGCGCATAGCCCATACCACCAAAGGGTTGGCCGGGAGTTTGGGGCATCAGGGGCTTACCGACGTGTCACTGGTTCTTGAAGAAGCGTTGGGAACATTGTCGCCAAGCGACACGCCCAATGAGAATATCATTGACTTATTCAACCAATTCAACATCATTTTCACAGAAGCGCGGGATGTGCTGGCCGAGGTTTTTCCCGGCGCGGCTGTTTGAACTTTTTTTCAGATAATTGAAAACGCGAAATTTTTAGAGGTACAGAATGAAAATAGCTCGTTGTGCTCTTTTTATACTGGTGGTGGCTCTTCTTTCTTCCTGTGTGGGCGTAACCAGGGGAATGTATAACGGCAGCTTTGTATCCACCGGGCAGCCCCAGCTGACTGTTTCCGTGCCTTCCATGCAGCTTATTACATCAGGCGAGGTTATACCTTCGGTAACCACCACCAACTCTCTTGGCGGCGTGCCGGTCAGAACCGATCTGGCGATATATGGCGCCAAAAGGCCTGATTCAGGCATGGCCATGGCCATAGTGGCCCTGTCCGAAACCCCGGGGCCATGGTACTGGGACTCCGACACCACAGCCCTGTTCAGCCTTACCAAGGGATTTGCCGTTATTGGCGGACTGGATATGCAGGCCTGCACCTATATAGTAAGGGGCGATAATGATGCTTTTGCCCCTCTTTCCGGGGCGGTAGACCCCGATGCGACTTTGTGGCTGGCCAGACGTTTCGCGGCGCGGGTGGAAATTGACAGAGACAAGCTCACATTGGAATACCGTGAGCCTCTTCCCCGGCATATTTCCCCAAAAGTCACCAGGATGGGTGAACTTTCATTTGCCGACGCCGATGCCGTTAGAGCTTTTGAAAAGCGCGCTGAGGAAGTCTTTACGGTGAGCAGGGTGCGCAGTACGGACCAGGTTCCTCGCGCATACCCCGAAGGCGTACGTGTACGTTTTATCAATAACAACTTCCTGGGTACCATGTCTTCATACGAACCTATGGGCAAGTAAATTTTTGAGGCACAGCAATGGAACGCGCGTTAATTTTTGATTTGGACGGAACCTTGCTCGACAGTCTGGAAGATTTGGCCGACGCGGGTAATGCCGGGCTAAAGGCCTTCGGCTATCCTCAGCACCCGATTTCTTCTTATAAATCCTTTGTGGGTGACGGAATTGAAACGCTCATGCGTCGGGCTTTGCCCTCCGATGCCGACCTTGAACCAACCGCCATGAAAGATCTGGTGGATCATGTGCGAAATGTTTACGGCAAGGCCTGGAATGTGAAAAGCCACCCATACAACGGCATTTCCGAGCTGCTTACCGCGTTGGGCGGACGTGGGAATTTGCGACTGGGGGTGCTTTCCAACAAACCTCATCCCTGGACAATGGAAATAGTGCGTTTTTACTTTCCGCAAATTCCGTTCGCCGACATTCGCGGGGCAAAGCCGGGCGTTCCCCTAAAGCCTGATCCGACGGCAGCCCTGGACATGGCTGCGGGCCTGGGATTTATGCCCGAAACCTGTTTTTTTGTAGGCGACAGCAATGTGGATATGCGTACGGCGGCAAATGCCGGCATGATTTCCATAGGCGTAACTTGGGGCTTTCGCGGCGAGGCCGAATTGCGTGAGGCCGGGGCGCGGCATCTAGTGCATGCGCCGGATGAAATAGCTGATTTGGTATAATTTCAGAGCATTTCGCTTGCGAAATGCTTTAGAGCGTTTTGCGAATGAAATGAGCGAAATGCTCTGACGGCCCGTGCGTTGTATAGATAATTTCATTCGCAAAATGCTCTAGGGGGTTGCTCTATGGCGCACCACCACAACATTTCCGCTTATGGACGTCTGGCCGAGCGCCTGAACCGTTTTCCCCAGGGCGCTCCGGCCACACCGCTTCTCTTTGAAATTTTGAAAATGCTTTTTTCCGAGGAAGAAGCCTCGCTTGTGGCCGGGTTGCCTATAAAGCCTTTCAGCGCTGAGGCCGCGGCCGCCATATGGAAACGCCCGGTGGCTGAAAGCCGCAAAATTCTGGATGATTTGTCCGGGCGGGCTATTCTTATGGATATGGAGCAAAATGGCGAGCAGGTTTATTGCCTGCCGCCGCCCATGGCCGGATTTTTTGAATTTACCTTCATGCGAGTGCGCGATGATATCGATCAGAAAACCCTGGCCGAATTGTTCCACCAATATATTAATGTGGAAGAAGACTTCATGCGCGAGCTGTTCATTAAGGGCGAAACCGGCCTTGGGCGGGTTTTCGTGCAAGAAGCAGCTCTGGACGAAGCCTCGCGTCTGGAAATTCTGGATTACGAGCGGGCCGCGCATATAGTGGACACATCCGATAAGATCGGCGTGAGCATGTGCTACTGCCGCCACAAAAAAATGCATACGGGCGTCCCTTGCGACGCGCCTGTGGAACTATGCCTAACCTTCAATTCGGCGGCGCACACCCTGGTAAAACACGGGCACGCCAGAGCTTTGGACAAGGCTGAAGGCCACGCCATGCTGGAAAAAGCCATAGAGGCGGGCCTGGTGCAATTTGGCGAAAATAATCGCGAAGGGGTGAATTTTATCTGCAATTGCTGCGGCTGTTGTTGCGAGGCATTGGCCGCGGTTAAGCGCTTCGGCATCACCCAAAGCATGCATTCCAACTTTATTATTGGCCTGGATGAAGAAAAATGCCTGGCCTGCGGCATATGCGTTAAAAAATGCCCGGTCAATGCCTTGCGTAACGGGATGGAAACGCTTGGTAATAGAAAAGAAATCGACACAGCTTTCCAAATTAATGAAGACGGAGAGCGGCTAGAGGGAAAAAAAGAAAAAACGCCCCCGGCAATTAATGAAGACACCTGTCTGGGCTGCGGCGTATGTGTGCGCTCCTGCCCCAGTGGGGCTTTGAAACTGATTGCGCGCCAGGGACGCACCATAACTCCGCTGAACACGGTTCACCGTCTGGTGCTCATGGCTGCCGAACGCGGCACGTTGCAAAATCTTATTTTTGACAATCGGGCGTTATTAAGCCACAGGCTGGCCGCCGGAGTGCTTGGAGCCGTGCTGCGCCTGCCGCCCGTGGCCCGCAATCTGGCTCAGAAGCAACTCAAGTCGCGCTATCTGGAAAATTTGATACTCAAGTTCGATATGTAATAATTTTTAATTAAAGAATTACGCCACAGGGGCAGTTCCCAAATAGAGGATTTTGGACCAAGGACGAGGAAAGCGGGCTTTTTGCGAGAGGAGTGTACTTCTCTGGTACTCGACTTAAGCAAAAAGCCCGCTTGACGAAGTCAATTGGACAAAAGACTTATTTGGGGACAGCCCCTATATCTTCATCCAGGTAAAGAGCAAATGCGTCGCCAATGCGGTAAGTGGAATGGCGAAAATGGTACGCACCACGAAGCAGAGCAGCAAATCCTTGAATCCCAGGGGAATGTCCGATTCCATGATGGCATTGGCGCTTTCGGTGAAAGAAACAAGTTGCAGCGTGCAGAGCACTATAATGAAGAAGCTGGCTGCCGGTGCAACTCCCTTTCCGGCAATAAGCACCGCCGGCATGGCAATTTCGGTAACGCCAACCAGCACGGCCGGCGCAATTTCAGCAGCATTGGGAATGCGGAACAGCTCAAGTACTGGAATCATAGGCATGCCCACATAGGTCCAAACCGGCGTATATTCGCCGATAATCATGGCCAGGGTGGCGATGGCCAGAACATAAGCGCCAATTTTTAGCGAGAAAACAAAGGCTTCAACCACACAATGCACTACGGAGATCATTTCCGAGGTTCTGGATGTTTCCACTGCCAGATTCCAGGCCTTGGCTAAAATGGGGCTGTTGTCTTTTACGTCCGGTTTCGGCGGGGTGCCGTCATGATAATTGTCGCTCAGGCCCGAAAGGGGGGGCACCCGTGAAGTGAAAATGGGCATTATATAAGCAAGCACCACAGAGGTGGCGGTAACTGCCGCGTAATATTGCGGAATGCCCGCTATTTCGCAAAGCACCACATAAAAGCCGAGCGAGTGCAGGGCAAAGTTTGTAGCCACAATTCCCGCTTCTTTCTGGGTGTAAAGCTTGTTAAGATAGTTTCTGTTCTGCTCGAACACGCCCACGGCTGCGGAACATACAAAACCTATTGCCGAGTCCAGGGCCGCGTAGCCGGGCATTTTATACAGGGGGCGCATGATCGGTTCCATCAGGGTTCCGCAAAATTGCAACAGCCCGAAGTTAATGATCAGGGCTACAATCAAAGACGAGAGCATAACGGTCACAAAAACAGTATAGGCCAGCATCAGGCCCAGAGGCCCGGTGTTTTCATTGGTAACCACCGCGTCCGGGCCAATTTTGAACAAAACCATAATGCCGATGACCGATCCGATGACATACAGGCTTTTTGTGATCGGGCCGTCTTTGCCTATAATTTTCCGCACCATAGGTACTTTACTGAAGAAAAGGCCCGCTACCATAAGTATTATGGTGGCCAGAACCACGAAATAGGACAGGAATGTTCCAAGATGTACCTTGGCCAGCTTGATGCCCCAAGAGAGTGGGGTCTGCCCGTCTATGCAATGTACAAAAAAGAAAAACAGGCCGAGAAAACTAAAAAATAATAATTTAAAAATGGCTGCTGCGGTTGAAGAACTGCTTGATTCTATAGCTTCTTCATACATATCACTCATAACATCCTCTTTTTCGCTAGAATTCGCGGCGTGTGGCCGTTGTCCCGAAATGGGGGGATGCGGATCTTAATTTATATTATAATATTACTGCCCCTTAATAGCATTTTGTTTTTGAAATTATCCATTACCCGAAACTGTCTTTTTAGAATTAAGGTTGATTGTCCTGCGCCGCCTTTCACCGGCGGCTCGGAATAGCATGTTATTACGGCGGCTTCGCCGCCTAAGTTACGGACACTTTGTGTCCGGACGGCCCTGACAACGCACGGGCCGTCAGAGCATTTCGCTCATTTCATTCG
>JAVBLG010000072.1:0-80451 GCA_031553655.1 Desulfovibrionaceae bacterium | reverse complement strand
CGGGGGAAGGGGGAAACCCTTTTTTTCAAAAAAGGGTTTCCCCCTTCCCCCGCTAACCTCCCTTTCTCAACGCAGCGCCAATAAGCGCGACCTGATAAATATCATCGGCATCGCACCCTCTGGAGAGGTCGTGCCAGCCGCCGTTCAAACCTTGCAGCAGCGGCCCGAGGGCGGTATAGCCCCCCAGACGCTGGGCGATTTTGTAAGCTATATTGCCGGCCTCCAGAGAGGGAAAAATAAAAACATTGGCCATCCCCCGCACCGGGCTTTGCGGTGTTTTACGGGCGGCCACATCAGGCACCATAGCCGCGTCGAATTGCAATTCTCCGTCCACGATCAAGGTGGGATCTTTGGCCCGCGTGGCTTCAGCGGCCTTGCGCATACGTTCGGCCGCCGGGTGCTTTGCGCTGCCATGGCTGGAAAAGGACAAAAAAGCCACGCGCGGTGTGTCGCCGGTCATGGCCCGGTATTGCCCGGCCGAGGATATGGCTATGTCCACAAGCTGCGCATCCGTGGGCTCGGGAATGACTCCGGCGTCGGCAAAAAGCAGGATTTTGCGTTCTCCGCTCGCGTCCGGCGGCGACACCATGAAAAAAAAGCCGGAAACAGTTTTTATGCCGGGGGCTGTTCCCAACACGGCCAGCCCGGCGCGCAGAGTGTCGGTTGTGGAAGAAACATTTCCCGCAACTCCGATTTCCACCTGGCCCCGACGCAACATCATGGCCCCGGCGGCTAAGGGGCAAAGCATGGCCCGCACGGCCTTTTCCTCGCTGATTTCCTTACCTTTGGCCCGGCATATGGCCAGATATTCCAGAGCATTCTGGTAGACCACATCTATGGACAAAGGATCAATGACCTGTATGGGCGCAGGCAAATCATTCGAGCGGCAAAGCTCTTCGCGCATCAGGGTCGACACCACGGCAGGCCGCCCGAGCAGCACCGGCGCGGCCAGTCCTTCGCGGGCAAGGCGCATGGCCGCAGTGACGGCCCGCTTATCCTCGCCGTCGGACAGAACCAGACGAGTCGGTTTTGCGCGGCAAACTTCAATTGCGCGGGCTAACAACGGCATTGACGTTCACACCTTTTTCCGCCGCCATGGTCAGCAGCATAAGAACATATACAGCGCTGCTCAGGCGGTTAAGGGAGTTAAGGATATCATCGCGCTTGAGTCCGCTCCGCACCGCCGCCACTTCCGCTTCCCGCGCCTGTGCGCGCAGCCAGTTGAGCAGAGCCACATTGCCGCCCAGCGCGGCATTGGGGCAAAAAGGCTCAAGACCGGCAAGGCGGGCCGGATCACGCGAGAATTCGCGCAGGGTTTCGGCATCCATGCCGCCCATGGCACAGGCGGGCAGAATGCCGCCGGAAACTTCGGCTTCCAGAACGCGCATGATCCAGCCGGAAATTTCAGCCAAGCATTCCTTTAAAAATCCGGGTAGGCGGTTTTTGGGATCAAACTGGGTTTGGGCCAGTACCGATATAGCCAGCAGAGAGTCCAATTTGCCGCGCAACTCGATGCGCGGATGGCTTTTGGGCACTCGGGTGGCAGCGTCCAACATGGTCATGCCGGTTTCCGGGCAAACCACGGAGGGCGTCGCCGATGCTTCGGCAACGGAACAGTTCCCGCTGTCAGGGCGGCACGCGGGTTCCGTAGATCCGGTTGCCGCAGATGGTGTCCCGATGGGAGCGAAGCCGCCCGTTCCCCCTTGCCCGGGTATAACCACATTAAGACGCATTGAGGCTGCGAATTCCGACGCCGCCGGGGTCAGGCGCTCGTTGGGGGAAAGAGACAACGCGCCTCCGGGGGCGACGTTGCGGGCTCGGATGTCTTCTTCAGTAAGAAAAATCATGATTCAGCCTGCTTATTTTAAATTCAAAGCATTTCACGAGTGAAATTCTCTAATTACACCAGGAGCCGTAGGCGCAACAGACGCGCCCCCTGGCAACCATGGTAACGGACAACCCGGAATCCAGACGCAGGGTGTCTCCGGGTTCGGCGGTGATTTCCCTGTTGTCAAAATGAAGTACAAGCTCGCCTTCAAGCACCACCAGGATGTGCGCCTGATCAAAGGTCCAGGCGAACGAACTGTTTTCCCAGCACATATAGCCCGCGCCGGGTTGCCCCTTGGCCGGAACCAGCGCTTCGAACAGGCTCAACGCTCCGGACGCGGGAGTAAGGCCGCCCGGAGCAAGGGGAAGTTCTTTGCGTTTGGCCAAGGTAATGCCCGCGCTCCGATGGATAAAGGATGCGGCTTTGGCGGTGGACGGCGCGGACGGATTGCCGTTCTCGGCTCTTGCGTGGGCAGGCATGGCGGCTACGGTCAGCGGAGCGGGACTTTGGCGTGCGCTTGCCGCCGGAGTTGCCGTGCCGACAGCGGGGATTCCATTATCCTCTGAATTCCGCCCCTCACTGTCGCGCACCAAGGCTATGCCGTATTCTCTGGCGTCATCCCTGGCTTGCGGGGTGATCAGCGCGTCTTGTGGCAAGCGAATGGAGGTTTGTCCGGCTTTTCTGGCCGCATTGACCTCATTGGCGGTAATCAGGGTTTTCATCAAAATTTCCTTTTATGGCCTGAAACCTCTAGAACATTGACAACGCACGGGCCGTCAGAGCATTTCGCAAGCGAAATACTTTAATTTTTACGCTTTTTCGAAGTTTCAGGGGTTTCGCCACCGTTCGTCTCGGCCTTAGCCGGGGTGGCTCGCGCTCCGGATCTGGCCGCTTTTTTGGCGGCTTTGCGGGCCTTCATGCTATCGATTACCGTATGTAGTTCTCCAGCCCCGTTTTGCGGCCGGGGAATCACATTAGCGGTAATCAGAGTGCCCCGGAGTGCATTGAGATCGCGGCCCGCGTCCACCGAAGCCTTGCAGGCGGCCACATCGCCCTCACACACCACACACACCAAGGGGCCGTCCACCTTGTGCGCCATGACAATTTTCACGTCGGCGGCCTTGACCATCACATCAGCGGTTTCAATGGCTGCCACATAGCTTGTAACTTCCACAAAGCCCTGTGCGGGCTGGCTGTTATCCATAAATATGCTCCTACCCGGCTCAATCTTTCACATTTGTAGCATTTTACTTTTTCAATCATTCATTTATTTTACTAATTTAATTAACAAAATGCTTTAGACTCCAAATATTCCCACATCCGGCAAACAAAAGTTTTAGGTAAAGGGGGGATGGGGGTACTTTCAAACAATCTGCTCCCAAAACAAGTCGGCGGGACGCGGGATAACGGTCATCCCCACCAACAGCCCGGCTTCTCCGGCCCTAGCCGCACCGGCGTCCACGGCGGCCTGCACGGCGGCCACATCGCCGCACATCAGGACATAGCCTTTTCCGCCCAGGCCCAGGGCGGTGCGCACGTCGATCAGGCGCACATCGGCGGCCTTTACGGCGGCATCGGCAGCCACAATGGCGGACGACACGGAAAAGGTTTCCACAACGCCGAGGCTTCCTCGTTCTATTATTGGGACGCAACCGGCCAGGGCGGATACTACTTCGCGATGAATATTGGGCAGCACAAACCAGTCGGCCAAACTTCCGGGCCGCGCTTCGCGGGCCGCCGCCAGTGAGGCCTGTACAGCGGCCACATCACCGGATACGGCCGCCAGATATTTGCCGGGGCATACGGTTTTAAAAAACAACGGGGTTACATCGGCTGTTTTTACCATTATGTCCGCCGCTTCCATTCCGGCGGCTATACTGGTGTATTCGGCCATTCCGACCGCCGCGTGATTGATGTCGTTTTCCATTGGAAAATACCCGGTTACAGTATTTTGTTTTTGAAATTATCTGTCACTGGAAGCTGTTTTTTAAGCGGAACTATTTATAAAGATTGCACTGCCGTCCACTTTACCCACCAACCCGGAAATTCCGGTATGCACTCGCGCGCCAAGACCTGTTTGCGGCGCTTCGGCCAGCAAATCGCCGCATTTCAGCGCATCGCCCTCGCGCACTACGGGTACGGCCGGGCCGCCTATATGCTGGCGCAGGGGCACGCTGACGGAGACCGGGGCAAGCTCGCCAATATAGGGCGTATTCAGATGCATGTAACGATCTATGCCTATTTTGGAGGCCAGACGCTCCACGGGAACCTTGCGGTAAGAGCGCCACTCCTGATTGTGCGCCATAATCTCGCGGGTTCCTTCGTATTTTTTGCCATTTTCACGCAGAACCTCCTTTACTGCCTGATTAATACGCCGAGGCGACAGTTCCATTGGACAGGCAAAATGCTCGCACACGCCACATTCACAGCAGAGCATGGCGATGTCCGCGTTTTCGAGCTCGCTTCCCGCGCCAAAGGCACGCATGACCTTATGGGTCTCAAAGGGATGTCCAATCAAATAGCGCGGGCACAAATCCGAGCAGGTGCGGCATTGAATGCAAGCCGAAGCGGACCGGCGGCGCATGCTTTCTTTTTTGAGCACGGCATTGCGGTGCAGATAATGCCCGCTTGGCAGCACAATCAACCCTCCACCGGTTTTGACCACTGTTTCCCCGGCTAATTCTTGCGGGCCGCCGATAAAACGGCCCATCATCGGCCCTCCGGCAATAAACACCGGATTTTTAACCACGGCCCCACCGCAGGCGGCCAGGCATTCGGCCAAGGAAGCTCCCAAGGGGGCATTAATCACGCCCGGGCGAGCCACTTCTCCGGTTACGGTCATCAGTTTGTGAGTAACCGGGCGGCCTTGCAGCGCCGCGTCAACCTTGACCAGGGTGCCGACATTGGCCACCATGGCCTTTATTTGCAGAGGAATGCCCAAGGGCGGCACGCTCTGCCCGGTTATTTCGCGGGCTAGAACCTGCTCGTCCCCGGCCGGATAAAAATTGTCCAGCAAAAAAAGCTCAATTCCGCTATTGGCCACAGCCTCGCGCAGGTGGGCCACAAGTTCCTTGTGCTTGGCCTTCAGGGCCAGAACCACCCGGCCCGCATTGGCCGCGTCAGCCAGAGCGCGAAGCCCGCGCACCAGCGCCGCGCTTTCGTGGCGCATTACGTGCTGATCGGTATGCAGAAGCGGCTCGCATTCGCAGCCGTTGGCGATAACCGTTTCGGCCTCGGCGGCATATTTGACGTGCGCCGGAAATCCGGCCCCGCCCTCGCCCACTATGCCCGCCGCGCGCACGGCTTCTATAAAATCTTGTTTACTCATTTATCCGCTCCCGCGGCGCATAGATGTTTGCCGGAGTGAATCCGGAAAATGCGCCTTCTCGCTCAAAGGCTCGCTACAGCTCGCGACTGCCGTCGGCTATAAGGAATAATACCCACAGCCAATTTTGACCTGTAAAAAACCGGGCATTCTTTAACTTGTCTAGCGCCCCGGCATGAAAGGCATAAACGGCATCGGCAAGCCGTTGCCGTAAGGCTTCACCGTGGCCGAGACTTTCGCGCCACCGGAAAGCTTCAGAATACGCCGGGCATTTTCATACATGACCTTGCGGCGCACTTCGTCCTTCAAATTCAGATTATTATATATTTCTATAGCTTCAGCCTGTTCCACAAAGGGATGGGCGCTGGCGAAAACCACCTTGTCGGCTATGCAGGTATTGAGCGCCTGCACATAAACGTCGGCCATGGGCGCAAGCTCGTACTCGGACAAATCCATGTACACATTGGCGTTACGCATGCAGGCGAATACGGCTTCGTTCACAAAAGGATAGCCGCCATGGCTCATGATTATGGTCAGTTCGGGAAAATCACGGGCCACAATGTCCACATGACGCGGGTCCACATAGTCCATAACCGCGCGCGGCACCTGAGGCGGAGGGGCCGTGGTGATGAATACCGGCACGTCAAGCTCACAGCATTTGGAATAAATCGGATAATAGCGAGCCTCGTTGGCCGGAATGTGAGCCAGGTAGGGATCGGTGGCGATGCCCCTCATGCCCAACTCTTTTACCGCATGAGTTACCTCATGCACGGCCTTCATACCCTTGTGCGGATCTATACCCCAGAAGCCCATGAACAACTTGGGGTAGGCGCGAACAAATTCCAGCACGCTATTGTTGTTGGCCGGAAAGCCATAGGTAATTTCGCAGTCGCGACCGGTAATGACGCAAAGCTCCACCCCGCGCCGCTGCAACCCCTCCACTACCTGGGGCAAAGGCTCGGGCACGCGCTTGTCAAAACCTATGGCCTCGCAGGACGCTTTGAACATGGCGCTGTTCTTGATGCCGTTGATGATTTCCGGAGTGTGCGGCCGGAAGCGGAAGTCGATTATGGACATAAGGAGATCCTTACGGGGGAGCCTTGGGGGAGGGAGAAAACTTTTTTAAAAAAGTTTTCTCCCTCCCCCAAACCCCCTCCCTCTTTCAAAAACTTTTGTTTGTGTTCACGGTTACCAAAGGTTGTCTTTAAAAAAATGAATTTTATTTCCTGGCGAAGAAAACAGCTTTTTTGACAAAGTCGGGGGAGCAAAATTCATTTTTTAAAGACCTCCTTACTTATGTACGGTGGGAATCGCCTGATCCTGTCCCAATTGCGAATAGGCTTCGAGGAAGTCCGCCGCGTTTACCGCACCCGAGGCAAAAGACTTCATAGCTTCCTCATGCAGCAGTTCCAGCGCTTCGCGTTTGATGGCCAGATATTCCGGCGAGGCCATCATGGTGAACTCGCGCGGGCGGGGCAGTTCAACTTCCATTACCTTTTTCACAGTGCAAGGCTGGTTGGTGAGGATAACCAGGCGGTCGGCCAGGAAAATGCCCTCTTCCAGCTCGGAAGTCACAAAGAGGTTGGTACCACGGTGCTCTTCAAAAAGACGCACGTAATATTCCTGCATCAAAGCGCGGGTCATGGCGTCGAGACCGCGGAAAGGCTCATCCATGAACATCACCTTGGGGTGATTGATCATGGCCCGCACCAGTTCGGCCCGGCGCTGCATGCCCCCGGAAAGCTGAGGAGGATATTTGTCCTTGAAGTCCTCAAGGCCAACCATCTGCAAAAGCTTCATGGTGGTTTCACGCAATTTTTCCTTGCCCATTTCTTTGCGCACCATGGGGCCGTAACTTACGTTTTCAAATGTGGTCATCCAGGGAAAAAGCGCGGTTTCCTGAAAAACCACCAGACGATCCGGGCCGGGGCCGTTTATTTCCTTGCCGTCGATGGTGATTGAGCCGCTGTCCACTTTCTCGTAACCGGCCAACACATTGATCAGCGTGCTTTTGCCGCAGCCCGAAGGCCCGATGAGCACCGTGAGCTTGCTCTTTTCCAGAAGGAAAGAACAATCGTGGAGCACCTGCCTGCAAACGGGGCCGGAACCATAAGACTTGGATATACCGGTTACTTTCATTTCACCGGCTCCGAGGCCGGGATTGAGCATGTTCATTTCGCCTTCCTTCGGGGATTATCTGGTTTTCAGCCAGGGAGTGAATCTGCCGCCTATGGCGCGAATGAAAGCCGAGGATATATATCCGGCTATGCCGATGCTCATCATACCGACCACGATCAGGGGAAATTCCCCGGCCACATAGCCGCGCCAGGTCAGATAACCCAGTCCGGTCTGGCTGGCGATCATTTCCGCGGCCACAACAACGGCCCAGGTTATGCCCATGCCCACGGTCATGCCCACCACAATGCTCGGCAGGCTGGCCGGAAGCAGAATGCGCCAGAAAATGTCGCTGCGCGAAGAACCAAGGGAATAGGCCGCGCGGATATAACGCACGTCTATGGTGGACACGCCTTCGACAATATTCAGCACCACAGTGAAGAATGCGCCTAGGAAGGTCACGAAAATCATGCTTAGTTCCGGAGTGGGCCAAAAAATAACCGACACCGGCACCCAGGCCAGAGGCGGCACCGGGCGCATGATTTCGAAAACGGGATAAATGGTTTCGCGGGCCACCTTGTTGGCTCCGAGCATCAGGCCCAGGGGCACCCCCAGAATCTGGGCGATCACAAAGCCGGTCATGATGCGGATCATGCTGTCTTTCCACGAAAGCCAGTAATACAACTCATGCACCTGAACCCAGAGTGATTTCAACACCACGGTAGGCGCGGGCACGTTGCCGATAATGGGAAATTTGTACCTGGCCCCTATTTCCCAAATTACGGTAAAAGCAAGTATGGCGAGTATTCCACGCAGGGAAGTTATGCTGAAAACGCGCTTTCGCAGCACTTTCCAGTTGATAAAGCCGTTTGTGGATTTTTTTTCGGACATGGCGGGCCTCCTCCTACATTTCCCGTTCGCCGGCCTTGAAAGCCTTGATGGCTTCCTCGTGCACGGCGGCAATGCATTCTTCTTTCAGGCGCAGATAGTCGGGGGATGAAAGCACCCTGAAATCGCGGGGCCTGGGTATGTCCACATTGAGAATCTTTTTTATGGTGGCCGGCCTGGTGGTCATGATGTAAACTTTGCTGCCAAGGAAAATGGCTTCTTCCAGGTCGTGGGTGATGAAGAAAATGGTGGTTTTGCTCTTGTCGTAAACATCAAGCAGGAACTGATGCACCACGGTTTTGGTAAGGGCGTCCATGGCCCGGAAGGGCTCGTCCAGCAGCAGCACGCGCGGGTCGTTCATCATGGCCCTGGCTATTTCCACGCGGCGGCGCATACCCGAGGATATTTCGCTGGGATAGTTGGAGGCTATGCCCATAAGGCCCATCTGGCCAAGCATGTAATGGGCCTTGTCCTTGGCTTCCTTTTCCGACATTACACCCTGCATCACCGGGCCGAAAATTACATTGTCGAGCACCGTGAACCAAGGGAACAGCGCGCCGTTCTGAAACACCACGATGCGATCCGAACCAGGTTCGGGAGTGCGTTTTTTGTCGCATAGAAGCTCGCCGTCGAGGTGTATTTCGCCCTCGCTTATACCGTGGAAACCGGCTATGGCATTGAGCAATGTTGTCTTGCCGCAGCCCGATGGCCCCACCACCACACAGAATTCCCCGGCTTCTATCTCCATGGAACAATTGTCCACGGCCAGCACCCTGGCCCCGTCGGGGTCATATATTTTACTTACATTGCGTATGCTGATGCGGCCCCTGGGGCTTTTTTCATCCGATATTTGACGCGCCGCGCTCATCTGGCAGCCTCCCTTACTTTCCACTGCATGAGCCTGTCGCCCACCAGCCTGATGATGAAACTGCTCAAAGAACCCACCACGCCCAGAGTAATCATGGCGATGATAATTACCGGATACTGCACCAGAATGAATGAGTTCCAAATCAGATAGCCCAGGCCGAATTCACCGGCCAGCATTTCACCGGCAACCAGCGAAAACCAGGCGAAACCCATGCTTATTTGCAACCCGGTGAAGATAAACGGCAGAGCGCCGGGCAGAATTACCTTGGTGAAAACCTGGCGCGGCTTGGCCCCCAACGAAGAGGCGGCCCGGAAATAAACTTCATCTATGGATTCCACGCCAAGCAGAGTATTGAGCACCGTAGCGAAAAAAGAACCAAGAAAAGTCAAGAAGATAATGGACGCCTCACGGCCCGGCCACATGAGAATTGACAGCGGTACCCAGGCCAGCATGGGAATGGGGCGCAGTACTTCAAGCAAAGGGAATGTGTAGTCTTTAAAAGTCTTTCTCCAGCCCATGAAAAGGCCGATGGGCACTCCGAACAGCGTTGCCAGCACAAAGGCCTGGAACACGCGCCAGACGCTGACGCCGATATGGTGGTAATAGTCGGGGGTGTAAATGGATATGCCGTAAATGGGATCGTCCGAGACCCATTCATGGAAACTGGCAACCGGGCCGGGCAATTTGTTGAACAACGGCAAATTCCAGTACTCGGTCAAAAGATACCAGGTGAGAACAAACCCGACGATGCCGAAAATATTGTAATAAGGCGAAGGGCTTTTGAACCAGTCCATTAAACGTATGCAGGTAAGCCTGAACGGGCTGGCCACAACGCATTGGCCTTGGCTGTTGACGACGGCGGTGGACAAAGCACGCCTCCTTGAAATTTCGGGGGAAGCCGCCGCAACCCCTGGAGTTGCGGCGGCAGGGGGATCAACTATTACGCTCATTTACTAAAAAAGGAGCAAAAAACGCCTTTCTTAATCGGTGAAGGGGCAGTCCTTGGGCATCTTGCCCTTGATATAGCCAAGGGTGGCGTCAGGGGCTACCGGGGTGTAGCCGGCTTCCTTGAACACCTGGCGGGCCAGGCTGTCGTCAACCGTTCCGGCCTTGAGCGCGGGCACGGAAATTACCTTTTCCTTGTGCAGGAAGGGGGCCACGGTCTTGATGTTGTCCAGTTCCTTCTGGTTGAAGTAGAAGGACTTCCATTCGCGCACTTCTTCCTTGCTGTTGGACGGAACATGACCGTAGATGGAGTACCACAGCACCTTCTTGGGAATGCCGGTGGCGTACTTGGAGACCATTTCAATCACGCTCTTCTGATTGGCCGGGTCCATAAGATAGCGCTGCGATTCAAGTTCGGAGCGCATGTAGCCCTTGGCCACGTCGGGGTGATTTTTGAGGAAGTCGGCGCGCATGACCACAATACCCAGGTCAGGGTTGCCGCAAGCGCGACCGTCGGCCACGATGCGGGCCACGCCTTCGCCCACGTCGCTGGCTATGCGCGACAGGGTGGGTTCCCACAACGAGGCGGCGTCAAGCTTGCCAATGCGGAAGTTGGTGGCGATAACTTCAATGGACTGATTCAGATATTCGCCGGGCTTAACATTGTATTTTTCAAAGAAACGGCGCAGATACTGGTCGGAGGCGCTGCCCTTGGGCGCGGCAATTACCTTGCCGTTAAGCCACGCGGCAACTTCCTCGTTGCTCTTGAATTCCGGAGCGTCCTTGCGCACCAGAACCAACGAGCAGCGGGTGCCTTCGGACATGCCGCTGGTGGCTACCATTTTTATTTCGGCCTGTTTGTCTTTGGAGCAAAGAATGGTGGCGGGCATAACGCTCATATGGCCCACAACGGCCTTGCCGGCCAGCATGTTGTTGGCCACAACAGTGCCCTGAAGCGCGGGCATGAACTCGAATTCCGTGCCGGCGGGGACGTATTTTTTCCACAGCCCCAGTTCGGCATTCACAATAACCTGGTAAGAAATGGTGTCGTAAGGTTGGAAGCCGATTACAAATTTTTCGGCCATGGCTGGGCTTGCCCCCAGACAGAACAGCAGGGCGGACAGAAGCAGACGCTTCATGCGGGTAACCTCCCGAATTGAGTTTGGCGCACTTCAAGAATGAAATGCGATTAGTAGGTTGGTTTGAAAACCATTCATACCCGCTGTCAGTAGACGCGCCTATCGGGATGTCCAAAGTCCGCGTTGACGTTGGCGGGCTCGTAACTGCCTTGTATAGAGCAAGATAAATACCAACTTGCATCAAACTGTTAATCAAAGCCGGAGAACCGGCTCTGACCTGTTAACAGCGCGACATGGTTGAGGTTACGGCCAACGATACGCTGCGCGCGGCGCAATCAGTCGTTGTTGCAAATTCGCAACATCCTATCAGGAATGATTGTTATAAAATTCACTATCTCCCGTTTTCATATTGTTTCCATTCTGTTGCAAATTTGCACTTGCTGAGCAGATTTGCAACATGCCTTGCCATCTTACTATTGCCGCCTCCAACGACAACTCCGCAGTCCTGTTGCTGAATGCGCATCAGTTTTACTTGCTTCTAAAGGCTTGTTGCATTTTTACCACACGGAATTTTTTTTGTGCAATACTTATTAACTACAAATATTAACAAGGAATTTTTTACACAATAACCTTTTAATGTTGCAATTTTGCAGCTTAGCACTCCGCTTTTATAGGCATCACACGGCCTCAGATGGGCCAATCAGCTATTTTTTCTGCATAAAAAGGCTTTGGCACGGTAAATGATATATAGCTTGCGCCAGCCGTCACATGCGACGACGCAAACACACCCAAATTTATCAAGGAGCCGATCATGACCATACAATGCTGCGAAACCATGTCGCCCCACGAGCAGCGCCTTCAAGACAAAATCGCGGGCAAGGAAGATCGCTTCCGCCAAACCCATCAGCGTGTCTTTACCATTCTTGAAGGTTTTGAGCAGCTTAAACCGCGCATTGATGTGGAACGCGCCAGATATTTCACCGAGTCCATGCGCGCCACCGTAGGTCAGCCCCTGGTGCTGCGCTGGGCCAAAGCCATGTACAACATAGCTTCCAAAATAGCCGTTTATATCGACGATCATCAACTCATCGCCGGTCGCGCCGGATGCCAGGGCCGCTACGGCATCCTCTACCCCGAACTTGACGGTGACTTCCTCGATACCGCGATCAAAGAACTGCCCAGCCGCCCCGGTTCGCCCTTCAGCATTACCGAGGAAGACGCCCGCATCGTGATTGAAGAAATAGCCCCCTTCTGGAAAGGCAAAACCTATCACGAAGCCCTTAATGCCGCCCTGCCCGAAGACGTGCACAAGCTCACTTATGACGACCCCGAAGGCCTGATGTCGCGCTTCATCGTCAATGAAACCTCATCGTTCCGCTCATCCATCCAGTGGGTGCACGACTATGAAAAAATCCTGAAGCGCGGCTTCAACGGCATCAAGCACGAAGCCGAAGAAAAGCTCACCGCCCTTGATTCCCTCAGTCCCGAAGACAATTGCTGTAAAAAGCCCTTCCTCGAAGCCATTATCATCGTTTGCGACGCCATTGCCCTGTGGGCCAAGCGCCATGCCGATCTCGCCCGCAAACTGGCTGAAAGCGAGCAAAATCCCACCCGCAAGCAGGAATTGCTCACCATAGCCGCCAATTGCGATCATGTTCCGGCCAACCCCGCCCGCACCTTCCACGAAGCCGTGCAATCGCAGTGGCTCATGCAAATGTTTTCGCGCATAGAGCAGAAAACCGGCACCATCATATCCAATGGGCGCATGGACCAGTATTTCTACCCGTTATACAAAAAAGATCTCGAAGAAGGCCGCATTACCGAAGAAAGCGCCATTGAACTTCTGGAGTGCATGTGGGTGGGCATGGCCCAGTTCATCGACCTCTACATATCCCCCACCGGCGGCGCTTTCAACGAAGGTTACGCCCACTGGGAAGCCGTGACCATCGGCGGGCAAACCCCCGAAGGGGCCGACGCCACCAACGACCTTACCTATCTCTTCCTTAAGTCCAAACGCGAATTTCCCATGCATTACCCCGATCTCGCGGCCCGCATCCATTCGCGCTCGCCCGAACGCTTCCTATGGGAAGTTGCCGAAACCATAAAAGAAGGTTCCGGGTTCCCCAAGCTGATCAACGACGAAGAAGTTGTGCCTCTCTACGTATCCAAAGGCGCAACCTTTGAAGAAGCCTACGACTATGCCGTTTCCGGCTGCACCGAAGCCCGCATGCCCAACCGCGACACCTACACCAGCGGCGGCGCATACATTAACTTCGCCGCCGCTCTGGAAATGGTGCTATACAATGGGCAAATGAAAAAATTCCCCGGCAGGCAGCTCGGCCTCAAAACCGGCGACCCCGCCAAGTTCAAGACCTGGGAAAAATTCTGGGAAGCCTACAAAGAACAACATCTGCTATTCCTCAAAACAGCCTTCATACAGCAATATCTGATCATCAAACTGCGCGGCGAGCACTTTGCCCAGCCCATGGGCTCGGCCATGCACGATCTCTGCATGAAACACTGTCTCGACCTGCATACCCCGCAAATTCCCGAAGGCATAAATCTGGGCTATTTTGAATACATAGGCTACGGAACCGTAATCGACTCCCTCGCCGCCATAAAGAAACTGGTGTTCGAAGACAAAAAGCTCACCATGAAGCAAATCCTCGACGCCCTGGCCTGCAACTTCGAGGGCAAGGAAGACATCCGCGCCATGCTGCGCTCGGCCCCCTGCTACGGCAACAACGACGCCTATGCCGACGCCATAGCCCGTGATATCGACCTCATCTCCGTGGAATACGGTAAAAAATATTCCGCCGAGCTCGGCATGCACAACGACGTGCGCTACGTGCCCTTCACCTCGCACGTGCCCTTCGGCAAAGTGGTAAGCGCCACCCCCAACGGGCGCTCGGCCTGGACCGCCCTCTCAGACGGCACCTCGGCCTCGCACGGCGCGGATGTGATGGGGCCCACCGCCATCCTTCTGTCCAACTACCACAGCAAAAACTACGGCTACCGCGACCGCGCCGCCCGCATGCTCAACATAAAGTTTACCCCCAAATCGCTCGAAGGCGACGAAGGCACCCGCAAAATGATCTCCTTCATCCGGACCTTCTGCGACCTTAAGCTCTGGCACGTTCAGTTCAACGTGGTAAACAAAGATACCCTCCTGGCCGCACAGCAAGACCCGGCCAAATACCGCAGCCTCATCGTGCGCATAGCCGGCTACAGCGCCTATTTCGTAGACCTGTCACCAGATCTGCAGAATGACCTCATCGCGCGCACGGCCCACGGCAGCATGTATTAGTAAGTAATATGGTTAATTGATTGAATGAATAATTAATAAAACTGATTGGAGGGGGAGAGGGAAAATTTTGAAAAATTTCCCTCTCCCCCTCTCTCTCTCTCTCTCTCTCTCTCTCTCTCTCTCTCTTTGTCCGCCGACACGCCGCATATCGTTGTATTGACGGCTCAAAGACGTAACTCACCGCGCGCCTGCTGCCAGCTTTAAAAAATTTACACCACCAATCGCACATTGAAGCCCACATCACACATGCGAAACCAGGGAATAGAGTTCCACGTACATATCGCTCGTGAGAACATAGTGGACGCCCTACCAGGGCGGCACCTATCCACATCGCGCGGCAGCGCGGCAAAGCGCCAGTCTATTCCCCCCTCACGCCAGCGTAATAAAAATTGGCACGCTTCTTTCATATATAACCAGCAGGCATCCGCCCCCCCATCCCCCTCACGGAGTGAAAAAAATGAGCCTCACTGACAGAAAAACTACCGGCTACGTCTTCAACATCCAAAAATTCTCCGTACACGACGGCCCCGGCATCCGCACAATAGTATTTTTAAAGGGTTGCACCCTGCGTTGCCGCTGGTGCTCCAACCCAGAATCGCAGCGCGCCGAACCTGAAATGGCCTACAACAATCTGCGTTGCCTTGGCCTCTCCAACTGCGTGCGTTGCGTGGAGGCATGCACTGCCAACGCCATCAGCCGTGGCGAAGACGACAAGGTAACAGTGGACCGCACCCGCTGCGACGGTTGCCCCCGCTACTGCGTGGACGCATGCCCGGCCCAGAGCATAATCACATACGGAAACAACAAAAGTGTGGATGAAGTACTGGCCATGGTGGAGCAGGACGCGGCTTTTTACGCCCGGTCCAGCGGCGGCATGACCTTGTCCGGCGGTGAGCCACTGTTGCAACGCGATTTTATGCTGGCGCTGTTGCGCGAGGCCAAACGCCGCCGCGTCAATACTTCTATGGAAACCTGCGCCATGGCTCCCTGGGAAAACTTGAACGAGGCCTGCCGCCATTTGGACAGCATTCTCTTTGACATAAAGAGCCTTAATGCCGAAAAACACAAAGAGCAGACCGGGGTTTCGCCCGACCCCATACTTGCAAATTTCACTCGCATGATGGAAACATATCCAAGCCTGCCCGTGCAGGTGCGTACGCCAATTATTCCCGGTTTCAACGACAACGTGGAAGATATAGTTGCCATTGCCGAACTGGTGCGCAAATACGCCAATGCGACTTATGAAATTCTGCCCTATCACCGGCTGGGCACGCAAAAATACGCTTTCCTCGGTCGCGAATGCCCCATGGGCGAAGTGAAGCTGGATGAGAGCAAAATGGAAGCGATACAGAAAGCAATAGGATAAGCCTCACATGAAATACCTGGCCGAATATGTGGAAAATATTCTGGATCTTTTCGACGACGGACTTTTCATTACCGACCGCGGAGGCATCTCGCTCAAGGTCAATAAAATGTATGAAAAGATGACCGGGCTGACCCAGGAAATGATTTTCGGCAAGCACGTATCCACACTGGTGGAAGAAGGCGTCTTTGATACGGTGGTCAACCCGGAGGTGGTGCGCACCAAAAGAACCGTAACTTCCATGCAAAAAATCCACAACGGCACAAAAGTGCTGTTGCGCGGCCACCCCGTGTTTGAGAAGGACGGCGAGGTATGCCTGGTGGTTACCTTTGTGCGCGACATCACCATGATCACCCAGTTTCAAGAGCAAATACTTCAGCAAAAACAAGTTATCGAGGCATTCGCGGAACGCCTTGAGGTTTTACAGGAACCGCGCAAGCGCACCGAACATGTTTTTGAAAGTCAGGTGATGCGCAATATAGTTGTTTTACTGGAAAAATTTGCAAAAACCGATGCTACGGTACTGCTTTTGGGGGAAACAGGGTCAGGCAAAGATTTGCTGGCCCGCATGGTGCATGACGCCAGTGTGCGGCGGGAAAAGATGTTTTTAAAGGTGGATTGCGGCAGCATCGCTCCCAATTTGATTGAATCGGAACTGTTCGGTTATCTGCCGGGGGCTTTTTCCGGAGCCAGTTCCAAGGGCAAGCTGGGTTATTTTGAAATCGCCGACGGCGGCACTATTTTTCTGGATGAAATAGGCGAACTGCCCATCCCTATGCAAACCAGACTGCTCAGAGTGCTTCAGGACAATGAGGTTACCAGAGTGGGGGCCTCGCAGCCCAAGAAAGTGGATGTGCGCGTTATTGCCGCCACCAACCGCAATTTGGAAGAGGATATACAGAGCGGACGCTTCCGCAGCGATCTCTATTATCGGCTGAATGTTGCGCCGCTGCGCATACCGTCCTTACGTGAACGCAGAGAAGACATTGTGCCCCTGGCCACGCTTTTTCTGGAGCGTTTTGCCGCCAAATACAAAAAGAGCATTTTCTTCTCCCCCGAAGCCAAGAATGCGCTGGAAAACTACGCCTGGCCCGGCAATGTGCGTGAATTGCAAAATTTGGTGCAGAACCTGGTTATAACCAAAGACCCGCCACTGATCTGCCTGCGTGATCTGCCCTCACACATTCGGGGTGATTCCTCCGGAGACGGCATGTTCCCCGCCGATTGCGCGCCCATGCCCTTGAAGGAAATAGTGGCGGCCATGGAAAGAGATATTCTGGAGAAAGCCCTCAAAACGCACGGCTCCATAAACAAGGTGGCCGAGCTGTACAAGGTTGACCGCACTACCATTTTCCGCAAGTTGAAATTGGTGCGGAAGTAGAGCTGGCGGGGGAAGGGGGAACCCCTTTTTGAAAAAAGGGGTTCCCCCTTCCCCCGTACCCCCATCCCCTTTACCAAAAACTTTTAATTTTACTCGGTAATTTGTTAAAAATATGGCACGGAGATAATCTGTCTCAGATTCAAAAAACAACTTTCGGTAATGGATAATTTCAAAAGCGAAATGCGATGAAGTTTGAATCGAGCACTGGAGCAAATAATGGATTTTGGTGAAATAATCTGGTTCACCGTGGGCTGGTTTGTTGGGGGCTTCGTCAACGGAGTCACCGGCATCGGCGCGGGCATGGCCGCCATGCCCTTTGTACTTGAAGGCATGGATATTTCCCTGGCGGTCCCAGCCTGCTCAATTATGGTGCTTATAGTCAGCCTGGAGCAAGTCTGGCGCTATCACGACTTTACCGATTGGGCGCGTATGCGGCCCCTGGTTATCGGCGCGCTTCCGGGCGCTCTGGCCGGGGTGCTGGCCCTGCGCTTTCTGCCGCCCGTGTACCTTAAGACGGCGCTGGGCATTTTTTTGCTGTGCTACGCGGCATGGGGGCTGTTTCTGGAAGGGGCCTCGCGCACAGTGATAAGCGGATCATGGGGTTATGTGGCCGGATTTTTTTCCACTACTTTTGGGACGGCCTTCAGCTTCAACGGACCGCCGTTGGCCGTATATGCCACCCTCGCCGGCTGGAACAAGGACACCAGCAAGGCCGGGCTGGCCGCCTTTTTCGCCGTAACCTGCGTATTAATCATTTCTTCGCAAGCCATAGCCGGGTTGCACAGCACACACACGATAGCCCTGTCCCTGCTGGGCACCCCCGGCTCTGTTTTCGGGGCCTGGCTGGGCTTCAAAATCAGCCGGGGCCTTGGCGATACTCTTTACCGTAATATTCTTTTCGCCTTTATCGGCATTACCGGCGCGTCTTTTCTATGGCAGACTACCGGAGCTATCTTCCGCTGAGCATTCTACAAAAAAAATGAACATAATTACTTAATATCTATGGATAATAAAATATCCTTAATCTGGGCATGTTTGCCTGTAACTACGATGAATACATATTCTTTTTTATCGCCGGTAACCATAGCATTGCTTTCAATCCCTTTGGAGGACTTGAACGTAAACTCGTAATAGCCGCTCTTATCACGCGTGGGCTTGGTGCCCTTCAGTTGCTTGGAGAACTCGGAGGCCAGATCTTTAAGACTCGCACCATCAGTTTTATCCACAGTAACGGACATGGAGGCCGATTTATCATTGGCGACCATACCCAAGGTATCGCCGTCCAGCGTGGCGGTCCATCCGTCCGGCACACTAATTTTTAATTTGGGAAAAACTACATCACCGGCCAGAACTGTTCCGGGCATGAGACAAATCACGAACAAAGCCAAAAAAATTGATAATTTTTTAAACATATAATTTCCTGATATTTTTTTAAATTGCCGATTCGAAGCAAAAATCCATGGTACATATAGTTAAATTATAACATGCATTAAAATTTTTCAATAACTTGTGGCTACATTTTCAAACCTATTTTTCCGCCCAAGTCAGCCGCGCACTCTGTTTTATTCCTTTTGCTGAATCACGCGCTCATTCCGTGCTTTTTCAGCAACTCGTAAAGGTGCCCTCGTGACAGTCCAGCCAAGCCCGAAGCCTGGCGCACATCACCCTGGCATAGTCCCATAAGTCTGCGCAAATAGTCCTCTTCAGATCTGTTTTTCCATATCTTCAGCGGCGGCAGAACGGTTCCGCTTTCCATACCATCGGGCCTGACCCCGCCGTTATCCGGCTTTACCCGTCCGCGTGACACTTCAATGCGCATTTCAACCGGCAGATGGCTGGCATACAGCCGCTCTTCCGAGCCCGAGGTTATACAGGCCCGCTCCATGGCGTGTACCAGTTCGCGCACATTGCCCGGCCAGGAATAGCTGTGCAAAAGTTCGCCGCAACCGTTGGTAATTTCTTTGGGCGGCAAGTTGTTGTGGATGCAAAAGCGTTGCGTAAAAGTGTTGGCCAGTTCCATTATGTCTTCACGCCGCTCGCGCAGTGGGGGCACTATTATGCTGATCCCTCGCAAGCGAAAGAGCAAATCGCGGCGAAAAAGATCCAGACGCGACATCTCTTCCAGATTGCGGTGCGTGGCCGCCACAATGCGAAAATCGCCGGACTGCTCGTTGATCGCCCCTATAGGCCGAAAACGTTTCAATTCCAGAGCGCGCAAAAAAGTGCCCTGTATGGAAAGCGGCAAATCGCCCACCTCATCCAAAAAAAGCGTGCCCTTGTCCGCGGCGGAAAGCAGTCCTTCCCTGGCCCGGTCAGCGCTGGTGAACGCCCCTCGCACGTGGCCGAACAAATGGCTTTCCACCAGAGTTTCGGGCAGGGCCGCGCAATCCACAGTAATAAACGGCTTGTCGGCTCGGGCACTGTTGCGGTAAAGCGCCCTGGCGAAAAGTTCCTTTCCGGTTCCGGTTTCGCCCAGAATCAGCACGTTCACATTGCTTTGCGCCGCTTCGGCCAAACTTTTTAGAGCCTGCTCCAGAGAAGGGCTGGAGCCCACAATCGGCCCGCGTTCGAAGTAGCCGGGGCAATTTTGCCCTTGTCTTCCGGCGTGGTAGGACAGCACATGTTCCAACATGCCGCGCAGCTCGCCCAGGCGCAAAGGTTTGACAAGGTAGTCCCAGGCTCCGGAATGCAGGGCCCTGGCCACAGCTTCCTTATCTCCATGCCCGGTTATGACCACTATTTCCGGGTGTGAAGGCAACGATGTGAAATCTTTGAGATGTTCAAGTCCGTTGCCGTCGGGCAGAACCATGTCCAGCAGCACTACGTCAACGCCCTGCCCGGCCAGCTTAAGGCCGCCGCCAAGACTTGAAGCGGTAGATACCTCGTGCCCCAGACTTTCCCCGGCCTCACGGACCATGGCCTGAACCAGAATTTCATCGTCTATCGCCAGAATCTTGGCCATTATAAGGACACCTTGTGGAATGTGTTTGCGTTAAATTGAATAAGGGCCGCCTCAGCTTCATCGGTCAGACGCGCTATGGCGACTCGATCCGCAATGCCGCGTCCGGCGGATTCTTCCGCCGTGGCCGCCGCCGCTTTCAGACGCATAAAGTACAGGGCCGCCGCCGAATTTTTAATCGCATGGGCCAGCCGCAGCACCTCGCGCGCGTCTTTTTTTCCTGCCGCCGCCTCAAGTTCTCCGACTTTTTCAGGCAAATCGGCACAAAAAATAGTGCCCATACGCTGTAGGATATCCTCCCGACCGTCCATGGCATCCAAGGCCGCCACCCTGTCGTAGACAGGAAGGGCAGCGGAGGCGGCATGCCCGAAACCGGCCTGTTTAGAGACGTTCCGCCCCACAGATTGCAGCAGTTCAAGCAAGTCGCGGCCTCGCAGCGGCTTGAGAAATCTTCCGGAAACGCCCAGAGCGTCCAGGCGGGCGCAATCAGCATTGCCAAGCGAGGCGGAAAGCACAAAAACCGGCAGATCGGCCGAGGCCGCTGTTTCTCCCCGCCGGATCATGCCCAGCAGGGTAAAGCCGTCAAAGCCGGGCATGCGCAAATCCAGAAAAAGCGCGTCGGGACGGTGATCGTGCAGCAGGCGCACGGCCTCCGCGCCATTGGTGGCCAGTTCCACAATATGCCCGGCCCGGCCCAGAACCTCGCTCATAAAATGAGCGTTCACGGTATTGTCTTCGGCCACAAGCACACGCAGGGGCCGGGCGTAAGGCTGGTCGGAGAGTTGACTAACGACCGCCTCACAGGGCAGCATATCCTCAAGAGCGGCGCGCGCTTTGGCGGCCGAAGCCCTGTCCTGGCCGTGTTCCGCACAGGATCGGGCGTCATTCTTCAATGAGGGAGCCTCGGCGGCGTTCGACCCGCAGGACGTCTCAAATATGGCCCGCAGGGAAAAAACAGCTCCGCCTCCAGGGTTGGGGCGCACGGTCACATCACCGCCCATCATCCGCGCTATTTCCCTGGCCAAGCTCAACCCCAGGCCTGTGCCCGGTTTTTTGCGTTCCTGCGCGGCTTTTCCCCGTTCAAAACGCTCAAAAATTTTTTTGTCTTCGCCGTGTACGTCAATACCGGGGCCGGTGTCGGCAACTTCAAGGCAAAGTCCAATTTTACCCGGAGCTCCCGGCTCAATCTTGGCTGTAACGCGCACCGAGCCCTGATCGGTGAATTTTACCGCATTACTCACTAAATTACCCAGAGCCTGCCGCAGCCGGAAAGGGTCGCCACAAAGTTCAAAGGGAACATCCGGGGCGATATCAAGATCAAGACGCAGATTTTTCACCCGGCAAGCCGGAGTTATCAGGGCCAGGCATTCGCCCAGCACATCGCTCGGCCTGAAAACATGGCACGCCAACGTCACCCGCCCGGCATCCAGCAGAGCGTGCTCGGAGAGATCGGTCAGCATGTCCATAAGCGCATGCCCGGAAGCTTCCAAACGTCGGGCGAGGCCCTCGCGTTCCTCACGGCTTTCCGCCTCCGGAATCAATTCGCTCATGCCCAGAATACCGGCCAGGGGGGTGCGCATGTCATGACTCATATTGGCCAGAAAGCTGCTTTTTATCCTGTTGGCCTCCTCGGCCAGAAAGCGGCGGCGATCCATGGCCAGGCTCACCCCGCCGATGCCGAAAAAGCCGGTCAGCCCCATAAATAAAAATGCCCAACCCAGTGAGTTTTCATGTTGCAGGGCTTCTTCCAGAAACGGGCGGGCGTCGAGCTTAACGCTGATGCCGCCGCGCACGTCGCCCTCGCTGTTGGCCTTGTGGCAAGCCAGACAGGCGTGCTCGGTGCGCAGGGGCGCGATATAGCGGTAATAGAGGCCGTCATCTGTTTCCATAAGCCGGAAAAGCTCTCCGTGCCCTTGCACAAAAGCGGCCAGGGCGGCGCTTTCCCAGGGGTCGGAGGCATTTTCCGGCCGCAACGGGGCGTGACTGGTAATGCGGAAGCTGGCCCCCTTGCCCGCGCTGATGTCGGCTATCTGCCTGCTCATATAGGCCGGGTTCATCATGACCAGACGTTGCCCGTCGGTGGTGGTGACGGAACGCTGCCGCTCGGGAATATATGGATTGGGGCGGCCGTAGTCGCTTTCCGGCACATAGACGCCGCCGTGGGTACTGTTCCAGTACCTGGCGTCGGTAATCATGGTGTAGAGGGTGCGCGTTTGCATTAACGCCAGGCGTTCGGTGTTTTCCGCCTTGTCCGTCAGAGCCCGCAAGTACAGGGCGAACATGAAAACGCACCAGACAAACCCCATAATCAGCGCAATAACTAACGAGCGGCGGGCAAAAAAAGCTGATGAGCAGCGGTTCATGAAGGCCTCTGTGGTCACATTTTCCTGAATAAGCTGTCATATTTTTATGAATACAGCAACACCGAAATCACACTTCAAGAAGTACGTTCAAAAATATTTCATGAATACAGCAAATTGATATAATATTTTCAAAGGGTAGACAAAGGCACATATTTTGTATAGCCATTATTATATGAGCCGCTAGTTTTGCGGAACACAACACGAAGGAAGGAGTCTATCTATGGGAAACCTCCGCAATGGTCCGGGATTAAAATTTATCCTGGGCGGCGTTGCGCTGGGCGTACTGTTGATGGCGGGCATATCCCTGGGCATGCGCATGACCGACCAGCGCCCATTTTGCGCCGGTTGTCATGTGATGAACGAGGCGGCCGTCACCCACAAAATGTCCACCCACGCCAACCTGGCCTGCAATGACTGCCACGCGCCGGTGAATCTTGTGTCGCGCCTGCCGTTCAAGGCGGCCGAAGGCCTGCGTGATTTCATTGCAAACACGCAGAAAAAGGATGTGCCGATTGTGGTCGCCATGCGTACCAAGGATGTAATCAACGCCAACTGCAAAACCTGCCACGCCATGACCAATATCGACGTGGCCAGCATGGAAGCCAAGCCCTACTGCATTGACTGCCACCGCAGCATTGCCCACATGCGCCAAAAGCCTATCAGCATAAGGATGGTAGCCGATGAATAAGCACTTCTGCATGGCCCTGGCGGCCTCGTTTATGTTTGCCCTTCTGGCGGCCGGATGCTCGGATGTATCCACCGAACTTAAAACGCCCACCTACAAAACCGGCATTCCCGTCGGGGAAACCAAATCTTCGGCTTTCAAGGCCAAATTCCCTCTGCAGTATGCCTCGTTCCTGAAAAACAACGAATCCACGGTAATGACCGAGTACAAGGGCTCCGTGCCCTTCATGAAGAACGACAATGTGAATCCGTTGCCCGAGGGCTACAAGCACGCTCAGCCCTATCTGAAGAACCTGTGGCTGGGCTATCCCTTCATGTATGAATACCGTGAAGCGCGCGGCCACACCAATGCCCTTTCGGACGTGCTGCACATTGACCGCATCAACCGCTACGCTGAGGCCGGCGGCCTGCCCGCCACCTGCTGGAACTGCAAAACCCCCAAGATGATGGAATGGATCAAAGCCGACGGCGACAAGTTCTGGTCCAAGAATTCCAACGCCATGCGCGACAAGTTCGACGCCAAGGAAGACAGCATAAGCTGCGCCACTTGCCACGATCCGGACACCATGAAGCTGCGCCTGTATTCCGAACCACTCAAGGATTGGCTGAAGCGTTCCGGAAAGGACCCCGAAAAGATTTCGCGCAATGAAATGCGCGCCCTGGTATGCGCCCAGTGCCACGTGGAATACTATTTCACCCATCCCGACAACGGCCCGGCCGCTAAGCCGGTTTTCCCGTGGGACAACGGCTTTGACCCCGAAAACATGTATGAATACTATAAGAACCACGGCGCCAAGAACGGCCCGTTCGCGGACTGGACGCATGTGGCTTCGAAAACGCCCATGATCAAGATGCAGCATCCCGAATATGAAACCTGGATCAACGGCCCCCACGGCGCGGCCGGCGTAACCTGCGCCGACTGCCACATGGCCTACGAAAAGGTTGACGGCAAGAAGATTTCCAGCCACTGGTGGACGGCTCCGCTCAAGGATCCGCAAATGACCGCCTGTCGCCGCTGCCATGCCGACAAGACTCCTGAATTCCTGCGTGAGCGCGTAATCAACACTCAGAAGAAGACCTTTGATCAGCTTCTGGTGGCTCAGGAATACTCCGTAAAGGCCCACGAAGCCATTCGTCTGGCCGACGGCTATACCGGCCCCAAGGCTGACGATTATGCCGCCAAGATGGCCGAAGCCCGCGAAATGGTGCGCAAGGGTCAGCTTTTCTGGGATTATGTATCCGCTGAAAACAGCGTTGGCTTCCACAACCCGGCCAAGGCTCTGGAAACCCTGAGCCGCTCCATCGATTACAGCCAGCAGTCCATCAACGCCGCCTGCGCCGCCACCAAGTACGGCATCAACGCCGCCATTGAAGGCGACATCAAGAAAATTGTTCCGCCCATCCTCACCTTCAGCCGCAAGCTGCAACAGGATCCGGAATACTTGAAGACCAACCCCTGGCTGCAACTGCTGCCGGTTCTGCCCAAGGCTGAGCTGATGTGGGATGGCCAGAAAAAGCTACGCTAACTAAACCATAGCCTTTTATTTAACCTGGACGGCCTGCCAAAGCGCGGGTCGTCCTTTTTTTGTGCCTATACCTTTTATTTAAAATACCCTAAAATCCCCCCATGCACGACTTCAGCATATTCTTCCAAGGCCTGGCCATGGGCGCGGGGCTTATCGTGGCTATTGGCGCACAAAACGCCTTTGTGCTCACTCAAGCTATAGAGCACAATCACGGTCTGGCTGTTGCCGCCACCTGCGCTATAATCGACGCCCTGCTCATTCTGGCCGGAGTGAGCGGCATGGGCACGCTGGTGGCCCAAAATGAAATTCTGCGCGCTGCCGCCGCTCTGGGCGGGTCAGCATTTTTGTTCTGGTTCGGAACGCGCAGCTTCTTGAACGCTCTGCGCCCGGAGACTCTGGCCGCCGGTTCCTCTGTAAACAGAAAACTCTGGCCAACTCTTAGTGCCACATTGGCCGTGTCGCTGCTCAACCCTCATGTTTACCTGGACACCGTGGTCATGCTTGGAGCCATCAGTGGAAACTACCCCGGCAACGGCCGTTGGGTTTTCGGAGCCGGAGCGGCGCTTATGTCGCAAATCTGGTTCTTTTCCCTATGCTTTGCCGGGCACAAGCTGGCTCCGGTGTTCCGTTCCCCAAGGGCCTGGCAATGGCTGCACGGGCTGGTGGGCATCATGGTTTTCTGGGTGGGAGGAAATTTGTTGCTGGAGTGGATCAAAGCATTTTACGAATGAAGTTAGAACGTTTTGCGAATGAAATGAGGGATAATTTCAAAAGCAAGATGCTATAGTGAAATGCTTTATGAGCTGACCGTACTGCCCCTGACTATAAGGCTTACCGGCAAGGTTACTATAGGTGGAAATTGCCTGATTTTGGCATTTTTGCGCATTTCCAGCAAAAGCTCCATGGCGTTCTCGCCCATTCTGCGAGCCGGAATATGCACTGTGGTCAGTGGAATGCCATAGGCCTCCAGAATGTCTATATCTGAAAAACCGGCCACGGCCACATCTTCGGGTGTAAGCAGGCCGTGTTGGCGGCAATAGCGCAAAATACCCAGCGCCACCTCGTCATTTACCGCGAATATGCTGTATGGCGGCTGATGGGCCGCCGCAATTTCATCCATCATCGCAAAACCGCCTTCAGCGGTGAGGGTTTTTGTGTAAAAGACATTGCGCTCTTCGGAAAAACTCGGATCACGCCGCGCCATTACCTCGCAAAAAGCCTGTTTGCGGTTCATAATCCCGCTTTTTCTCTGCGGCCCGGCCAAATGAATATTGGTCCTGTCGCCCAATTCCAAAAAATGCTCCGCAACCATCCTGGCCCCGCGCTGATTGTCAGCCTCAATGGCGGCAAATTCGTCTTCAAGCGTGTGGCTGATCAAAACAATAGGAATGTTGTGCCGGATGGAAATTTCCTTCAGGTGCGCCAATTCGTTCCCGCATGGTAAAACGATTAACCCATCTACGCCGCGCTCGGCCATCAAGCTGGCGTTGTGGCACTCCTTTTCCAGATTATCCCGCGATTGCGACACCGTGAATGAAAAACCGCTTTCGTCGGCGGCACTTTCCAGACCTGCGAACATTGAACGGAAAAAAGGGTTGTTGAAATAATTGATTACAACGCCCACACAGCCGGTTCCGGCCCCGCGCAACGCTCTGGCCATGGCATTGGGCCGATAGCCCATTTTTTGAGCCAGGGCGCGGATGCCGCGTCTGCGCTCTTCGGGTAAATTGCCCTTGTCATTGAGAGCCAGCGACACTGTGGCGGCGGAAACCCCGGCCTCTCTGGCGATATCCAGAATGGTAATTTTTTTCATCTGCCAAACCTTTTGAAGCAAAACAGCATATTCCAATATATTGCGGTAAACATCATGGTAAAATCTTTACCATTTATCCCACATCGCCGCAACCGCAAGCCCAGCCAAAAATTCATTTAAAAATAATTTTAGAATAAAAACAAATAGTAATATATATGGGAGGCCAAAAACGCTTCAAGTGGAAATTTTTCCACTTGACTATTGTTAAATTTTTTAAGTAAAACGTTTTATCAAAAGCAATTAACAAATCTCATCCTCCATAAATTAATTCAATAATAGCTTCATATTATAACAAAATATACAAATTAAACCTTTTAACACAGGAGTCCTCCATGCCTTCCACCGCAATTGACAGCATCGCCATCGGCCCTTTGTTTTCAACCACCGAAATGCGCAAGATATTCAGCGACGAAAGTCTGGTTCAAAAATGGCTGGACACCGAAGCCGCCTTGGCCGTGGCTCAAGGCGAAATAGGCATGATCCCCCAGGATGCCGCCAATGAGATAAACAAAAAAGCAAAAGCCGAATTGCTCAACATAGCCCAGATCGGCGAAAACTACAAAAGCTCCATCACCATAGTGCCCCTGCTCAAGGAATTTAAAAAAGTGCTCGAAAATAATGCCGGCGAGTATGTGCACTGGGGGGCCACCAGCCAGGATATTGTGGACACCGGCCTGATTTTGCGCATCCGCGACGCTCATGGCGTGATCCTGCGCCAGGTGCGCGACTGCATTACGGCTACCAGGGAGCTTACCGCCAAGTATCGCGATCTGGTCATGGCCGGGCGCACCCATGTTCAGCACGCCCTGCCCATAACTTTCGGCATGAAAACCGCCAGCTGGCTGTTTGAGCTGGAACGCCAGGAAGAACGTCTGGAACAGATTGAAGAGCGCCTTTTCATCGGCCAGCTTTCCGGCGCGGTGGGAACTCTGGCCTCCATGGGCGACAAGGGGCTTATTGTGCAAAAACGCACCATGGAAATATTGGGCCTTAAAACCACCCCGGTGCATTGGCACGCCATGCGCGACCATATAGCTGAATTTATGAATCTGCTGGCCCTGATTGCCGGTACCCTCACCCGCATTACCCATGAAGTGCTGTCGCTGCAGCGCACCGAAGTGGGAGAATTGGAAGAGCCTTTCTTCATGGGCAAGGTTGGTTCTTCAACCATGCCCCACAAGCGCAACCCGCAAGTGTGCGAAAATGTCATTGCCTTGTGCCGTTGCGTGCGCTCACAGGCCCCTCTTGCCGTGGAATGCATGAATATTGAATTCGAACGCGACTGGTCCTGCGAAATTTCCGAATGGGATTTTGTGCCCTCGGCCTGCATTCACCTCGACGCGGCTCTGGAAAAAACCCTGGATATTCTGAAAAACCTCATAGTTTACCCCGACAAGATGGAAAAAAACCTGAACATTCTGCACGGCATCATGCTGTCGGAATCGATCATGATTCATCTGGCCGAAAAAATGGGCCGCCTCACCGCCCATGAAGTGGTTTATGAAACCAGTATGCACGCCTTTGAAAACCGCATTCCCATGGCCGATGCTCTGGCCGCCGACGCCCGAGTTATGAAGCATTTCACGCGCCAGGAAATAGAACACATGCTCGATCCTCACACCTATATCGGCATAGCCGGGGTTTCGGTGGACAACACTCTGGCCCGCAAGTCGCGCTGATCAGAGGTGCTTATGAACAAGCAAATCCGTAATGCGCTGATTACCGTGGCGGTGGGGGCTATTCTGTACTTTCTGCCGGTGCCCGCCGGGCTAACGCCACAGGCCTGGCATTTGTTCGCGCTGACCGTGGCTGTTATTCTGGGATTTGTGTTGGAACCGTTGCCGCTGGGCGCGGTGGCCTTTATCGGCATATCGGTGATTGCCCTGACCGGAACACTGAAAGTGGGCGAAGTTCTGGGAGGTTTTTCCTCCGGGGCTATGTGGCTGATTGTTTCGGCTTTCATGTTCGCCCGGGCCTTTATGAAAACAGGGTTGGGCAGACGCATCGCCTTTTTCGTGCTGAGCAAAATAGGCACAAGCACCTTGAAGGTGGGCTATGCCCTGGCCATAAGCGATTTAATTCTTTCACCGGCCACCCCGTCCAGCATGGCCAGAGCGGGCGGCATTCTGTTCCCCATAACCCGCAGCATCTGCTCCGCTCTGGGGTCGGAGCCCGGTTCCAGCCCCAGGCGGGCGGGCGCGTATCTGATGCAGATTGTCTATCAAACCGAAGGCATAGTCTGCGCCATGTTCATGACCGCCATGGCCGGCAACCCTATGATCGTGGAATTGGCGGCCAAAACCTGCGGCGTGGAAATAAGCTGGGGCATGTGGTTCCTGGCCGCCCTGGTTCCCGGAGCCGTGGCCATGATGCTGATGCCCTGGCTGCTATATGTGATTTATCCGCCGGAATTGAAGAAGACCCCGGAAGCCAAGCGGCTTGCCATTGAAGAATTACATAAAATGGGGCCGCTTTCCCGCGATGAGCGTATTCTGTTCGTAACTTTCATCCTGGCCTTGATTCTCTGGTGTACCGGCAATTATACCGGACTTAACGCCACTTTGGTGGGCATGCTCACGGTATGCATTCTACTTATCGCCAATGTGCTTGAATGGAAGGAAATTCTCCACGAAACCGGAGCCTGGGACATTTTCATCTGGATGGGCAGCCTGGTAGCCCTTGCCGGGCAGTTGTCAACCAAGGGATTCATACCCTGGTTCGCCTCCACTGTAAGCGCGTCACTGGCCGGAATACCCTGGGTGCCCACCCTTGGCCTGCTGGTGGTCATCTACATGTATTCCCACTACGGCTTCGCCAGCCTCACGGCCCACATTTCGGCCATGTACGCGGCGTTTCTGGCTGTGGCCGTAGCCGCCGGAGCCCCGCCCTACCTGGCTTGTCTGGCTCTGGCTTATACCGCCAATATCTGCCTTTCACTCACTCATTATAGCGGAGCGCCCGGCCCCATGTATTTCGGAGCGGGCTATATAGATCTGAAAACATGGTGGAGATTGGGTTTTGTGTTCTCCATATTCAACCTCGTGGTGTGGGTTGGCATAGGCGCGCTGTGGTGGAAAACCCTGGGCCTGTGGTAATCATTTTCCACAATTCACGCCTTGCCTGACGGGTTTGACAGCCTTTCACGCACAAATACAGGGCCGACGCTTATGTGCGTCGGCCCGCTCGCGTACTTGCAGGGCGGGAACATTTTAATTCTCTATGCTCATTTATGTTGCGGGTGAGCCTGCCGAATCAATATTCCCATGATTCCTTCCTGGCCAAAGATTTTTCAATTTTATTCAGGCATTTTTTGCGGATGGCTTCTTGCTCGGGATCTGTAAGGGACAAAGCATTTAGGGATGCCACAGCATTTTCCATCCACAATACATTTTCTTCAAAAGATAACTCCTCCACAGACCTTATAATGCACATTCTATCCACAATTGCGCCGGTTTTCGCTGTAATCGATATAACAGCCTCGGCTTGATCCGGAATTTCATCCGCGACGGCTTCATCCCAATAGTAGGTGTTATGCGGCTCCAATTTTTCGCGCAAGGAAATCAGAAGATCAAAATTCTTGGCCACATCTTTTACGGCGTTGTTTATATCAAGAATGATTTGGCGCAGCGGGGAAAAAAATTTCCATGATTCCTTGGTGTCTAAAAACTTTTTGATTTCCTCCAGGCATTCTTTGCGAACCCTTTCTTGCTCTGGATCTTTAAGAGACAGGGCATTGAGGGAAGTCACAGCATTTTCCATCCACAATGCATATTTATTAAAAGATAATTCATCTTTCAAGACCGCTCTGGGGCACATTCCATACACATCTACGCCGGATCGCGCCATAACTAATATAACAGCCCTGGCTTGCTTTGGAATTTTATCTACAACGGCTTGATTCCAATAGCCAGTCCCATATGGATGTACTTTTTTGCGCAGAGAAAGCAGAAGATCAAAATTTTTGTCCACATTTTTACGGCATTATCTATATCAAGTTTTGCCTGTTCCCTTTCTTTCAGCGTTGCCGCCTCGCACTGCGTATCAAATAAAAGTGATAAGCCCAAAAATAATGCGCAGCCGACACAAATAACCGCTTTGTTCATCTTTGTTTCCCGTTCTTTGTTTTACCACTCAGGCTCGTCAACGGTGCCGGTTTCCATCTCGATGCTGAATTGGCGATTTTCCAGACTGCTGGTCTGCGACAGACTATTGCGCTTCTGCACGGCCTGCATGTTGGCGAGCATGGTTACGCCGTCAATGAGCAAAGCGTTGCCAACGCCGTATTGGTTTTCCAATAAGGTGGGGCGGTCGCCCTGGATGATGAAAAAGGTGGCGGTTTTCTCTTCCTGGCCGATGAACAGGTCGGCAACAGAGTTGGCGGCCTGTTCTTGAAATTTTTGATGTTTGGATTTGAGTTTAATATTTTATTCCCCGCGCCTTAACTGGAATTTTCTTGCCTTTTTGCCTTTCCTGTTCCACTCTTTCTTCGGCGGCAGAGCATGCTGTGTCAGCCTGTGGAGAGGCAGTTAGACCTATAGATGATGCTGCAACCACATAGATACTGACGATGGCGCAGAAGGGAGTATGACAGTTAGCCATTCTTTATGCAAGATTTCAAAAAATCAACATTGGTGTAGAATGCTATCTGAACAGAAAAAACAGCCCTTCTTATACCTCGACTTGATGCTTAAGGCGGCGCATGCAAATGAGCAAATTAGAAAAAGTCGCTGCAATAATATGGTCCATCATATTTATTATAACTATCCCACATTGTTACTTGACAAAAAAAAGCACAAAAGAATTTCTTGCTGAACCACATGTCGGAGACTTATATGTAGTAAAAGTTGCGCATATTAAAGATAGTGGTTACGAGGATAAAGATTCACGGCTCGTTGGAATTATGAAGCTAATTGAAATTGATGAAAATTTATTAACATTTATTATATCAAAAAAAGCATACTCGAGAAGAGCGTCTTTGCGTCTGATCAAAGAGTATTCAGACCATATTATTCATTTGCAAAGAAATGATGTATGGTCACTTTACAATAAAGATATCATTGAAGAAGTACGAAAATAGCGATTAGCGAAATATGCTGTCACTGTATCGGAATATGCCCGGTAATCGCTTTCAACTCCAAAAAGTTCACAACTGTAGCCAGCTATAATGTTGCAGAGGCCTTTTGCGGTCTGTTTTGGGTTTGTAACCGCTTTATAAAGGTCATTGCCAAAACTCTCCGCTGATGGCACTAAATTGCTTATTCCTGATGCAACAGCTTGGGCAAAAGTCAATTCTGCTGATCCTCCCCCGCCATTCCCGCCTGCGCCAACTGTTCCAGTAAAGCGTCCGTCGCTGCCACCCCCACCCATCACACTTGTCAATCGGCACGCTAATGGAGCCACCGATCGGAATGAGGAATTGCCTTTTATAGCTTTGAAATTTGGATGTGCCAGCCCAGCGCGTACCTGCCGTTATACTTGCGCCGCCGGACTTTATATGTCACCTATGTAATTTGAATGACGCCCTTTCAGCGTCCGGAAAAATAATACACCTGTAAGATACAACAAACGGCAAGAATACGAAATATGGCGCACCAAATGCGAACGACGATCAAGACCAAAATATCTCTGGTCGTATTTTTTATTTTTCTGGCCTTGGCCTTGGCTCTGGCCGTTATCGGCGGCAGAGCCTACCATAAGCACAAAGAGCTCAAAGTGGCCGAATGCCGCTCACAGGTACTGTTTCAGGCTGAACGGCTGGAAGATGCCGTGCGTCGCTTACGGGACAATGTGCGTCTGTTGGCCCTTGACGGCGAGCTGCTGTTCAAGAGTAACACGGCTGTCGGCACACCCGGCCGCCATGCCGTAATGCGTAATTTCATGATTAACACCCTGGCTGTGGGCGGGGGCATATGGTTTGCCCCCCACATTGTGGAACCGCAACGGGAATTGCTATGCTACTATGCCTACACCCTGGCTGGGGCCGTGGTTTTTGATGAGAGCTTCGAAAGCCGCGAGTATTATTATCCGCGCCAGGAATGGTATTTGTCGATCAAAGAACAACTTGAGCAAAGCGGTGGACGGCTGGGTCTGGATGTGGCCTGGACCGCGCCATATTTTGATGACACCGGCACCATGGCCCTGATGACCACGGCGGGAAGCGGCATGTACGATCATTCCGGAGTGTTCATAGGCATGGCCACAGTGGACTGGCAGCTCGATGACATTGCCGCGCACATGGCTACGGTGCGACCTACCCCTGACAGCTTCGCCCTTTTTGCCGACGCCCGGCACGACTACATTCTGGCTCTCAGCGAAAAAGGCCTGCCTCAGAACCCGGTTGGCAAATCACTGTCCACAGTGAGCTGGTATAAAAAAGATGCTCCGGAAGAACGCCTGATTACCCACAAGGGCGAAAGCTGGCTGTCCTTTACCAAACCGTTCGGCAACGGCATGATGATGGCGATCAACGTGCCTGAACGCGAGCTGTTCGTGGACATACACAGAGCGCTCAAACTGTCGGTAGCCGCTCTGCTGTTCGCCACTTTGCTCATTGTGGGCATCACCTGGCTTTTGCTGAACCGCCTGATTGAAAGGCCTGTGGCCGCTCTGGCCGGAGCCGCCGACGAAATAGGCAAGGGCAATCTTGAGGCCCGCGTGGAGCTTGCCGCCAACGACGAATTCGGCGTTCTGGCCTCGGCCTTCAATCATATGTCCGGCGACCTCAAAAGCCACATAGAGCATTTGAAAACGGTAACCGCCGAAAAGGAACGCTTCGCCACGGAGCTTTCCATTGCCCACGACATTCAAGCTTCCTTGCTGCCGTCCATTTTTCCGCCCTTTCCCAACAGACTGGAAATGGACATACATGCCGTCATGATTCCGGCCAAGGCCGTGGGCGGCGACTTTTACGACTTCTTTTTTATAGACGAAAACCATCTGGCCGTGGTGGTGGCCGACGTTTCCGACAAGGGAGTGCCCGCCGCCCTGTTCATGGTGGTGGCCAAAACCCTGCTCCGCAACAATGCCCAGGAACAGACCGGGGTCGGGGAAGTTCTGGCCAAAACCAATGCGCAACTGTACGAAAACAATAAAACATTTATGTTTGTAACCGCCGCTCTGGGTATTTTGGACCTTGAGAGCGGGCTTTTCACGTATGCCAATGCCGGGCACAATCCTCTGCTTGTCCATCGCTCCGAGGGGGAATTCGAACCATTGCCCATGCCCAAAGGCCTGCCCTTGGCCGTGAGGGGGAACTCTGTATATCCAACGGCGGAAGTGGTTTTGAAAAGCGGCGATGCGCTCTTTTTATACACCGACGGGGTGACCGAGGCCGCCAACCTCACCGGGGAATTCTTTGGAGAAGCCGGGCTGGAGCAATCGCTGAACACCCATTATTCCACTTTGCAAAGAAATTTGGCCGATTTGCTGAACGCTGTGAAGACGGATATTGATATTTTCGCGGGCGGGGCCATGCAGTCGGATGACATCACCATGCTGGCCCTGGTGTACAAGGGAAAGTAGACTTATTGAAGATTATTATAGAAAGAATTGAGACGCAGCGCGGTTTTGCTGTCATGCCAGCCTTTTTCCATAAATTTTCTGCTTTCCGCGCCTTTGGCGCGGCGCAAGCCTTCGTCTTGAATCAAAGAACGGGCCGCTTCTTTCAGGTTCTCTTCGCCGCGCGCGATTATCCAGGGAGCCACGCTTTCCGCGAATTCTTCAATGTGCCGCATGTTCCATTCATCAAGCCCGGCAATGGTCGGAACGCCCTGGCTCAGGGCTTCCAGTGACGACAGTCCGAAATAACCCTGCATGTGATCGAAAAAGATGTCGCAATTCCGCTTAAGCCGCAGGCATTCGGCATGCGGAACATTGTCTATAAAGACACGTTCATTGGCAGGCAATGCCGCATCGCAGGTCAGGTTTTCCGTTACCCGTAAAAATTCCTCGGTATTTTTTAATGTCTTGTTGGTGGGCGAATGTCCGATGCGCAGCGGGCCGGGAAGGCGCTCTTGCGCCGGGGAATAGGCCGGATCGTCGACCGGCACGGTATTGGGCTGCCAGAGGGCTTCCGGCAAAAGGCGCAGCAAGTCCGGAGTGCTCACCAACAAGTTGCGCCGGTGGCGTTCTTTATATTTTTTCCTGTATTTTTCAGGATTAGCACGAAAATCAGGGTGGCCGTGATGGTGATGAACGATTAATTTATCATGCAAATAATCGGCGGGCAAAAAAGGCCCGAAGCTGGTAAATTCGTCCGCAGTCATATGAAAATGCAAGATGTCGCAAGATTTAAAAAGCTCATTCACCTCGTCCAGCGCAGTCTCATCCGCGTCGGGAATATGAATGTCGTGGTTAAAATTGTGATTATAACGCGTTTCCAGAGTCACCAGCCGAGCCTTGTGCCCGGTATGGCGCTTGAGCGCGTCGCACAAGAGCATGGCCGCTCCGGCGGGATCGTTTATTGCCAGCATTAGTATGCGCATTTGGCCACTTTATTCCACTGCTCCAGACTGCAACTTCTCAAATTTCGGTTTGACCTTTACGCGTTAACTATCGTGCCCTAAGGCGGAACGGCACTCACTCTGTACGAAATCCTCAGCAACAGCAGGCTGTTCCGCTGTCAGCGCCCGCCGCAGAACGCGCCCCGCCAGCAGTTCCACTCTGGTCAGGGCCGGGGAACCGTCCAGATATTCCGCGCACTTCAAAACGAAATCGGAAGGGTCCACGCAATGTCCTTGAGGCAGATCGCGCGCGGCCACCAGAACTTTGCGCAGCTTTAGAGCCATGGCCTGTTCTTCGGGAAACACCTGTTTTTCCTTAATTCGCATGGCAGCTTCCACATCGCGAGCCATGGCCGAGAATTGCGTGAATTCTTCAGGTGTCAGCGAACAGGGATGATCCGAACCGGGCAAATTTCTATCCATGGTGAAATGCCGCTCCACAAGTCCGGCCCCCAGCGCCACAGCGGCCACGCTCGGCCCCAGGCCGGTTTCATGGCCGGAATAGCCTACTGGCAGGCCATAGCGCCGCCCAAGTTCATTCATAACCGGCATGCCGATTTTTTCCGGCGGGCAGGGGTAACTGCTGTTGCAGTGCAGCAAAAGCAAATTATCGTGATATTTCCGCACCGTAGAGACGGCAACGTCTATTTCTTCCATACTGCTCATGCCGGTGGACAGAATCAAAGGCAGGCGCGCGGCGGCGCACCGCGTCAGCAAAGGCTGATTGATCAAATCAGCCGACGGCAGTTTGAGAATGCGCACACCTATGGCAAGCATATCCTCAAGGCTTTGCTCGTCCCAGACCGAGGCAAAGAACTCAAGCCCCAGGCTCTCAGCATATTCTTTAAGCCCGGACATCGCTTCCACGGACAACTCCAGACGCGCCCGATGCTCTCCGTATGTCGGGCCGAAACTGTTCCTCCCGCTATAGGGTCTGGCCAGGCCCTGGCTTGTAAACAAGCTTGGCATGTGCCGCTTCTGAAATTTGACCATGTCCGCCCCTGCGTTGGCGGCGGCTTCTATGCAACGACGGGCCAGCTCCGGATCACCCTGATGATTGTTGCCTATTTCCGCCACAAGCAGGCAGCGGCTAACTTCAGAAAATGACAAAATGCGAGAATTCATAGCGTAGCCACCTTTATACCGGAAGGAAGAGCAAGAGATTCAATAGTTTCAAGAATTTGGTGTTTCATACCCCAGGAGGCCACAATAATAACGTCCGGCTGGACGGCTGAAAGAATGGCCGGAGAAGACACCATATATGTAAGCAGAGGTTTGCCTAATTTTTTCGGATCCGAATCCACAATGGCCACCAATTGGGCTTGGGGAACCTGGGTAAGAGCCATAATCAGAATTTCGCTGGTGGCCCCGGCGCCGAACACGGCCACCCGGGCATCCGCCCCGTCTAGAAGCGCGCGCAAACGTTCTTCGAGTATGGAGCGCATAAAGGCATAGGTACGCGAAACCTCGGCGCTATACTCATCAAGTAAAAACCCTGACAGCTCGTGCCCCTTTCCTGTGAGCTCGTAGCGCAAATCACGCCCGTTCACCGGCTCGACCCGGATCAGTCCTTCGGAATGCAGTGTTTCTATATAACGGTTGATTATTGCCGGCGTCAGTCCGCAGGCCTTGCCTATTTTGGCTTGGGACAGTGACGGCGAATCACTCAAAAGACGCAACACCATCAGGCGGCGCAAATCGGTGGAAGGCCGAAAAAAGCGCTGCCGGAAAGGCAGAAGCTGGACAGATGTCGATGGCGAGGCTCCAGATCTTTTAGCGCCCATGCCACATCCGCATTTGGGTAGTATGATTCAACGATATTATCCTGTATCTGGTTTTATGGCGGCATTATCAGCCGCGTTCCGCAACATCGTCCCACATTTTTAAAGACTCTTCCGCGCATGCGCTCAGTTCCCGCGCCACAGACTCCAGGCATTCCATACAGGATGCAGCAGCGCGATCGCGGCGCGCCCCATCGTCGCTGAAAAAGTCTTCCACAAAGGCGGCCGCATCATAACCGGGCGCCGATTTAAGCAGGTGGCTCACCCCGTAATCGTCCAGATGCTTCAGTAAAGGCTGAAAACGGACGTGCAGCGGCTGACCGTTATCCGGGGTCAGATGGTTTTGCGGGTGAAAAAAAGCTCCCCATAATTGCCTGTATGTCTCCAATACCTTCATGGCCTGCTCGCGTGTTTGCGGGGGCAAGGAGGTTTTGGGCAAAGCGATGGGACGCTCAAAGATGAAGTTCGGATTGGATATCACTTCTCCGGTGCTGTACACCTGAGTAATATTTTTACCAAAAAGAATGGACGGTATGGCAACTTGAACAACAAGACCGTATTTTATCACTTCAGCCTTGATCCACTCGGTCACATCCAAAAAATTGAGCGTAGTGAACAAGGTATAATTCATTCCCGGCACATATACAGGGCACGGCCACGATTGTTCGTTTTCCGCAGTGGGCGCGAGCCTGGAGGAATAGCCGCGCCCCAAGCTCACGTACGACCCGAGATCCAACCCGATGCAAAACAGATGCCTGCACCCCATGTGCCGGGCCAGGAAAAAAGCGTAATTGGCCACGGAACCGAGGTGGTCAATGGCGTTTTCCGTCAAACCCAATTGTCCCAGTTCCTGCCCGAAAAACAGCATTTTCTTGCATTGCACGGCCCTGGCTCCGGCCAACGTATAGCAAACAAGGATGCTACTCTCGAGGTTAAGGTCGGCCAGCTCAGCCGCAGAGCGCGGGCTGGAATCCATAAGCAAAACAATATCAGGAGTTACACCAAGCTCCAGCAGTTTACGGCAGGACTTTGACGCGCATACAATTATATGATTGCCCGCTACATGGCGTACAAGATCGATATTGCAGTCATCAAAAGAAGGCCCCGCTCCTACAAACAGAACATTGCCTTCAGGAAAACGATCTTTAAGGACGTCAACGCCCTGAGCTCCGGCCAATAATCCAAGATTCTCCGTAAAATGTCTGAAATGCTGATAGCTGTACCAGGAGAGTACAGGCCGTTTGTCGTCAAAAGACCTCACGCCTTCATAAGGGTATAATTGGTGATGATAATAAAAAATTTCCAATGTTCTTTTGATCTTCAGCGTATAATCCTCGGGAAGCGCTGAAGAGGTGAAAAACACCGGCGGCCCCAGTTCTGTAATCTCCGCCGGCAGGGCAAAATACAAAGGTTCGGGCATCAAATCCGGATCACCAGAGAAGAAAAAGATGTTTTTCTTGACCAGGGCCGGAAGCTCCAGGCGCTCGATCAACGCGGACATCTTTTCCCGATCCGGATCAAACACATACACTATTGCCTGGCGCATCACGTCAAGCATTTCCGGGGTTATTTCCGCCCCTATAAAAATAAACCAGCTTGTAGCCCGCTTCAATTCATCAAGAGGTGTATTCGGAGCGAGTCTAAGCCAGCGCGGCTTGCCTGAAGGCAACGGCGGCGCGGTCTGGCGAATACCAACATTGAAATGCGACAGCAATGAAGGATGCGCGTGTAGCGCGTAGCGGTGCTCAACATCTTGCGAACTTTCCGTCAGAAGGCCTAATTCCGTCGCAATCATTTTTTTACGCATCATGGCCTGCAACCTTCAAATTTTACAGAATTATTCTGTAATTATTGACACCCCGACTCACATTTTCCGTCAACCCAGCAATTACAGACGAGTAGCATTTGTTTATTTACTTTGCAAGCAATTAACTGGCCAGACTGAACCATCCGCATAAAACTACGCCCAGAATCATATAAATATTTGCACGCTTATATATTTTTACGCAACAAACCATTTGCATGGTTATCGAATAAATTGTAAGAATGAATAAAATAATCGGCCCAATCATTTGAGAAAATAAAATGGGCCAATGCGGCAAAAAATTTGAACCCAGGCCGGCCTGACCGAATGCGGCCCTAATTATAAAAAATATATACAGCCAAGCCGGATGATTGCCGCCGCCAAGGGGTGGAACGACGGCAGGTGCTACCCCCTATGAATGATAAAATTTACCCTCTGGTTTCCATCGTGGCTCCCAGCCACAACCAGGCTCCGTATGTGGGAGCCTGCCTGGATTCGGTTATGTTCCAGGATTATCCCAATATAGAGTTAATTATTGTGGACGATTGCTCAACAGACGAATCCGAAGCGGTAATACTAGGCTTCCTGCGGGATATGGCAGAGGAGGAAACCTCATATGCCGCCCGCTATGACGAACGAAGCGGTGAAATTATGCGACGCTTTCACCACCGCTACTCACAGACAGGACGAACCGTTACCTTCATGAAAAATGAACGTAACATGGGGTCCACCGCCACCTACAATCGTGGATTGCGGGCGGCCAAGGGCGAATTTTGCACTTTTATGGCTACGGACGACATCATGCACCCACAATGCGTTTCCCACCTGGTGCGCGCGCTTGAAGAAAATCAGGCCGACTTCGCCTATGCGGATATGCTCGTCATAGACGACAACCAGCGCATCCTGCGCGAATTCAAATTACCGGATTACAGTTTCAAGGCCTGCTTCGAAGACTGGTATTTATGCGGAGTTGCAACCTTATACCGGCGCGACCTGCATGAACGCTTCGGCTGGTACGACGAAAACGCCGAAGCCGACGATCACGAGTGTTATCTGCGCTTTGCCCGCAATGAAGCCAAATTTGTGCATGTGCCGCTTGCACTGTATTCCGTGCGCACGCACGCCGGGAGGCAGGTGGGGCTGCACGGGCGGGAGCGCTTTAATGCCCTGCTGCGCCATTCCTGCCGACTGACTGAAGAAGCGCGGGAATATGCGCGTTCCCGCACCAAGGAATGCCTATGTGCGGAATAGCCGGTATTTTTCTTGCTGATAACGGGCCAATTGATGAATCAATCTTGAGGCGCATGACGGACAGCCTGGCACACCGAGGGCCGGACGGCTACGGGCTGTGGCGCGAGCCCGGCATCGGCCTGGGGCACAGGCGGCTTAGTATAATCGACATTTCCGAGGCGGCCGGACAGCCCATGAGCAATGGCCGCTATTGTATCACATATAACGGCGAGCTTTATAATTACAGGGAACTAAGACAACTGCTGCGTCAGGATGGGGCCGCATTCCGAACCCGCTCCGACACCGAAGTGGTGCTTGAGGCCTATGCTCGATGGGGAACGGAGTGCGTGGCCCGTTTTAACGGAGTTTTTGCCATGGCCGTGTGGGACAAGGAGGAGAAAACTCTGTTCCTGGCCCGCGACCGTTATGGAGCCAAGCCGCTGTACTACGGCTTTTTCAACGGCATGCTGCTGTTCGGCTCGGAACAGAAAGCCTTGCTGGCCCATCCGGCCACCCGTGTTAATCTGGATGCCGGGGCTATGGCCGAGTATTTCACTTTTCAGAATTTTTTTACAGATCGCACTTTTATCAAAGGGATAAAGCTGTTCCCCGCAGGCAGCCGCGTGCTGATCCGGCCGGGAGACAGACACTTCGGCGCCGGTTCTCTGAAGCCGGAACGCTATTGGAGCTTCACCTTCAGTGCTCCGGAACGCGCCGCTACCCCACGGGATTATGAAGACGAATTTTTGCATTTGCTGGATCAGGCTGTTGAACGCCAACTGGTGAGCGATGTGCCGGTGGGTTCGTATTTGAGCGGCGGGCTTGACTCCGGGGCAGTAACCTGTCTGGCCGCGCGCCGTTTGCCGGGCATGCCCACATTCACCTGCGGTTTTGATCTGCATTCCATTTCCGGCCTGGAACTACATTTTGACGAAAGAGAACGGGCCGAACGCATGGCCTATGAATTCGGCACCGAAGGCTACGAGGTGGTGCTTAAAGCCGGAGACATGGAACGAGTGCTGCCATCCTTGGTGCATCACCTGGAAGAACCGCGTGTGGGCCAGAGCTATCCCAATTATTATATCGCCCGCCTGGCGTCCAAATTTGTAAAAGTAGCCCTGTGCGGTGCGGGCAGCGACGAATTATTCGGCGGCTACCCTTGGCGGTACTATCGGGCGATAAACGGCGGCTCGGCCAATTTTTTCGACAATTATTACAGCTTCTGGCAGCGCCTGGTGCCGGACGAGCTGCGCCCCGCCCTGCTGGCGCCGATATGGAACGAAGTACGTGCCGAAGAACCGCGCGAGATTTTCCGCGCCGTGCTGGAAGACATGCCCATGCGTCCGGTGACTCCCGAAGATTACATAAATCTGTCGCTGAGTTTTGAGGCCAAAACTTTTCTGCACAGCCTGCTGCTGGTGGAAGACAAGCTGTCCATGGCCCACGGTCTGGAAACAAGAGTGCCGTTTCTGGATAATGATCTTGTTGATTTCGCGCTTCGTCTGCCGGTTTCGGCGCGCTTGAACAAATTGAATGAATCATGGCGCGAAGACGAGAACACGCCCGGCCCCAAAAGCTGGAATTACTACCGTCACACCGGCGACGGCAAGGTGTTGCTGCGTAGCGCCCTGAGCCGCATTTTGCCCGAAGAAGTCACCACCGCCGCCAAACAGGGCTTTTCCGCGCCCGACGCCAGCTGGTTTCGCGGGCGCAGCATGGACTATGTGCGCTCGCTGCTGCTGGAAGGCAACCCGCTCATTCATAATGTACTGGATCGCAAAATCGTCAGCCGCATGGTCATGGAACATATGGACGGCACGGTCAACCGGCGTCTCTTCATCTGGTCGCTGTTGTGTGTGGAATATTATTTGCAAGAGCATTTTAATAGAGGAGTAGCGGCATGAATATGCCAAATTCCGGACGACTATTTTAAATAGGGCAACGTTACCATATTTAAAGCCGAATGTAACAACAAATAGTCAAATTTTTAATAACGATGTAACATTGTAATAAAAATATGCTGACCGAGCCATCTTTTTTCAATCTTCTATATTCAATACATTATAGTGAGAAATACTTTACCCCAGACTACAATACTTCAGGAATGCGGGTAGCCATATGGGGAACAGGCAGGAATTATCGCGATCACTATGCGCCATGGCTAAGTGCCAACATTAATGATATAAAATTTATTGGTTTTTTTGACAATGCCCCATCCAAATCGGGCTCATCGCAAGATGGATACCCTATTTACTCTCCAGAGTATCTGCCATCTTTGGCTCCAGAATGTATCCTTATTGCCAGTTATGCAACAGAAGCAATCTACAAACAATTAGCAGCAATGCGTTACAAAGGCATGATCGGAGCCACATGCTTCCCCGGATTGATGATGATGGGAAGTGACAGTAAAGAGCGAATAGCAGCTATACGTCAAAAACTGGAAGAACTTTCCATATATATTTTCAATAGAATACATCAAAGCCTTACTCCGGCTGATGACAATGCTTTGTTGAATAGTATTGAATACATATTGGGCAAGCATGCCCTCCTTTCATACCCGCAAACTGTTGGACTTGCGTTGAGCAATAGATGTAATGCTAAATGCTCGTTTTGCTACCATACCGTTAATGAGAATATTTATCCAAAAGTGGAAGATATTTCCACCTTAACCTGGTTAAAATATGTAAAGGACATAGGGCTCAATTCAGGAATCAGCGACTCACTGACAAATCCAAATTTTTGTTCTATATTAGAATATATTGGAAGTAATTTCAAAAATTCCGAAACAAGAATAACTACAAACGGAATATCGTTAAACGAAAAAATTATAAATTGCGTTGCGCGTCATATGGACTGCATTCAGATATCGCTTAACGCCGCCAGCGAAGATACGTGGAAAGCTACTATATGCCCAGAGTATGGATCTTTCAAAAACACTACTTCAATGATTGCAAAATTATCAAAAGTGAAGAAACAAGGCGACTATAGAATAAAAACAATACTACTATCAATGGTTTTACATAATGACAATTTTAAAGAAATGGAGTCATTTGTACGCGTTGGCAAAGATGTAGGCGCAGATACGATCAGTTTTATAGATTACCAGTTTTTTAATTATAAAAATACAGAACAAAATGCAGAAACCAATTCATTATACAATTGCAAGCATTTTCGCGACAAACATATAGATAAAGCACTTGAGTTATCAGCCAAATACGGCATCACCACAACATATGCGCCAAAATTTTCTTCTCCACGTTTCATTAATGCTGGTTGCAGATGGAAGCAAAATATCCACAAAAATATCATCTGTAACTCTCCATGGACAAGTATATTTTTCATTAAACCATCAACCATAAATAAACAAACAAGTCTGGCTAATTTTTGCTGCAACGGCTTCCATCTGAATGATTCCTGGGAATATCAATCACTTACAGAAAATGCTTTTATGAATATATGGAATGGGGCCATATTACAAAATACACGCCGCTCTTTGGCCGACAAAGGCGGGGATGCATTTTGCCAGGTGTGCATGAACTCGGATCTGTCCGACCCTTCAGATAAAAATATTTTCCTTAAAGCGCATAACTACATGAAACCGTTCTCGTCCGGTCGAATGCGGAATGTTCCTCATGAAAACATGGATACGTATTCGAGTCAGGCGGAACTGGCTCTGCGCTATATGCGCGAGCGCGCCGCGCCCCGTGTCGCCGTGCATAACCGAATGTTCTTTTTGCTGGGCTGTGCCTGCTCCGGGGCAGCCGGCCTGACCGACATTCTGGCTCAAGCGGACAATGCTGTATGTTTGAATGAACCTGAACCAAATTTTTGTTATGAAAGCCGTCTACACCAGGATGGTATTCTGGAATATCCGGAGCTTGTGCTTGAGCAAATATTATTTCCAAGAGCCCATAAAATATGCGCGGAAGGCAAATTATACGGAGAAAAAAATCCGGCGCTGTTCACCTTTGCCGAACTCCTGTTCACAAAATTCTGTTCCAGATTTGTGCACATCACCCGTGATGGAAGAGATTGTGTGGCTGCTATGCGTAATTGGCATGCCGAGATGGTCGGCAATTTGTACCGCGAAGGCGGATCTAAGCCGTCGTTGAGCAAACGGGCGAAAGCCGCGCTGGCCGGGTTACCGGTTTCTGAGGACATGGCCGATTTCAGCCGTCCGAGACCATTGCCGGGAGATCCTTATTATGAACTCTGGCCGTCCATGACCCACCATGAAATGCTTTGCTGGTATTGGAATTTCTGTAATATGCGCATAATTGACCAACTTGAGAGGATGCCTTCGGCAAATTGGATACGCATGGATTACTCTTATGCAAACATGGTTGAAGAAATCTTTAAAGTAGCTGATTTTCTGGGACTAAGCGGCATAGAAGAAAATTCCGTTCGGCGCATGCCGGCATTACGCGTTGATTCAATACCCGAGCGCCTGGATAACGCCCAACAATCAATGTCCTGGCAAGATTGGAGTGATAAAGAACTAGAACAATTTTGGGAAATATGTACTCCGGCCATGTTGCGCTTGGGGTACTTGGTTCCTGAAAAAACTAAAATATAACGCTCAGGATTTTCTACCAAATACAAAAATTACTCCTCAGTTGGGAAAAATATGCAATATTTTGAGCATCTATTAGAACAAATACTAAGCTCCGACTACGAGCTGGCCGTATCCCGAAAGGAATGCTACCTTGGAAACCGACTTAACGGCAAACGTCTTGTGATCTGGGGAACAGGGGGACATTATCGTTCCGTATATGCCCAATGGCTTGCATCCTGGGGGGCGGAGCTGCCATTCGTCGGCTTTGTGGACAACGATCAACACAAGTGGGGCTCACTCCTGGACGGGCATATGATTTATGGCCCGCACGAATTGATGTCTTTGCAGCCTGATTGCATAATTATAGCTAGTTTTAGCATCGCCTCTATTTTCAGACAATTAAAAAATGCAGGATACACAAACTCATTGGGGTTGTCGTTCGAAGTTATTCCTTCTTGCGACTACAACATGAATTATAAGGGCATCCTTGAAGACCTTCACAATATTGCCATACGCCTCGCTGAAAACTTGCCTGATTCTGAAACTCCGGCGCCATATAATACAATCATAAACAAGATAGAAACTATACGCCAGGACGAAATTTTATTATCATATCCGCAGTTTGTATCCTTTGCCTTAACCACTTTCTGCAATGCAAAATGTATAACCTGCAGTACACCATCAAAGCATAGGTATGCGCTTTCGATGCAAGACGTAATTAATATGTCTTTTTTAAAATATGCGAAACAAATCCAATTTAATTACGGAATTTCCGATCCGTTAGCGCATCCGGATGCTTGCCGGATAGTAGAATATGTCAACACCACCCACAAGACTCAATCTATCACCATGATCACCAACGGCATAGGCCTTACCAAAGAAGGTACCGTCGAGCATATTGCCAGAAATCTGACATCAATAAGCATATCACTGAACGCGACAAACGAACATGAGTGGGAAAAAATATTTCGCGTGAAAGGAACTTATTATCAAAAAATAGTGGATTCAATTTCCGCACTGTGCAAGCTCAGATCGTCAGCGGGAAATAGATTAAATTCAGTATCGCTTACCATGATCGCATTTGAAGACTCATTGAAATATATAAAAGAATTTGTTAAAAAAGCTCACGACCTAGGAGTAGATCATATTGGTGTTATTGATTACATGCCAAGCAACGATCGCAAAGCGGTTTCACATTATAACCATAAAAATTATTATTACAAGTGCAAAAAAGAAGCAATGGAGTTGGCTGAATCATTAAATATCAACATTAGTGGCGCTCCCCTGTTCGGTGAAAAGTATGTTATATATGGCTACGGAAGAAAGAAATACGATCCAGATCTAATTTATCACTGTTCGGAACCTTGGAGTTCATTATATTTATTGCAAAATCCTGACAGCATTGTACATAGCCCCTGCTGTGCCGCACCAAGCCTTTATGATCAGAAATTCCCAATGAGTGACGAGATTTTTAAAGAAAAAATCTGGAACCACGCCAGATATCGCTATTTTAGAAGAGCCGTTGCGCAAGGATATCGCGATCCTACATGCTGGTTGTGCAACAGGTCCTCAAGCGCCGACCCTTTTCACATTCATAAGGCTTCACCAGCCACAACCAGAGTCGATTCCAGCTTCAAGGCTCTTGAAGCTGAGGGTATGATTGAACCCGTCATGGATTATATGCGCCAAAACCTGATAATTACCAAATACCTTCATGAGCGCACGGCTCCACGTTCAGCTGTATATGACAGGATGTTTTTACTGGTCGGCAGCAAAATGTCCGGAGCCGACGAGCTTGCGGCAATTTTGTCGCGGGCGGGCAATGCGACCGTTTTGCATGAACCGAACCCCGAATTTGGTCAGGAGGCCAGGTTGCATCTGGAAGGGCATTTGGAACACCCGGAACATGTTCTGGAAAAAGCATTATTCCCCCGCGCCGTTCCAATATGCCTCGAGGGCAAATTGTACGGTGAAAATTCATGGGTTCTCTTTCCTTTCATAAAAACGCTGCATGAACGCTATCATACCAGATTTATTCATATAACACGTGATGGACGAGAAAGTGTGGCTCTGATGCGCGCATTGCATGGTGCAAAAGGCACATGCTACCGGGAGGGAACGAAGCAGCCTTTGTTTTGCGGCGAAGCCGCCGCGCATAGAGCGAGCGTTCCGGTTGAAAACGACGTGATCAATTTCAGTTTGCCCCGTCCAATGCCCGGCGATTCCTGCTTTGAACGCTGGCCATCCATGACGCATCACGAAATGCTGTGCTGGCACTGGAATTTTGTGAACACGTTCATTTTGGAACAGTTTAACGCCGTACCAGAGCACTGCCGAGTCCGCTTCGACGCTTCCAGCCTGAATAACGGGACGGAGATCAACAAGCTAGTCTCCTGTCTGGGGCTTGAAGGTATTGAGCCGGACGCTGCAACGAATCTCGGAACGCATGATGCCTGTTGGAAGAACTGGACTGCCACAGAACAGGAGCAATTTTGGGCTATCTGCGGCACTACCATGAAAAAATTAGGATATATCGGGTAACGCGCCACATTTTTGAGACACGACCGAGACATGTCACCAAACGATATCACTCGCCTGTGTCAGATATTGGAAAAATCATGCAAAATTTTGAGCAATTATTTGAACAAATTCTGAGGCTCAGCCACAACATGGCCATGATGCACAGAGAATGTCCGTCAGCAGACGGCCTTGGCGGCAAGCGCCTTGTGATCTGGGGAACAGGCGGGCATTACCGCTCCATATATGCCGGATGGCTTGCTTCTTGGGTGACGGAAATTCCGTACATCGCTTTTGTTGACAATGACCCCGGAAAATGGGGTTCCCGCGTGGACGGGCATGTGGTGTATGCCCCACATGAGTTAATTTCTTTGCAACCCGATTGCGTGATTATAGCCAGTTTCGACATTGTTGCTATTTTCAGACAACTGAAGGAAATAGGATACTCCGGCGCATTATGGTTTCCGTTCGGAATCATTCCCTCTTGTAGCCACGAAACGGATCGCGATATTATAATCAAATCATTTCGCAGTATTGCCGCACACTTCGCCGAAAACTTGCAGGGCTGCGACAATCCTGCCTTATATAACGAGTTTATCAATGAAATTGAAATGATGTACAGACCTGAAGTCTTATTATCATATCCGAAATTTGTATCATTCGCTCTGGCCAATTTCTGCAATGCAAAATGCATAACATGCGGCACTTCCTCAAACCCGCCATATGCTCTTGCAATGCAGGACGTGGTTAACATGCATTTTTTAAAATATGCAAAACATATCCAATTTAATTACGGAATTTCTGATCCTTTGGCGCATCCGGACGCTTGCCGTATAATAGAGTATGTCAATATCGCCCATAAGCCGCGAGCCATCACCATGATCACCAACGGCATAGGTCTTGCCAAAGGAGACACGGTAAACTGTCTTGCCGAAAACCTCACATCCATAAGCATATCACTGAATGCGACAAACGAGCATGAGTGGGAAAAAATATTTTGCGTAAAAGGAGGATATTATCAAAAAATAGCGGATTCAATTTCCGCACTGTGCAAACTGAAGTCATTAACTGGAAATAGGCTGAACTCAGTATCGCTCACAATGATCGCATTTGAAAATTCATTAAAATATATAAAAGAATTTATTAGACAAGCTCATGCCCTCGGTGTGGATCACATTGGCATTATTGATTACATACCAAACAACAGACGCGGGGTAACTTCACATTACAACCATAAAAGTTACTATGACAAATGTAAAAATGAAGCAATAGATCTGGCTGAATCATTGAACATCAATATAAGCGGGGAGCCTCTGTTCCGAGAAAAGTATTTTGTATCCGGTTATGGAAGAAAAAAATACGATCCAAATTCAGATTATCAATGTGTGGAACCTTGGAGCTCATTATATTTATTGCAAAATTCTGAGAATATTGTGCATAGCCCCTGTTGTGCCTCGGTATGTGCTCATCAGCCGAAATTCACAATGAGTGACGAGCTTTTTAAAGAAAAAATCTGGAACAGTGCCAGATATCGCTACTTGAGAAGAGCCGTTGCGCAAGGATATCGCGAGCCGGCATGCTGGCTGTGCAATAGATCCGCAATCGCCGACCCTTTTCACTTTCACCAGGCTTCACCAATCGCAAGCAGATTCGCGTCCGGCTTCAAGGCGCTTGAAACAGAGAACATGGTTGAACCAGTCGAAAATTATATGCGCCAAAACCTGCGGACTACCAAATATCTACATAAGCGCGCGGCATCGCGCGCGGCCGTATATGACAGAATATTTTTCCTGGTCGGCGGTAAAATGTCCGGAGCGGACGAGCTTGCGGCAGTTTTGTCGCGGGCGGACAATGCTGTTGTTCTGCATGAGCCGCTTCCTGAATTCGGTCAGGAGGCCAGGCTGCATCTGGAAGGACATCTGGAATACCCGGAACATATTTTGGAAGAAACATTGTTCCCCCGCGCCGTTCCAATATGCCGCGAGGGCAAATTGTACGGTGAAAATTCATGGGCTCTCTTTTCTTTCATAAAACCGCTGCATAAACGATATCATGCTAGATTTATTCATGTAACACGTGATGGACGGGAAAGTGTGGCCCTGATGCGCGCATGGCATGGCGCAAAAGGCACATGCTACCGGGAGGGAACGAAGCAGCCTTTGTTTTGCGGCGAAGCCGCCGCGCATATAGCGAACGTTCCGGTTGAAAACGACGTGATCAATTTCAGTTTGCCCCGTCCAATGCCCGATGATTCCTATTTTGAACGTTGGCCATCAATGACGCATCACGAAATGCTGTGCTGGCACTGGAATTTTGTGAACACGTTCATTTTGGAACAGCTGCGTGCCGTACCAGAGCATTGCCGGGTCCACTTCGACGCTTCCAGCCTGAATAGCGGAGCGGAGATTAACAAGGTCGTCTCCTGTCTGAGGCTTGAAGGTGTTTCGCCGAGCACCGTGGTAGGCCTCAACGCGTATGATGCTGACTGGAAGAACTGGACTTCTGAGGAACAGGAACAATTTTGGGCTATCTGTGGTGATACTATGAAAGAATTGGGATATGCCGAGTTATGAAGATAGCGATACTTCCTCATATTGATTTAACATAAAAAAATAAGGTTAAGCGCTATGAATGACACTGCTGACGCAATAGAGTTAAAAAGGCGTTATGACGAGTTTGCGCAATCTTTAGATTATAAAACTACGGCTCAAGATTTTTATCTTAGAGAACTTGAAATTGACACAGCCTGTAAATACATAGCAGACGGAATGACTACCTTAGATGTAGGATGCGGGCTGGGATATGGAGTGTTACAATATGCATCCAGATTTTTAATAACCGCATACGGACTGGATTATTCTGAAAAAATGATTGAAGGCGCCTACACTTTGCGCCAGAGACATCATCCAGAATTGGAAGAACGAACACAATTTACCCACGCTTCTGTTCTTTCGATGCCTTTCGATGACAACTATTTTGATATTGTCACAAGTTCCAGATGTTTGATGGCATTGCTAAACTGGGATTTGCAACAAAAAGCGCTGATGGAAATACATAGAGTTCTAAAACCCGGTGGAATTTTAGTACTCATGGAAGGAACATTTGACGGTTTAAACAAGCTTAACGATATTAGAGTGCTATTTAATCTTAACCCAATTCCCGCAGACGGAAGAGATCGGCTATTTACCTTAAAATTCAATGAAAAAGAATTATTAGACTTCTGTAAAAAATTTTTCTTCTTAGAAAAAACATATAAATTTGGCATGTACTACTTTCTCACAAGAATTGTTCAGCCGTTGCTGGTGGCTCCAGAGCAACCAACTTACGATCACAAAATCAACGAAGTCGCCATGAATATTGCTAAATTATTTCCGGACTTCAATGACATTGGGCATATTTCTTCTTTTATCCTTCAAAAAAGACGCTAGACGAATCTACTCAGCGATTCTCAAAGTTGGATTGAAAGCATACCAATGCAACAATTGTTCTATTATTTCTTAAAATAAAATGTTCTAATGGAGTATAATGGCAATGATCTGCCTTACATTCGACACCGACTACATGCAACCAAACGATATGAATAGATTTTTGCATGAATACCAATTGCCTGGGCGTGGTACTTTTTTCTTATGGAATGAGATGAAAGGGGTCGATTGGAAAGGCCACGAACTGGGGCCGCATCCTTTCTTTGAGCAAAATAAAGGTTATTCTGAGATATTAGAGCAATTTGAAGCTTTTGTAGGTTGCCCCTGCGCAGGGATGCGTTCGCATTCCTGCTTAACATCTCATATGCTGGAAATAGAATTAAAAAAACGTAAATATATTTACTGTTCGAACAAGTCCGCTCTATTTCAAGATAATTTATCTCCCCTGCGTCTTCCTTGGGGTATATGGGAACTGCCTATATACTACATGGACAGCATGGACTTCACCATGCCGGAAGGATGGAGCTGTTATAAGCATAAAGTTTTTGACAAACGCATTATAGAACAAGCCGTTGGTGGCGATGCTCTGTATGTATTTGACTTTCATCCGTTGCACATCATTCTCAACACAAACGACAGACAACAGTATGCCGGAATAAAAAACAAATTGCTAAAAGAAAGAGTATCCCCGTATACACTGAGCTTTTCCGGATACGGTACTAGAGATTTTTTTGAATTTCTCTTGCAAAGTATGATGTCAAATGCAGTAGAAAGTACATCATGCCATAAAAGCATACCACCAATGCAGGCTTAAACGGCTTACAGGAAATGCACACAAAGATAAGAGCATATTATGATTACAGACGCTGAATTTGAGCACAACTATTTCGTGGTAACAGACTTTATAGCATCACAAGCAATAACTTTTCCACTTGATGATCATGCCGACGGAAAGCGTATTGTAATCTGGGGAACTGGCGGAAATTTTACAAAAAATTACATGGAGTGGCTTGATTATCGCCATAATAATTTTGATTTCATCGGATTTGTCGACAGCGATCCAAACAAACAAGGAACCATATTCCGTGGCCGGCAAATATACGCTCCTGAATATTTACTTGAGCTGCGCCCGGACTGTATTATCATTGCCAGTTATGCTCTGCGCGAAATTTATGGGTTATTGCGTAAGATGGGCTATTCAGGCCTTATTGCCGCGCCAATATTTCCCGGCCTGTTGCGGATTGAACATGATCCTCTGGAAAACTCTAGGGAACTCCGTGACAAAGCTGCAATTATGGTGAATATTATTCAAGAAAATATGAACATATTTTCGTCTCTTCCCGATGCAAATCTTGCCTTAAATACCCTCGAATACTCTTTACAACGAGAATGGTTATATTCTTTTCCTCAAGTTGTAGCAATGCCTTTAACAGATATATGCAATGCGCGCTGTATTTTTTGCCATTGCCGAACTGATAAACGCAAATACTATGCCAGTATTGCTGATATAAAGTACCTGGATTGGCTAAAATACGCCAAAGATATTCATCTAGCTGGAGGTTTGGGTGATGCCCTTGTCAGTTCCAATTTTATTCCTCTATTAGAATTTATTGCCAATTCCTATCCTGCAGCCGCACTAACGATGCTTAGCAATGGCATAGGATTGAATGAGGAAAATATTATTCACATCGCCAAACATATTACTACACTCCAGATATCATTAAATGCCGCTGACGAAAGAACATGGCAAATTCTTATGCGACCCAAAAAAGGTTCACATGAGAATATAGTAAGAATGATTGGCAAATTATCTAAATACAAACGACAGTCTGGAAACAGACTACAACAGATTCAAATTTCGGCCGTCATCTCCGATGTGAATATTGAATCAATGGAATTAATCGTAAAAAAGGCCTGGGAAGCCGGCGCGGACAGCATAGTATTTATAGGATATATCAATTCTGATGTCTACCCTGACAGGCAAGAGCTATCCAAACTTAGTTCATGTTATTATTATAAAAATATTTATAACGAACAAGTTGTCAAATCCCATGACCTTGCAAGGAAATATGGCATTTCCATATCATTCATGCCCAATTTCATATTCAATCTCAAAGGAGTTCCATTTACTACATCTCCTTATGAAAAAAATGCATCTTATCTTTGCTCATATCCCTGGCAGCAAATAAACTTTATAAACAACTCCACACCATATACTAAAAATAGAGCGGTATTCTGTTCTTCACAATTTAACGTTGCTTTGCCGTGGAGTTTTGAAAAACTAACTGAAGATTATTTTGTAAACCACATATGGAACGGAGCTACCGCCCGTTACATCCGCCGTAGTCTCTCCCGTGAAGCTGAGAATAATCCCTTTTGCCGCATATGCCGCTCTACGGAGATATGTAACCCTTTGTATAGCGAGCTGATTTCTGAAACCAACCGGCGTGTTCTACCGGCAATGGCGCACCAGGACCAAGAAGCAACTTATGACAGCATGGAAGCATTCGCAGGCCAGATTGTTCCAATACTGGAATATACGCAAAAGCGCATAGCCGCACGTTCAAAAATATATAACTGCGTATTGTTTCCGCTAAGTTCTGAACCGGCGGAAAGCTTTGAACATATACTAAAAAACTCGGAAAATATTTTACTAGAGCAAAACGGAACGAGTTTGCTTAAAGAGAGCAGGCTATATCTGGAAGGTCTATTGGAATATCCGGAAATGATTTTGGATCAAGCACTGCTTTCCAATGCTGAAGCCGCATGCGCGGCCGGGAAGTTATACGCGCGTAGCGGTATGGAAATTTTTGCATTTACCAGGCTGCTATATACTCGTTTCCATGCCAGATTTATACATCTCACCCGAGATGGCCGCAAAAGCGTAGCTCTTATGCGTGATTGGCATGCGCGACATTCAGGCAGATTATATAGAGAAGGGAAAATGCAACCCAAATTGTCTGAAAAAGCGCGTGAGGCTATCGATCGTCTCACCGTTGAAAAAGATATGTTCAATGTAAGCCTTCCCCGACCTTTACCGGCTACGCCGGATTATATATTATGGCAATCCATGACTCATCACGAAATGCTGTGCTGGCACTGGAATTTCGTGCATTCCTATATTATTGAGCAATATGCGGGTATGTCCGACAACAATGTTGTGCGCCTGGATTTGTCGCATCCGGAGCTGGAAAGTGAATTGCGCAGGGTAATCAACTTTATCGGCTTCAAAATTGATGACGGCCATATTCAAAACTTTTTGGTCAACGAGACGAATAAGAGCGAATATATGCACTGGGAGGCTTGGAGCGACGAGGAGCAAGAACAATTCTGGAAAATTTGCGGACACACCATGCACTGCTTGGGCTATAAGGAAGAATGATGCCAGACCTTAATCAATGGGAACGCCACATTCTTGATACTTATTTCAAGCGCAAAGAGCCTACTTTGACCACCTGGTTCGAGAGCTTCTCCGGAGCACGCGACAAGTTGATAATACATATTCCGGCCCGCTCCGGTTCAAGTAGAATTAAGAATAAAAATATTCGCATGTTGGGAAACCTGCCTCTGCTGGCCTATACCATAGTCATGGCCAAGGCCCTGCCTGTGGACAGAGTGATTATCAACACAGACAGCCCGCTGTATGCCGAAACTGCCGTTGAATATGGAGCGGAAGCGCCATTTTTACGCCCAGCCGAGTTGGCTGATGATAAATGCCCTCCAGGTCTGGCTTTGTTCTATGCGGAACGTTTTATGGTGGATGAGGGCTACCCTGTAAAAACCATCATAGATATGTATCCAACAACTCCGTTCCGCAATTTGCAAACATTGCGTGGCTATGTGGAAACTACCAGACAATGCGGTTATTGCTGCACAGTAACTGCGCTAAAAGCGAGACCTCATGATTTATTTGTGGATGGAAAGCGTATTGATCACCAAAATAATGTAAGACATGAAAACAGTATTTTGCATAAATTCCACTCGTTATATCTGGCCCAGAGTCTAAATCCCAATGAGCGCTTGTGGTACGAGTATCCGGTCATACGCCACCCACTGGAGCTTATAGATATAGATACGGAATCCGATTTCAGGCTGGCGGAAGCGGCAATAGATGCCGGCCTATATGATTTTGGCATAAAAATGTACTGAGTCATCCATGAATATTTGCATCATTTCGCTGACAGGGCACACACAGTTGGAACTGGCCATTTTGGCCAGACGGGAGCTTGTTGCGCGGCTGCTCGCGCCTGTTGGCGGCATGTTTCATAAATATGTGCGGCTGCCCATATGCTGCCCGCAACCGTGGGCCGTGTATCCCGGCCCGCGCATTTCGGGGCTGGAGGGTATCTACTATATAGGCTCCAGCCCCGCCACGTCCCCTCTGCGTTCGGAATTGGGCGCGGCATTGGTTACGCGGCAGCAGGAACCGGAAATTCATAATTACGCCAATACTCTTCGCGTTTATGTTTGCCGCCCGGCGTGCGGCTGGGTGTCGGAGCAGCGGTTGAGCCATTTTGTTGCCGCTGTGGAGAAAGACGACCCTGATACCGCAGTCTCCGTTGTGCCGTTGCCCCCCGCAATGAATCCGCTCTGGAATAGCCTTGAAACCCCTCGCACCGCATTGAACGACGGCAGCTTGCGGTTACCTTTTGCCGCTTCTGATGTATTATTGAATGACGCGGCAAAAGATTCGAACAGTTTTTTACGTAGCCAGGATCTGGAGCGAGTATGGGTTGACGACGGCGCCCTTTACGCGGTTTCCTCCAGATGCTGGAAACAGGTTTATGAATGCGGTATGCCAGACAATGTTTTGGCCGTGGAGAGTCCGGAGGGAGAGGATCATGCGGGCTACCTCAACCAACTGCCTCATGTTTTTATGGATCCGCAAACGGGATTTGACGCGGCGGCTTTGGAAAAAATTATGGAAGTATGGGCGAAATAAATTCAGGCGCAGGTTTCGGCCAGAGCTTCCTCCAATGGAGTAAAGTCCGGCATAAGCGTACGCCGCAGCAGGCCAATGTCCGCCCGCAGATCAAAGATTCTGGGATTTGCGGACTCTTCAAATACGGGCTGTCTGCCCAAAATCCGCCCCATGGCCATGGCCATGCATTGTAGAGACAGGTCACCGGGACCAGCCAGATTCAAAATTTCCGGAACTGTTTCGCCGCACATGGCTTTTTCCGCCATATATACTAAAATACGGCATAAATCTTTATTATAAATATACGAAATATGTAATCCGCCATCCGCGCCTAATAAAGGATGGGGAGCCAGGTACAAACTCTCTCCGGCCATTAGTTTTTTCAGAATCAAGACTGGAAGTCTGTTTGATTGCCCTGGGCCGAACACACCGAAGATACGGCCTGAGCACACTCGCATCCAGGGAGAAAAAAGCGTCAGAGCCTCTTCAGCAAGGCGTTTGCTTACAGCGTAAGGTTCGGCATTCGTGCTGCTGTCTTTTTCGCTCAGAGCGTTAAACGAAGGCGTATATACATTTCCGGTGGAGGCATGGAAAAAAAATCGGCAACCGCTCTCCAGGGCGGCCTGCGCCGCGCGCACTACTCCCGCCAGGTTCACGTCGAACAGGGCGGCGGCTCCCCGGGGAAAATCCTTATAATCGGAATATTGCGCCAGATAGAAAACCGCGTCGGGTTTAAAAGGAAATACGACCGATTCCCGCACATCGGTATGCTGGAACATGCATATCGTTTTACCGGCAAGTGAACGCCCCATCAAGCAGACCTCATGCCCTTCGGCAAGAAGCCGCCCGGCAAGTTCACACCCCACAAATCCGGCTCCTATCACCGCCGCTTTCATGACATACCCCTGTTAAACTTTCAGAGACAAAGCCTCACGCAACGCGCGGGCTACCTTGTCCTGATCCGCATCGGTCATTCCGGGAAAAACAGGTATGGTCAGGGATAAATCCTCACTGGCGGCGGCAACGGGAAAATCATCCGGCTTCAGCCCATACTTGTCGGCGTAATAGGCCAGCCGATGCACGGCATGGGTGCCGGGGCGCGTTTGTATATCGCAAGCCGCCAGATGATCCATGATCCGGTCGCGGCGTTTTTTGCCGCCCTCCAGCAAGCGCAGCACAAAAGACTGATATGTATGGCCGTACCCTTCCGGCGTTTCAGGCAAGGCCATATCATCCAAATCCGCCAACAAGCATAAATAATTTTGCGCCAGACGCAGGCGCTCATCCAGCAATTTCTCCAACCTGCCCATCTGGGCCACGCCAATGGCGGCCTGAATGTCCGAAAGTCGGTAATTGTTGCCCAGCAAGGGAAAATCATCCATGATATATGGCTTGGGAGCGCCCACTCCCGGCGGCAATCCTGTGGAACCATGGCTGCGCAGGGCGCTGACACGGCGGGCGAAGTCCGAGTCATTGGTGGTCAGCATTCCACCCTCGCCTGTTGTGATGACCTTGCGGGGATGAAAGGAAAAACAGGTGGGATTACCGTGGCTGCCCACCGGGCGGCCGTGGCAGGTGGACCCCACGGCGCAGGCGGCGTCTTCCACCACAAACAGCCCATGCCGCAGCGCAAGGGAATTCAAGGTATCCATTTCCGCGGGCAGCCCGAAAAGATGCACAGCCATAATGGCCCTGGTTCTGGAAGTTATGGCCGCCGCAACCGCGTCGGGATCAAGATTGAACGTTCCCGGCCGCACATCAACAAAAACCGGCTTGGCCCCAACGAATTCAACGCAATTGGCGGACGAAATCCAGGTGAAGGCAGGCACAATCACCTCATCCCCCGGGCCTATGTCCAAGGCCCACACCGCCATATGCAAGGCGGCGGTGCATGATGTGCAGGCCAGAGCATGGCCTACACAATGCCGTTCGGCAAACATCCGTTCAAATTTTGCCGTCATGGGTCCTTGAGTGACCCAGCCTGATTTGAGGCATTGCTCCAGGCTTGAAATTTCTTCCGCACCAAATTCGGGAGAAGTCAGCTTCATACTAGCGGCTCCAGATTTCACATAGCTGGCTGATTAACACGAGGACGCGCCTCGAACAACAAGGAACTATAATTCGCAAAAAGCATATCCAACAATTTCAATATATCCAAACGAGTTATCCTGTGGGGGCTTACACTGGCAATAACCACAAGTCACCATTTTTTACTTCTTTTTTAACATATGGCAACGGCTTTTTTTCCAAGCTAACTTCACTAAAAAAGAATGATGTATCAATACTATCGTCAAAATAAGTATTCCGGAAGGGCATCATAGCGGCATGAATCCGTTTTATTTCATGGCAGGTATTCTCACGTGTTACAATCATTTCTGTGGGGCTTAAATTGGTTGCATATGTAATAGCGCCATTTTGCGGCCAAGCTTTCAGCTCGCCTGTACAATATGACACTACAACATTTTCTAATGACATAGCGCATTCATTTCCAATTATATTTAAAATATCTCCACAGCATTGTCCTTCATAAGGAATAGCTTCTTGCCAAAGGATGTCGCCTTCGTCAAATTCATCTGTTAAACAATGGATAGTACAACCTATATACTGATCATCATTTAAGATGGCGCGCCGCACAGGATCCGGGCCGCGCCAGCGCGGCAAAAGTGATGGGTGAATATTAATTCCTCCGAAAGGCATCAGCGACAGGATGTCATTTTTAATTTTATATGGATATGCAGAGGATATGGCAATTTCAACTTTTTTATCCAAAATTATATCCGGCAAATTGTCATACAAGCATAAAATATTAGAAAGCCCATTTTGTGAGCAATATTTTTCTACGGGTGTTGGTTCATTTTTGCTGTGCTTGCGACTGTTCCATTTTGTTGCAATCCCAACAACAGAAACTTTTTTAGAATCAAGAAGTTTTTTTAGAAATAAAAGGCTCCACGGATAGCTTCCTAAAAAAATTATGTTCATTCTTGCAGTCTACTATAAAATATATAATTTTTCCAGATTACGCGGGCAGTTACGAAAGCGGCTCCAAACCTCACACCGCGCGATACGTGGATATGGCCTTACGATAAACCTGGTCATATTCCGGCCACAAGGCGTGGACACTATGATATTTGATCACCCATTCACGGGCTTTACGCCCAAGCGCGGACATGCTTTTGCCCTCGGTCAGAGCTACGAGCAAGGCCTCAAAAATTTCATCTTCCGAACAGGCGTTAAGCACAGGCACCGGTTCGGCAAAAGAAAAATGTTGCCCGGCGTCGTGAAAGACCATCAAGGGCTTGCCCAGGCTCATGGCCTCAAGTGAAGCGGCTCCTATAGCTCCCAGCGTAAACTGATCCACACACAGATCCGCGGCGTCAATATATTGCTTTAAGGCGCCCTTGTTTAAAATTCCAAGTTTTACTATGCAATCTTCCAGTCCCAAAGAATGGATCAGAGCATCCGAGGCGTCCAGATCTTGCCCCCACCAGGGGCAAATCAGCACCGCCCTATCTCTAATTTCAGGAATACGGGCCATGGCCCGAAAAAACTTGTCATTACCCTTCCAATACCAATTCTGGCGGGAAAACATGAAAATGATGAACTTGCCGGGGTAACGCCGTTCAAGCTCGGCCCGCAATGAAGATTCGCTTATCGGGGAGTATCTGTCGGTGTCAATCATCATGGGCAGCCGCGCGATTTTTTTGTCGTCTATGCCCAATTTATGCAGCGAATCAAGCATCAAACCTCCGGAGGCCACATGCATTGCGGCCCTCCTGAAACCCTGCACCTGATGCCATCCGTGAATATTGTCGGTAAATGGCGTTATATACAGGTCTCCGCCAAAGGGGAAAGTAACATAGGGTTTGTCAAGAAAAGAGGCCAGGCCAATGGCATTGCCGCTGACCTGAAGAACATCAGCCTCGTTCATATGACGCAGCAACTCCAGGTGAGGCAGCACATTAAGCATTTTAAGATAATGCACGGGTTCCTTAACCGTAATGCCGGTGCCGCTCAGGCGAGCATTCATGGTATCATAATCAAACAGCCGGGGCAAAAAATACAATGTATTGTCATAGCCGCAAGCAATGCACCTTTCCGGTGCGGCCCAATCCCGGCTTATGGATTCAACATCGGGCAATACTGAATATTCCCCGCACTGCTCCTCCCAGGCCGGGTGTGACAACGGGTAATTATCCATAAAGGACGGCTCAAAAAGCAACCGGCAGTTAATTCCTTTTTCGCTTAATGCCCCTGATAGAATATAATGATTGTTGGCCAGATTAGACACAAAGGCCAATTTATATTCTCCTTCAACTTTCGGGATGTCGGCGAACGGCATAGCTTCAAACGGCAATACCTGAGAGCAGGTCCTATTGGCCATCTCAATCAGGATGTCCAGATGCCAGTCCGGCAGGATCTCTCCGGTGGAAAGCCTGAAGTAGCGTCTTATACGCCGCTTGAATTCAGAAAATATGGCCATAAATCATCTCCGCTCAGGTAGATCATGAATATGCTTATAAAGGTAGGCGCGCAAACCTTCGGCTTTGGAGTCAACGCTGTCCAGAGCCACTTGGTGAAATCCATGCTCCTCGCGGCCCCATAGGATGGGGTGAACAAGAATTTGCAAGGATGCGCCGGGGTGATGTGCCAAATATTCCATTGGATCGCCTTTGGGCCAGCGCCCCCTGCTGTCCGCCAGATAGCTGTATCCGGACATATCCTGGCGATCGTACGTATTTATTTCGTGTATCTTCACTGAGTTATTCAACACAGCATCCGATGGCTGATGGAAAGATATCGCGTCAATGCGCACTTTCGCCAGAGATAAAACGGATTTTTCCCAATCGATGAAATTCTGTATTTCCTCAGCCGAAACGCGGACCGGACTGTCTGAATGCAGACCGAAACAGTGCCCGAGGCTTTTCAAATTTTCCATGACCGCATATTGGGCGGGGGAAAAAATATTATAGAAATCCGAAGCTACCTGAAGAAAATATGTGGCCCTGACGCCCAACTCGTATTCGATTGCCGGTATATCGCCCAAAAATTCCAATCCATAATCAATGTCGTGCCGCAGAACAAAAACAGGCTCATGATGCCCACGCAAATTGTCATAAGTAACCGCCTTGTGCGTGGTCAGAAGATTTTCCAGCATCCGCCCGTAAGCGGCATAGGTAAAATTCATTTCAGAGAGTCTCCTTCTTGCGGGCGCGGACCGTCATAATCCATAACCAAAAAATCGGACTTACCCGTGCCGACAAGGAAAGCTCCATCGGCAAAGACAGCGCCTACCCGCCCCGGTTCGGAACAAACTGAAAGTTTTCCGTCAAAAACCTGGCCATGCCAAATCAAAAGCTGTTCATAACCCAGACAGGTTCGCGCTCCGGGGTACGGCCTGGTCAGCGCCCGCACCATACGCTCGATCGTTAGCGCATTTTCCGTCCAGATAATTCGGCCGTCTTCCGGCGTGCGCTTGGGATAATAGGTAGCCTGCGATTCATCCTGAATAATGCCCGATAATTCTGGAAGGTGAGGGAGAATCCTGATGAGTAGTTCAGATGCCGCCAGAGCATTTTTGTAATATAATGTCTTTATAGTATCAGCGGGGAGAATGTCGAACTCCATAGTGCCAAGAATAACACCCGCATCGGCCCCTTCCGCAAGGGTCAACACGGACAGTTTGAAGGAATCTCTGCCTTCAATCATGGCCCAGTTCATCGGCGATCTCCCCCTGCCCTTGGGCAGGCCGTCTGCGGAACCATGGATAGTCAGCCCACACATACTCAGACTTTTAATAACAGTAGCCGGAATGAGCCTCTGCCAGCCGAGAACAATCAACACATCAAACCGCTTTGCGGCAAAAAAATCCAAATCGGCGTTTGCGCTCAAATCGTAGCGTTCCGGTTCGTAAAGCTCGACATCAGGAGCAAGATCGAACAGACATTTGTAGCCGCTGACCTGATTATGGCGCGCAGTTGCTTCACTTATGGAAACAATCGCCTCAGGTAAAAAACCTGCCCGAAGCAATCTGGAAGCGATAAAATATCCGGCTTCCACACAACCCACGAATGCAAGGCGCAAATCGGACATAACCACAATCCTGTTTTCTCTTTCCGCGAAAAACGTCAAATAAAGTCTGGAACGCAAACTGTGCAGCCGGTTGTTCTTTGATACGGCCGGCGGCACATCGTCAAGACGTCCCTAACAACGCACGGGCCGTTAGAGCATTTCGCAAGCTAAATACTCTAAACGCGGCATTAAACCCGCGCAGGCAATAAGTGGTATGGATACAGATACATCCAGGGAAAGGCCTCCGAAATCTCCGGATTATTAATCAACAGTTCCGGAAAATCTTTTTCGCACTGAATAATATATGTATACGGCATGTCCATAGCGCCAAAACCGGCTTTGAAGCGATGCAGGCTGTGTTGGCTATGCCAGGTTCCTCCCCAGTTCCACCACAGCGCGCCGCGCTCAACAGCCCGCGTCATACCGTGCATGATTAAAAAAGATAAGGGCTGCAGCGGGCGGAATGCATGTTTTATAACGGGAGTAACATACTCCACACAAGCGCTGTGCGTCAGCAGCAACAGGGCAGCCACAGGCTCGCCGTTCAGAGAAGCCAAAAGTAATTCCCGCTTTTCAGGCGGCAGGTATTGCCTGATGGCCTCAAAATGCTCCGCCGGTTTTGAACGCCCTCCTATGGCCGCCATGTTTTCCTGATGCGTCGCGCACAAAAAATTCCAGGCATCGTCATCATCCGTTACAGCAAAGGAAAATTTTTGTCTAAAAGCTTTGCGGATGGCTCTGCGCTTGGCTTCAGTAAACATGGCAAACAGGCGTTCCTCCAGGTTCGCCCCGGCATCAGGCAGGCGTGTGACCTGCCCGATGCGGCTGTCTTCGGCGTTGGGGCGCAAACAACTCCGGTACAACTCCAGATGTTCATTTTCAAAAGGCGAAAGTATGGTTACCGAAGACAGTAAATCACCAATACCTCCGAGATAGGAAGCGTACGATTCCACCAATTCGAGCCTTACCCGCTGCTCAGCCTCGGAGGACAGCACACAGGCCCCGTAAGAGCCATACCAGGGCAGGCTGTTGACAACCGTGCCGTAACTTGAGCTTTTTTCGCACCAGGAAATCACCCCCGTCACATTGCCGCCGTCAACAGCCATGAGCCTGAGAACGCGCGCGCCTGTTACAGCCTGCAGGAAAGCCAGGAATGGATCAGTCTGATAAATCAGGTTTTCCGGTGACGAAGAGAGACTGTCGCCGATTCCCTTCGGCCGGTTCACGCCGTCATGAAAAATTATTTTCACGCGGGCTGCCGGCGTTTTTCCCAATAGCTCAAAATCGGATTTTCATATACGTTATAATCGCCTACTGTTCTTACGCGATTATACTGGCTGAACCATGATGAACAAGTTTTGCAGGATATTGTGCTGTCGAATATTCCTGTGGCGTTATTCCGCAAAAGTTTCTTTCTGAACTCGCTGCCGGACAATATGGACAGAAGCGTCTGACTGTGAACATTGCCCAGTGTGGCGTTTATATCTCCAAAACACATCTTCACATTGCCTTCGGCAAACACCGATGTCGTGTCGGCCAGGGCCAGGCAAGGAACACGCCCGCCGGGATCAACGTCAAACATGTATTTGGTATATCCCACTGTGCCGCATTGATAATCCGGAAAATTTTCATGGCAGAAGCCGGACATATCGCAGACGTCGGCCAAAAATTCCGCTGTCCGCTCCATGCTGGTAAGCTGGCTGTCCCGCAAAATAATATTTTTGGTATATATCCTCGGAGCCGACAGGCCTCTTGCTTCGCGTTTTGCGTATAATGTTGATATATTCCGCATAATATTGGCATAATCCAGTTGCGGACGTACTTTCAAAAATGTTTCTTCATCGGCGTCAATGCTGATGAGAATTTCATCAAGGCCGATATCAAGAAAAAAATCCGTCATATTATTCCGGTGCAGGTTGTTGCCATTGGAAGAAAAAGAAAGACCCAAGCCCTTTTCTTTGACATATCGGCACATGTCCATAAAGTCAGGCGCCAACAGCGGTTCTCCGCGCATCTGAGGGGTAACCATCAACTTCGGCCGTAACGGAGGCAGGCAAGTCCAGGGAATGCCGGTTATCTCATCCACCAGCGACCTGAATTTCTCCAGAGGCATATCGGTGCCCTTGCTTCCAACATAAACCTTGCCTTCGGCAATTTGGGGGTCAGAGCTATGAAACGGGCACATTATGCACTTGGAGTCGCACCGGCTGGTGGCCTCTATGACAAAGTGATATGGTAAAGGGTTGATTTGGATATACCGCTCGTAAATAGCGGGAATATCTTGAGGGGTGACGGGGTAGCTCGCACAATCGGCCCGGTCGCGAATTTTGTTCAACATAATATCGAAGTAGCGCTGTTCGGGCAGCAGATCCCGCACATACACACCGGGCGCCGTAAAAAAATACAAACGATGCGCATAGCCGAAGGAAGCCAGCAATTTGTCCGGATCAGACCAGACGGCGCACGCCTCATGCCGGGCCAGCTCCATTACCTTGCCGATAAGCGCGGAGTCGGCCAGACAGGCTTGTTCGTCAATAAAAAGGACTGAATTTTCTTTTTTCAGGGCTGCGAGCTTGCCACAACAGTCGGATAGTTTGTAAACAGAGTTTTCCATACGTGGAACATATCGACAAGCGGCTTCGTATTCCTGATCGGGAACCACAAGGCTTATTTTCTCCACTTCGGTAATCTCGCTCAACGTTTCCAATACCATGTTGCAGCCGGCAAAGGCTATTTCCATGCTGAACTTGGGATGAGCTTCATATTCCGCATACGGCGTATATTTGATAATCACAGCTTGCACAGCCTACTTCTCCTTTTGTGAAGACAAGGGCAGCCAATTGGTATGGCCAAGTTTTTCCAGTATATCCCGGCAATCTTCAAATGATCCTCTGGGAATGCCGTCTGGAAGAGCGGGAGGATATATAATTCCATAGTGACGAGCGATATCCCAAAAACATTCTTCCCATTGCCCGGCATCGCCGGATACGCACATCCAATAGCAAAACAAACGCACAGCGGCCTTTTTGGGCATGCCGCGAAGGGGTAGATAAGGATGATCCGCCGCCACACGCGATGCCGCCACAGCATTTCCAGCCAGGGTCAAATCTGAAAACCATTTTATGGTCAGATCCGGGTCCAGAAAAGGATAGTCGATGCTGCACCGCAGCATGAAATCGGAACGTAAAATATCGCGCACTATGCGTACAGGGAATTGGCGCAACATCATCCAAGGACTACTCTTGTGGATAACACGCCAGCCAAGACGTCGCGCTTCGCCTTCCGTTTCCGGCTCGGGCATACCCATGCACAACACCACCTGACGCACAAAACCAAGTTGCTTCAGGCGGGCGTCCACAACCTGCAAAGCGTTTTTGCCGAGTATGGTTCGCAAATGTCCGGGCTTTCCGGAGTCATCCAAAGGCTGATTGCAATTAATAAATACTGTGGCGGACGAACTCAGGCCCTCCCGGCGCGAGATGGTTTCCGGCACGGAAACGACGCCGGGGGAATGAAGTATACGTTCGTATATATCCAAGTGCCGGCTGACAACCAGATCAAGCGAATGATGCTCACAAAACCAGTCCTTCCCGTCCTGCCCCAATTGTTCACACAGGGCCGGATTTTCAAGAAGGCGCTCAAGGGTTTCGGCAATATCTTCCGGTGTGCGGCAGTCGCAAACAGGCGGAGGAACGGGAAAAGCGGCCGCATTCTGTTCGGGATAATACGAGATCAGAACGGGCTTGGCGCAAGCCATGGCTTCCGGCGCGGTAGTGCCAAAACCTCCGAAAAGAAATTGGTCCAGAACGATGTCGGCGGCATTGTAATAACGCGCCAACAGACGTTTGGGCAGCGGCGGCAGCATAAAGATATGATCGTCAAGGCCGAGTTCCTTGATTAGGGCTACAGTACGCGCTATTTCCTGCCCCCAACCTCCCAGCAGTAATTTTGGGCCTGGCCCCACGCGTTTGATAAGGCGGGCAAAGCCGCGAATCATGATGTCATTGCCCTTGATCAGCCAGTTCTGACGCGCGGGCGCGAAAAGCAATGTTTCAGCTTGATACTGATTAAGTAATTTTGCTCTGAAAACTGGATCCTGGCGAGGCCGAAATTTATCGTCATCCACCGGATGAGGGATATAAACGTAATTACTCAATCCCAATCTGGCGGCGGCCTTAAGGCAGTCGGGATTGGTTATGACATTTGTGTGAGCGCAGGCGTATGCCAGAGCCAGCTGCCTTCCCCAAGTCGAATTTTCAAAAGGAAGCTCCCGCATGGTGCCGTGTTCGAATACAACACGGGGAATTGCGGGCGCTTGCAGCATCGGATAACTCGGATGCGGCGCCCCATACGTTTGAATTATATCGTAGCGCGCAAAAGCTGCCGACAAATCATGAGGCAAGGACCGCAAATCGCCCGGGATCATGTTCGATCCCACAGCCGGGGCGCACAATCTGCCAAACTCGCCCAGAAGGAAATTATGCCAGGCCTCGTCACCGGGCCTGAAACCGGAATTTTTGCGCGGCAACAGTGTCCCGCGCATGAATTCCAACAAACCGGCCGGGCTTTTTCCCTGTTCGATACAGGACGAAATCTCGCGCAGGCATTCAGCCTGTTCCTTATCCGGCCTGGCGCTCTGCACAAACAAAATAGTGCGCGCCAAATCTTTCCAATTATGCTTCAAAGCTCTGGAGACAAGCTCGCCCGCTTCTTCCGTATACCACGACGGCCGTGTAAACCCCTTCAAATCAACCTTGCTCCAATCAACAGGGGCATCGCCATTCAAATCAATTAAATCTATATCGGCATCTTCCCATTCCGGCTGCGAAAGATAGTAGGTATAGCCGTTACTAAAAACATCAGCCTCCACATCCGTGCGTTCCCGCAAGCCCTTGGCGAGATTATAGGCGTTACCGGCAACGTTGCCCATATGTAGAATGCGCAAACTCATAATTGTTCTCCGCCAAACAAAACCTGCTTTCTCAAGCCCAATTTATCTCGCGTCCCTGACATACAATTCCCCCAGCCTGCCCGGCTCAAGGTATGACACCGCCCAGTGATCGCAGTGTTCGCAAGGAGCAATGCCGGAAAGATTTCCGCTGTCGTGCGCCTGACGCACACGCTGATACGCTTCCGAGATCCAGGCTCCGGCAATGCCGCCGCGTCCCACATTTGCCAATGGTTGGCCTGTGACTTTGCGCGTCCAGTCATGGTTGCACAGGGCAACTTCGCCGTTCCAGGTGATGACCATGTCCGAGCGCACTTTGTGGCAAGGTCTGCGGGATTCGCGCGGCAAAGGCGGATGGGCCAGGCTGCCGGGGTGCCCGTCGGCCGAGTGTTCCGGATAAATGCGCACATAGGGCACATGCTCAAGCCAGAAATTCGCAAAACGCGAAATTTCATCGGCATTGTCCGCTGTGCGTACCGCTGAAACCTGCACCTTGGCTTGGCCGTCGGCGGCATCGAGCAAGCGCAGAAAGCGCAAAACGTTTTCCAACGAAATGGTATAATCGCTGCCGCGCAGGCGGCGATAACGCTCCGGATCGAGGGTATCCATAGAAAAAGACAAAAAATCCACACCGATATCCACAATGCGCCGCGCCCGCTCCTCGGTAAGCAGGCTGGCGTTGGTGGCCATCTGTATTGGACCTACCCCCTTGCGCACGGCATGTTCCAGAATGACGTCCCATTGCGGATGCAGCAGTGACTCGCCTCGGAAAAAGGGGATCAAGGCTGGTTTATGCGGAGCCATTTCATCAATAAGATCAAAGGCAAACGCCGGTTCCATATCGCCGCGTTCTTTTTCCATATAACGGCGCGGGCAAAATACGCAATGCAAATTGCAGCGATTGGTCAGTTCCAGAGTAATACGTTTGGGAAAATCGCTCATAAGTTCCAATTTAGTAAATAAAGCCGGCGCATTGCACCGGCTGGTTTTGTGTGCTTGCTAACCATTCATTCTTTTGGTAAATGATTGCACGCCCTCAAAAACGAGTCAAGGAAAATATAATATAGGCAAGGCGCGACATGTGCGGTATTTTTGGAGCGGTAAGAGGTTTTAACAACCAAATTTCACAGGCGAAAAACCTGGCTCGCGGCATCACGGTCGCCCTGCGCCATCGCGGCCCGGATGATTGTGGAGTTATTTTTTGCTCTCGCGGCCAAACCGTCGAGAGCGGTGCTCCGGATTTCATGCTCGGGCACACCCGTCTAGCCATAGTGGACTCTTCCGCGTCCGGTAGACAGCCCATGAGCTCCCCAGACGGCCGTTTTCATCTGGTTTTTAACGGCGAGATATACAATTTCCTCCAACTGCGCAGCGAGTTGGAGGATGAAGGTTTCAATTTTTCCTCAAATTCGGATTCGGAAGCCCTGTTGTGGGCCTTGGTCCATTGGGGTGAAGCGTGCCTGCCGCGTTTGCAAGGTATGTTCGCCTTCGCGTTTCTGGACGCTGAACGCCATACTATGCTTTGCGCCAGAGACATTTTTGGGGTGAAGCCTTTTTTTTACAGCGCGTCCGCCAAAAGTTTTGCTTTTGCCTCGGAACTTCCGGCCCTTCTGGAGTTTCCCTGGATTGAACGCAGGGTCGACCCCGCCCGCGCCTATGCCTATATTGAACACGGCGCGCCGGGAAGCGCGGCCGCGACCATGCTGGCCGAGGTTCGCCAACTCCCTCCCGCGCATTGGCTGAAGGTTGATACGCGCAGCGGTGAAGCATCAGAGCCTCGACAGTATTGGCGACTGGATCTAAGCAATAGCCTGAATATATCGTTTGCCGATGCGGCCGAAAAACTGCGCGGGCTGTTTCTCGACTCCGTAAGCATGCATCTGCGCGGCAGCGTGCGGCCGGGCTTTGCCTTGTCCGGCGGCATCGACTCGTCGTCCATTGTTTGCGCCGCGCGGCATCTGAATCCGGACATGCCCATAAAAGTGTTCAGCCACGCCGCCGGGCAACCGGCACTAAGCGAGCGGGCCTGGGCCGAAAAAATTGTGAAACACACCGGAGCGGAATGGAAAACTTCCAGCCCCACTGCGGCCGAGCTATGGCGTGATTTACCCACCTTGCTGCTGCGCCAGGGCGAACCGCTGCGCGAAACAACCATTTACGCGCAATATCGCGTGTTTCAACTGGCCGCTGAGTCCGGCGTGCGTGTTCTACTTGAAGGCCAGGGCGCGGACGAACTGCTGGCCGGCTACGACGGCTTTTGTCTGCAACGCCTGCTGAGTTTGCTGAAGCGCGGTTCTTTCGTAAAGGCGGCCTGTTTTCTGCAAAAAGCTGGAAATTGGCCGGGGCGCAGCTCACGGAGGATGCTGCAAAGGCTGTGGCGGCATATGGCCGCGCCGTTATATCCGGCGCGTTTTTCACCATGGGTTTCAGCGTCGGGCCTGGCCGAGCGCGATGTGTGTCCGGGGCCGCCGCCGCGTGGCACATACGCGGGCCGAGACGTGGTAAAGGCAACTTTGGCCAACTACATAACGTGGGAAAATCTGCCCTGCCTTCTACGCGAAGGAGATCGCAACGCCATGGCTTTTTCTCTGGAAAACCGCGTTCCTTTCCTCACCAGAGAAATGGCCGAATTTACTTTTTCACTTCCCGAAAATTATCTGGTGGACGATTCCGGGCGCAGCAAGGCGCTGCTGCGCGAAGCCATGCGCGGCATAGTGCCGGACTCCATTCTGGATCGCCGTGACAAAGTGGGCTTTGCCACCGGCGAGCCCGGTTGGCTTTTGTCTTTGCACGGCGAAATCTCCAAAATATTTCGCGCCGCGTCCAGTCCGTTGATCAATAAGGATTTCACCATCAAGGCCTGGGAGGACATGCGCGCGGGGCACAGTACTTATGACGCGCGCATATGGCGTATATTAAACTACTTGATGTGGGTGGAAATGTTCTCCGTGCGGGAGTGAACGGCGAGTTCCCAAGATTTTGCGGTTTCACGGGCATTTATTTGCGGATCAAACAGAACGGCGGCCCGCTCGGCAGCCGTCCGGCCCATGCGCTCAAGCGTTTCACGGTCGGCCAGTCGAACCATGGCTCCGGCCAGAGCGGAAATATTACCAGCGGCAACCAGTTCCCCGGTTTGGCCGCGCGTTACAAAAGATTGATCGTCTCCTGTCGCCAGCACTGCCCTGCCCTGGCACATGGCTTCAATTACACTGCGTTGCAGAGGGTAGCCGGACGTTTCCAGGCACATGGCCAGGTGCAGGCGGCTTATTTCCTGTTCAGGGTGATTGGTCGGCCCATGGAAGAAAACAAAATCTTCCAGGCCCATTCGGTGAATTTTTTCCGAAATGCTCCGGAACAGCTCGCGATGAGCCGGAAGCTCGCCTCCGAAAAGGTGAATTTCCACGCCTCGGGCGCGCAGCTCTCCCGCGGCCGTAGCGCAAGCCTCCAGGCACTCCAGGTGCCCCTTATCGGGCAGCACCTGGGCAATCAGCCCGTAGCGCAGGGGAGAACTGCGGTCGAACTCTTGAAACCGGGGAACAAAGCCGCAAGTGTTGTTTACAACCGAAACCGGCAAGCCCCACAACCGTTCGGCCTGAGCGCCGATCATATTATTGATGGCTGTAATCGAAGATATTTTGGCTCTAATCGCGGCGCGATACGCCCATAGCAGCGGCGCGGGCTCGCGCACGCGCTCTCTGGCATGCAGCACGGCAGGGCCGTCCAGGGCCAGCGCGGCAAAAAGGGCCGCGTAGCTGTTATAGTGAATCAGATCCGGGCGCGACTTTTCGGCGATTGCCCGTAATTCGGCAAAACCGGAAAAATGACGTGCCGCGCGCGCGATATTTTTGGCGAAAGGGACCCGGCATTCCACCATGGGAAGCGGAAAATAAGGCAAATACACATAGCGTACTTCAATGCCAAGCTCTTTATAGCGTACACAGTGGGGCTTTTGAAGATTGGGAGCCACGATGGTCACAATACTCAATTTGTGTCCGAGCTCCACAAGGCCTTCCGCCAGATGCAGCAGGCTGTGCGCGGAGCCTCCGGCGTCGATGTCCGGTGCTATTGACAGAATATTCATACCAGGCTCTGATTTGACTGTTTGTTAATTTATGGTTTTCTGGTGTTTATATTTTTTCCCGCCGCGCTTCAAGCGTTCCGGCGGCATGGGGGCTGCTCCAAGCCATGGGCCATATAAAATGAAAAAGTACCTGTACATACTGGCGTATAAAGTCTATCGCGGCATATTGTGGACCTTGTGGCCGGTTGTGGCCTGCGCCCTTGCGGCCTGCGCCCTTGCTTCACGTTTTGCACGCAAGTCCGTGGATGTGGGCCTGGGGCCGGAACCGTTCATCAACAATGTCACTTTTAAAAAAGCCTTGCAACTTTATGGATACAGCGCCGAGACCTTCGTCAATCACCTGTTTTTCATAACCAACGATTTTGATATCAAATTTAACCGTTGGCCGTTGCCCATAGGGGCGGTGGTCATGACGGTAATGGCTCTGTTCCGCTACCGGGTCTTGTACATCTATTTCACCGGGGGCCCCCTGGGCTGGAGCCCGTACAAGCGCCTTGAGCCGTGGCTGTATAAACTGGCCGGGACAAAAGTGCTGGTAATGCCCTATGGCAGCGATGTGCAGGATTTGTCGTTGTGCCGCAATCTGTGCCTCAAACAGGCGCTCACACGCGATTATCCGCTGTTCCAAAAAAATCGCCACCTGTTTGTGCGCCAGCAGATTGAAAGATGGAGCAGGCATGCCGACTATGTGCTCTCGGGCCAGGAATGGGTGGATTATATGCACTTCTGGGACAGGCTATGCCTGGGGCACTTCTGCGTGGATGTTGAAGCCACTCCACTCAACGAAGCATTGTGGGAAACCATAGCCACCGATGTGATCAAGATTTTGCACGCCCCGAACCATTCGGAATTCAAGGGAACGCGTTTCTTCGAACAGGCTGTGCGGGAACTGCGCGAAGAAGGATACCGCATTGAACTTGTAGTGGTACGCGGGCAACCCAACAAGGTCATTCTGGAACACATACAACAATGCCATATTGTTGCGGAACAACTGGTGGCCGGTTGGTATGCCGTGTTCGCCCTGGAAGGCATGGCAGCCGGCAAGCCGATTCTGTGCGGTCTGCGCAAGGATATTCTGGAACTATACAGTTTTGCCGGATTGATTACGGACCCGCCTCCGGTCATTGATTGCGATTTCACCAATGTCAAGGACAAGTTGCGCGATCTGCTCGACCATCCCGAGCGCATGCGCGAGATAGGCCTGGCCTCGCGGGAATACGCGCGCAAACATCACTCTTTAGAAGCTATTGGTAAAATGTTTCATGAAATCAATGCGCATCTGGGATTAGATGCGAATGGGACAAAAGGAACGCCACAATGAAAATTTTGCATCTTCCTACGGAGGTCGGCGGCAACGCCCAGGGGCTGTGCGAGGCTGAACGCGCGTTGGGGCTGCAAGCTGAAAGCCTGGTGGCTTTCAGCTCATGGATGGATTATCCGTTTGATCGGGTCATGTTCCATGGCCCTTCTCCCACTCGGGCACATTATTGGTTGCGCCGTTTGCGGTTGTGCCTGGAGCTTGCAAAAATAAGAAACAAATATTCAATTTTCCATTTTAATTTCGCTACAACCCTGCTCGATCCACATGCGTTGGGAATGATGCGCGATCTCCCTTTTTACGGCAAAAATTCCAGGATGGTATTTACTTTTCAGGGATGCGACGCCCGATTAAAGTATCCCACCATGGACAGAACGGAAATTTCCGGATGCCACGAACCTGATTGTTACAACGGCATGTGCAATGACGGAAAAAGAGATGCTTTGCGCAAAAAGCGCATTGAAAAAACCGAAAAATACGCCGATGCCATCTTTGCTTTGAATCCTGATTTATTGTATTTTCTTCCCAAGCGCGCGGCCTTTCTGCCTTATACTGTGGCAGGGCCGCGCGCCGGACTGCCTCCAACCCGCAAGAGCGACAATGTTTTCAGGATATTGCATTCTCCAACCAATGCCGCTGTAAAGGGAACTCGCTACATTTTGGCGGCCGTGGAAAAACTGAAAAAAAAATACGGTTCACGGGTGGAACTTATTCGGCTGCACAAAGTTTCCCACGATGAAGTGCTCAGGCGTTGCCGGGAAGCCGATCTTCTGGTTGATCAACTGCTGTGTGGCTGGTATGGGGCGGTCAGCGTGGAGGCCATGTTGCGCGGCACCCCCACTGTGGCGTATATACGCGAGGAAGATTTGCATTTTGTGCCCCCTGATATGGCCAAAGGCTGCAAAGATGCTTTTTTCCATGCCACCCCGGCCACAATTGAAAACGTGCTGGAGGAGGCAATAGAAAATCCCGCTCTGCTGCGAGCCAAAAGAGAGGCTGCCATGGACTATGCCGACACTTGGCATAATCCACTCAGCGTGGCAAAAATAACGGCCGAAACCTATAAGCGTATTTTGGATGAACCGGCCAGACGTTTTCGATGTTTCAATCCATAAAGGAAATTTTGATGAACATTCCCCACATCGCTCTGATGAAAAACGCGGCCTTGCTGAGCCTAATAGCCATAAGCGCCATCTACCCCTTTGGGCCGCAGTCTCCCTTGTTGTTCGTCGCCCTGGCCCCCGCATTTGTGTTCGCATCCGGCTTTCTGTTGGAACTTTCGCGTGAGCGCAAGGCTGAGACGTTCCCAATAGTGCTGTTCAAAAGGGCCAAGCGTCTGCTGATGCCCTGGTTTTTCACCACGATCCTGTGGCTTGTGCCGACATATTGGCTTTTTGACCTGCCGGCCTTAAACCGGCCTCTGCATGCTTCGCTGGAGGAAACATACCGGGCGGGCCTGTTGGGGCTTTTCACCGGCCATTTGTGGTTTTTGCCCATGCTGTTCTGGGTTACGACATTCTGGCTGGCCCTGCTGCCCCTGGAACGCGGGCGAGTGAAGATAGGAGCGGCCATTGCCGTCCTCGCGGCCATATTTATGGATGATCTGGGTAAGGGCCTGGTCTGGTATTGTCTGTGGCAAATTACGCCGTATCTTATATATTTCTACCTGGGCATAGTGCTCTGCCGCCACCGCGACAATGTCGACCTAACGATCATGGCCCGCCCCCTTCACGTGCTGGCCGCCTTTGTCCTGCTCACAGTCGCGGCCGCCTTTTCCGCCGGGCTGCCTCCGCGCCTGGGCTGGATACTCTCTTGCGCCTGGTGCTGCGCCGCATACGGAACGTGTATGCTGGCTGCGGAGTGCTTCAGTTCCGCCTTTGTGCAAAACAAGCTGTATGTTTTTTTTGAACGCCGCGCTTTTCTATACTACCTCTTCCATATGCCCACGGCGATGCTGATTTTTCTTCTGCTAAAAATGCTGAATAAGTTCGTTGCCATAACTCCGGCGCTGCACATTTGCCTGAGCTTAGTCCTGGCCTTCGCGGCCACCACCGGGCTGGTGCTGGGCTTTGAGGTACTGCGGGGAAAATTCCGGGAAGTTATGGACGAAAATCCGTGGGGTGAATGGCGGGGCTGGCGCATTTAGAGACAGCCCCTATCGCATTTCGCTTTTGAAATTATCCATTATCTGAAACTGGTTTTTTAAAATTAAGGCTGATTGTCCTGCGCCGCCTTTCAGCGGCGGCTCGGAATAGCATGTTATTACGGCGGCTTCGCCGCCTAAGTTACGGACACTTTGTGTCCGGACGGCCCTAACAACGCACGGGCCATCAGAGCATTTCGCTCATTTCATTCGCAAAACGCTCTAACGGCAAACGGCCATCACTAAAAACGAATCCTCATTAAGCGGAGCGCCCTGATAGCTTCCAAAAAGCTCCACCTGTCCGAACCCGGCCCCGGCCAGCAGATTTTCCAGTTCCGCTTTGCGCAGGGGATAAAGAGGTATGTCGTTTACCAGACGTTCGCCGGTGCTTTTAATTTCAATGGCGGTGACAAAATGCATTTCTCCGTCCTTCCAGTCATAACGGCGCAAGAAACGAACGTGTGGCGTGTCTATCAGGGGAAGGTCGGTTACATTTTGCGTTATTATGCGGTCATAATTGAGAATCTGCATAATAAACGCCCCGTTTGGCGTCAGCAGGGCACGCGTTTTTCCGAGAAAATCACCAATGGCTTCGGGAGACAGCAGATGCACCAAGGTGTTGCCCAGACACAAAACAGCATCAAAGCGCTTACCGGCAAAATCCTTATTTATCTCGTTCATATCCAGGGCCGCGTAGCGAATATTGGGCCGGGCATTATCCAGCCCAGCCTTGGCAATCATGCCTTCATCCAGATCAATGGCGTCAATAAAAGCGGCTCTGGAGGCAAGATGCACGGTTTTATTGCCTGTGCCGCAGCCTATATCCAGCACGGCCGCCCCTTGCGGGATGTTTTGGTTGATAAAACTCATTTCCGCCGCGCTTGCGGCGAAAATTTCATCATAATAGCGGCTTAATTCCTGATAAAAGTCCATGTGTTCCTCCATCTGCCGCTCTGAGCAGCATCGAATACCGGCCGGCGGAGTCCGGCCGGTGCGGCTTGGCGAGTCCTCATTACGGCATTAGCTCATTAATATAATCAACCATAGCCCGCGCCGCCGCACTGGTTCCCTCGGGGTTGGGGTGCCCGTCGTTTGCTATGAAATATTTTTCAGCATTGTGCGTAAAATCTTCTGGTAAAAGTGGAGCCAGCGACACATAGGACACTTTGGCATCTTGCAACAGCGGCTCCAGATGCTCCGAACCCGGCCACACGAAAACGGTAAATTTTCCGCCTGGATAAGCTTTAGCCACCTCTTGCCCGGACTTTTCGAGAATAGCGGCTAGAAGCTTTTCATGCTCCGCCGTCGTACGTCCTGCCGGGCTGAAAAAGCGTTGTATACCTAATTCTACCCGGCGCAGGGTTTCCCAAAATTCCAGTTTCCCGGCCCAACGGTCATCAATCAGCTTGATATTGTCGGCAAAAGTTCCAGAGCGCACCAGTTTTCCGTTTTTTAGCAAATAGCGCGGCCCGGAGCGATCCCATTCCGCAAGCCCGGCCGAACGCTGCACATGAAGATCCAAAAGGTTATAAAAAACCAGTACTCTCTTATATCTGGCTATCTCCGGATCAAGACCGTTTTCAAGCAGGGCCAGCATTTGATGCGGCCCATAGCCGTAGCCGCCATAATTGTAAACGGCGTAGCGCCCATTGGTATACTTGCCCACAAGCCAGGGAATGGAATCTTCGTCATTCACTCCCACGGAAAAAGTGAATGAGCAGCCGAAGAAAATCAGGGCCGTATCCGGATTGCCCACAGGCGGATAAGTAACGCGCCTGCCGAGGGAGTCAGTGGTATAGGTAACGTCATACACCTTGTGCCCGTCCATTGTTCTGACGGCCCTGGTTTTTTCACTGGGCAGGGAAGAAAAGCCGGTTACGGGATCTTTTACTACAAAATGTTTGCCGCTCTTGTTTTCGTAAATACGCTCATACTTGTGCTGAGAATACTCGTTCTGGCTGGTGAAATAAAATTCAAACCCGGCCAGAGCCAAGGCCAGTACGCACAAATTGAGAAACAGAGCCCTGAAAAAAGGATGTCTCAACAAAAAGGTCATGCCTGCGCAATATACGGCAACGACCGCCAGTGCGTATACCCAAGGGCGGCCGAGACTGTTGAAAATAAATACCCATAATGCCGCCGTAACCACAGTAGCTGTAATAATCAGAGCTTTTCTTCTGTTTTCCATATGACAACCATAGTTCCGGAAATTTTAAAATGGCCCAACACTTAAGGCCCACAGCCAGCAGATAACCGGAGCGGTAAAAGACGCCAGCGCCAGAAGCACTCTGACCGGCCTTCCGAGGGAATCAAGCCTGCCCGTCAATCGTGCCAGCAGGCCAAGAATAAAACCCGCGCTCAACCCGAAAATATGGGCCAGATAATCGGTACGCTCGCCGCCGGTGCCAAGCATGGCCAGCAAAGCGCCCCCGGCCGCCAGAGGCAGAATAGCCTTGCGGCGCTCGCGAATGGCGGCCTCGCGGGCCATAATGCCCGAAAGCGCCCCAATGGAGGCGAAAAGCGCTGTTGAATACCCCAGGCTGACCACATGACCATAGCGTAAAAACACGTTCAGAACATTGCCCAGCGCCCCCCCGAACATCGTCAAAAAGACGGCCGGGGCAAAACCGGTGCGGCGGCATAAAAAAAACATGAAAAAAGATCCAAAGGCCACATTGCCCAAAAGATGGTTTGCATCGGAATGCAGGGTAAGAGCGGTAACAACCCGGTACCATTCGTGCCAGATACGCACTCTTGATAAATCGAGCGCCCCGGCCTGCACGTAAGTCTGTTCGGGAACAAGAGAAAAGAATTGCCAGTCGCAGATAAAGAATTGCCACAACACCAGAGGAATGAAAAACGAAATGCAAAAAGCGGCCCCGCCATGCAGCGGGGGGGCTGGAGCCGTCGAGGACTTTGCGCCGTTTTCAGCGCTGTAGGCGCGCAGCTCTTCGCGGGCCAGAGGTTCATAAAGCGGCGGAACATAAAAATTCTGCCTGCCGCCGCTCACAAAAATGCTGTAGGGAATATTGCGCGCCGACAAAACCATGGCCCATTGCTGCTCAAGCATGGGCGAGCGTTTCACCCCGGACCCGGCATCAACCATGCGCCAGAAAGGAGATATCCTGCCCGGCCTTTTTTTTGCGAGCAGCGTGCCGCCGGCTCCGCTGAGAATTCTGGGCTGTTGCGGACTCATTCCATTTCGCCAGATTTTAAAAAACCCCGCCAGGCCAGCCAGCGGGGTTTTCGCACGACAAAACGGCGCGCATTACTATTTGGACTTATTGGCCACAGGCTTGACCACGCAGCCTGAACGCAGGCAGCTGGTGCACACGGTGATGGTGCGCACTTCGCCGTTGGCGAACTGATGACGCACTTTCTGCAGGTTGGGGTTGAAGCGGCGCTTCGTCTTTATATTGGAGTGGCTCACCAAGTGGCCAACCTGGGGTTTTTTACCGCATATGTTGCATTCTCTGCTCATTTTGAACCTCCGTAAAAATGGAAAGTCGAATTCTGACACAATAGTCGGCGGCTGTCCACTTAAAAAGAATCTCTTGGCATCATAAAAAGCAGCCATTTCCCCCGACGCTCAAAAAATGCTCAATTTGAGCACATTAAAAAAGAGAACCTGGTTTAAGGGGCGGATTTTGTCTTCCGGCGCGAAAAGCGTGCATTTTTTTGCCGGGGGATAATACTCTTTTGGTATATCCCCCGGCAAAAAAGCGCGCTTGACAAAGCCGGAAAACAAAATCCGCCCCTTAAACCTTAAAGCCTTGGGCGCTGGGAGCCAGGCAGGGAGTGGCCTCACGCACCTGCCCAAGCTGATATTTCTCCAACAGTGCATCATGAACATTGGGCGGCACAAGCCCTTCCACGTCTCCCCCCAGGCTGGCCGCCGCCTTCACCATGGTGGAGCTGATATAATGCCATTGATAGTCGGTCATCAAAAAAACGGTTTGTATGGACCGGTTGAGGCGACGATTCATCAGCGCGAGCTGGAACTCGTATTCAAAGTCCGACACGGCGCGCAGTCCACGCACAATGATGTTTGAGCCGCATTTGTCGGCATATTCCACCAACAGGCCGGAAAAAGGCTCGGCAATCACCTTGGGGTCGTCTTTTACCGCCTCCTTGATCAGAGCCACTCGTTCCTCAATGCTGAAAAGAGTATTTTTGGGCGTCGTTTCCGCCACAGCCACAATTACTTCATCAAATATCTCCCTGGATCTTCTGATCAGGCTGAGATGCCCGTTGGTCAGAGGGTCGAAGGTTCCGGGGTAGACGGCGCGGCGGGGATTGTGTTTTGCCATATTATTATTCTTGTCTGGCCATAGGTTCTGTCAACTATGGGTTTCAGGCTTTCGTGCGCGTCTTCCGGTCGGGGGTTGTCGCCACGCACTTCTGTTTCCACAACCAGCAGACCGTCGGGGACCAGCAGATTGTGGCGCATAATCGCCGTTATTGTTGCGGAAAGTACTTTCTGTTTATAGGGAGGATCGATAAAAATCAGGCCGAATTGCCGCCCTTCCCTCTCTTTGGCCTGGCGGCGCAAAAAAACTTCGGCTTTGCAGTCAAAAACATGAAATTCTCCGGGTTCAAGCTGAAATTCCAGAGCATTACGCTTTAGAGCGGCCACAGCTTTGGGCGAAGTTTCCACCAGCCAGATCGCCTCGGCCCCTCGGCTGGACGCTTCGAAAGCCAGGCTGCCGCTTCCGGCGAAAAGATCCAGTACGTGCAAGCCCGGCCAGGAAATACCGCGAGCTTCCAGCATGGAGAAAAGGGCCTCGCGCACTTTACCCATAGCCGGACGATAGCCCTCGCCTTCTACGGTATGCAGCCTGCGTCCGCCCCATTTTCCCGATAATATGCGCATATCGTTACATGCCGGATATAAGTTTGGTCAACTCGTAGGACAGCTTTTCCATGCGCTCGCGCACGTCGGTCTGTTCCACCCAGGGGCGCTGCTCCAGAGTATCGAGCTTGCCCTTCAGCCTGACCCACTTGCCTTCTATGTCTTCACTCAGGAAAGCCCAATCTATTCTGGGCGCGGCCAGATCTTCATAGCGGCGCGGCAACACCGGGGCCACGTCCACGGCAACCTTTTTGCTCAGTTCCAGTTCTTCGAGATATCCGGGCATGGAAGATTTGAGTCCATACTTTTCCTCTATAAGCCCGGCCAGAACGGTTTGGGCAGCTTCTTCTCCGTGGGTGAGCACCACATGGGTTCCAGGTACGGCGGCATGGCCGAGCCAGTCAAGCAGTTGGCTCTGCCCGGCATGGGCCGAAAACCCGCCCAACGTGAAAATACGCGCCGAAACCTGCACATCTTCACCAAAAAGATTCAGGCTTTTAGCCCCTTCCACTATTTTACGCCCCGGTGTGCCTATGCCCTGGTAACCCACAAAAACCACGCTGACGCCCGGCCTCCAGATATTGTGCTTGAGGTGATGCCGGATTCTCCCGGCATTGCACATGCCGCTGGCCGAAATTATTATGGCCGGACCGCGCAAATCGTTAAGCGCCTGTGAATCCGAGGCATTGAGCGTGTAAGTCAGCTTGGGGAGGCTGCCTTCATTGTTTTCCAGCCTGTCCAGAATGTCGCGGGTACTGTCGTCAAAAAGCATTTTGTGGCGACGGAAAACTTCTGTAGCCCTGATGGCCAGAGGACTGTCCACATAAACCGGCATGTCGCTCGGCAAAAGCCCCTTTTCACTCAACCCTGCGAGGCTGATCAGCACTTCCTGGGTGCGCTCCACGGCAAAGGCCGGAATGAGCACCTTTTCTCTCTTGGAGTAACTGTAGGCAATGGCCTCAGCCAATTCATCAGCGGTGCGGTCTTCGTTCTTGTGATCACGGTCGCCATAGGTTGATTCCATAAAAATGTAATCAACCTTGGGTGGAAACTCGGGATCGCGCACAATAAGCGCATGCGGACGCCCGATATCGCCCGAGAAAAGCACACGCAGCGTATCGCCGTTTTCAGCCAGTTCCAACAGAATAAAGGCCGACCCCAGAATATGCCCGGCATCGTAATAAGTTACTTTTATGCCGGGGTGCGGCTCGAATGTTTTATGATAGTCCACCGTGCGGAAAAGTGTGGCCGATTTGGCGGCGTCTTCAGTGGTGTACAGGGGATCGGCGGTTTTGTTCTGGCCCCGGCGCTTGTATTTTCCGGTTTTCCACTGCGCTTCCATTTCCTGAATGTGGGCGCTGTCGAGCAGCATTAGCGCCATCAGCTCATTGGTGGCCGCTGTGCCGTAAATAGGCCCCTTGAAGCCCTGATTGACCATGCGCGGTACAAGTCCGGAGTGGTCTATGTGCGCATGGGTCATCAGAACAAAATTTATATCCGAAGGCCGGTAGGCCTCGGTGGCGTAATTTCGCTCCTCCATGGCCTTGTTGCCCTGATGCATGCCGCAATCAATGGTAAAACGCGCTCCGCAGGCTTCAACCATATAGCAGGATCCGGTTACTGTTTTGGCCGCGCCGAAGAACTGTACTTTCATGGTAGCTCCAATTGGAAGAGTATAGGCAATACGGCAAGGCCGCCGCAAAAATTTGCCTGCAAACGCTTAATATGCCTTTAGAGAGAGTGCAGCGCAAGAATAAAATTAACGCGGCAGTGGCGGCAGTTTGGCGTGATACTTCGTCAGGCGGCATTTTCCGCTCGGGTCACGTACGAGAAGAGTACGCTCCCCTCGCGGAAAATTTGCC
>JAVBLG010000046.1:0-62232 GCA_031553655.1 Desulfovibrionaceae bacterium | reverse complement strand
CCCAGGGCAAGCCGGTGCGGAGGCGCAAAAGCCAGCATAGCACGTGGCTTTTGTAGCCGTGCGACTGCAAAATGTTGCTGCCGTGCAGCCTGATCATTTCCAGAGCTTGGGGCAGCAGGCCGGGGTCGATGGCGCGGCGCTGGCGCAGCACGGCAACTTCAGCCCCGGTGGCCCGTATAGTTTGGATAAATTCGGTGTCCGGCTCATCCTCTCGGGTATAATAGGCCACAATCAGCGGCTGACAGCCTTCAAGACCGCCGTGGCGCAAAAATTGCGCCAACCCCTTGCCCGGACCGCCCAGAATGTCCGAAGCCATAGCTATAAATACTCTCGGTTTCGTGTTGTCTGCTCTCATAGGGTGGCCCTCCCCAGGCTTTCCTCAATCCAGCCTGACAACAGCTCCGCTTTGTCCGCCCAAGTTTCTCCGCGTAAAATTTCGCGGCGTTTCTCCGGTCTGGTTTTATCGGCCAGAGCCTTTTCCACCGCCCGGATAAAACCGCTGGTTCCCGATCCCAGATGAACCGGGGGCGACAATCTGCGCAATTCGGGCAACGGCGTGGCGGCTACGGGCTTTCCGGCCGCCAGATATTCGCGCACCTTCAGAGGATTTATGGTCAAGGTTTGGTTGTTCCGAACATATGGCACCAGAGCCACGTCAAAACAGGCGGCATAGCGTGGCAAATCCACATAGGGCACATGCGGCAGGCGGCGGAAATTGGGCCGGGCTTCAAGCCGCTCCAGGCTCACTTTAGCCGCGCCTATGCACAGTACGGTCCAGTGTGGGCGCTCGCGCAACACTTCATCCAGCAGACGCAGATCCAGCCTTTCGTCCAACAGACCGTAAAAACCAAGCACCGGCCGCCCGATATCTTCCAGTTCCTTTGGCTTCGGCCCGATTTTCTGAAAGTGGACCATGTCCACGCCGTGGCTCAAAAGCCGCCCCGGCCCGCTGCTGGTGCGCCTGCTTTCGCACAGGCTGAGAGATGTGGCGGCCACCAGATTGGCTCTGCCCACTAGCGATTTTTCCATTTCCCAAGCTGTTTCGCGGCACACGCCCGGCCACAGTCCGAAATCGTCCACGCAATAATATACCAGCAGCGATTCGCTGAATTTTCCCGCATAGTCGGCGGCATTGGGCAAAGTTGCCAGCATGATGGGATTGCGCATGTCAAGCTCAGCCATGGCCCGGCGAACGGCACGCACCACGCTGACGCGATTGGCGGCGCGAATGAAGGGCACATTGTTGTAGGGGATCATGACCGGCGAGATTATGTGCGGGCCGCCCGCGCGAGTCGGAGATTTACGACTTGGTTTGAGCCATGAGGCTATCTTTTCCGCCGCGCGCCGCGCGTCGTGCCAATTGAGGCGCGGCGGGCGCAAACCTATGGTATGCACCCACAGCAGGCGGTTATGGGGCAGAAAATGCTCCATGATATGCTGGCAACTGAAAGGATGCCGTCCCCAGTCGTCGGAAAATACGATAAAATCTTTTCCCTTCAGCATGGCTCCACTCCTTGGCGGTCAACTCGGAAACACAGGAAAAAAGTGGCCGGAAGCGTTAGCCCCACCAGAGCCTGCCCCGCGCAGGCCAGAGCCAGCACCGGGTAATCGGCGGCCAACCACCCGCGTATCAGCAGATAATAGAGATATTGCAGGCAAGTTTGCGCGGCCACTGGGCCGAGCAGGGCGACATAATAAGAAGCGGGAGACAGGCCCGCCGCCCGACAGGCCCGGAAGGGTAGAATGCCCAATTGCGTTATCAGGGCGGCGGCGCATATACTGCAAGCCATGCCCTCAAGGCCGAACATTGCGGTCGCCGGAATACCCGCCGCCAGACAGATCAGGCCTTCGCCCACGCTAAGCGCCGCCAGAATGCGGTGCTCGCCGAGACCCAGCAAAAAACCGTTCACCACCATGCCGCCAAACCCGACCATGCCCGCCACCCCGAGCATGGGCAGCAGGCTGTCTATTTTGCCGTACTGCGGCCCCAGCCAGCGCGAGATAAAAAGCCCGCCGTAAAAAATGGCGCAAAGTCCAAAATATGTTGAAGCGGAATAACTCAGCATCATAGCGTCCAGAAGCGAGCGGCGGCAGTCTTCCATTTTGCCGCCGGCCTGAAGTCGGCTGAAATAGGGGGCCATAATGCCGAAAACATTCAGCATGACATTGCCGATATAGGCCATGAGTTGCTGGGCCAGAGAAAACAGCGCCACCGGGCCAAGCCCCAGAATGGCGGCTACCACAAACACCTGGCTGCGCTGCCGCAAAAGATCACCCATGTTAACGGCCACCACCGGCAGCCCGTAGCGGATAAGTTCGCGGGTTTTTTGTAACGAAAGGCGCGCCGGATGCGGTCTGCTGCCGCCGATGGCGGCCAGAACGATATGCCCCAGGCATTCCAATGTATTGCCGAAGGCCATAATCATGGCTACAAGCACAATATTGCGCGCCGGAGACGAATTTTCCGCAAGCAGCCACAACACCCCACAGGTGGTGAGCAGGGTGCGCAGCATAGCCAGCAGCGCCAGATCGCGCCAGCGCATGTCGGCCGCCATAAGTGCCTGGGAAGAGCGGAAAAGAAGTTGAACCGCCACGGAGGCCATAAAAATTCCCAACGCCACACCGGCCGATTGCGGAGCCTCGTTGCCAAGCAGGCTGCCCGTTCCAAGAACCAAAACTCCGGTTATGAGCAGGGCCGCCAGGCAGGCCAGAACATTCAGGCCAAAGGCTGTGGAATATACGCTCTCGCGTTCCACAAGGTCGTTTTTCACCTGTGCGGCCGAGGCGTACTTGCACACGGCCTGCAACAGCCCCAGATCGAGCAGCATAAAATATCCGGCCATGGAGGAAATTAGTGCCCACATGCCGTAGGCTGAATCGCCCAGGCAGCGCAGCATATGCGGGGTAACCACAAAGGCCGAGCCCAGAGTGACCGCGAAAGAAAGCAGCCGGATAAAGGAATTTCGGGCAAAGTAGCTCAGCACGTTCATGGCTTCTGCTCCTTATCGTCCGAAATTGGAGCCTGCCTGGAACGTCTGATGTCGCCAAGTTCGAGCAACAGTTTTTTTTGAGCGCGACGGGCGGCGCATGATGCCAGCAGGGAAGATCCGCCTGATGCGTGCTTTCTGGCAGCGGAATATGAGGTGCGGAATACCTTAGTATTACGGCCGGTGGCCGCGCGTCCGGTAATAGGCGCGGCATCAGCTCCACGCATTGCGCTCTTTTTTGCGGCTGCGTTTTCGGCTTCGGCATGGCGTTGCCGTTCCATATGGGCAAGGGCGGCCAGGGCCAGCAGAGAATACAGAATGGGGCTGTAGGCCAGCGACAGCAGAAAGCTCCCGGCGGCAAAACCGGTTAGGGCCAGAAGCATGCCGCGAGAGCGCATTCTGTCGCCGGAGTTTGGACTTTTTATGCCGTTCACGGCTATTTTGCGCAGCCGCCACAGCATAGCCAGATAGAGTACCAGCCCGGCCACGCCCAATTCCGCGCCTATCTGGATATAGGTATTGTGCGCGGTTATGTATACGCCGCTGCCCACCATGCCCAGCGCGTTGGCAAATTGCCCTACACCCACGCCCAGCAGGGGATGCCCGGCCATGAGCATAAGCCCTTCGCGCCACACTTCCAACCGGCCGGCGCGGTCGGTGAAGTTATAGTCGCTTTGCTCGCCCAAATCCTGAAATCGTTCCCAGATGCGCACGTCGGCGTTGTTGAAGAAAATCCAGGCCCCGACCAGCAGTATCGGCAGCAGCAGCCAGGCGCGCCTTCCGGCCATGAGCAGGGCGTGGCCGGCAACCAGGGCCAGGCTGGCAACCCCGCCCCGCGACTGGGTAAGGGCTATTCCCACTACGGCCGCGCACGCCGATCCCAGGCCCACAACTCGCATCATTTTGCCTCCAATTAGAGCTTCGGCCACGGCCAGCGGCAAAAAGGTGACAAAAAACAGAGCAATGTCGTTGGGGTCATAAGTTCCACTCACATGCAGCCGCTGCATCAGACCTTCCGCTCCTTCGGCTCCTCTGGCGGCAATGATCATTGTTCCCAGAAGCCCCATGGCAACTATCGCGGCATGGCGCGCCACGCTTGCCTGTCCGCCCTGGGCAAGAGCGCACACGGCAATAAAAATGCACAGGGTTTTCATATAACCGATCAGACCCTCCCAAGCTCCACCGCGCCACACGCTGAAGGGAACGCCAAAGGTGGCCAGCAGCGCCAGCGCGGCCAGATATGGAGCTAGAGCATTGCCCCGCAGCGCGCGCCAAAAGGCCGAAGGCTCAAAAAACAGCAGATAGACCGCTGCCGCGCCAAGAGCCAGTTTTCCCAGATGCAGCATGGCGAACTGGGGAAAGAAATCGAGGATTTTTCCCAGATTGATCAGTATGATCGCATATATGAAAATCGCTTTTACCATAATGCATTTCCTTAATGCATTTCTTTAACATTTGACTATAACAGTCTTTTACTTTGAATTTATCCATTACTTGAAGTTGTTTTTTTCAATTCCGGGGATAATGGCTGGCCTTCTCAAATTCTCTGTACTCTTTCGCCTTTTCCGCCCGTTGCGCACACATTTCCGCCACCGGGCGCAATGGTTTGGCGGGAACTCCGGCCACCACCATTCCCGGCGGCACGTCTTTGGATACCAACGCCCCGGCGGCCACCACGGCATTTTCGCCAACGGTTACACCAGGCAGAATCATGGCTCCAGCGCCTATGGTGCTGTTTTTTTTCAAAACCACCGGAGCATACATATTGGGCAAATCGAGCACGTGATGGCAGCAGGCCGCGTCGTGAGTGAGAATCAAAACGCCTGGCCCAACGCGCACGCTGTCTTCAATGGTAATCAGCCAGGGGCGGGCTTCTTCCAGAAAGGCATTTTGCACTATGTACACATTGCGGCCTATTCTGACTCCGCGCAGGCGATGGAAGAAAACCCGCCAGGAGTTGAAGGGCATGTTCATAGCCAGAAAATGCGGAAAAGATGTGGCTCGCGCGCTCCAGCGCAACTTCCACCATATTTCCTTCAAGCTTTCCTTCAAGCTTTCTTTGATTCCGCCCATAATTTTTCTCCCGGCCGTTTTTTCGCGACGCACCTGCAAGCCCTGGCTTATGCCGACAAATTTTTCCCACAAAGCCCGTAAAAAGAAGATTTGGCTCCGCTGATCAGCCTCGACCCGGTGTAAAGAACAGGAACAGCCAGACCGTCGATGAGCGCGGGCAGTATTTTCGCCAGCGGCGTCGGCGAAAAATCATGATAAGGGCTCAAAACCTTCAGTTCCGCCCCAAAGCTTTTTTTAAATTCGTATACGCCATAGCCGGGGTCGCTTTTCCGTGGCGGAAAATTGGTGGCACTGCCCCTAAAATCGTAAACATCACAACCGGCTTCCATGGCCCATTCCAACATGCGCATCTGTAGGGCGCGGTTGGCCCCCAACCTGAAATATTCCGTTGCCGAGGCCGCGTATATGAGCCAAGCCTTGCGGCCGTACTTCACGCTCATGCCCACGGAAATGACTTTTCCTTCATATTCGGCTACAAAAAAGGCCAGCATGCCCGCTTCGGACAGATGCTCGTATAGCGTCGCGTAATATTCGTCGTTGTGCGCGGCAATATTTTTGTTGCGCGCCGTTTCAAGCATCAAGGCGCAAAACGCGGGCAGATCTTCTCTTGCACCCGTCCTGAAGCTCACTCCGTGTTTTTCGGGTTTTCTTATTTTGGTGCGAAAAGCCGTGGGCATGGTCTTAAGGTATTCTTCCGGCCCCTGGCTTATATTCAGTGTCATGACGTGGCGAGGATTGTTCCAATGCGACCATGTCCGGCCAAGGGGTGTGAAGCCGCATGTACGCAGCGCGGCGCAACGAGCATCCGCGCTTGCGAAATAGGGGTCGCAACGCAGCAGGCCCAAACCTTTAATTCCGCGCGCGGCCATGAGCAGAAGCCGCAGAGACTCAGGCCGACCGGCATCGAAAACAGGGCCGCGTTGACTCAGTCCAAGTTTCAGCGGCAGCAGGGGCAGGCGCTTGAATTGCAGCAGCATGGCGGCCACAGGCCTGTCACCCTCAAGAGCCATAAGTGGCCTGATTTCCCACCCCAGAGCGCGGCGCAAGGTCCCCCAGGCACTCGACTGCATGAAATGCCCGCACTCATGGCTGGCGACATAGCCGTCCCAGAGTTCCTTGTCGCTTTCGCCCGCAATCTTGACTCGCATAAGTTTTTCCTCGCTTCGCGCTCGTACGGCCCTATCAACACGGGCCGTCAGGGTGCTGACTTCGTCAACGGCCTCTGGGCGTCCAGATCACAAACTTGTCGCCGCGCAACAGACGGACCAACCCGTACACGGCGGCCGCGTGCTGTATGAGAAAAAGCCGGGCCAGGCGCGTCAGGCGGCCGCCGTTTTTTGTGCCGCCCCAAAAAGCGGCCACAGCCAGAGCAGCCAGCCCGACCAGAGTAAATTGAGCCAGAAAACCGCCGGCGAGCAGGGCGGCCAGACCGGCAATGCACAGAAGGGGCAGGGTGAGCCAGCGCAACGGCTTGTGCGACAAAAGTTGCCACAGGTAGCCAATGCGGCCGCGTTTTACCAAAGGAATAAAGTAATGGAAAACGATCAGCCAGGATTGGGCCATGATTCTGGTCTGGCGGGCCAACTCTTCTTGCCCGGAGCTTTCGTCCTTTTCAAAAACCAGAGCCTCGGGCGCGCCAATCGCTTTTTTCCCGGCCAAAACCACTTCCACGGGGTGGGCCAAATCAGTGATCCTTTCCTTGTTCAATTCGGTGTAAAGCTCGCGACGCATGGCATATACGGCCCCGTCCGCGCCGATTATGCCGTAAAGCCGCCCTTCTTTTTCCTTGATCCACTCCTCGTAGCGGCGGTAAATTCCCTTGTCGCTTTCACGCCCGAGTTCGTCCACATAGATGCTGCGGCCTCCGGCCAACCCCACTTCGGGGTCGGCAAAAGCTTCGGCCAGGCGCATAGCACAGTCTGGGCGGAAAAGGGCGTCGGCGTCGGTGAACAGCAAAATTTTGCCCGTAGCCCGCAAAGCGGCCATATTGAGCGCCTCTGTCTTACCTTGCCGTTCTTTTTGGCGCAGCAGGCGGATACGCCCGCAGGCATTACCAGCAAATGAAGATACAATATCGTCTGTGGCGTCGGAGCTGCCATCGGACACAATCAGCATTTCCAGCCTGTACGACGGATAATCCAGGGCCAGAAAATTTTCCATTTTACGTTTGATCGCGGCCTCTTCATTGTGAACTGCCAGAAGCACGCTGAAAGAGGGCAGGGTATTGTCCCGCTGCTCAGGTTCCAGACCGGAGTCCCGGCCTTCGCATCCGAAAAGACACGCGGGTTCATTTGGTGACTTTCTCGCCGTCAGCAGCAAAAGCAGCAGCGGATAGCCCAGAAAGGCATAGACCACTGCCAGCAAACAAACCAGAATCAGCTCGTTCACGGTCTGATCTCCTCAAGTTTTTTTACTATGATTCGGCAGTCTGTTACGCGCACATGATCATGGGTAGGCAAGGTGATCAAATGCGCGGCAAGCAGTCTTGCCCCCGGGCAATCCGTTCTGGTGGCCAGATGTGGCACAAGCTCGGGCAAATCGGCCAATGCCAGAGGGTAGCCCCGACTGACGCCAAGATTCTTCAAGGCCGAAACAGCCGCGCCGCTCAGATTGGTCCTATGTCCTTGCGCTGGTAACACGGGAAAACGCGTATAAATTGGCGAAGCCCCGTTAACCGGCTCCACCGCGCGCCAGCAATTCGGTAGATTGCTCAGGTAGAAAGACGCTTTTTTCACTCGCGCTTGATTTGTCTCATGCAGTTTTTCCATTGCGGCCAGGGCCATTCCAGCCTGAAAAGGCATAAAACGGCGAAAGGTAAAGTTTGGGTCGAAAATGGAAGCTCCCAGACGCAACCAGGGCAGGGAAGCGGGCAAGCGGTAAAACTCGGGGCGGCGCAACAGCCACAGCCCCAAAGCTTTGAGGGCGATCAAACGATCCGGGGCCAAGGGGATGTGCGCTATAAAGGTCGAATCAAGCTCTTGAATAATTCGCTCATTTTTTACCGCCAGCACCCCGCCGTTTACCGTGGTTATGCACTTGGCCCGACCCAGGCTGAAAAGCCCGGCGTCTCCGCCTGTTCCGGCCATTTTGCCGTCAACGCTTGCGCCAAGCGCCTGGGCCGCGTCGTCTACCAGAGTGGCCCCATGCGTTCGGCAAAGTGCTTTGAGCTGGTCCGTATTGAACGGGCAGCCAAAAAGATGCGCGGTAACCACGGCCAGAACGCGCCCGGAAAAAGCTTTTTTTACGCTGACCAAATCTGGAGCCAGGGTACGCGGGTTCAGGTCGTAAAGCCGCGCCCGGCATCCTGCGCGGACCACGGCGGCGGGTAAGGAATAGGAAGCATAGGCCGGAATGACTACTTCATCACGATCCGGACTGATGCGGCGCAGCGCGGAAAAGAGCGCGGCCAGAGCCGCCCGCCCGGAACCAAACAGAAACACTTGTCCTCCGCCATGGAAGCGGGTAAAAGCCCGCCTGATTTCTTCCACGGCAAATTCGCCCTCTCCTGATGCTTGCCGACCCCTTTTCAGGATATTGAGATCAATTGGCGCTCCGCCGGGCGGAATTATGCGCCAGGAGGTATTCATGGTATCCCCCGCACAATGCCCGGCCCCATAATTCTGGTTAAAGCCAGGGGCAATTTTTTCCAAACCCGCGACCCTAAACTGTACAGACGTCCACCTGTGGTCAGATTCGGCGGGGAGGCCCCCGGTTCCAGCAGATAATCCCAACAAAGGGGAACTTCGCGCGCGCCCCACTGCGCCTTGAAGCGCCAGGGTCCGCTTCCGGGACTGGAACGGCCGAAGTCGAAAATTTCGCGCCCTTCGTCCACGGCTCTGGACATAGCCTCCCAATACAGCAGATTGTTGGGGCACAATTTGCGCCACTCGGGCAGTGAGGCGGCCCAGGGCATTTCCATAACCTGGCCGTGGCTGTAAATGATTCCCGCAGCCATGGTTTTATCGCCCTGACGCACTGCGATTATGACGGTTTCGCGGTTCAATTTTTTCAAGATGTGGGCGAAAAAGTATTTACCGTAAACCGGCGTACCCAGATTACGCATATTTATGCAAAATATATCATAAAATTTGTCCAGCAGCTCCGCTCCGCCAAAAACGGCTTGCAGATCGTTCTTTAGCGCCTTGCGCGTCTGGTTGCGCACCGTGTCTTTAAACGAAGCCCACAGCGCCTCGCTGCTTCGAGGCAGGTCGAGCAACATGGTGACCTTATGTGTCAGTTGAAAACGTCCCTGCCCCTGAAAGCCGCGCCTCTGCGGACCCTGACGGCGCATTTCCACGCTGCGGGCGCGGGTGTTGCGCCGCAGATTTTCCGCCGCGCGCAGCAACGCCGCGGAGGCCGATTCGTCGTCGGCCAGTATGCCGCCATAATTCACAAAGGGCATGGATACCAGAAATCGCCCGAAAATTTTGCTTACCACCAGCACCAGGGGTAGAATACCGCATACTTTGCCTTGTCTGCGGGCAATGAGCGGATAGGCCTCGTGCTCAAAGGATTCGCTTATGATGGAACACCAGATCAGGCGGTGATAAGCATGGGCTTCGGGCCGTGAATCAACGTATCCGTCCCACTCCGAGGCCCCGGTAATGTCGTATGGTGACATTATGGTTATGCTTTCGCCGGACATATGCTCACCTCCGCAAGCTTGCAGGAACGGCCCGTGAAAATTTGGCTTGCGAATCCGCGCGGGCGGGCTGAACCTGACGGGAAACTTCACGCCCCAGCACCGTGCGCATGGAAGCGAAACTGTGTGTTGTAAACAGGTGGCGCAGCTTGGCTTCTGTTGTTTCCAGGTTGAGATAATGACGCAGGCGTGACTTAAAGGAGGCTTCGCGTATGCGCGGCTGATCCGGATCTATTTCCCAGGGGTGAAAATAGAGCATGCAAGGCATGCCTTCACCGTTGATGCGCCGGAAGGCTGCGGAAATAAGTCTGGCAGGCAAGAGGCGCAGATAGCCGCCCCCGGCCACGGGCAAATTGATTTCGCGCCCGGCCAGGCGCAGACACAGGGTGGTGGGCGGAAACTCCATAATTGTTCCGCTGTCGCGCACAATTCGATGGGGATGGCGCTTGGCGTTCGGCATGCCGTAAATATCATGCTTTATGGGAAAAATGCTTGAATCATAAGAAAATCCGTTTTCAATCAAAATATCCAGCGCCCACAGAGTTTTGCCGGTTATAGTATAACTGGGGGCGCGATAGCCCTCCACCGGCTGGCCGGAAATATCCTGAAGCAGCTTGCGCGCCGTGCTCACATCTTCTCTGAACACTTTGGGACTAATGGAAGTAATGCGTTGATGCGCGTAACCGTGGCAGGCCACTTCGTGCCCGGACGAGGCTATACGCCTGACCATGCCCGGATGCCGTCTGGCAATCCAGCCCAGAATGAAAAAGGTGCCGCGCAGCCCCCAATAGTCGAGAATATCCAAAACTCGGTTGGTGTTGCGCAGGGCGCGCTGCGGCAACCTTTCCCACTGGGTGCGGGTTATATTTTTTTCAAAAGCGCTTACATGGAAATAATCTTCAACATCTATAGTAAGGGCGTTGCGCATGACATGCTCCTCGCTCTTGCGAACCGAAATCGTTTTTTGCCGCGCCCGAGGCGGTTGACTCTGGGGCCGGATATTGATTAGTGCTAAAAACCAAAATAAAACTCCAACATTATACGGTTGACCGAATACGGACTTTCAGAATAGGAGCGCCCGTAGTTCCAATTTTTTGATTGATTGGACAGGTCGGCATATTTGTAACGGTAGCTGAGGCTGACCCAGGATTTTTCATCAAGCTCATATTTCAGACCGGCATTGGCATAAGCCCAGGAGCTGCCTTGCGAAGGATTTTCGGCCATGTTCAGGCTGGCTCCGGCCGTGAATTGCAAACGATCAGTCAGGTCGTAGGAATAATTAACAAAAGGGCGGTAAGCATTGGTGAGGTATTGCGAACTGCTCAAATCGCCTTCATAGGTGTGATACCCAAAGCCCAGATGCAGACGCGAGCGGTCAAACTCCTTTTTCCAGAATATATTGTAGGCTCCGTGTTGCAGGCTTTCACCGCTTTCGGGATCGTCGGTAAAATCCATGCTGGCTGAAAGGCCGAATTCGCTGCGACCTACCTTCCAAGACAGCTCGGCGGTGACAAAAGGCCACAGGCTGGTGGAGCCATGGTCGTAAATCGTGTAGGCCGGACCGGCCATAATTTTTAAGATTGTATCCTCCGCCACTTCATATGTGCCGCCAATTTGGGCCGTATAGCGCCAGTAGCTGGTATCGCGGCCGCTTTCCGATTCCCCAATCCAGCGCGTGGCATCCATATTGGCCGAAAGTGTCAGGCGATCCGTGGCCTGGTGACTTAGGCCGGCGAAAAAGCTGTGCTGCTGGCTGATATCGGTATCGAAATAGAAATCTGAGCCCGATTGGGGCAGAAAGCTGTTGCGTGTATCCTGGCCGCCAAGGTTCCGGCTGTAGCGCGAATCCGTAAAACGGTAACCCAGTCGCAATTCGGCCCGTTCGGAAGGATGCAGCGTTAAATAGGGTGAAACAGTGAAGCGGTTGCGGCTGATCAAGTCATTAGTTGTGTCGCCTTCGGTCAGGTCTCCGCGTCTGGCGCTGCGGTATACCGGCTGCAATTCTTCCTTTATTTCCAAAAAAAACAAATTTTCCACCAATTCTCCGCGTACCTGAGCGTCGAGCCAGTGGGAAAAGTCGTCGTAATCAGTATTTACGGCGTGAAGCTGATAGTCGCCCCGATAATTTATTTCGCCGTAAACACGGCCGCCCTGATAGTACATTTTCAGCACCGGCTTTATGTGGGTTACAAAATCGGGTTCGGGATTGTCGGAACTTTCGGAAACATTGTCGTTGTATTCAAGGCCCGCGCCCGCCCCGGCCTCAAAAGTAAATTCTCCGCCAAAACATGCCGGGGCATAAAGCAGTATGAGACAGAAAGCAGGGATCAGAAGCAAGGTGCGCATACGAGCTCCGAAAGTTGACTGCTCTTGATTTCCGTTTATTCCTCCAACCGATGCCCCTTACGCATTTTTGCTTTACTTCCAACAGGCGGACTGCGCAGGGAAAGCACACTTTAATCCATATAACGCAAAATCAACATGTTAGAGTCATTAGTATTACTGATCTATTCTGTGCCGCGTTCCATCCCGGCGCGGCCCAGTGGCGCACGCGAAGCTGGCTCAAGGTGCGCCATGGCCCCTTCCATGCGTCGCACGCTGGACAGCATGGAACGAAACGCCGCCATATGCGCCCGATGATCTCGTTCCATAATGTCCATACGCCGCGCCAGATCCGCCACGGCAGCCATAAGCACCTCATTTTTGAGCTGCACGGCGTCAAGCTCGGCCTTGTTGACCCTGCCCGTCCCGTTCTCATTGCGCTGCCTGACAACAGGCCAAAATTGGGTTTCAAAATCCAATTGTTCTAGTAAAGCTTTAAGATGTTCGGGTTCAACCTCGCGCATGCCCATGCTGAATGCATCCAGTAGAATATAGTCGCAGAGTATGTTGATTAGCCGAGGAATGCCTCTGGTAACCGCGTGTACCGTCTCCATACAGCCCGGGTTCCATTTCAGGGCATTGCGGTTTCCAGCTTTTTCCAGACGATGCAGAATGTATTGAGAGCTTTCGCCGTAGTTCAGTGAAGACAGATGACAGTGCACCAGAATGCGTTGGCGCAATTGGATCAGCTCGGGAGAATTGAGACGCTCGCGCAATTCAGGCTGGCCAACCAGAATAATTTGCAAAAGCGCGGCCTGATCCGTCTCCAGATTGGAAAGCAGGCGTATTTCTTCAAGCAGCTTGGCCCCCAAATTCTGAGCTTCGTCGATGATCAGCACCGACCGGCGACCGGCGGCATATTGCGCGATTAAAAAAGAATTGAGAGAACGCAGTAATTCGGTTTTGTCATTTATGGCATGCTCAAGCCCAAAATCTTCATTAATCAGCCGCAGCAACTGGGTGGAATTGACCTGGGTATTGAAAATTTTGGCCAGAGTTACCTGCGATGGAATTTGCCGTAAAAGACTGCGAATGAGCGTTGTTTTGCCCGCTCCGACCTCTCCGGTAAGCAAAATGAAGCCGGACTGTTCCTGAAGCCCGTAACGCAGATAGGCCAGGGCTCTTTTGTGAACCGCGCTGGGAAAAAGGAAGCCCGGATCCGGCAACAGATCAAAAGGCTTAGCGCGTAATTCAAAATGTTTAAGGTACACCGTATCCTCCAAGTTTGCTTACGTATGGTTTGTCTCCAACGCAAAATGCTTCAGGCTCCGTACCCTTCCACTTCTCTATTCAATATTTTGGAATCATTATAAATCAAACCAAGCAACGTGCTTCCTTCAAGACATTGCAGAGCCGAGTCCAGGCTGTCTCTGGCGGTAACGTTTTCCCTCACCACCAGCAGAGAGCCATCTACCATACGGCTGAGAGAGCGCGTTTCGGCAAAGGGCAGAATTGGCGGGGTGTCGATGATGATCACCCGATCCGGGTACCGATGCTTTATTTCCAGAAGCAAGGCATGCATGCGGTTGGAAGAAAACAATTCAGCAGGGTTATCTATGGCGCTGCCCGCCGGAATAAAAGCCATACGCCCGATGCCGGTATGCACCAACGCTTCATGAAAGCCGGATCCGTTCAACAGGCAGTCGGACAGGCCGGGGGTTCTCTCCAGCCCGAGCATACTGTGGCAGGTAGCGCCGCGCATGTCCGCGTCTATGAGCAGGGAAGTATGATCAAATTCATGAGCCAGGGATATGGCTAAATTAAATGATATGGTACTTTTGCCCTCACCCCTTGCCGGGCTGGTGACCATGAAAAGATTGAGCATGTCTTTTTTGCCCATACTGAGCAGGCGTTCTTTGAGCAGTCGATATTCCTCGCCGGGGGCGAAAGCCATCGCGGCTCTGGCGGAATGCGTCTTAGCGCGGCGGGGGGGGGCATCAATCGGGAGCGGGTCCGCCGTGGCGAGTATTGGGGAGGACGATTCGCCGTGGCTCGCGGCGTCCGGCATGGCGTCTATGCCGGAGACCATGCTCATATCCAGGTCCGCGTTTACGTCTGGCGTCATACCCGAGTCCAGGTGGGGGCGGTCCACGGCACGCGCTTCTTCCCGCGCTTTGGCCAGAGCCTTTTCTATGACGCTCATACGTTTCTCCCTCAAATTATATTCTTGATTAAAAAGAAAACCCTTTCCATATGATTAACTTGCAGAAATTCCATAACAGCCACGCCGCCCAGGCCCACATACAAAACGGCTGTGGCGCAAATTACATTGCGGCGCAAGCGTTTACGGCGCAAAATTTCTTTTGAGGCGAACTGCGGCAAAACCACCAGCACTTCCCGGCCGCAGGCGCGCGCGTCATCCAGGGAATGCACCTTGCCGCGCAGCAGATCCAGGGCCACCAGGCAGGCTCCGGCCAGAGCCAGTCCGGCCAGCATGCCTCCGAGAATGATCAGTTGACGCTTGGGCGATATGAAGCGTGTGGGCAGCACGGCTGAATCAATTACATTGAAAGTTATAGATTTATCTTGCAATTCCATTTGCTTGGAAACTTCCGACTGGCCAAGCCGGGCCACAAGCTGCTGATAAATGGCCGTTTCATTTATTTTTTGCTGCTCCAGGGCCGCCAGTTCGGTGCGAATGGAGGGCAGCTCCTGCAAGTCCTTTATGTTCTGATCAAGTTTGACGCGCAGATTGGCTTCCATTTCGCCAAGTGATTTCATTTCTGTTTTCAATTTCAATTGCTCAGCATTGTAATCGGCTTCGGCAGCGGGTTTTTCCGTTTTTTCCAGTTCTATGGCCTGCTTTATGGCCCTTATCTCCTCGCGCAGCCGCATCACGGCCGGATGCCGCCTGGTGTAGCTGCCCAGTAGCGACTGCATTTTTATTTCCCTTTCCAGAAGTTGATCTTGCAGGCGCGAGTTTGAACCGGCCAATTCCAGTTTTACCTGGCATTCCCCCTTGCGAATGCGTATGTCTTCCAGGCGTTCTTCGATTTCCTTGATCTGCTGGCGCAAAAGCTGCTCGTTAACCCCCAGGTACATACCCTTGCGGGCTTTGAACTCATCCACATTGCTTTGGGCCTGTTCAATGCGCTTTTGAAAGGTTTCGATTTGCCCGGACAAAAAAGAAGTGGCGTCGAATGATTCGCGGCGCTTGGAAGCCGTGCTTTCCTCGATATATTGGCGGATTATGGTGTTGACGAAGTCGCGGGCCAGCACCGGGTTCGTGTCGGTATAGCTTATGAAGAAAAGCCCTTTTTTATCTTCGCGGGCGATTGTAATATTGGAGCGCAGCTCTTCTACCATTTTTTCCTGTTCTACCGGGGTGTTGGCCTTAAGATCCATATCCAGGGCCGAAGCCACGGAAAGCAGGCGGTTGCGGCTGAGCAGCGACACGTTGAGTATGCGCAGCCTGGCATCCATGGACGGGGTTACAGCGATACCTTTCACCAGGTCGCTGACTACATTCTGTTCTATGGAAACTGTGGATGTGGCCTGATACTTTCTGGGCAGCAGATAACTGGCGATAAGCGCGGCCAGGGCCACGGCCGAGGCGATCAGGCAAAAGGCCGTGGAACCAGAGCGCAAAATACTCATATAGCGGTTAACGGCATTGGCTTCGCTTTGACCGGGCATGGACATTATCGAACCTCCATCGTTTTTATTTAAAACCAACTTTTTTTCGCCAAAATCAGATCCCCGGCCTTGAGCAGCACGTTCTGCGCAAGGTCGCCCTTTTCCGTAAGGTCCTTGCCGCGCACGGCTATGCTTTGCGAAGCGCCGTTTTCGGTACGGCGCACAATGACCGTGTCATTGCGGTCGGCAAATTTGGTGAAGCCCCCGGCCTGATGTATGGCCTCAAGCACGGTCATGCCCTCGTAAAACGGCAGGCTGGATGGCTTGGTCACCGCGCCGTCCACATACACAAAACGCGCCTGGCGCAAGGGCATGTAAATGCGGTCTCCCCCCATAAGCTCAATGTTTTTGGACATGTCGCCGCGCTCATAAAGATCGCGCAGGCCGGAAACCAATACCTGATTGCCCCGTGAAACTGTGGCCGCGTCGAGATCGGCGCTAAAGTCCGGGCCGAGCTTGGAGAGTACGGCGAGCAGAGTTGTGCCGCCCTCCAGAGCCACCACGGCCGACTTTACGCCCGGCCCGTGCACAATCACGCTGTGATTGCTTGAGGCATGCACCATTACTGAGACCATGGGATCATTGACCAGGGCGCTGAGGCGTCCGGCTATGCGGCGTTGCAGTTGCATGGGGGTTAGTCCTTCGGCCTGAAGATCGTTAACTCCCAGCAGCGATATTTTACCGTCAGGCCTTACCTTGACTTCGGAGGTCAGATAGTCTTCGCCCCACACTTGAATTACCAGAATGTCGCCCTTGCCTATCACGTAGTCAGATGCCCGGGCGGAAACAGCGGCCGATAAAAAGAGCAGAAGCGCAATGGGAAAAACGATGTTCTTTTTCATCAAAATTTCCTTTATGGTCTGAAACCTTCCCTTTCAGGTAGAAATCATCTGGCTCCGCGCCCCGTAAGCACTACACTCACAGTGCGAAAAACAATTTCCATATCCAGAGTAAAAGACTGATTTTTAATGTAATAAAGATCGTAACGCAGCTTTTCCAGGGCGTCTCTTACACTGGCTCCATAGGGGTAGCACACTTGCGCCCAGCCGGTTACACCGGGTTTCACCAGATGGCGCTCGTAATAGAAGGGAATGCGCCGCTCAAGTTTGCCCACAAATTCCGGGCGTTCGGGCCGTGGTCCGATTATGCTCATGTCTCCGGTTATCACATTTACCAGTTGGGGAATTTCATCAATGCGGGTTTTACGCAAAAAACGCCCCATTCCGGTTACGCGCGAATCATTGCCGCTGGCCCATATCGCGCCGGTTTCCCGTTCGGCGTCGGCGCGCATGGTGCGCAGTTTGATCAGCTTAAAGGGCCTGCCGTCGAGGCCTGTCCGCACCTGACGGAAAAATATCGGCCCGCGCGAATCAATTTTCATGGCTAGAGCTACCAAAGGCAGAAAGGGCAGGGTAAGGGCAAGTCCGAAAAGCGCCATGAATAAATCGAAAACACGCTTTGTCGCCAGCCTTGTTCGCGACACGCGAAATCCCGGCGCAAAAATGAACCAGCCCGGTGTGATATTTTCTATATAAAGCTTGCGGGTAACCTGCTCGTAGAAGCTCGGCACGTCCAGCACTGTGAGTCCGCGCATGCGGCAGCGCATTATCTCCATGGCCGGCAGGGTTCCGCGCCGTTCGGGAAAGGCCAGCACCAGATGATTTATGTCCTTTTTGCGGGCCATGGTTGAAATATCGCCGTAGTCCATACGAGAATCGCCATTGCCGCGCTCGGCCGCGCTTATTGTTGCCACCACCTGGTAACGGCCGTTGCTTTGTTCCGCCAGATCTCTGGCTGTGCGCATTGCCGGGCCGGAACCAAGCAGCATCACTCGGCGGCCAGTGAAAATCCGCCGCAAGGCCGGAGCCGTCCTTAACAATGCCAGGACGGCCAGGGCGGCCGGGACTGCGGGAGTGCGTTCCACAAGAGGATCTTTGGGCATGGCCAGCAGAAACATTATAGACGAGATCGCCAACAGCTCGGCCAGGGTGCGTTGTATAACGGTCATGGCTTTGCCTCCAGAAGCTTGCGGGCCTTGGTGGAATCGGCAAATTCGCCGAGCTCCAGAGATTTGCGTAATATCTGACGCGCTTCGTCGCTTTTGCCGGTGCTAAGCAGGGCTTCCCCCAGACGATAGTGAAGCTGCGCGGAAGAAGGGTGGTTTTTAAGCGAGTCGTGCAAAAAGTTTACAGCTTCGTCCGCGCGCCCGGCATGCAGCAGGCACAGGCCCATGGTATCGATTACGCGTGGATTGTCAGGGCTGAGCATGAAGGCGCTTATGGCCATGCGCAGAGCCTGTTCCGGCTTTTGCCCGCTTTCGGCATAGGCCATGGCCAGATTGTTGGATATTTCCGCATTGCCCGGAGCGCCCCTTCGCGCCCGCTCATAATACTCGGACGCCTCGGCATAGTTACGGCGCAGCATCAGCGTCATGCCCTTGCCGGACAGTGCTCTTGGATTTTCCGGCTCCTGAAGCAAGGCTGTCTGATAATAGGCATCAGCCTTGTCCACATCCTTGCGTCTGAGGCTTAGTTCAGCCATGGCCATAAGCAGATCGACGCTCTTGAGCCGCCTGTAGGTTTGTTCGAGTTCTTTTAACGCTTCATCCGGGCGGCCTGACTTTTCCAGAATTTCGGCCGCGCACAGCGCGCCAAGAGGTGACGAAGAGTCCAGCGTTTCCATATTTTTTGCTTCGACCAAAGCCTCGTCTGAGCGGCCCAGGGCCATGAAAAGGCGGAACTTGCCGAGTGTTGCCCCGGACGGGTCTTTCTTTTCCAGGCTGTTGTAAAGTTCCATGGCGGCCTCGGGCTTGTTTTGGCTCAGATAAAGCCCTGCCAGAAACTCGCGCGTGACCGGAGTGGGGGATTCGGCCAAGTCCTTTTTAAGCATTTCCTCGGCCTGTTCCGGATGCTTGTCGTCCACAGCCCTACGCGCCAGGATGAACAACGCCCGCCTGTCTCCATGGGTATAAGCCATTCTGAGAAGATTGGCGGCCTCGTCTCGCTGTCCGTCCATATCTGAAAGCGCGGCGGCGGTAATCATGAGTGATGTGGATTCGGGATGGCGTGAAAGGTAATCAAGACAGCATTGCAGAGCCTCGGCACGCCGCCCGGTCTGTAAAAGCAACTTGAGTTCCAAATCCAGGGACTCGGGGAAATCACGGTCGATTTCGCGGGCCTTTTTGACCACAGCAAGAGCTTCGTCTGTATTACCCCGGCCTGTGAGCAACATGGCCTTCATAGTAAGCAGCGAGGCGCTTTCGGGCTTGCGCTTCAGGCCTTCTTCAACAACGGCTTCGGCTTCGGCGAAGTGGCGGCGGCCCATGTGGAATTGAAATAACGCTCTTCTGGCGGCTATATTGTCGGCATTGCGGGTAACAGCCAGGGCAAGATCACGCCCGGCTTCGCCATAGCGCCCTTCGGCTACCAGAATCGAGCCTCGCCGCAAGAGGGCCTCGGGCATGCCCGGATCAAGCTCGGCTGCGCGTTTCAATTCCTCCAGCGCCTTACTGTTTTCACCCGCGGCGCTTAGCGCCATGCCCAAGAGATGATGCGCGGCCGCGTCTCCCGGGTAATGCTTTGTGAGCAGTTCGGCCTCGGCTCTGGCTTCTTCCGCTCGGCCCTGCTCAATAAGAACAGCCGTCATAAGCTTAAGCGCGGCGGCATGGGCGGGAACAACGTCCAGCACCTTGCGCAACTGACTTACGGCCGATTCCTGATTGCCGGAACGATGCAGGGCCAGACCCAGGCGATAGTAGCCGTCGATAGTGGGAAAAGCATTGACGCTGTTCTGAAAATATCCGGCAGCCTCGGCATATTTCCCAGTCTGGTAGGCATAAAGCCCTTCCAGCATGAACAGCCTGGCGTCTCCGGACATATTTTCGCGCATACGCTCAAGTTCGACCAGAGCCTTGCCGTCTTCGCCAAGGCGCAGATATAGCGAGCCCAACATATAACGGGCGTCGCCATTGCGCGGGGCAAGTTGCGTTACCAGACTGTAGAGTTTTACGGCCCGCTCAAGGTCATTCATGCGCATGGCCAGTTCCGCGCGCAGGAAAATGGCGTTCAGACTATCCGGATTTTCCGCCAGCGCGCGATCGGCCAGTTCCAAAGCCTTTTCTGGTTCACGTATGGCCAGATAGAGCCTGGCCAGAGCCAGAGTTGCGCTTTCGCGCTTTGGCTCCAGTTCAAGCGATGCTTTAAGCGCCGCTTCAGCCTCCGTATGTTGTTTCAATAATGAGTAAGCTATGCCCGCCAGTTCGCGGCTGGCGGCGTCGGGCTGCCCGGCCTCCTCTGCCTTGCGCACATGAACGAGAGCTTTTTCCAGCTTATTTTCAGCCAGATAAAGCATGGCTAGTTCCATGTTCAATTCACGGTCATCGGGCTTTTGCCTCAGGCATTTCTGCAATTCGTCATCGGCCTGGGGCAACTTGCCCAATTTCACATAAGCCTTGGCCAGATTAAGACGGCTCGAAAAATCGGCCGGATCTTTTTCCAGGGCATTTTTGAAAAATACAACCGCGCCCCCGGCATTGCCTTCTTTAAGCAACTTTTGCCCTTCGGATCTTAAATCTTCCAACGAATTACCCGAACAGGCAAAAAGCAGGCAGGCGCAACAGATTGCCGCCGCAAGCGAACGGCAGGTTCCGGCGTTTTTCATCGGCTATTCTCCCTGATTGGTGTTGATGATTGGGCGCACCATAGGAGGAAAGGTAGCCAGAATTGTGCCATTGAAGAATTATTTAATAATAACGAAGCATTATATCTTTAAAAACAAAAAATGCGTAATATGGGCCAGATTGTATGTTTTTTTCATACAGGAACGGGCTAAGACTTATACAACGGTAGCTATTTGAACATAATTACTATTTGTATAGAAAAAGTAGAGAAATACGTGATACATAAAATATGTGTCACGTATTTTATGTGTATGGAAAATCAATACATGGCTCACTCTGGAGCAGCTGGACATCAGGCCCAAAAAATATGGACAAAAGTTAATGAAATTTTTAGAGATATCATTATGATAAAAAATCCGTCTGCAATGTGGGCCCACCTATAGCACAGAGGCGGCATGTATAGCGGCCGGGCGAAAAAAAACAGCGAGGATAATAAGCAAATGGAAAAGAAAAATATGGATATAAGCCGGGAAATAACCGCGAAAGACGAGTATACTATCGACTCTCTGTTTCAACTCCTGAAGGAAAAAGGCAAGTTTGAAATCGGCGAACCTGTGAGATACTCCTCAATGGGCATGGAGTTCATCAAATTTCCCGGTTTGGCCAAGCTCGACAATCTGGTATCGGTAAAAGGCAACAAAATTTCTGTATTTACCCATCATGCGACTGCTTTCAGCAAAATTATGTATACCATTCTCGACGCCATATCCGATGATTTGTGTTCACTCCTGGGCTTCGGTACCAAGCAGAACATTCCGGTTATGGAAGGTATAGCCAAAGAGATTGAGAGACTTGTAGCGTAATTCCGCAAAACATTAGGATTGGGTGTCCCAAGTCCTTTGTGAAGCATCAGTAAAATTTCGGGTCCGGAGTAAAATCCCGGCCCTTTTTTGTGGCCATTCGCAAAACGCTCTAAACTTGTATATCGCAAAATCATATGGTTAAAGTAATTAATAGCCGCGCTGATGCAATTTACTGTACCTACTTGAAATTTTACCGGAAAAGATGCATATCATTACATCCAGCATGATCAATTCACCTCTGGGCCTGTTTTCGGATCAAATAGAGATTGCCGCTAATGAAAGACAATACCGTTCGCCTGGCCTTAGCGCGGGCGCTGTTATTTATTATGGCTGTTTTCACTGCGCTTCAGGCCCGGCCCGCCGCAGCCGTTGGAGAAGGCGCTCCGCCGTCTATATATGTAAACTTGCAGGACTTCCCGCTTTACCTTAAACGCGGCTTCAATCAGCAGGACACTATAACTCCCGATGTGCATGACGGCTCATGGCTGGAAAAATTTCCTTTTTCCAATTTGATCATTAGTAAATTGAACCTGCCTGGCCTGCCCAGGCGCGTTTTTCTTTCCCCTTTCGGCAAGGCGGAAGAAGAGTTCACCTTTATCATCCCCTTTACCCTTCACGGAGTAGAAAAAATGGTCGCCAATGGCATGCCGGGCCTGTTTTTGTCCGGAATTGGCGACAACTGGGAGATATATCTCAACGGCACACTTGTGCGTGCTGAAATGCATGTTGAAAAAAACTCCCTGCGCATATGGCAGCATCACAGCCAGCGGCGCGTATTTTTTCCTCTTCCTGTTCATCTTATGCTGGAAAACGGCAATATTCTGGCCTTCCGCATTGTGGGTGACCCCACCGACCGGACTGTGGGCTTTCAGTATTCCGCGCCTTTTTATATTGCACCATACAAAGATATTGTGCGTAAAAACAACGAGATTCTGGAAATGATCTTCATCGGCGGCTATCTGCTGATCGCCGTGTATCATTTTCTGCTCTTCGCCATACGCCGTAAAGACATACATAATCTGTTCTGCGGGCTTTTTCCGGCCCTGATGGGGCTGTACTACCTTTCCCGAACGCATGCCGTTTATCACTATATTCCCGATACAGCGCTTGTGGTGAAGATCGAGTTTTTCTGCATTTTTCTGGTAATACCGTCCCTTGGGGCTTTTGTGGAAACGCTGTGCTCAAACAAAATATCAAAATTTACCATAAGTTATAGCACGTTTTGCATTTTTTTGGCAGTATCGCAGTTTCTGCTGCCGCGCCCCTACGGCAGCGACACTCTGGTGGTGTGGCAGGTGGTGAGCATCGCAGCTCTTTTGTATATATTGATTTGCGACATAATCTTCGTATTTATACGCGAAATCAAAGAAGGCCGCAGACACCATGCCCTACAGGGGACAAAAGCTCCGGGAGTCATGCATTATCTGGCCGAGACCTATGCCGGCAATCTGCTCATTGCCGTGGGCGCGCTGGTTCTCAGCGCCATTGCGGATATCTGTGATTCGTTGCTGTTTCACTATTCGCTCAATCTTACCCGTTATACACTCTACCTTTTTGTGATGACGGTCACCCTGATGCTGGCCCGCATTTACGGCAAGCTGAACAATGCCCTGCAGGCCAAGCGTATTTTCCTGGCAAACATGAGCCATGAAATACGTACGCCTCTGAACGCGATCATGGGCACGACGGAGCAAATTGCCAGAGAACAGCCGTTCGAGGCTGTTTTGTCCAAAGTTGAAGTGATCAGGCGAGCCGGCGGCATTCTTTCCTCAATCATCAATGATATCTTGGACTTTTCCCGCCTTGAAGCGGGAAAGATGGAAATAGTCAACCGAGAATATCGTTTTCGCACGCTCATTGACGAAGTGGCGGGCATTATTGTCATGCATCTGGCGGGAAAGGACGTGGAATTCGTCATCCAGCTAGAACCGACCATTCCTGAAACCCTGGTAGGCGACTCTCTACGAATCAGACAGATTCTGCTTAATTTGCTGTGGAATGCCGTAAAGTTTACCGACAGCGGCAAAATCGAATTGTTGGTCAAACTGAAAGGCGCGGGCGTCCCCCTGGAGCTCGTGTTCACGGTGTCGGATACGGGTAAAGGCATCAAGCGCAAAGATCTGAAGAACATTTTTACCGAATTTTACCAGTTGGACAGCAAACTGCATCAAAATCCCGAGGGGACGGGCCTGGGGCTGAGCATTTGCAAAAACTTGTGCCAACTAATGGGCGGCGAAATAAGCGTGCGCAGCGAATACGGCAAGGGAAGCACTTTTACGGTGACGCTACCGCAACAGCCGGGTAGCGGTTTGATGGCGGAAGAAGGAGGGCGACGGTCAACTTTGCTTGAGCAGGGCATTGTTTTTCCCGAGGCCAGGGCGTTGATTGTGGATGATCTGGAAAGCAATCGCCAAGTACTGATCGGGCTGCTGAAGCCCTATGGCATGGAAACGCATGCCGCCGTGAACGGGCGGGAAGCCCTGGAACGGCTGGCGACCAAGGAATATGACATTATCTTTATGGATCAGGTGATGGAAGAAGATCTGGACGGAGTGGCCACCACAGCAGCTCTGCGTCTGATTCCGGGGCATGCCGGCACACCGGTGGTGGCCCTTACCGCCAACGCCATGACCGGCATGCGCGAGTTTTTTTTGGAACACGGCTTTCAAGACTATATTTCCAAGCCCATAGATCCTCTTTTGTTGGATGAAGTCATTGCCGGATGGATTCCTGAAGAAAAGCGGGTGTCCGGTGTGGCGGGGGAATATGAGCTGCGCGGTATTTCACCCGTTACTCGTCCGGAAATGGCTGGAGCAGTGCAAATGGAACTGGACTTGCAGCGGCTTGATCTGCTGCGCCACTATTATTGGCATTTTGTGAACGGCCTGCCGACAGACGCGAATTACTGCCACAAGTTCAGCGTATTGCTGGATGCCGTTATGGAAAGCCCGGCCTTCGCCCTCATCGGAGCAACTCGGTCCGCGTCGGAAAAATTGCGGGAGGAAGCGACGGTGCTGGCCAGAGCGGGACGGCAAGGCGATGTCGAAGCGATCAGAAGCGGTCTGCCCGGCTTTTATGATGCCGTCTCCGCCGTGCTCCAAAATACTGCGACGAGCAAAGATGCGGCAGAGTTGGGTAGGAACGCGGATTTCAAGTCATCACAAAGATCTGTGCGCAGGTGGCAGGACGAACAAAAGGGGCGCGAACTCCTACTTGAGCTGAAAACCACTCTGGAAAAGGATGATACCGAGAGTGCCGACGTCATCATGGCGAAATTGCGGGATTTTTCTCCCCACTCCTTGCCCCGGGAATTACGGGAGCTATATTTTTTACTGTATGACATGCGCATGATGGGAGAAAAGGATAAGGCCATAGGGGCGTTGCTTTTGTGGGCTAAAATTTTTGAACATGAAGAATAAAAAAATTATACAAAAGAGAGCCCTTTTGTGTGTGATTTGTGGCATAACGATAAGATCTAATTCATAAAGGACGATTTTAATGATTACAGTTTTGATCGTGGAAGATCAGGTGCTGCTTAGAGACTCATTGGAGCGCCTTCTCAACACGCAGGAAGATGTGCGTGTTGTCGGGGTATGCTCCCGGGCCGACAGGGCATTTGATCTGTGCCGTAAGCTCGGACCCGATCTGGTGTTGATGGATGTGGTTACATGCAATGCAGCCAACGGCATCACGGCGGCGGACAGAATCCGCAAGGAAATGCCTGATGTAAAAATCGTCATCATGACCGCCGTGCCGGAAATAAGCTTCATCAACGCCGCGCAGGTTGCGGGCGCGCACAGCTTTATCTATAAAACCGCTGAGTTTGATCACCTGTTGTATGTAATTCGCAGCACCATGAAGGGGCAGGGCATCTATCCCAGCCCGACCGACGACTCGCGCTTCGGAATCCGTTTTTCAGACAAGGAACTGGCCATTTTGCGCCTGGTGTGCCAGGGCAAAAGCCGTAGCGAGATGGCTCGGGCACTATTCATGTCCGAAGGCAGCGTAAAGGCCGTCATTACTCGTATTCTCAATAAAACCGGCTTTGACAGCATTATGAAACTTGCCGTGTATGTTGTAGCCAACGGTTTCATTGTGCCTCACCATTACGAGTAATATTCCCTCCATCTATCTCCGCTCAATATAACCGTAAACCGCCCGCATCGGCGGTATTCCGGTAAAATTATTTCGCATCCGAATGTTTGCTTGGATGCGATTTTATTGACTTTGGACATTTGTCCAAAAAAAATGGACATCAAGCATAAAAAGTATAGCCGCAAATTAATGAAAGGTTTTTCAGTTTCATTATACGTAGATGCAGAATTTTGTATAACTCCAACCAAAACACACTTCAGGCATTGGATGAAAAAGATTATTATCCCGCTATCGGCCCTGTTGTTGCTGATGCTTTGCTGCGGAGCGCTCGCCGCTGATAATTTTCAAAAATCCTATGAAGAACGCCGCAGGGCTGTGGCCGTAATGATGGAAACAGCCACAGTCTGGATAGTCGTAGATGATGACAAAAGCATAAAATCCGGCACCGGCTTCATTGTGGGTGACGGATATGTGGTTACCAATGCCCATGTGGTTGATGGGATGCGTAAGGGCGGATCAATCTACGTACTGAATGATCTTATTCCAGCGCGAAAGGCTGAAATAATCGCTATTGCCCACGAGTCGAAGAAGAAAAACAAGGTGGGGGCCAGAGATTTCGCGTTGTTGCGCTTCACTCCGCCCAAGAACGTCAAATTGGCGGCGCTTGTTTTAAATTTAACGGTAAAACGAATGGACCGGGTCAGCGCTTGGGGCTACCCCTCCATGGCAACCCAGTTCGACGTCAGCACAGAGCGGCTGCGAAAGGGCGACACAAAAGGCTTGACAGCTCCTCCTGTTATTTATACGGAAGGAACGGTCAACGCTATTGTGCATGCCAGATCCGGAAAAGCGGTTATTCATTCGGCCCAGATAGCCTCGGGCAACAGCGGCGGGCCTCTTGTAAATTCCAAAGGCGAAATAGTGGGGGTCAATACTTGGGGCTATCGCGAGGACGACGAAGGCGCTTTTTTGAACGGAGCGCAGCTTGCCTCTGAACTGGCGCGCTTTCTTGCGGAAAACGGTATTACTCCCCAGTTGGCCGATGGACTAACACTGGAAGATTACTCTAGAAAGCGCGTGGAAAAAGCGGAAAAGCCGCAGCGTGTAGAAAAAGAGGAAAGGCCGCGCAATTCAAGGCCAAAGCCGAAACTTATCAAGGACAGAAAACGGGATGTGGGTAGCTTCACCGTTTTGGTGCCCGAGGACTGGAGTGTTTTCAGCGAGGAAAATAATTCTATAGTGCTCGGATCCGACGACAGGGCTGCGGCGGTGACCATTACCGTAGCCGACAGAGAAGGCAAAAGTATAGGCAAGCTGGCGCGGGAACTTTCCAAAATGCAATCCGGCACTAAACCGGAGCGAGACGAAGACGGCATGTATATGTTTACTTGCTCCCCCAATGATGTTGAAACTTTAGTCTTCGTCAGCGATCTCGACGACGGTAAGAACTTTGTAGTATTAAGCATTTCCGGCGATTTCGAACACGCCGGAATTGAAGAAATTCTGGATAGCGTTGAAGATAAATAAACGCTGTTTCAGGAATGGATTAAGGCTTGGAGCCACGCGTTTGGTGCATCGCGCGCGCCAACTTCAAATTAATGCACATTGCAAAACAAAAACAGGAGTTTCCATGTTTAAAAAGCTCACGACCATTCTCGCTCTGTTCGCTCTTTGTCTCATGGCCGGAACGTCTTTTGCCGCTGTAAAGACGTTCGCCAAATTCAAGGTTGATGTGCCCTCCAATTGGACAGCCTCGGAAGAAGGCCCGACCGTAACCATGATTGCCAAGGACAAATCGGCTTCGATTTCCATCACTGTTGACAAAACCAATGGCATGAGCCTGAAAGATTTGGCCACAGCTTTCTCCAAGGAGCTTAAAGGCAGCAAGCCTGAAGCTGACGACGATACCTACACCTTCACTTTCAAGCCCGGTGAAGGCGTTGAAAGCAAGGCCGTTATTGCCGTCGACGGGAAGGAATACTATCTTTTCGTGATTACCGGCGAAAACGATCAAATCGAAGACATCATGGGTTCCATTGAAGACAAGTAAGAGCGATATTTTTAAGCCGGAATGGCGGGCAATTTCCTCTGGAAATGCTTGAATATGTAATTATGTCAGGGTGGTGTAAAATCCACCCTGACATTTTTTTTTACATATATCCATGGTGCGGCCTCAGGATAATACAACCTTAAAGCGGCCTGTATCCTCTATCACCTAATTGAAAGCTTACACCAGTTCAATTCCCCGGCGGCGCATGCACATTACGGCCAGCAACAGTCCCAGACCCATCAGGGCAAGAGACCCCGGCTCGGGCGTGGGAACCATAACCTTCATAGGATCGTTTACGGAATAACGGTTATACTCAGAGTTCCAGAGCATGGTGCCCTGAAGCATGGCGTCCATCAGTCCGAATTCCGGCACATTGCTGTTGAAAAGCGGATTATCGGTATAGGCGTAGAAAGTGTAATCGCCCTTTATATTCTCGACTGTATCGAGGTTTGCATTGGCATAGCCCGAATAATCGCTGCCGGCTGTGGCCAGGTTAAAGGTGACGTAAGGATCGCCGTAGGAGGCCAGGTCAAAGACCGCCCCGGTGTTCTTGTCCACAAGGCCCACGCCTTCCATGTAAATTAAATTGCTAAGATCGGTAAGGTAGCCGTTTTCCGCATAGTACCAATCCATGGCCCCGCCGGTGAAATAAACCTTGGCGTCGGTGGGGTCGGGGATGGAGCCGATGCTTTCGGCCACATAAACATCACGCACTACGCTAAAATACAGCCCGGTGTTCGAAGCTGTATGCAGCGGGGGATATTGCTCCACCCAGTAGCCGTTGCCGTTGCTTATGGTAGTAAAATACATCAACCCGCTGATGTTGAAACCTGTGACTACGGAGCCTTCCGAAATAAGATCGCTTTCGGTGGCCAGAGTAACGCCGCCCTGCATGAATTGCTCATGAGTTCCATTGTAGAGATAATCAAATCCGGCGAACTTGACAATGTAGCGTCCCGCATTGCCGTAGTTCTCCGCATCGTCCGTGAACAAATTGGCTCTGGCCGGCGCGCCCAGGCACAAAATCATGGCCAATGCAGCCATCAAGCATACCAAGCGTCTCATGTTCATTCTCCTCTGCGTTTTTTAGTTAATACTTGGCAATGTTAAAGCAAATGGTGTGCCATGTTTATTTGCTTGTAATCATTAAATTATTTTATGTAATTGACCCGATGGGGCGTAAAATTGTCCGACATCGTGAAAGTTTTTCGACACGGTTTATTCGAAAGCAAAAAACCCGGGGGCGTAAACCTCCGGGCTTGTCTTTCTGGTGTATGCGTATGTAAAGCTACGCGGTATTCCTCATTCTACGAGAGAACATGCCGGCCACGAGCATGCCCAGGCCCATAAGCGCCATGGTGCCGGGTTCGGGCACGGGCGCGTTTATGGGTGTCTTGACCGTAAGGTTGCTGAACAAGTTGGATACTTGGTTTTCGGCTGTCAGCCAGCCGTATAGGGGCCGGTCGTCCGTAATACCCAGCTTTTCACGTACATATTCATAGTGATAAGGAGATACTTCGGCCAAATTCATCAAATCGGCTCCAAAACTGATAGCGTATTCCATGTTATTATAGTTGAAAATTTGCACCATCGTGTGCACGCGGTCAGTAGACACGAAAATGTCATCCCACTGGCCGAGATTATTTGGGCCGCTGTTGGGGGTTTCAAAAAAGGAGAAGTTGAACTGCGCCGCAAAGGCGGGCAGAGTGTCACCCGCAGGCGAGTAGGGTGTTAGGCCCAAAGTTATGCCGATGGTGCCGCTGTTAAGAGTAGGGGCGAAAGAGGATATTGCGTTGTTGGTATGGGTCATGGTAAGAGCGGTGACGGCATCGCCGTTGGTGGCCAACCCGCCTGTGGAATTTTCAGTTCCATAAAGATATATGGAACTGTATGGGTTGAATCCCCAACGTAATCCTGGGGCGTCCGCGCTTCCCACCCTGGTGATGCCGAGTTTACCGCCAAAGTCATTGGCGTAATCCAGAAATGTTCCTTTTAGTGAATAATTCCAATTTGTTACCATCGTAGCCTCAGCCACGACGGCGACAAGGATCATGCTCGTCATCATGGTTATAGAAAAAATAATTTTTTTCATGGCATAACTCTCTTGCTTTGTGGTTGATGTGATTTGCTTCCAGCATCAATTGAGCAAGGGCTGTGCCATTTTGATATTAATTTAAAATATAAGGATAATTTTTGGTTTAAGAAAAAGGCGGTAAAATTATCCGACAGAATTTTATATAGGCCTGATTTCCGGCTGGTATACGCTTATTTCAGGATATTATGCTTCCTGTACAGTTCATACAATCTTGGGCGCGACAGCTTGGAAATTACGCAGGCCTTTTCTATATTGGCCTGCGAAGAGCGATGCAGGCTCTTCAGATATTCCCTTTCAAAAATGTCGAGCATGTCGCGGCGCGCCTCACGGTAGTTTTCCGGGCCGTCGGTGATGGAAGGCAGGGAAAAAACGTATTCTTCCCCTTCGGTCACCTTGGGTGACGTGGAGCTTTGTCGACGATCTTTCTTGTTTTTGCGTCGCTCCAGGGCGTCCAGATGGCGCATTTCTTCAGCATTGAGGCCGAAATCCTTTACTATGCGCTCATGTATGCTTTTTGGCAAATGTTCCGGGGTCAGCAGGGCCTCGTCCTTGGCCACGGCGAACATGCTTTCCACCACATTGGTCAGTTCGCGCACATTGCCTGGCCAGGAATAGCCGCATAAAAATCTGGCAAGATATTCAGAAATGAACTTGCGCGGCATGTTGTGCCGGGCGCAAAGGTTGTTCAGGCGCGCCTGAGCTATGATTGGGGCGTCGCTCCAGCGCTCGGCGAGCGAAGGCAGACTGATTTGCAAAATATGCACACGGTAGTAAAGGTCTTCACGGAACAGTCCTTCGGCGGACATGCTGGCCAAATCACGATTGGTGGCGGCCACCAGTCTGAAATCGCTGCTGTATTCCCGACCGCCGCCTACAGGGCGAAAGCGGCGCTCCTGCAGAACGCGCAAAAATTTTTTCTGTATTCCGGGGTCGAGCTCGCCTATTTCGTCCAGAAAAAGCGTGCCCTTGTCCGCCAGTTTGATCAACCCGTCCTTGTCGGAGTTGGCTCCGGTGAACGCGCCGCGCTGATAACCGAAAAGCAGGCTTTCCACCAGTGACTCCGGCAGAGAGGCACAGTCTACGGTAATGAACGGCCCATTTTTGCGTGGGCTCATGTTGTGCAAGGCTTTGGCAAACAACTCCTTTCCGGTGCCTGTGGCCCCGGAAATTACCACGCTGGCGTCTGACTGCGCATAGCGGCAAGCTTGGGCAAAGGCTTCAAGCAGATTAGGCGAATTGCCGATGATGTTGAATCGTGAGGGCGGAGGCTGCCCGGAGTCGCTTTTTTGCTCGTAAAGCGGGCGGGCCAGCAGATAGTTTAAAATTCCCGGTCCGGAATTGTTCGCGGCTTCCGGGCCGATGCTGGGGTTATACAGCTCCCTGATGTCGTCAGTAGTTACAATAACCACCTGTGGAGGAACAGCCTCGACAGAAGAATGCCCGTTTTCCGTTGCCAGGGCCGCCTCAAGACAGATGCGCTTGTAGCATTCATAGGCCTGCGTGAAATCGCCGGCCGGAAGGCAGCGATGACCTGCCGCTATGGCGTCATTATAAAATTTTTCCTCGTATTCGTTTGGAATACCTACTATTAGTATTACGGCCATTTGAGCTTCACTTAAACTTTTTTTAACTCCTTATAGCAGAATATGAGTTGAACACGCAATACATTATACATGTTTGGAGCATTTTTCTCATTTCATTCGTAAAATGCTCTAATTGATGGTGGAATCAAAATACTTGCCCACGCCATACTCGTTGCGTCGGAAAAATTTATCCGAAGACGGCCCGGTGATCTGCATTTCCCGGTTGCGCGCCTGCATGTCCAGGGCTATGCGCATTTCCTTGGTGCAACCGGTGGAATAGGTGGCGTCCTTGCCCGACCATATGGGCGGTACCCCGCGCCCCAGAAGGGCGAATCCGGCTTCAATGTCCTCAATGGTCTGAAAGCGCCATATGTCGATCAGCCCGCTGCGCTGCACTCGCTCCCACATAAACATAAGATCGTCCCCATCCATGCCTTCGGCAAAATGCTCTGTGGGGTTTACTATATGAAGAGACGGCGACTTGGCGCGCAAGTCATTGATAAAGGCATTCACTACCTGCACGGCTGTGCCGGTCTGGCCGGGAATGCTGCCCACTATGCAACTGTAGAACATTACGCTTCTGCCCGCGCCGCGGGCTTTACGCATGTCGTCGATAATGGCGTCGGCCTTGGCGTTGAGCTGCCCCTCGCTGAAACGGTAGGCTCCCTTGGCCTGGGCCTTGGTTTCTATGCGATAGTTGCCGTCGCGGTCGAGGTAATAGCACAATATGTCCCTGGTAAACTCGTGGGAAGTGCCAAGCAGGGTATCGGCATTGCGCCAGCCCTTGGCCATAATAAGATCGGCCTCTTTCCAGGCCCTGGCGAATGTTATTGAGGTGCGGTAAACGTTAAGGCGTTCCCTTGTGCCGTCATTGATGATGACCAACCGATGTTCGCGCAGCAGGCGCAGCAGATCGTTCTTACTGACGGCCGGATTGTTCACAATGACGCCTTTTTCCATTTTTTCCTTAAGAACTTCGTCGGCCATAAGATCGTGCTTGTTGGGCGAATAAAAATAAAAGCCGTCCTTTATGGCAAAAATCACCCGGTGCCCAATGCGCATAAGGTGCGACAGCAGGGCCAAATCAAAAATGGCTCCCCCGTCGGCGTCTGGCAGAAAAAGAATGGTTTTGGGGGCATCGTCCGGGCCGAAAATATTGTGTAGAGGCGCGGAAAAGTTAATGCACTGCTTGAATGCTTCGTCCAAAGCCAGCATTGACGGCTCGTTTGAAAGCCACTTGCGCGACATCATCGACAAGTACATGTGCCTGGCAATTTCAATAAAATCAAGTTCCCAGCGCATGGCCGGAATGTCGGCCTGAAGGCAGTGGTCCGGTGGTTTTTTCAGCGCCCGCTGCATGGCCGGGCTAGTCAAAATTTCATTGGCCCGTTTGTTGGCCTCACGGCGCTTACCGATCCAGGGATCTTCAATTTCACATACGGCAAAAGCTATGTTGGTCAAGCGCTTTACCACGCGCGAAGGTATAACTGTATGCTGCCGTATATATTGCATAAAACGGTAGCGGCAAAATTCCAGAACCCGTATTCTGGCTGACTTTTTGGGTTCAATTTCCCGGATCAGGCGTACCACAATGCGCCAGGCCCGATTGTATTGTCGTTGCAAAAGCTTGCCGGGGGTGGAGGAGAGCAGCATTTTGAAAGTGGCGTCGGAGCAGGGGATGTATACATTTCTGCTCTTGAGATGAATCATGAAACGCATTTGTTCGGCAGTGGCTATAAGCGACGGATTCATATGATATTCGATGTTATTGTCCGTCATCATATTGTACAGCCAGGCGTCAAAGAACAGGTCTTCGCCAAAAATGATCTGGTTTACAGCTTTGATTTCCGGAAATTTGCGCATGAAGATCCTCTGATTACTACAATAAAATATTATCCAAACCGCTATACTCCTGAATGAATCCCCGGCCGCGCAGGCGCATGAAATAGGCGTCGGCGTTCATGCGGGCGAAATGCACTCCGTCGGAAACGCTGCGAATGGAAAGCACGTCGCCGCGCTCGAGGGGCATTCCCAACTGGCCGTCAATGGTCAGATGGGCATCGGCCGTTTCAGGATTGACTGTTACAAAAACATTCATGTATTGCGGCAGAATCAGTGGAGGAAAATTGCACAAAAACGGGCTGATGGGAGTAATGAGAATGGAATCCAGCTCGGGATGGATCAGCGGCCCGCCGGCGGAAACCGCGTAGCCTGTGGCCCCCATGGGGGTGGAAATAATCAGACCGTCGGCGCGCACATGCCCTATTTCCTGCTCGTCGGCGGAAAGATAGAAAGATATGACCCTGGCCAGCGCCCCACGATTGAGTACTACGTCGTTAACCGCATAGCCCTGATGCACGGAGTCGCCTTGGCGCAAAATTTGATAATGTACGGCCATGCGCTTTAAAAGCGTCATTTTGCCGTCCAACATGGCTTGCAGGCCTTTTTTCCAATGTTGGGCCTTGAGTTCGGTCAAAAAGCCCACCTTGCCGAATTTTATGCCCACCAACGGCATCGGACTGTCCACGAAATATCTGGCCACCTCCAGCATGGTACCGTCCCCCCCCAGAACAAGCACCAGATCGGGGCGTGGCGAATCTTTGGGCAGGGTGTCTATGCGGTTTTCCAGAAGGCGCGGACGGCAGCCACGGTCAGACAGCCAGGCATGAATGTCGTGTCCCAGGCGCGCGGCATCGGCGTTTTCAGGTTTGAGAACTATGAGTACATCAGGTTGTTTTTTTATTTTCAGCATAGTTGATAATCCATACAGTAATAGTGGATGCTGTTCAAGAGTATGCCGCAAACCGCACCTTTTTTTCCCCCTTCCCCTGGCCGCCCGGAGGCATTCATTCGATTGCCGGCAGCCAATTCAGGGCTGGCGCATCTTATTTTGCATACTAACAAAATCATCCGTTTAAGGTGATTAATCGCAGCGCTTGCGCGATTTGAGTACGGCTTCGCTACGCTCCGCCTAGTCACGAATGCTAACGCATTCGGGCACTTGCTGTTGCAAGTGCCTCGGGCATCCGCGCTGAGGCGCGTCAGCCCTGGCAGCCAATTGGTAACTTATTGCGGTCCGAGGCAAATATTGCTATTTTCCAAACTTCGAATAAACGACCTTGAGCCCCGAATCCGACATACGAAATTTTTATCAAAATTTCCTTGAGGTTCCTATCCACCGCAGACGGAGTCAGTCGGCGGATGGAGCTGACTTTGGATTGAAACATGGCGGGGTTATATAAAAAGTCTCGGAGTTTGTATAATGTCCACATATGAAGCGGTAATCGGGCTTGAAGTCCATGTGCAGCTGGCCACGGAATCGAAGCTTTTCTGTTCCTGCCCGGTTTCTTTTGGTGACACGCCCAATATGAACGTATGCGAAGTGTGCTCGGCCATGCCCGGCGCATTGCCCACAATAAATGAAAAAGCTGTCGAATACGCTGCCCTTGCCGGTTTGGCTACCGATTGTCGAGTGAATTTACACTCGATTTTTGCCCGCAAGAACTATTTTTATCCCGACCTTCCAGCCGGATATCAGATTTCGCAATTTGACAAACCCATCTGCGAGCACGGTTTTTTATGGATAGACAGCGCCGGAGTTCCCAAAAAAATCGGCATCACCCGAATTCACCTTGAAAATGACGCCGGAAAAAGCATTCATGCCGCCGGAGGAGTAAGTTTTGTAGATTTGAACCGTGCCGGAACCGCCTTGATTGAAGTTGTTTCCGATCCGGACATGCGCAGCGCCGATGAAGCAGTGTCTTATCTTAAAACTCTCTATGGCATTGTGACTTGGCTGGGCATATGCGACGGAAATATGGAGGAGGGCAGTTTTCGCTGTGACGCCAACGTTTCCATACGCAAAAAGGGCGAAAGCGCCTTTGGCGTGCGTGCTGAAATAAAGAATCTGAACTCTTTCCGCCATGTGCAAAAAGCCATTGAATATGAAATAGACCGGCACGAATGCGCCCTTGAAGACGGCGAAAAACTGGTGCAGGAAACCAGGCTTTACGACAGTGTGAAAAATGTGACCGTATCCATGCGCACCAAAGAAGAGGCCCACGATTACCGCTACTTCCCGGACCCGGATCTGTTGCCGATAGATATAAAAGAAGAAGATTTCAGCCAATGGCGTGGAAGCTTGCCTGAATTGCCCCTGGCCCGCCAGAAGCGTTTTGTGGAACAATTCGGCCTTTCAGTGGCCGATGCCGAAACACTGACTTCCGAACGCGCTCTGGCCGACTTTTTTGAACAAAGCTTGGGCAAGGAAAAAAACCACGTTAAACGCGCGGCCAATCTTGTTATGGGGCCATTTTTGCGCGCCCTGAACGCCCGCAAACACAAGGCTTCGGATTCGCCCATGAAGCCCGAGGCGCTGGCCGCACTGGCCCGTTTGGTGGACGAGAATCGTATCAGCGCCACAATTGCCGGGGACATTTTTGAAGATTTGTATAACTCTGGGGCCGACCCCGAAAATTATGTGAAAGAAAAGGGCTTGTTGCAGATTTCGGACAGCGGCGATATTGAACTGGCGGTTGATGGGGTGCTGGCCGCCAACCCGGCTGAAGTGGAAGCCTATCGGGGAGGCAAAACCAAACTGATCAGCTTTTTTGTGGGCCAGGTCATGCGCGTTATGAAAGGCAAGGGCAACCCGGCCATGATTAACGAGATTTTGGCGAAAAAATTGGGGTAATTTTTCGTTTTTCGACAAAGAAAAAGGCTTTTTTATAAAGGCAATGCACATCTTTGGTACTTGACCTTTATAAAAAAGCCTTTTGATGCGGAAGGAAACGGAAAGAACCTTGCTACACTTCATCACACCGTTGTATTAATTCCCGAATACATCGACATACTGCCGGCATAATAATCGGCTATGGACGAGGTTTGATTATCCGAATTGGCCCACCAGCTGGCCATGGACTGAATCTGGATGCGCTTTTTAAGCTCCGTGGGGCTTATCTGCAGGGATTTACGGGCGGACTCCAGATTGTTCAAGGCCTGAATTTCCTTGTATTTGGAAACCATTTCCGGGTTATCTTCGAAATATTTCTCTACCTTGGCCTTGTCCTCATGGTCGGTATTAACGACAATTTTACCGTCGTCATCCATGGAAAGCTGGAATTTGATATTTTTGTCCACGCCAAGGGCTTCCAAATCGCTCTGGAGTTGCTCGCTGAACTTTTTTTCTTGTTCACTTCTGTAGCTGGAAATTTGTCCGAAAGTGACCCTGCCGTTGGCGCCTATACCCATGGCATCCATGGCACTCATGGAGTATTGTGCCAGAGAGGTGAGGTCGCTGGTGGTTACATAGCCTGAGCTGGCCTTGGAGCTTGACTTGCTTGAGGTCGAGCCGGTGGAAGTGCCCAAAAGCTGTTGTTGCATTGTATATAAATTGGACGCGTAGCTGCTTTGGCTTATCCCGCTGATCTGCATTTTTTTCCTCCTGCCGCAGTTTACAAAAAATAAAGCAACAAGTGTGCCATAATTGTTCTTTTCTTTCATTACACGACAAAAAAACAAGCACGATGCGGCATCAAAATAATTGAAACCCGAAACGACTCTTTTTGATTGGACATAACCGCTAAAAAGAGCTATTTGCCGTTGTATGGAAAGCTATTCTGAAGAAGCGGCTGTTGATACTCTGGAATTCGACAATTCCGATTTCGCCAACACTTTATTTGGCGCGCACAATGAGAATCTGGAGGCCCTGGGCAAAGCCGCCGGGGTTTCCATACGCAGCAGAGGCACGCGCCTTTTTATTCAAAGCCCAAATCGCAGCTTGCGGCTGAAACTAGCCGGGCTCTTGAGCGATCTCTACGGTTTGGTGAGTAAGGGGCACCCTGTAAGCGTTCACGACGTGCTCAGGGGCTATGCCTTGCTGGAAAGCGAGCCGGAGCAGGATCTGGCCGAATTAATGCGCGAGTCAACCGTGCTTATAAACGGTACGCGCAAGGCTGTTGCGGCCCGCAATCAGGCCCAGAAAAACTATCTTGAGGCATTGAAGAATTTTGAGATGGTTTTTGCCGTGGGGCCGGCCGGCACCGGAAAGACCTATCTGGCTGTGGCCATGGGACTTTCCATGTTGACCAGAGGCCGGGTAAAGCGCATAATCCTTACCCGCCCGGCAGTGGAAGCAGGGGAGCGCCTTGGTTTTTTGCCGGGGGATCTGGCTGAAAAGGTTAACCCTTATTTGCGTCCCCTGCACGATGCCCTTAATGACATGATGCCGCAAGCCAAAATAGCTTCCATGGGCGAGGCCGGCATCATAGAGATAGCCCCGCTGGCCTTCATGCGCGGCCGCACCCTTAATGATGCCTACATAATCCTCGACGAAGCCCAAAATACCACCCGCGAACAGATGAAAATGTTTTTAACTCGCATGGGCTTCAATTCCAGAGTGGTAATCACCGGAGACATAACGCAGATCGATTTGCCTGAATATCCCGGCGGCAGCGCCAGGGATCGTTCCGGCCTGGTGCATGCCATAAAGATATTAAAAGGAATAAAAGGTGTATTTTTCATTAATTTTTCCGAAAGCGACGTGGTCCGGCACCCGCTGGTTCGCGCTGTTGTAAATGCCTATGAGCACAACGAAAACAACGCCTCCTAAACCGACTGTCGCCAATGTCAGCCTTTCCACCACCGTCAGGCTGCTGCGTGAAAGCCATCGCTGCAGCTGGAAAGGGCTTGCCGTGCTTGTTGCCGCCCTCTTTATCCTTTCGCTGGTGGCCAACTATAATTTTGAAAAGCGCAGTAAGATATATGTGGCCGGGGAAATAGCCGATCAGGATATTATGGCTGACCGCGACCTGATGATTGAAGACGAGCAGGCCACCGAGGCCAGGCGCGAGCAGGTCATGATCATTCAGCCGCCGGTGTTCGATTTGAGCGACGAGCCATATCTAAACATGCGACAGCACATTCTGGGCGTATTTCAGGATCTCAACAGCGGAACGCCCCAGGACGCCGAACATTTGAGTCCAAACCTCAAAGCGTTGGCCGAAGAAATAGCCCCAATTCCACACGAGGCGCTTTTTGAGCATCTGGGCAAGCCGCAGGTGCAGGAATATATCACCCAAAAGCTGCTTCCGTTCTTTAATGAAAAACTTGCCAATGGTGTTGTGCCCGATTTGCGTTCGGCTAAAATAGGGCGCTCAGGGGCCATAATTCACAATTTGGAAACCAATGAGGAGATTTTGCGCCAGGATCTGGGGTCCATTCCTGACGCGCAAACCGTGCTCACGGAAATATCCTCAATGATGCTCACAGAAAAAAACCTCAGCCCTCAAGATAAAAAAGCCGTAAACCTATTTTTGTCGGTCAGTTTCAGCCCTTCGCTCATGCTCAACCGCGAGGCCAGCAGAAAACGGGCCACAGCAATGGCCGCTCTGGTGGAACCCATATATTACCACCTGCAAAAGGGCTCTGTGGTGGTGCGCAAGGGCGAAAGGGTAACCAAGGAACAACAGGTAAAAATACAGGCCCTGGTGAGCAGATCGGCCGAGTCCATGCACTTTGAAAATGTTTTTGGCTATTTCGGTATAGCGCTGATTCTTTCCGTGGGGCTTTTCATGACCCCCAGCGGCAAAGTGGGAACCCCGCTGGACAACAAGGATCTGCTGCTCATAGCTCTTGTGCTTCTGTCTTTCGGCCTGGGGGCCAAGGGACTTTTTACCTTCAGTCTTAATTCCGGGCACAGCGGAATGTTTCAGGCTCTGGCCTATCCCGTGGCCGGGGCCACCGGACTGACGGCCATGGTGTTCGCCGCCAGGCGCTACCTTACCATAAGCCTTCTGCTGGCCTTTTTCTGCACCATAATGTTCCGGGGTGATTTGACGCTTTTCGCCTATTATTTTCTGGGGGGCATGATTGCCACCGGTCTTGTCATCCGCGCTCAGAACCGTAAGGACATGCTGTGGAGCATTGTTCCGATTATCATCGGTCTTTTCAGCGTGTGGATTCCCGTGACCATGATTCACTCCGCGCCTCTAAGCAGCTACCCGGCGCAGGCTCTGGCAGTGATGCTAAATGCGATTCTTTCACTCCTGATTCTCTTTGCCTTCAGCCCAATTCTTGAACTTATCTTCAACTATACCACCAGATTCAGGCTGATGGAGCTTATGAGCCTGGAACAGTCGCTCATGCAGGAACTTATGGTCACCGTGCCCGGCACCTACCATCACTCACTGGTGGTGGCCAATATGGTGGAGGCCGGGGCAAAAGCCATTGGGGCCAACAGCCTGCTGTGTAAGGTGGCCGCGCTTTATCACGATGTGGGCAAAGTTTCGCACCCGGAATATTTTATTGAAAATCAGTTCGACGGCAAAAACAAGCATGACAAGCTCGCGCCTTCAATGAGCGCGCTGATTTTGATCGCCCATGTCAAAAAAGGTGTGGAATTGGCCGAGAAGCACAAGCTGGGGCGCGAGATATCCGATATTATCCGTCAGCACCACGGCACCAGAGTTATCCGCTATTTCTACCAGAAGGCCATTGACCTCGGCGAACAAGTGCAGGAGGCCGACTACAGCTACCCCGGCCCGCGCCCGCAAACCAGGGAAGCCGCTATTCTTATGCTGGCCGACGCTGTGGAAGCCTCGAGCAAAACATTGACCGACCCCACCCCAGCCCGCATAAAGACCCACATAGACAACATAGTCAAGGGTATTTTCGCTGAAGGCCAGCTTGATGAATCGGAGCTTACTTTCAAGGATCTGCACAAACTCAGCGAATACTTTTTACGCATCCTGACCGGCATTTTCCACCATCGCATTGCCTATCCGGCGGCCACTGGCGGCAAGCCGACGCCCAAGGAGCAGAAGGAAGCCAAGGAAAGCAAATCGACGGAAAAATCGCAGGAGAAGGCCGAAAAGAGTGCGGAAAAGAATGCCGATGTGCTGGAAGCGCAATTGAGAAGGTAAGGCGGGTGGAAGACGGTTTACCTAAGGTCACCGTAACGGCCATAGCCCCTTGGCTTCTGCCCGTGCCGCTTGAAGAAGTGTCACGCCTGGCGCGCGAAATGCTGCAAAAAAGCTTGTCTTCTTTACCGGGTGGATTGGAAATATCCTTTCTGCGCGACGGTGATATCTGGTTGGCCAATAAGGAATGGCTGGGCTGTGACGGCCCTACCAATGTGCTGGCTTTTCCTCCATCCGGCCCGGATGAGTCGGGCAGCCTGCTTATATCCGTGGATACCTTGCGCCGCGAATGCCTGCTTTACGGGCAGGATGCGACGGGGTACCTCGTGCGGCTGCTGGCCCACGGCCTGGCTCATGTGTTGGGCTATGATCACGGTCCGGAAATGGATGAGGTGTGCGCCGGTTTTATCGAAACGAGAAGCCAACAGAATGAGCGGAATGAATAAGGATTGTTTTATACTCCGCCCGCCATGCGGGTGAGTTCTCGTTCCACCTCCTCAGCGTTTAGCGGCGAGCACTGGGTAAAGGTTTCTTCTCCAAGCACCTGCTTGCTTACCTGAAAGTGCCGATCGGCGCGTCTGGCCAAGTTGGGCCAGTGGGTTATCAGCAGCATCTGCCTACGCTTGGCCAACTCTTCCAGGCGATCGGCCACCCGGTTCAGGGTAATTCCGCCAATGCCCGCGTCTACTTCGTCAAATATGTAAGTGGCGCTTTCCGGAGCCTCCTGTATGCCCACGATGGCCAGTAAAAAACGGGATAGTTCTCCGCCTGAGGCAATACGATCCAGCGGCTGCGGCGGATGGCCGGGGTTGGGGGCGAAGAGTATACGCGCCCGCTCATCAACCAAATCCGGCTCAATTTCCTGGGGATAATAATCAACCTTTACGCTCATGCCCTTGGGAAAACCCAGTCCGTCCAGTTCCTTTTCCAAAGCTTCGGCTATCCTGTTGCCGGCTTCGCGGCGGGCCGGAACAAGGGCCGCAAGGTTTCCGGCCAGAGCCGCGCGTGTTTTATCGCGTTCACTGTCCAGATTTTTCAATTCCAGCCCACAAAGATCCAGAAAGGATATATTCTGATCTATTTCTTCGCGCAGACCCACTATTTCATCCAGTGAGCGCCGCAATTTGCGTTTGAGCTGAGCCAGGGTGTAAAGCCGTTCCTCAATGGCGTCGATATCCACATCTTCGGCGGAACGCGCCCCATGAGAGCGCAGGCGTTGATCAATGACAGACAGAATGGAACGAAATTCGGAAAATGATGAAGCCTCGGGCTGCATGTCTTCATCAAGTTGGGTCAGCTCTCCAAGAATTTTGTCGGCCTGGGCGAATTGATTAAGCAGGCCCACGGTTCCGGCCTCGCCGTGAAAAACGGTGAGCAGGCGTTCCTTAAGGCGTATTTTCTGGGCCGAGTCCCTGGCTCCGGCTTTAAGTTGTTCCAGCTTCTCCTCTTCGCCTTCACTAGGATTCACCCGGTCTATCTCCATCTTCTGCATTTCCAGATATTCGCGCTTGTCGGAAAGATCGCGCTGGCGCGCCAATAATTCCGCGCGTTTTTTGGACAGAGTCGCGAGTTTTTCGGCTAGTTCGCAGCGCTCGAACAAAAGTTCGCCCGGTTCCAGGGCTTCGTCAATAAAGGCGGCCTGATAGGCAGGGTTGAGCAATTTTTGTTGCCCGTGCTGGCTGGTGTGCAAAATAAGGGTGTTGCGCAAGTTTTTAAGCGTTGTCTGCGAGTGCAAAACATCGTTGATAAAAAAGCGGCTGCGCCCGGTCTGGGCTGAAAGCTCTCGGCGCAGAATAATTTCCCGTTCGGGCAGAACAAACAGCGCTTCAACCTGGGCCTTGTCGCTTCCGGGGCGCACAATATCATGTCCCAGCTTATCGCCCAGCAAAAAACCCAGAGCTTTCAGTATAAAACTTTTCCCAGCTCCGGTTTCGCCGGTAAGCACATTCAGCCCCGGAGCGAATTCCAATTCCATGTTCTCAATAAGGGCAAGATTTTTTATGCGCAGATATTCAAGCACGTGGCCATTATCTCATAGTAATTTTGCTGAAAATTAATTTTATGACTTCAGTCTGGGATCTAAAATATCCCGCAAGCTTTCGCCAAGCAGGTTGTAGCCCAGCACGGTAATGAGAATGGCCAGACCCGGATAAATGGACATCCAGGGCGCTATTTCCAGAACGGTTTTGCCTTCCAGCAACATATTGCCCCAGCTTGCCGTGGGGGGCTGCACCCCAAGGCCGAGAAAGCTCAGCGAAGATTCAATCAAAATGGCCCCGGCAATGCCCAGAGTGGCCGAAACAAGCACGGGGGCGGCGGCATTGGGCAGGATATGCATAAAAATGATGCGCGCATTGCTTGTACCTGCAAGGTGGGCCGCCGAAATGAAGTCCTTGCGCGCAATGCTCATGGTTTCGGCGCGCACCAAACGGGCTACCCCCATCCAGGAAGTAAGTCCGATAACAACCATAATATTGAACAAACTTGGCTCTAAAAACGCTATAACCGCCAAAATAAGAAAAAATGACGGAAAACAGAGCATTATATCCACAAGACGCATGATGCCTTCATCAACAATTCCGCCGAAATATCCGGAAACAAGCCCCAGGGCCAAACCTATGCTTACGGAAATGCCCACAGCCACAAAGCCAACCCACAGGGAAACTCGACCACCGTAAAGCAGGCGCGAGAGCACGTCGCGGCCAAGAGCGTCGGTTCCAAGAGGAAATTCGGCCGAAGGCGCGGCCAGAATATTGTCGAGATGCAGGGTGTCGGGGGCATACGGGGCCAGCAGCGGAGCGGCCAGAGCCGCGGCCGACATAATGCCAACAATACCTAATCCCATCAGGAACATCAGATTTTCTCCGGCCCAAAAGCGCAACCTGGCCCATTTTTCGGCCAGAGAGAGCGGAGGGGATTCTGTGTAGGCTGTTTCCATAATCATTTATTCCTTAAATCCGACGGCGGGAGCGCGGTGTACCGCGCCTTGAGCACAATGTATAGTCAATTTTTTACGTCCCTTATTCGCGGGTCAGCCAATCCGTAGCCAATGTCGGCCAGTAGATTTCCGGCCAGGGTCAGAACGGCCCCCAGCACCAGATTGCCCATAATCAGCGGATAATCGCGGGACATAACTGCCGCGTAAAAAAGTTGTCCCAGACCGGGCAGGGCGAAAATGGACTCGATAATCACACTGCCGCCAATTATTCCCGGCACGGACAGGCCGAGCAGGGTGATTATGGGCAGCAGAGCGTTACGCATGGCATGTATAAAAATAACCCGACGGTTGGAAAGGCCTTTGGCCATGGCGGTGAGAATATAGTCCTGGCGCATTACCTCAAGCATGGACGAGCGCATGAAGCGCGACATGCCCGCAATTCCGCCCACAGTATAAACAATAATCGGCAGAATAAGATGCCGGGCCAAGTCGGCAGCCTTGCCCAACGGTGAAAGCGTAGCGTAATCGAGCGAGGTTATGCCGGAAACAGGCAGCCATTGCAATTCAATGCCAAAATACATCATCAACAGCAGGGCCAGCCAAAAGCCCGGCATGGCAAAACCGAGAAATACGAGAATGGTAACACACTTGTCAAAAAGCGAATTCTGCTTAGCGGCCGAAAGCACCCCCAAGGGCACGGCCAGCAGCAGGGTGAGCAGCAGCGCGGCCACATTAATGCCCACGGTAAGGGGAAGGCGTTCCATAATTTTGTCCAGCACCGGGCGCGAATCGGCCGACATGGAATTGCCGAAGTCAAGCGTTGCTAATCGCGACAACCAGTTGAAATATTGGACATGCAAGGGCTTGTCCAGGCCATAGAGCGCTTCCAGTCTTTGCCGCGAGGCTTCACCGGCCAGAGGATTAAGCGTTGTCTCCAGATCCGTGGGCGAACCCGGCGCAATATGGATGACGCAAAAGCTTATCGCGGTGATTCCAAGTAGAATCACCGTCATCCAAATCAGCTTTTTTGTGACTCGCGCGGCAAAATGCCGCAATTTCAGCATGGTGTGCTCCATTTATAAATTAACCCTATGTTCTGAAAGCTGCTTTTTTGTGCTGAGCCTGCTTGGGACTCTGCTGTTTTTTAACGGCAGTTTGGCATCAAATTTAGCTATTTTAACATCCAGCTTCGTATAACCACGACTTCTTTATGCCAGGCATCGGAAAGACGCAATTTCAGAAATTGTTTGTAAACGTCGTCGAGCAACGCAATGCATACTTCTATAAGGTATATTTTTTCTAACAACATGCCATCGCCGTCAACGTCTTCAGAATCTTTTTCCACCTTGGGTGATTTGAGGCTGTTAAGGGAAAAATCTTCAGATTTAAAAGTAAACTGCCAGCTCATCTCATCCTTTTCCACTCGAATGAGACCTCTGGAGACCTTTTTGCCGGTGGCCAGACCAAGGCGAGCTTCCTTTAGGGGAGACATGGCCCCCGATACTGAAGCGGTTTCTTTGGTTTCGCCTTCACCGCCCTGAACCACAACGCGTTGTTCCATAGATATGAAAAAGGGCTGGCCTTCGCGGTCTTTAAAAGAGCCTGGAGCAGTATCACTCTGATACCACAGCCAGGTGAGAAATTCTTGTCCAAGAATGACATCGGTAGATTGCCCTAGATAGGGAGCTTCGCTCATGACTCAAACCCCACGAAATTGGTTGGTTCCACTTTGTCAAGAAGATTGGCGGCATCTTCACCCAGAACTTCCAGGGCCAGACCATATGGGGTGAGTTGATCCAGATGCAAATCAAAACTCTGCGTGAAATATTCGGTAAAAATTTCCACGACTTTCTGCTGAGTCGAGGCAAACCACACATTTCCGGTTTCTGTGGACCATATTACATTAAATTCAGCTGGAACAGGCAGAAAACGACGCATTAATTTTAGCTTAACCTGTTCTTTTAGTTCAATTTTTCTGTCGCGACTCAAGAAAGTTTTGCCGAATTCCTTGAGCTTTTCCTTTTCTTCGCGTACCGCCAGATCCAGATATTTTTTAAGAACTCCGGCCGGAACGCGTCTGGTGTCCAGGCGCAGGGAAAAAGCCAGGTAAGCGCCTTTTTCCGGCGGGGCTGTCTGCCATTGTATGTCGAGCATATCGTCAAAGGAGGTCCAGCCAAAGGCGCGTTCCTCGTGGGTTTCGTCAATATCGCGAAAGGCGAATTGTTTGAGCTTGGCCGGAATTTCCTGCCAGAGCGATCTGGGGACGGGATCTATAATTTTGAAGCGCGTAAAGCTGCAACTGGCGTTTAAAAAACCCATTGTGATCTCCTTGGGATGTGCAGGCCGAAATGTGGGGCCCGACGGCGTCAAAATCCAAAACATGAGTGCTGGGCAAGCCAATCACTAAAAAACGATTTGTGGGCAGCCTGCGCGCTGAGGGAAATTTACGCGCCCAAGGCCGCAAAGGCAAGCTCTTATGAATGTCCCATAATGATAATTATGTAAACTTTGGTAGGAAGAAAAACATGGGCGGCCTTGTACCGCCCTTTTTTCGCGCCCTGGAACCATTTTTTTCGCCTTAAGTTAATATTGTCCCGCGCCGCCTTTCACTTACGGCGAACTGTTGTCTGCCGCTCAGTCAGAACATTTTGCTTTTTCCATTCACAACATGTTCTAACCGGTTTCATTTATCTGCCGGATAATTTTCGCCAGAACAACGTCGGCCTTGTCTTCCGTTAATTGACATGCCGCTGCCGCATGCAGGCCACCGCCTTGATACTGCAAAAGCAAATTGCCGATATTGCATTTACACCCGCGATTTAAAATCGACTTGCCTGTGGCCAGATAAATGTTGCGCTGTCTTTTGCCCCACATAAGATGAATGGCCACCGTGGCTTCAGGAAACAAGGCATAGCACATGAACCTGTTTGTCGGCCAGATGACATCCTCTCCACGCAGATCAATGACCAGTACATTTCCGTTCATTTTGCCGCAGCGTCTGATCTGTTCCTCGGCCTTGTTCCTGCTTTCCTTATAAAGATCTACACGCTTTTTAACATGTGGGTTTTTCAGAATATTTTCAACAGGTATTTTGCCGATATGTTTGGTCAACTCTATCATCAGGCTGTAGTTGCTGATTTCAAAAATGTGAAAACGCCCCAAACCGGTGCGGGGGTCTGTAATAAAACCCAACAAAACCCACCCGTTAGGATCTAAAATGTCATTTATATCCAACTCAGCCGAGTCAATTTTGTCGGCGGCATTCACAATTTCCTTGAAATAAGGGGGAAAAGCCTTATCTCCTCCGTAATATTCATATATTACCCTGGCCGAAGATGCGGCATGCGGGCTCAATATAAAACCTGGAGGATTGTCGGTACGTGAAGACTCGGAAATATGGTGCCCGAAAGCCATAAACACATCGGGGGCATACGGCAAATTGGCCGTTATGTCGTTGGGACTCATGGGAATTCTGCCGTCTTGCATGTCCTTGGGGTGCACAAAAACAATATTATTTATCAAATCAAGATGTTTCATCAGCACTGCGGATACAAGGCCGTCAAAATCGCTTCTGGTGACAAATCTATATTTGCCTCTATCCATTTTATTTCTGCCTGCCTGAAGCTTATGCTCGGGGAAATTGTTTATTTATTTTTCTATATTACAACAAAGCTAAAATTGCTTGAGCCTCTGGTATTGAAGCTTATACTAAATTAAAAACCATCGGGAGGCAACCTGTCCCAAAAAACTTTGCCCTTCTTCTTGAACTTGCGCAGCAACACATAAATGCTGCCCGGCCCTCCATCCGAAGGCCTTGCCGTGCAAAAAGCCAGCACAATACGCTTGAGTGGTTCCTGGGTGAGCCATAAGTGCATTTTGTCGCGCAAAACTCCCATGCCCTGCGGTGAGTTGCGGCCGCGTCCTGTAACCACAAGCGCCATACGCATGCCCTTGTGCCACGATTGCCGAAAAAATTCCCTAAGCGTCATGAAGGCCTGTTCGGCATTAAGGCCGTGCAAATCAAGATGCCCCTCGTGGCTGTATGCGCCGGAACGCAATTTTTGCATAATCAAGGGGTCGAGGCCAATAACATGACCTTCCATATACTCGCCCTTGTGCAGCTCAGCAAATTCCAACTTGCCTTCAAGCAACTCATCAAGGCCTGGTTCGCAGGATTGTGGTGTGGGCCGAGGAACAACGCGCGGGGCAATGTCGCGGCCTTTGCCGCTAAGTGGTTTTACTTCACCCATCATGGCTTCGATAAAAATATCCGCCTCGCGCTCGCGCTCGGGGTCATTAATCGCGCGTTCGCCCATAAAGGCCTGCGCAAATGAAATACCCTCCTCTTCCATTGTTGCCTGCGCAACACCCTCCCTATTTGTGCCGTCCTCGCCAACTTTACACCCAGCCACCTTCTTTTTGGTTATCGTAGTTTCTTTGGGGCGCGCGGCGGAAGGTTCATTCTTACGCTTTTCCGCCTTACGCTTTTCCGCATCGCAAAAACGCGCGCGATCCAGGTTCAAAAAGGGATTAACGTCGGCAAAAGCATTATTTTCATCGGAATTTTTCACTTTATTCAATTTCCTCGGCCAGTTTCAATCCACAGTCAGCTCTATCCACCGACTGACTCCGTCCGCGGCGGATAGGAACCGTGCGGACAGCGCAAAAAAACAAGCGCGCCGTCATTTAACATATAAGGACGGCGCGCACTTATGAGTCAAAAAAATTTCCAGGCCGAAAGCGAGGCCTACTTCGTGGTAGACGTGGTCGTATTTTCGGAAGAGGCCGGGGCCTTGGACGTGGGGGCGGCAGGCACCTGAGATTCTGGCTTGGCAGGAGCTGACGGAACTTCCGGAGTGGCGGGCTTGGCAGGAACAGCCGGGGCTGTGTCTTCAATCTTCACGTCCAAAATCGTGGATTCTTCAGCCGGACGGGTGCTGGTAATATAGTTATAGCTGAGTGAGGTAATCACAAAAAGCACGGCCATGAAGGCGGTAAGACGAGAGAGAATGCCTCCGGCCCCGCCGCTGCCGAACACCGAAGCGCTGCCTCCGCCAAAAATGACGCCCATGCCTTCTTTGCCGGCCTGGAGCAACACCAGAATAACCAGAGACACACATACCACGATATGCAGCGTTAAGATCAAAGTCTGCACAATTTCCTCCAACTATCAAATTATTGACAAACCCTGCCATAAAAATTTTCATGTGCCGGGCGCAGGGTTTAAAGATTGACAAACCCTGCTGTAAAAACCTTCACATAGCGGACTCAGAGTTTATATTTCAGAGGCCCGCCAAATCAGGCCAGCGCTATTTTACTGAATTTTTCGGCATCCAGTGAAGCGCCTCCTACCAGAACTCCGTCAACATTGTCAACAGCCATAATGCCGCCGGCATTGTCGGCCTTGACGCTTCCGCCATAAAGAATACGCAGTTCCGCGCCGTGCCGGGGAGAAATTTTGCCTAAAATCTTCCGCACCAGATTGTGGGCCTCGGCTATTTCCCCGGTTCCGGCCACTTTGCCTGTGCCTATGGCCCATACAGGCTCATAGGCCACAGCCAGCCTTGCGCCGTCAAGCTCGACGGGCAGTCCGGCCATGCCCGCTTCAAGTTGAGCGGTCAGCACTTGTTCAAGCTCTCCGTTTTCCCTCTGGGCCAGAGTTTCGCCAATACACAGAACAACACCCAGCCCGGCTTCATAGGCATAGGCTGTTTTGCGCCCCACAAGCTCATTGCTTTCGCCAAAAATACTGCGGCGCTCGGAATGCCCGGCCAGTACCCAAGAGGCTCCAGCCTCACGCAACATGCCAAGGGCGATTTCACCGGTAAAAGCCCCTTCCGGCTCGGGGTAAAAATTCTGCCCACCCGCAAAAAAACCTGAACCGCCCGCAAAAACTTCACTAACAGCCTTTATGGCGGTAAACGGGGGAAAAACAAGAATCTCTTTGTTTTCCGGCGCTTTTTTACCCAAAAAGCCAAGCAAGGTTGCGACGCAATTGTGCGCTTCGGCCGAGCTTTTATACATTTTCCAGTTGGCAGCTATCAACTTTTTCACACCGCATCCCGCCTGTAATTTTACTTTTTAAATTATAAGTATAATATGAAATTTGGCTATTTCCCGGGCTCATAATTGTATATCAGGGCGTCTTCGCCCGTATCCTCATAATACTTGCGCCGCCTTCCGGACAAAGCAAAACCAAGACCTTCGTAAAGGGCTATGGCCGGCACATTATGCTCCCGCACTTCAAGAACAACGCTCAGTATGCCAATTTTATTTCCACATTGCAATAATACGGCAAGTAATTTACGCCCTATACCTTGTCGGCGCAATGCCGGCAGCACCGCAAAATTCAATATTTCCATTTGATCGGCCGTATGATATACAGAAACATAAGCTATAAGCCGCCCGCGCAGGCGCGCGCCGAAAACGAAAAAGGATTTTTGCCCGAAGGCCATGTCATATTGCTCGGCTGTCCAGGGAAGGGAAAAACACTGCTCTTCAAGGCGGTGGATTTCTTTGGCGTCATCCGGGCCAAGCTGAATAAAACTGGCTTCTTCCAGGATATTTATGTCCATAATATTATACCCGTATCTTAATATTCCCCCGGAAAAAAATCTGGTCGAAGTACTGGACTCCGCCTTCACTCCGATTATGGTTATGGACATAGATGAGGCCAGAAGGCGTAGACTTGCCTATAAAGCAGTGGCAGTGGCCCTTTATAATTCCAAAAAAAAAATTTGTGTCGTGCGGCGCGCCGAAAGCCGGGCCACCTTTCCCGGCTGCTGGGACTTGAGTGCGGTTGATTTTGTACATGCCACGGAAGCTGTGGAAGAAGCCGCGCTCAGGGTGCTGGCCGAGACCACCGGGCTTGATGATATCCCGTTGCGCTTTAAGGCGTCGCTTCAGGCCGCGCCGGGGGAACCGTCTTCCGCCGGAATAAATCTTTTTATGGCTGGACCAGCCAAGGCCAAGCCTTCACTCAATCCGTCGCTTGCCCTCGAGTCGATGTTTCTGGATTGCGACGAACTCTCCGGCTTGAAAGAAACCTTCCCCGAACTGCTCACTCCGTGGCTGGCGCGAGTACTGGAGATGAGCTTGATGTTTTAGACAGCATTTCCACCATACCGTCGTGAAGCAGCCCGTTGCTGGCCAGAATACCAGGCCCGAAAGAAAATTCCCGGCCGTCCATGTCGCTCACCCGTCCCCCGGCTTCTTCCACCAGAAGCCATCCGGCGGAAAAATCCCATGGTTTCAGTCCTCGCTCATAATAAGAGTCGAAGCGCCCGGCCGCCACATAGGCCAAATCTATAGCGGCAGCGCCGCAACGGCGCACTCCCTGGCTGGCGGCCAAGGCCTGACGCAGCCAGGCAAGAATAACTTCCATATCTTCGCGTATGGTATAGGGAAAACCGGTGGCCAGAAGCGCCTGTCCGCAGTCATTTACTTCCGAAACATGGATGGGCGCGCCATTTTTAAAAGCCCCTGCCCCGCGCCGCGCATAAAAGCATTCGCCCAGCGCGGGTATGTTCACAATGCCCAGGCTAACCCTGTTATTTTGCCACAAGGCCACGGAAGTGGCCACGAAAGGCAGTCCGTGCACAAAATTGGTGGTTCCGTCTACAGGATCGATAATCCAACAGTCTTTTTTGGGTTTTTCGATGTTTTCGGCGCTCTCTTCGGCCATAAAATCCACTCCTGGGGCCAAGGCCGAAAGCTTTTCCTTTAAAAAGGCCTCTACCGCCAGATCAGTCTCAGTGACCAGATCTATGCGTCCCTTATGCCGGACCCGGCGCGGTCCAGAAAGCCCGTCAACAATTATTTCACCACTTTGGCGTACTATTTTCAGAACTTGATCGAAAAATTCCATGTACCGCTGATCCTTTTATCGCAAACAAAAGTCTTTTTGACGCGGTCGAAGGTTAAAAAGCGCTCGTAACTACGCTGACTACTCTTCTTCTATCTTGGGCATGGGGGCCGTATCCGGATCGTAACGAGTGGGCCCATGGGTATGCACCACAGCTTTTTCCATAAAACCGCGCATTCTGTTTTTTAAATACAAACTTTCCAGAAACATAGCCATATAATCAACAGCCTGGCGCACAAAGCCGCGCAACGGCTCATCCATTTCCTTGGGTGTGGTGTTAGCCAGGCAAACGGCTCCGCGCACGGATCTGTTAATCATCACCGGCATACAAATTATTGATTGAAATTCCGGAATATCCGGCTGCTTACCAAAAATTGTGGCTGTGGGCATCCCGGCTGACGCACCTTCGGAAAAAACCGGCTGTTCATTGCGCAGCACCCATCCGGTAATACCGCTGCCAATGGGAAAGACAGCTTCATTTTTGCCGTCACGCAGCAGCCTTGCCGATTCGCCTTCAATCGCATAAAACTCTCCGTCAGGGTCCACAGTGGCGAAGGCGCAATATTCAAAAGCGGCAGCTTCGGCTACGGCTCGAAGGAAATTGTGCAGGAACACGGGCCAGCGCCTGTAGCTGAAGCGCATGTCCTGAATTACACCAAGGGCAGCAAAATACCGGGGAATGTCACCCACCGGTCCTTCTTGCGGGCTTGTTTGGCGTGACATAATAACAAGTTCGGCAAAAAGTTGAAGAATTTTGTGATCTTTGTCTGTAAAGGAGTATTGCCGCGTGCTGTCAACGCACAAAGCTCCCCCGGAAGGCACCGGACAACCCATGAAAGCTTTTATTTTGCTCTCTTCACCGCCTTCATAGTAACCCAGGCGGCTCTGCCGCTGGTCAAAATTGGGCACCAGGAGCGGTTGATGATTGCGTAAAATCCATCCTACCAGCCCTTTGCCGTAAGGCACTGAAAGCTGAGAGCACACCTTGCCGCCAAGGCTGTGCGAAGCTGCGAGATCGCATTCCTCTTCCTTGTTTCCCGGCAGGAAAAGCACAGCGGAGTGCGCGTCAAAAACGCTGCATACTATTGAAAGGACATGCTTATCGAACGAATTGTTTTTCATTGTATATCTCCACCGCTTGACGCCTTTGCCGGCTTTTCCTTGTTCCCATACAGGTGCCTTGTTGCTATACCAGAGGCGATAACCATTCGCAACAGCCAACCGCTTTCAAAATTCAAATCCGTTATGGCATACTTTTCATTCATATTAATAAACTCCGCTGATTACGATGATTAACAGCAGATATTACCCGATCTACGTACCCTGTAAGCTTGAGCGGACTTTTGCCTGAGAAACGCCTCGGTGCTTGTAAGTCGGCCCTTAAATCAAAAATCAAGATTTACTCTAGATTATTTGGTAGAAATTTATAGGATTATAATGTATAAAGAAAATTAATATTTTCGGTGCGGCTCACACAAGGGCCGCGCGTTAAAGCCTTGGAGACAAAGCGGACGTTATGGGTATTGGATGGAAGAATGCCTTCAAACAGGACGGATTTCCCTGGAAAGACGAGTATTCATTGTCGGAAGCGCTCAGCGTTTCCACTATTTCCGATCTCAAACGCTTTCTGGATTCCGTCCATATCAAACACGGCCTGCTCAAACCTTATTTTGAAACCGCCAATTACCCGGTGGTGGAGCCGCGCGAGCTGCTCCCTTCCTTTGATTGCGACATATGGGAATATAAGGATCTGCCTGGTTTTTCCCTGGTGGTGCTGGCCCGGCCTCTTTCCTACTTCAGCGAAGTATTTCAATATGACGCTCTCTACCCGGTAATGGACGCCGTGGCCATTACCGACGGCGCGTCCTGCCCGCTGGAAAGCCAGATTATATCTAAAAACGTGCAAACCTTCACCGCCCGACTGCCCCGGGCATTTCAGGACGCTTTCAGGCAAAAGTTCGGCCATGTGGATTTTTCGGTTCTGGATTACTACCCTGCCCTGCAACCGCAACTTCTGGGCATGGATCGCGGCCAGGTGATCGCCAAGGATAATTTCGGCCTTTTCCACCTGGCCGGAATTTTTGCTTCCTTCCCTTCGGACATCGACAGCGAATTGAAACGCTTTGGCATGCGCATAGGCAAATTCGTTTACGGCGATAATGCCCTGTACGAACGCAACCGTATTTTTGTTTATCAATACCTGATGGAATTGTACGGCTTTCCCATTGTTTCCGAGCGGCGCACCTCCAGCGCCATTTTTGCCCGCAAACTGCACAAATGCGGCGAAAATTTTCTTTTGCGCGTATTGGGACAGACCGACCGCGCAATTACCACTTATTATAATGACGGCGAAACGCGCCATTACCCGCATGTGGAAAAAATAGCCCTTGTACGCGTGGATGAGGATCAATACCCGGTTATTGAAGCCCTTGACAAGGACGGCTTTTTCCTCGATCGCGAAAAACGTGTGGTTATTTTACGGGTAAAATATCGCCAGCATCGCTTCAATGACAATAACGTGCGTCAGGATCGCGCCTTGTCCGTAGCCTCGCAGGAGGTAATACATCCTCTTACCGGGCGCGTATTGGAAAATGTGAACATTATTAAAGATACAAACAATATGTTCCTGCGCTTCAACGACATCGTGCGCGGAGAATACACGGGTAAAATAGTTTACAAGCGCACGGAAGTTGTTGAAAATACCGATACCGAGGAAAAGCGCCTCAAATTTCTTTATGCCTGGATGACTAAACATCAGCGCCGCCTTATCGGTTACAGCGATGAGTTCAGCGCTAAAATCCGCAATGTGCTTGAAGACTATCTGTTTTCTCGGGACCATGCCGCCGCTTTCGAGCAGCATAGAGAACTTTACGCCGAGGTGCGTTCCAGATTCAGCTATATAATGCAAGCGCGCAAGGTGCATATTCTTGAAGATTTGGCCCAGCGGCGTTTCAAGGGCGAATCGATCGGCTACAAAAAAACTCTGGCTGAAGCCGTGGACCTGCTTACAGAGCTGAAATTTGAAGTTTCCACATATTTTGCGCCCCTGGTGGACAGCATTATAGCCATACTTGAAGGATTGCTGTCCGACAGCTATCTGACGCGCAATTACGTAAAGATTCAGCCAACCAAACTTACCCCGGCCGGTCAGGAGATACGCAAAAACTATACACGCCTTGTTTCACTGCTTGACGACTTCAAAGCGGTGCGCAAAGCCAGGCCCAAATCAAAATGACAAAACTACATCATTGGTCGGAAGCTCCGCACGCCTTCTATCTCGACCCTGCCGAATGGCGCGCGCCTTTCACGCTTAAAGAATCTGAAGCCCGCCATCTTTCCCAGGTTTTACGCATAAAGCCGGGGGAAACTGTCAAATTGCTTGACGGCGATGGACGCGAGGGCCTGTTCAAGGTGCTGCGCGCCGGAAAAAACAATGTAGAGCTTAATTTGCTTGAAGAAATCATCCATCCCCCCCCCGAAGCCAGGGCGATAATGGCCATAGCCTGGACAAAGGCCCTGCGACGTGGTTATTTTATGGAAAAAGCCGTGGAACTTGGCGCGTGGGGCATATGGTTCTGGCAGGCCGAACGCAGTCAGGGCAAAATTCCGGCCGATGGCGAAAAAAACTGGCTGGGCCAGCTCGCGGCCGGGGCCAAACAATGCGGTAATCCGTTCATTCCACATGTGGCGGTTTTTACCGGCCTGCGCGAGCTGATTACGGCCGCCGATGGCCTTGACCGGCGCATAGTTTTGTGGGAAGAAGCAGCCTTTTCCCCCTTGATCGCCTCGGAACAACTTGGGCAAAAGGGCGACACTTTATATGTTATCGGCCCGGAAGGCGGCATTGCCGAAGGGGAAATAACCGCCATGCGCGACGGTGGTTTTGCTGTGGCCAATCTTGGAGATCTGGTTTTTCGCTGCGAAACCGCAGCATCATATTGTCTGGCCCTGCATCATTTTTATTCGCGAAGGAATAGTTAATGGCATTGGATAAACCCCTGGCCGAACGCCTACGTCCCGAGGACATAGCCGATTTTGTGGGCCAGGAGCACCTCACCTCCAGAATAAAAGCCTTGAGTAAAGCCCCGCGCCTGCCCAGCATTCTGCTTTTTGGCCCGCCAGGCTGCGGCAAGTCTACCTTGGCCATTCTGCTTGCCAAATCGCGTAATGCCAGTTTCATACGCCTGAGCGCCCCCGAAGCCGGGCTTCAAAACTTGCGCCGCAGGCTCAGCGGCAACGACATTCTCATTCTTGACGAGTTACACCGCTTTTCCAAGGCCCAGCAAGACTTTTTTCTGCCCCTGGTGGAATCGGGAGAACTCACCCTGCTGGCCACAACCACGGAAAATCCTTCTTTCAGCGTCACCCGTCAACTTCTCTCGCGCCTACTGGTCATCCGGTTGCGGCCCCTCAGCCAAACCGAGCTTGTCAACCTGGCGCGCCGGGCCTGCCGGAACTTAAACGTTTCCCTGAATGACGACATTCTTGATTTACTGGCCGGAGCTTCGCACGGCGACGCCCGTACCCTGCTCAACCTGGTGGAATATATATGCGCTTTGCCCGAAGAACAGCGATTTCTGGAAAGAGTAAAGGCTGTTTTGCCGGAAATACTGATCCGCCACGATAAGGACGGCGACAACCATTACGAGCTGGCCTCCGCGCTGATCAAATCCATAAGAGGCAGCGATCCCGACGCGGCGCTCTACTACTTGGCCTGCCTGCTTGAAGGTGGTGAAGATCCGCGTTTTGTATGCCGTCGCCTCATTCTTTCGGCTTCTGAAGATATAGGCCTGGCCGACACCCGCGCCCTGCCCCTGGCTGTGGCCTGCCAGCAAGCCGTGGAATTTGTGGGCATGCCCGAAGGCTTTATTCCCATGGCCGAAACCGTTGTGTATCTGGCCGTTGCCCCCAAAAGTAATGCCTCTTACGCCGCCTACCTCAATGCGGCCAGGGAGATAAAAAACAACGGCCCCAAGCCCGTGCCCCTGCATTTGCGAAACCCTTCCACAAAATTGCAAAAAGAATGGGGCTATGGCAAGGAGTACAAATATCCGCACAGCTACCCTGAAGCTTGGGTGGAACAGGATTATTTGCCCCCGGAAGTGGCGGAAAAACGTTTTTATTTTCCCAAGGAATTGGGCGACGAGCCGCGCCTTACCGCCTGGTGGCGCAAACGGCATAATAAATAAAAGGCGTTCCTCGGAGCATCGCGTCGGCCCTGATAATCTGAAATTTATAGTAAAAATCAGTAATGGTTGAGAAGAAATGGAAAAGAATCTCCCTGCCCCCAAATTCCCCCCCTACAGTCTGGACCTGCCTTTTGACAGGCATTTTTTGAGAACTTCCAGCCGCTATGAAACCGAAAAGCTGAATATCAACCTCTTAAGCCGCATCTGGCCGGGAGCGGCTTTTTACCTGGGGGCGCTTGGAGCCATATGCCATTTAAGCAAACTGGCGGTGAAAGGCGAAGCCGGAGACGTGGCCTGGGTGGAAGACAGCGCACGCATAGCCAAAGCTCTCGAGCACAGCGGCGGGCGAATTATTATAGAAGGTATGGAACATATCGCATCCACTCCCGGGCCATGCCTTTTTGTGGCCAACCATATGAGCACGTTGGAAACCATGATTTTGCCGAGCATAATACATCCTCGAAAACGGGTTACCTATGTGGTCAAGCGCAGCCTCTGCAGCATGCCGGTTTTTGGAAACATAATGCGCTCGCGTGATCCTATTATTGTAGATCGGGTTAACCCCAGGCAGGATCTGGAAACCGTGCTCAAAGAAGGCGTGAAAAATTTGGAACAGGGCATATCCATAATAATCTTCCCTCAAAGCACCAGAACCCTGGTTTTCAACCGCGAAAAATTCAACAGCCTTGGAGTGAAGCTGGCCCGCCGGGCCAATGTGCCTGTGGTGCCTCTGGCTCTTAAGACAGATGCCTGGGGGCAAGGAAAAATTATGAAGGACTTCGGTAAATTCACCCCCGAATGGCCCGCCCACCTGCGCTTTGCCCCGCCAATGACAATAACCGGCGCCGGCAAGGAAGAACATGCCGCCATATGCGACTTTATTGAGGCATCATTGGCGGAATGGGCTGTTTAGAGCGTGGATTAAAATATAAACGGAATATCCAAGTGGCACATTCTTCAGATTATCCACCGGAATTTACGAGCGTAACCGAAAATAACAAAAAAGCGTGCAAATGCCTTGCGGATGCGCAAAAGGCTTTTTTGCATGAAGACTTCGAATTGGCTCTCCGCTATCTTGACGGGTACAGGTATCTGGTAAATTATTCAAAATTTCCATGCCATAACGGCAGTTCCGCCGAAAGCAAAAGCGCCTCGGTGGTGATTGTGGCCTTCAATACAAGCGATGAATTAATCACATGTATTAATTCACTGCTTTCTGACAATATGGAAGACAAGGAAATTATTGTTGTAGATAACGGTGGTAATTCCGACGTATTGAATATTCTTTTGTCTATGCCTGTTTTGTATGTCAAAGCTCCGGTGAACCTGTTTCCCTCGGAAGGGCGCAATATCGGGGCCGCCCTGGCTTCTTCCCCCGTGCTTGTCTTTATTGATGATGACGCTGTCGCAACTCCGTCTTTTTGTCTAAACGCTCATGCGGCGTTCGAAGACTCGTCTGTTTTGGCTGTAATGGGCCAGGCTATACCTAAAACTCAGAACGCGCGCAACACGTCCGCTATTGCCCACAGGAGCCACGGAGATACTCCCAGACGAGCCCGCATTACACTTGAATGCGTGAGCGCATGGCGCCGTGCGGAATATCTTGAAGTTGGCGGCATGGATCCCCTGCTGTTCGGGCATGAAGGAGAAGAGCTTTCTTTGCGTTTGCTTGACAACTATCCTGAGGCCCAATTGCTTTACTGTCCAAATCTGGTTGTGTACCATGACCTTGCCGACTCTGAGGCCGATCATCAGGGCAAAATGGCGCGCCATAAAAAAATGAGTCTTTACTTTAATTGGAAGCGACGCCGTCACCTCCATTTATCACGATTGGCAGCCAGAACTTCATTATCATAACAAAGATATGATTTTTGGTATGTTATAAATAATCTGCGCTTATTCATCATTGTAAATTCCGGCAAATGATTATACTGTTCGAGCAAGACCAGATGCCTGTTCTGAATATTTGACTGTAAATTGTCAAAATTATCCGTTTGCCCGCGCATTGCCAGGAATCATGATGAATAAAAATTACAATGAGTTGCCTCACGAGGTTTACCAACGCCTCTTGGGCGGGGTAGAAGCTTTTTTATATGTTGCTGATCCGAATACAGACGAAATTTTGTTTATGAATGAAAAAATGCGCCGGGCCTTCGGCATTGGCGTCGAAGACGGTGAAAAGCGTTTCTGTTGGGAATTTTTTGGTTATCGCGATTCGTCCTGCGCCCCCTGCCCTGCCTTGCGCCTCAAACACTCTCCGCTCACCACCATTACCTGGGATATGCATTGCCCGCGTCTGGGGCGCTACATGCGCGTTTCTGTACGCCGCATTGAATGGGTAAGCGGCATTCAGGCCAATATTTTTCACGCTATTGACGTAACTGAGACCAAACGGGCCGAAGAAAGCCTCGAACAGCGGTTGAGCCAGCAGGAACTCATGGCTACCATAGCCAAAAACTTTCTTGAGTCGGGCGATATTTACGATCAAATCGGCGAAGTCTTAAAAGCGGCTGGCGAATTCATGCATGTAAGCAGGGCTGTGTTGGCCCATTACAATGCCGCCACAGGCATGCTGTCTTTTCCGCGCGTCTGGTATAATGAAGAGCGCAACCCTCCCCGACTGAAAGAAGGAAAAAACGTTTTACTCAAAAACATAGCGCCGATGTACGACGCCATTATGGTGCGCCGGCATACGGTAGTGGTTGTGGACAATGTAAACGAAGATCCCGGTTTTGCCCCTGTGTTCAACATAATGGATATGCACGCTTTTATTACTGTTCCGGTCTATATTGAAGGCTGTTTCTGGGGCATGTTCGGCTTTCAGGAATGCGAAAAGCCACGCAAATGGAGTGCCAGTGACATTCAGATGGTACGCATGATCGGCAGCGTGGTGGCCGGGGCCGCCAGACGCAAGGCAGCCGAGGAAAAATTGGGAAAAATGCATTCCATTGCCAACAGCTCTCCCGAAATGATTCTGTACATCAATAACAAGGGCAATGTGGAATTTTGCAACAAAAGTATTCTTAAAGCTCTTCAGGTAACCGAGAGCGAAATGATGGCTGAAGGAGGGCTGTCCTGCCTGGGGGAAGGTAGTTATAAATTCTTTAAGGAAAAAATTTTTCCCAGGGTGCTGAATGAAGGCGACATGGAATTCCAGCACAAAATGTACCGTGCCGACGGCGAGGAATTTATCACCAATTGTTCTTTCTTTCGTACGGATCTCACCCCCCCCGGCATTGGGCTTATCGCCTCGGACATTACCGAGCAAAATCGTATGGAGCAGGAAGTAATAGCCGCCAAAGAGCAAGCCGAAAGGGCCAGCAGAGCCAAAAGCGATTTTCTTTCGCGCATGAGCCATGAAATGCGTACGCCCATGAACGCCATAATCGGCATGGCCAATATTGCCCGCTCTTCTCATGATATGGAAAAAATGCTTTATTGCATCGGAAAAATTGACGATGCCTCCAATCATCTTCTGGGGGTAATTAACGATATTCTGGACATGTCCAAAATTGAGGCCAACAAGTTCGAGATTACGCCCACCGACTTCATTTTTGAAAAAATGCTGATGCGCGCTGTCAATGTCATCGCTTTTCGCACCGATGAAAAAAAGCAGCACCTTAGCGTGGATATTGACGAAAATATGCCCTATTCCATCGTGGCCGATCCGCAGCGCATTGCCCAGGTTCTGGCCAATCTGCTTTCAAATGCCGTAAAATTTACCCCTGAGAGCGGCAGCATATCTCTGTCTGTCAGAAAAGAAGCTGAAAGCGACGGCCTTTGCACCATACGCATGGAGGTGCGGGACTCGGGAATAGGAATTGCGGCGGAAAATCAGACGCGCCTGTTCAAGTCTTTTGAACAGGCCGACGGGGGAATTTCGCGCCAGTTTGGCGGCACCGGCCTCGGCTTGGCCATTTCCCGCAGCATTGTGGAGATGATGGGAGGTAGAATATGGGTTGAATCGGAAGAAGGAAATGGGGCGACCTTTATTTTTACCATACAGGTTCAACGCGGGGCCATAACCCTGCAAAGCCAATTGTCCGGCGCGGTGGATTGGCGAAATCTCAAAATTCTTGCCGTGGATGACTCCCCCGAGGTGCGGGAATATTTTCGTCACCTTGAAAAAACTCTCAACCTCTCTTGTATGGTGGCTTCCGATGCCGAAGAGGCCTGCGAAATCGTCGCCGCTCAGGATAAAAACGAATTTGGCATCATTTTTGTGGATTGGAAAATGCCCGGCATGGACGGAGTGAATCTAGCGCGTAAACTTAAGAAGGAATACGGCACAAATGCCGCCATTGTGATGATTTCGGCCTCAAATTGGCAGGAAATAGAAAAAGACGCCAGAAATTCCGGTATTGACGACTTTATTGTCAAACCGCTTTTTACTTCCCAGATCGTGGATTCCATCAACAAATGCGTGGGAGTAAAAATGGCCGAAACCACCCCGGCGTGCGCGTGCGCGCGCTTCCCCGGACGCCGCATCATGCTGGTAGAAGACATTGAAATAAACCGTGAAATAGTGATGGCCCTTCTGGAATCCACGGAAATCATCATCGAGTGCGCGGAAAACGGTCTTGAAGCCTGCGCCATGTTTCAGGCCACCCCAGAAGCCTATGATCTGATTTTTATGGATGTGCACATGCCGCGCATGGACGGTTATGAGGCCTCCAGACGCATTCGCGCCATGGATACGCCCCGGGGTAAAACTGTTCCCATTGTGGCCATGACCGCCAATGTTTTCCGAGAAGATATTGAAAAGAGTTTGGAGGCGGGAATGGATAACCACATAAGCAAGCCTCTGGACTTTGAAAATGTTATTGAAATACTTTCCAAATATCTGGGATGCGGCCCTAAATAATAGCCAAAAGCGAGCGGATCTGGTCTCCGCCCGCTTCAAAACGGCCTGGACACTGTACAGCAAAGTTTTCCTTACATTGATTTCAGGAACTCTGCCGCAGCCCCTCCGTTTTTAAGATAATCGAGTAAAACTTCGCCAAAAACCAGCACATCGGGCCTTTCGGACACGGGCAGCTTTTCCAGGCGAGCCATATCTCCGGTTTTGGCGACCACGGCCAGGGGAGTTTTAATGGCTCTACGGAATTCCACCGCCACCTTTCCGGCCTTTTCCTGATCCGGCCCGCCGATCAGCAGCGCATAGCCTCCGGATAATTTGGCGTATTTCTCCATTCTTTCCTTAGGCGTATTGGGGCCGATCAGGCAAATGAGATCCAACCCCCTGGCGGCCAGCATTTTCTGGAATGGTTCAGCTTCTTCCAGGGGCAGGTCTTTGGGCATAATTGCCGATACACCCGCCTCGGCGGCCTCGGCAGACAGTTTTTCAAATCCGTACTGATAGAATGGGTTCATATAGCCGCAAAGCGTAAGAGACGCATTCAACTTTCCGGCACGCTCCTTCAATCCCTTCATCAGCCAAGTCAGGCTTACGCCATTTTTCAACGCCTGCCTTCCGGCCTCTTCGGCCAGCGGGCCTTCGGCCGCCGGATCAGAAAATGGTATACCCACTTCAATTATGTCCGCTCCTCCAGCGTCAAGGTTTTCAAGCAAGTTGAAAAATTTATCCGGCGCGGGAAAACCGGCCACAATGGAAGCCACAACCGCCGGGCGGCCTTTGGCATTGATCGACGCTATCTTCTGCTGCATGGCGCTCATTACATATCTCCTTTAAAAAGCAATTGGCGGACTATTTCCATATCCTTGTCGCCGCGCCCGGAAAGATTGACTATAACTTCGGCCCCCTTGGCAAATCTTTCGCTGTTGTAAAGCACATAGGCCAGGGCGTGGGATGACTCCAGAGCCGGTATGATGCCCTCTTTCAAAGACAGCTTCTGAAAAGCCCCCAGAGCCTGCGCGTCGTTTACCAACTGGTATTCGGCCCGGCCGGTATTCTGCAAATAGGCGTGCTCGGGGCCTATACCGGGATAATCCAGGCCGGCGGAAACGCATTTTGACGGCAGCACCTGCCCGTTTTCATCCTGCAGAATCACGCTCAAATTGCCGTGCAAAATACCGGGGCGGCCAAAATTGAGCGGAGCGGCCGTTGCGCAACCGGGCTCACCGGTACCTCCTCCTTCCACGCCGATAATGCGCACCGCCTTATCTTCAACAAAGGCGTGAAAAAGCCCTATGGCGTTGGAGCCTCCACCCACGCAGGCCACCACGGCATCGGGCAAACGGCCCTTTTTTTCCATGAACTGGCGGCGGGCCTCATGCCCGATTACACTCTGGAAATTGCGCACCAGAGTGGGGAAAGGATGGGGTCCGGTGGCCGAGCC
>JAVBLG010000071.1:0-32214 GCA_031553655.1 Desulfovibrionaceae bacterium | reverse complement strand
GGGGGTGCTTTCTAAACCAATCTTTTTCCATTGGTTCCACCCCCCCCCCCCCCGCGCCCCCATCCCCTTTCCTCTAAAACTTTTGTTTATAAGGCGTATTTTCAAAAATTAGATTCCTGTATTTTAGAGCGTTTTGCGAATGAAGTTAACGAAGTACTGAAAATATATCTCGGCGGTATGCAAAAATCATCACTTTCGCGCCGAAATCAAAAATACCGGATTAATCGCGGCAAGATACACATCATCCGCCAGAGGAGCCGAGCGTGCAGCCTGAACGGAGAGTATTTCGAAATCCAATTTCTTTTCCTTAAAAAAGTCCATGGTCAAATGCAGGCTTTTCTGCAAAACGCAGGAGGCCAGCAACCGCCCGCCCGGTTTCAATCTGTCCAGCAGTTTTTCAAGCAGGTCGCGCCCCGCGCCGCCAAGGCCGCCGCCCAGAAAAATACAATCAGGGTCGGGCAGATTATCAAGGCATTCCGGGGCTGAGTCGGCCACAATTTCCATATTGACCGCACCAAAACGCCGCCGGTTCTCTTCAATGCACATTACCCGCAAGGGACTCTTTTCCACAGCAAAGACTGTTCCGCGCGCGGCTAGAACCGAAGCTTCCACAGCCACCGCGCCCGAACCGGCTCCGATGTCCCACACTGTGTCTTCCGGCTTTACCCCCAAAAGGCCAAGGGCCGCCGCGCGCACCGGAGCCTTGGTAATCAGCCCGGCCTCCACGGCGAAGTCGCTGTCGGCAATGCCCATGAAGGGGCGGCGCGCCTCCCCTATGGCCCGCAAAACAAGAGTATTAGGCGAAGTAAAAGTCAGTGCGGCCGCGTCGGCAAGAGCCAGTTGTCGGTGCTGCTCATTGTTTTGCCCCATATTTTCAAAAACATGCATCTCAAACCAGTCCACGCCGCGCTCCAGAAGAAATCGGGCAATGCAATCTGGGCTGCTCAAGCTGTCGGTAAGCACGCATATGGCATCGCAGGACAACACGGCCGAGGTGAGGGGACGCATGTCACGCCGCCCGTGCAGAGAAACAGGCCGTATTTGCGCCCAGGGAAGGGCCAGCCTGGCGGCGGCCTCCTGAATGCTGCTGAGTGCCGGAAAAATTTCTACGGCGCTTCGGCCAAGCCTGTCGGCCAGAAGAGAGCCTATGCCGAAAAAAAGAGGATCGCCGTCGGCCAGCACCACTACGCTCCGTCCAAGGCGACGGTGGTCTTCAATGGCGGCCATAGCCTCGTCCAGGGCCGCCCCCAGAACAATTTTTTCCGTATGCAAATATTCAAAGACAGCCAGTTGACGTCGGCCTCCGGCCAATACTTCGGCGGAATGCACCATTTGCAGATATTCGCCGGGCAGAGGCGCGGCCTTTATGCCCAGGCCGATAATTTTTACGGGCGGCAAAAGAGGCTCTTCATTTTTTTCCAGTTCGCACACCAGCAAAGCCCCCCATCATTTCGTCAGTATCTCCGCGCCATTGAGATGAAACAAATGAATACGCACCTCTCGGCCGGCAAAGGTCGAGGCGGCGCGGGCGGCCAACGCGGCCACCAATTCTATTATTTCCATACCGTTATTGTTTTCCAGCAGCAAGTCAAGCGCGTGGTTGGCGGTTATGCAATTTTTTACGGCCAGAGACAGGGAAACATCTTTTGCGGCGCAAATCTCAGCCAGCATTCCAAGATCCAGAGGGGCGACATGGGCATGGGTACAGGCAAGCCCCTGTCCCAACTTGAGCAATTTGCCGAAAAAACAGCCCCAGGCAATGGACTCAAAACCGGCCTTCGCGGCTTCGGACAGGGAAAATTCCACAAAGTCGGCGGCCTGCACAAAGGCTTGCGCAGGTAAATGTCCATAATGACGCATGAGCGCTTTTTCCGAGCGACGCCCGGTGGAAAGGCAGAGTTCCCGGCATCCCGTGGCTCTGGCCACGGCAATTCCCTGGCGAATGGTCTCTTTCCAGGCCTCGTGGCTGAAAGGCTTTACCAGACCGTGGGTACCCAGAATGGATATCCCCCCCACAATGCCCAGACGGGAGTTGAGCGTATGCCGGGCCATGTCTTCACCGCCGGGAACTGACAGAAGCACGTGCACGCGGCCGGACGCGGCCATGGTCTCGCGCAGAGCCGCTTCAATTTGCAGGCGCGGCACAGGGTTTATAGCCGCCTCGCCCACCGCCACAGGCAAACCTGGCAGAGTGACCCGACCTATACCCTCCCCTCCCTCGATCATTATAGATAAAAAGTCAGACGCAACAGGAGAACCAGGCACGGCCGTACTGTCGAAACCGGTAATCGAATCCGCTGTGGAATTGGCTGTGACCATTGGAAAAAAAGTCACCTCTGCCTTGATTACGGCATGCCTGGTGGCATCTGGGTCGTCACCGCCGTCTTTGCGCACCAGAGCCACAGCCTGATTCACACCGCGGATCGCGGCTTCGAGAACGGGCACGGGCAAACGTCCCGCTGGCCCTTCCGGCGAAAAAGGCGGCAATGGAACAATAGCGAAAGAAGGAGGAGAACCGGCCAGCAACGTTTGCAGCGCGGCCATGGCTGCGCCCGCGGCGGCTGTACCGGTGGTGAAGCCTTCTCTGAGTACTTTGTCAGGTGCGGCAACAAGTTGATTTTTTTGAAAAGTTTCGAAAGGCATAATTTTGATAAAAAGTTACGTCAGTTCAACTTGAGCATAACGTCAAACAACGGGCGCGTATCGCGCAATTCAAATCTGGCCAAAGCCTTATGGCCCGAAACATAATCCACGTCAAAAATAAACTCTTCGAAATCCAGCCCCTTTCTTGAAAAAAGATAGGTCAATTCCTTGGGAATGAAATTTCTGCGGCTGAAAATCAGAAATTTTGCCTGACACTGCTTGGTAAGCAAGACAGAATAAAAGGCCGAGCCATCAAAACCGGCCACATATTCGGCCGAAAGCAGGTTGTCCACCTGCGCTTTGAAAGGCAAAGTTTCCGGATAGACTATTGTCCAGCCCATGTTGGCCAGTTCCGACTCAATTTCCGGCTCATTCACAACTCCTCCGCTCTTGAAACGGCTGCGCGACAGCCATATTTTTTTCCCGGCTTCGGGTTTTCTTCCGGAAAACACCGCCATGGCCTCAAGCTGCTCGTCGAGTAAAAACGGCGGATCCAGCTCGCTGCCCATCGGCGAATATACAAGACTTTCCACTTCCACCGGATCTTTGAGCAGAATCAGCTCATTGCGCACGCCCAGCATTTTCAGGTAATTGCGCTGCCATGAAAGAATCTTCGTATTGGGGCTGGGAAAAATTATCGGAAGCGGTTTGCACATTTTGATGGCATATACCCTGGAAAGGCTCTCCCAATTGAAGTGCCCGAAATGAGCAAACAGATATCCGCCGAAAATATATGCGCCCTCAAGTCTTTGGGCAATTGGAAACAGAGGTGACTCCTGCCCTCTGGAAAGCAGACAGCCATCAACAAGTTTGCCGTTGTCAAACACTCCGGACACAAATTTATCCATGGAGCCTAGTAGCGGCATTATTTTAGCATTATTAATGTGGGTAAAAAATTTACGATTCGCGCTCGACATAAAAAGACTTCCTCATTCCTCTCTGTGGGTCACGTTGCACAATCTCATGACCGCACGCAAGTAATCTTCGCGCTTATCCAGGTAAAAGGCCAGGGGGCGGGAAAAATTGCGGCCCACCAGGCCGTCCACAAAGAGACGGCTTACCTTGCTTTCATGCACCAGCACAAGCTGAAGGCGGGAAAGAATCACCCGTTCCTCTTCGGACATGTCGCGCACAATGGCTTTAAGCACATCTTGGGCTCTGGGTTGATAAAGCCAAAAATGCATCAAATCCAGAGCATTGATAATCAGCTCCAGTTCAAGCTTATCTTTTTCCTCTTCCATTTTGCGGAAAAACTTTTTAGGCCGGGCCAGAAGCTTGAGCATGTCTTCTTCGGGAAAACGTATTTCCAACCGCGAATATGTTTCGAAAATCTGTTGCAGCTTGGTTTGATAGTCCCAACGACGCATACGCAAATTGTTCCGGCGGTCGGCAAAGCCTTCAATCAGGGCGGCCACGGTATCGGAGGCCGCCTTGGAGATAATGGCCGCGCCGGGTTGGATGAAAGCCAGAGGATCAACCATGCCCATCATGGAAAGTCCGTCCAGAATAATCTGGTTGTAAGCCACGGAAACGGGAATGGCCAGGGCGCTGCGGAACAGGTTTCCTATTACCGCCTCAAAGGGCAGGCCGCGTATTATATTGTGAGAGCTTATATAAACGCCGTTGGCCGCCGCGATGATGGTGTACACCATAAAGGGATGGTTACCTACGGTAAAGCCCATAGTTTTTTCCAACAACAGCATACGCATGCCCAGTTCCAGCAGCAGCACGGAAAACCCGGTATACATGAGCGAATCGCACAATCTGGACCAGCTTACATAGTCGTTCCAGCGCAGCAGCGTGGAGCGGTGAAAGCCGCCCCCGGCCATAATCGACTGCACAATGTTGCGGAACCCGGTTATGCCGAACCAGATAATAGGTCCGAACCAGGCCAGGAACCACCAGCTTTGTGTATATTGGAAGGCGCACATGGCTGGAATGAAGCCCAGCAGCACCTTCAGCGCGTTGTTCAGCTTGGTGTTCAGGTAGAAAAAGCCGGGAAAGCTTTCCTTCGGGCGCTTTTTTCCCCGCAAATCCTGCAAGAGATGCTTATGACCGGCCATAACCTGCCCGCCCAGAGGAGCCATGTTGCCGTTTTCGGTTATGCGCGAAACCGGCGAGCGCGAAACCCACTTCTGTTCCCGCGTATAGCCGAAATATTTACAGAACGGCAATTTGCGGATAAAGGAGGTCAGCCCCGGTCCGAAACGATCATGCGGGCTGGATCGATAGCTCACATTCATGGCCACTTCGGTATGAATGGGAATTTTAACCTTGGAGGCCTGCGGGCTTTTGAAAAATTTACGGCCGCGCGGGGTGAGCGTCTCGGGAAAAACTATGCCCATGCCCAAGGTGCGGTGCGAGCGGCTGGTGGAATCGGTGCCAACGCGCACCCGAAGCGGAACTTTTTTATAAAACCCTTGCAATATAGGTAGATTACGCAGAATATCGCGAAACAGAATGCAGCGTTCGTCATCGCCGGAAGTCACGCATTCCTGCTCAATGCCCTTGATCATGTCACGGATGAGCCGCTTCAGTCTGGGGGCACTACCTCGGTTTATGGCCAGTTGCAGACGATTTATTTCCTCAAGCCGAGCTAATTTACCCTCGTGCCATTCTTTGAGATTAAAAAGCTCGATATGGGTAATCAAGCCCTGACAAAGCCAGAGCAGTTCCAACACATCTTCCGGCCCAAGATTGGCAAGGTTCAATGATATTCTGTAGCCCACATTGAGACTGGCCAGCCAGTTGAGCATAACCATGGGAGAATGGCGCAGAATGTCGGGCACGTCTTCGTCGTGCTCGTCCTCGGGCGGAACCTCGGGCGATGGAATGTCGGGGTTCATTTCCGGGGAAAGCCAGCTGTCCAGAATGAGCGAACTGTCCATTATATCCAGGGCGGCCATGCGGATTTTCAGCTTGTTTACCGCTTCGGCATCATCTCCGGCCTGCTCCAGCATGGCTTGCAGTTCTGTAGCCCTGGCCGTAAGTGTAGGAAGAATCTTTTTGTAAATGCACTCGGCAAGATGCAGCAACGAGGCTTGCCCTTTGCCCACGAAAATTTTGAATTCCTCCTCGCTCACCTCAGGTATGTCGGTCTCTATTTCTAACGCTATGGTATTGCGATGCACCTCATTCCAACGCTGCAAAGCTCTGAACACATAGCGCTGCTGCCATTCCGAGGCGGCGCGGCCTCGTTCCATCAAATGGCGCACCGGCGGCTCGGTGAGAAATTCCAGAAAGCCTTCGGCATCGGAAAAGCCGCGCGGTACCCAGATGAAATGCACGTAGCGCCCTCGAAAAGGCGAGGAAAACTCAATGCCCACGCGCACGTCTATATCCATTATTTCCGCAGCGCTCAAAAGTTCGCGCGCAGCTTCATAATCGACAAAATTATAATATATTACCGTAAGATATTTTATGCCCTTAATCCAGGCGTCCATAATCAGGTGCGTAGGATTTTTGCGGCCCTTCGTATTGGCGTCATGCACATGATGATCAAAGGCCAGCTGGCTCCAGTCTTCGGGCATTTCCACAAGGTGGTAACGGGCCAGCAGCCGCCGGACAATCATGGGGTTGCCTGTGGCGGCCCGGCGAAAATCGTGGGCCAGCTTGATCTGGGCGCGCTCGTCGCCATGGGCGCGCACCATATCTTTCATAATTTGAATGAGCACCCTGGCCGTGTTACGCCGCAGAGAGGTCTGGGCGCTGTTCAATGCTTCGTCAAAAAGAATGCGTAGAGCCAGAAGGCGATCCTGAATCTGCCCGTCTTCGAGGCTGCCCAAAAGCTGCACAACGGCGGTGGCGACGCGTATTTCCCGGCTAACGGCCTGGGTTCTTATGCCGTGCGGATGGAGGTTGATGTCGAAAATCCGTTGCTCCATGCGATCTCTGGCCGGTGTGGTAATTACCTTGTTAACCACCGTCAGAAGCTCGCGATCCTGCCGATCGAAGAAAAATTTTTTCAGAGAAGTCATGCTCTATCCGGAAGAAGTGTCGTTCGTAACCAACTGATAAGAATATTTAAAAGCGGCCAGCCACAAGCGATATCGACCGTGGGCAAACCTGGCTGCAAAAAATTTCAAATTCTATTGAGGCCTGGGCGCAACAAAAAGTTCGCCTGCGGCCACAAGCGATACAGTTCCGCCCACAAAGGCGTGAATTTGCCCATCTTTTTCCACAATGCCAGCCCGCAGGGGCGAGCCGCCGGGCTGCATAATTTCCATGCGCGCAAATTTTTCCCTTTGCACAAAGGCCAAGGCCAAGGACCCCGAACCGCAGGAATTTTCCAGGCACAGGCTTTCCGGCTCACGCACCCATACAAGTGGATTTATGGCATATTTTCCGCCAACCGCGCTCCACCACACGCAACCAACGGCCCCGTGCTCCTCAAGGCCGTATTCCCGGCGAAGGCGGGCCGCCGTTGCGCCGAGTTCCCCTGCGCCTTCCGGCATGGGGTTTATAGAACTATCCAGTAAAAGATGCACAATTCCGGGCAAAAAGACAATATCAATTCCCGGCCGCGCTGCCCTTGCTTCCACCGGATGCTCCAGAATAAACTCGATTGATGCCTCAAAAACATATTCACGGGCTGTTTCGGCGACCTCTGCCATAACCGGGGCAGGCAGCCCGGAGCAGGAGGCGCGGCCGCGCATTATTCCGTCATCGCCCTTTTTAAACAGGCCGCGTAGGGCCAGAAGCACGGCAAAAGAACGCAGGCCGTTCACGCAAAATTCTCCTCCGGCCATATCCAGGCGCATGGCGGAAAAATCGGAAAACCCCATTTGTTCCGCGCCGAGATGATCGCGACCGAGTACTGTCGCGGCCACATGCGCGCGCATATCAGCCCCAAGGGGGGCATTCTCCACAATGACGGTCATATTCCCGCCGGGGCTCAGTTTAAAGAAAGGCATTTGCGGCATAAAAGCAACTTATTTGTAAAAAGTTTCACGAGTAAAACCGGCCAACATGCCGGACAGGACAATGCCGGCTAAGGCGCGAACATAACCATTTATATCTAATTATATAATTTAATACGATAAAGTCGTGACACACCGGGTGTTCCCCTATACGTCCTCTGGCTTTTGCCAAAAAAATAATCTAGAGTTAATTGCTAAAATGAGCAGCATTCCCCCACTTTACATGCCTTTACACTGAGGCTCCATGCAAAAAAAAATTATTATAATACTTTTAGGTGTTTGCATATGCGGCACCATAATCAGCACCATTGCTCTTTTTGCCATCCAGAGCACGATGGCGGAAAAGGCGGCTGCTGAAGCCTGCCTGCCCAGGCTGGGGGATGTCGGCGAGCGCATCAGGCAAAATGATCTGAAAATAAGCGAACTGTCAAGGGCGTTGAAAGAAGATTATCTGTCCCGCGCCCGCGCCTTTGCCCTGATGATCGAATTTGAGCCGGAAATTCTGGAAAATCGCAAAAAGCTTGATGAAGTAATGTACGCGCTGTCTGTTGACGAACTTCATGTCATTGACGACGACGGTGTGCTGCGTTGGGGGTCGCAGCCGCAATATTACGGTATGGATTTTGCTTCCACGGAGCAGACCAGACCTTTTTTGGCCATTCTTGAAAATCCCTACCTGGAGATAGTGCAAGATCCGCAACCAAACGGGGCTATAGGTCTGATGCGCCAGTACGCGGGAGTGGCCCGCCGCGACAAGAAGGGCGTGGTCGAAATAGGCATGGACCCCGGCCGACTGGAAAAAGCGCTGCGCGACAACAGTATCGACAAGGTGCTGGAAGGTATTTCCGTGGGCAATACCGGCTATGTTTTTGCGGTCGACGCCGACGGGCGACGCATAATCTATCATCCCGCTGCCGTGATAGTGGCCCAGGATCTTGGTGAGCCACTACGCGAATCAGGAGTTATGGCTGTCAATTGCCAGGAAATTTTTTATCATACCCTGAAAGTCAAGAATCAAATTTTGGTGGCGGCCATTCCCACCAGGGAGCTTTACGCTCAGCGCACCTTCTACACCTCGGTGTTTGCAGGCTTCATGTTCGCCGTCTTTGGCGCTCTTTTGTTTATTGTTAACGCTTTCGTCAAGAAAAACGCCGTGGACGGCATTCTGGAAACAGTTAACACCCTTGAAAAAATTTCGGCCGGGCGTCTGGACATAACCGCCAATGTGCGTTCCAGTGCGGAATTTGAGAAACTCAGCGACGGCATAAACTACATGCTGTCCAGCATAAAAACCAAAATAGATGAAACAAAAGCTTTAAAAGATCTGGCCGAACAAGCCAACGAGGCCAAAAGTGCCTTTTTGGCTAATATGAGCCATGAAATCAGAACACCCATGAATGGAGTCATCGGCTTTGCCGAACTGGCTCTCGAGGAAGACCCTGATCCGAAAATAACGGACTTCCTCAACAAAATCAAAATCAGCGCTATGGGATTGCTGAAAATAATCAACGATATACTTGATCTTTCCAAGGTTGAATCCGGAAAACTCAATCTGGAAAAAATCCCCTTCAGCCTGCACGAAATTTTCAAAATCTGCGAAACAATCAGCAGCCTGAAAGCCGAAGAAAAGGGCATCAGCCTTTATTTTTATGCTGAACCGGAAATCGGCAAACAACTCATCGGCGATCCCACACGGCTACGCCAAATTTTGCTCAATCTGCTGTCAAACTCCATAAAATTTACCAACAAGGGGGTTGTAAAGCTCCAGGTTTCCGTTCAAAAGGCCGAAGAAAGCCACATGACTCTGTATTTCGAGGTGAAAGACACCGGCATAGGCATGAACGAGGAACAAATTTGCAAAGTATTTGAACCTTTCACCCAGGCTGACAGCTCCATCACCAGAGAATATGGCGGAACCGGTCTGGGCTTGCCCATAACAAAAAATATGATCGAAATCATGGGCGGGCAACTATGTGTGGAAAGCGTACCGGGCAAAGGCAGCAAATTCAGCTTTGCCCTGCCCTTTGAAGTTATTGAGCATGCCGAAAGCCAGTCGCTGAAAAGTGAAGGCGTTAATATACTGGATATAAAAAAGCCGCTCTTCTCCGGGTTGGTCCTGGTGTGTGAGGACAATGCCATAAACAGGCAGGTCATCGAAGGGCATCTGGCCCAGGTGGGGCTTGAAGCTGTAATGGCCGAAAACGGGTGCATTGGTCTGGAAATGGTAAAAAAACGTCTGGCCGAAGGCAAAAATTTTGACATCATTTTCATGGACATACACATGCCGGTAATGGACGGGCTGGAAGCCTCGCAAAAAATCATGGCGCTTGGCAGCAGCGCTCCCATTATAGCGCTTACGGCCAATGCCATGGTCAAAGACAAGGAAACCTATCTGGCGCACGGCATGGCCGATTATCTGGCCAAACCCTTTGTGTCCAGAGAACTGTGGGGGTGCCTGCTGCGGCAGCTCACCCCGATCGGAACGCGGCCTGAAGCCTGCCTCCCCGATAACGCGGCCGCTCCGGAAAGTGCCCCGGATGGACAGTCCACGGCCGAAAACAACGCTCAAGAAGAAAACAGCTCGGTATTCAACAAAAATTTGGGCCTGGAGCGTAGCGCCAACGACCAGAGTCTTTACGCCCGTCTTCTGCGCGACTTTGCCGAAGATTACAGAGACGAATTTGTCAGGCTGTCCGCCGCGTTGAAATCGGGCGATATAAAATCCGCCCACCGCATGGCCCACACCTTGAAGGGCGTGGCCGGAACCATTGGCGCAATCAGACTGGCCAACGCGGCTGAGGCCGTAGAAAAAGCCCTGGCCGGCGAAACACCGTCTTTCAGCGATGAACATGTACAGGTATTGGGAATAGAATTGGGCTTGGCCCTCAAGGAGCTTGAGCGGCTTCCAGCTGCGGAAAAACGCAATGAGCCTGCGGCCGATGCGGAACAGGCGGCCCCGGATCAGGAAAAGATACTCAAACTGATAGATAAACTAATTCCCCTGCTGGAACAGGGCAGCACCGATTGTCTGGACATGCTGGACGAAGCCGAGATACTGCTGGCCCCAATGGGCGAAACCGGACAAAAGCTCATAACACATATGGAAGATTATGATTTTGACTTGGCTGTCGAGGTGGCCGAAGAGTTGAAAAAAAACCTCAACTCTCCTGATTAGGCGCGCCGTGAGTGACGTGGAACGCAATCGCGGCCGCAAGCAAACTGAAATCGGCATCATTCAGGGTGCGCGGGTCAAGGCAAAGCGCATCGTCCTCAATGCGGGCCAGAATGGGCGGATCAGCCTTGAGCAACGCCGCTTTAAGGGCTTCGGCCGAACAACTTCTCGGCCGCACCCTAACCAGAGCGGTGGGTAGATCACGTTCGGGAAAAGCCCCGCCACCCACCCGTGACACTCCGTCCGCCACACTGACAGCGGCCCCCTTGCCCAATTTGGCACGCAGGCGGCGGGCCAAGCGCCCGGCCCTGACGGCCAATTCTTCTTTGGACGCCGTGAGCATGGCCAGTGTGGGCACTTTGCGCCGGGCCAGTTCCGGGTCGAGGTACAGGCGCAGAGTGGCCTCCAGAGCGGCCAGGGTCAATTTGTCCAGTCGCAGGGCGCGCAGCAGATGATTGGCTCTGATTTTGTCAATATATTCCCTTTTTCCAGCTATTATGCCCGCTTGCGGCCCCCCCAGCACCTTGTCGCCGGAAAAAGTCACCAGGGCGGCCCCTCCCTCTACCACCGAGCGTACCGTTGGTTCGCCGGGAAGGCCAAAAGGCGACAGATCAATAAGGCAACCGCTGCCCAGGTCTTCGATTACCGGAACCCCGTGCTTGCGCCCCAGGGCGGAGAGTTCGACCAGCGAAGGCACACTATGAAAACCGATTATGCGGTAGTTCGAAGTGTGCACGCGCATAAGGGCGCGGGTATTTTCATTAATTGCATTTTCATAATCGTAAACATGGGTGCGGTTGGTGGCCCCCACTTCGCGCAAAACAGCCCCGCTTTTGGCCATAACTTCTGGAATACGGAAACTGCCGCCTATTTCCACCAGCTCCCCACGCGAAACAATAACCTCGCCGCCCCGGCACACGGAATCGAGCGCCAGAAGCACGGCGGCTGCATTATTGTTGACGGCGATGGCGCTTTCGGCCCCGGTGACCGCGCAAATGAGATCGCTTATGTGGCTATAGCGGCTGCCGCGCTCGCCCGTGGCCAGATCAAGCTCCAGATTGCTGTAATTGGCGGCGGCCAGCATGGCGGCGGCAGCGGCCTCCTCAGCCAGAACCGAGCGGCCCATATTGGTATGCACCACCACCCCGGCGGCATTGATCACCCGACGCAGAGAGGGCCTCAGCCCGTTGCGCACATGGGTCAGCATATCCGGCAGAATGGCGGGCAGAGCCAAATCGGCGGGGTCAGAAAGGACCCCGGCCGCGATCAGCTCACGCTTTCGGTCCAAAAATCCGTTAATCAACTCGCGCAGCAGGGGCCTGGGCAGATATTTAAAATCTTGAAAATTCTTTTCAACTTCAGCAAGACAGATAACCATGGACGGCAGAAAACGATACAATTTGCTCATATTATGTTCACCAGGTTCAATTCTGATTTCTAAAATTGTTCATTACCCGAGGCTACTCTTGAACTCGAAGCGGATCGGCCTCCGCCGCCTTTTACGGGCGGCCAGAGAATCTTGCTCGTTTCACTCGCAAGATTCTCTTAGCCTACACGCCAGGCGAGTATGTCTTTTCAGCATGCGGTTGTTTTTTACGGCCATGGACAACGCCTTTTTTTCACCCACCAGAATCACCAACTTTTTGCCTCTGGTCACCGCCGTATAAATAAGATTGCGCTGTAAAAGCATATAATGCTGCATCATCAGCGGAATAACCACGGCCGGATATTCCGAGCCCTGGGATTTGTGCACTGAAATGGCATAGGCCGGAATTATCTCGTCCAGCTCCGAGCCTTCATACAGTGCCGTGCGGTCGTCATAACGCACTGTGGCGCTCTTGTCTTCGGGGTCGATAAAGGTTATGCGCCCGATGTCGCCGTTAAAAACATCTTTATCATAATTGTTGCGAACCTGCATGACCTTGTCGCCCACAAGATACCGGCGGTCGCCCCTTTGCAGACACGGCCCGCTTTTTTGAGGGTTCAGGGCCTCCTGCAACAGATTATTGAGATTCATGGCCCCCACCGAACCCTTGTGCATGGGGGTGAGCACCTGCACGTCATTGAGAGGATCAAGGTGAAAACGTCTGGGGATATGGTTGCGCACCAGGTCCACGATCATCGCCGCCGCTTCTTCCGGATTGCTCTTGTATATGAAGTAAAAATCCGACAACACGTCGCGTGACGATTCCAGAGGCGGAACCTCGCCGTTATTAATCATGTGGGCATGGCATATAATGCGGCTTTCCGCTGACTGACGAAAAATTTCATACAGCCTGGCCACCGGCGTGGCCCCGGATTCGATGATATCGCTGAGCACATTGCCCGGCCCCACTGAAGGCAGCTGATGCACGTCGCCCACCAGCACCACCGTGGCCCCCAGAGGCACGGCTTTCAGCAGATGGAAAAACAGCATGGCGTCCATCATCGAAGCCTCATCCACAATCAAAAGACCGCAGGCCAGCGGATTGCTTTCGTTGCGGGCAAACTCGTCCTCCTGCGGGGAATATTCCAGCAGGCGGTGAATGGTTTTGGATTCCTGCCCACAGGTTTCGGCCATACGCTTGGCTGCGCGCCCGGTTGGCGCGGCCAGCAAAATTTTGGCCCTGGCCCTGGAAAATACGCTGATTATAGCCTTTATGATGGTGGTTTTGCCGGTGCCAGGCCCCCCGGTAATAACCTGAACCTTGGAACGGGTGGTGGCGCGTACGGCTTCTTCCTGCTCCGGAGCAAGAGTCATGGTTAAACCGGCCAGCACCTCGGCGATTATAGCGTCGGCATTATTGAAACTGACCGAACGGGGAGAATTGAGTATACGTTTGAGGTAAAACGACGTTTTGGTTTCATAAAAATAAAGACGGCGAGGGTATACAGCCTCTTCGCCATCCTGTTCCTCAAGCACCACACGCTCGTCGCGCAAAAGCCCGGCCAGGCCTTCTTCGCACAGTTCGTCATCCAGCCCAACAAGACTTGCGGCAGAGGAAAAGAGTTTGTCTTTGGGAACATAAACATGGCCTTCGTCGCAAAGGCGCAGCAGGGAATACAAAAGCGCGGCCTCGGCTCTGAGCGGGCTGTCAGCGGCAAAACCAAGTTGGGTGGCTACAGCGTCAGCGCTGGCAAAGCCTATGCCATGCACATCCATGGCCATGCGATAGGGATTTTCGCGCACAAGGCCCAGAGCATCGCGCCCATAGTGGCGATATACGCGCACGGCATAGGCCGGGCTTACTCCGTGCGGCTGCAAAAACAGCATTAATTCCCTTATGCCTCGGTGTTCGCCCCAGGTTTCTTTGATGCGCGTGAAGTTTTTAACCCCTATGCCTGGTATGGAAAGCAGCAGATCCGGTTCTTCGTCCAGTACTCTTATGGTGTCTTCGCCGAATTTTTTCACTATTTTGGCGGCCATGCTCGGCCCCACGCCCTTAATCAATCCCGAAGAAAGATAAAGGCGAATGCTGTCCACCCCCGAAGGCATGATTTCCTCATGACTTTCAACCTTAAACTGCCGTCCGAAACGCGGGTTTTCCACCCATTCGCCGCGAACCTTCAGACGCGAGCCCGCTCCTGGTGACGGAATACGCCCCACAATGGTCACCGCGTCTTTGGCCCCATCGGGCATCAAACGCAAAATAGAAAAGCCGTTCTCCGCATTATGAAAAACAACGCGTTCAACCGCCCCGCATATTTCCATCGGCTCAAGGCCGGGAAGCTGACCCATGTGAATATCCTTGAGAACTAAAAGCTATGTATTTAAGGAACAATTTTCTTGTAAAAAACAAAATCATTGCCCCGCGCCTGCTGTATGACCAGGTATCTGTCAAGCGGGCTGTGCGTGGCCGGATCAATTGTCATATTCCCGGATAACACAGGAACATTCTTAACTTTTTCCAGCTGCTCAGCTATTTTTACCGGATGGGAGCTTCCGGCCCTGGTTATGCTGTCAATAATCATATAAAGGGCGTCCACGCCCATTATGGCATTGGGCAGAATCGGGTTTTCATTATATTCAGCTTTATATTCCTTGATAAAAGCTTGTATGGCCGGATCGGCCAGATCCATGTGGTTTACTGAAAAAGAGCCTTCCACCGCGGGACCGCCCAGAGTCATCAGATCAATGCTGCCCCAATTATCGGCCCCGATGAAGCGCGCCCGAAGGCCCATTTCCGACGCCTGCTTCATCATCAGAGCCGCTTCCTGCTGTGTGGTGGGCACAAAAAGAACGTCTGGATCAAGTTCCTTCATTTTTCCCAGTATGGCCCGAAAATCTATTTCCTTTGGCTGAAAAACTTCCTTGGCCAGCACTTTCCCACCCAGATTTTCGAACTCTTGCGCAAAAAATTTGCCAAGTCCCAGCGAATATTCGGAACGATCCTGGCAGATGACCCCGGCTGTTTTATGCCCCAAATCTCTGGTAGCGAACAGAGCCACGGCCTTCCCCTGCCAGATGTCGGTAACGCAGGCCCTGAAGGCGAATTTGCGCGGCTCGCCGGTTGCCGCGTCCATAGTCACCTTGGGATTGGTAGTGGCCGTGCCCACAAAGGGCACTTTGCCCGCTTCGGCTATTTCCCCCATGGCAATGGCCACATCACTCTGATCGGGGCCGATAATGGCGCAAGAGCCTTCGGAAATCAACCGTTGCGTAATTTTTGCTCCTTCAGCGGCATTGGCTCTGGTGTCGTAAGACACCAGCAGAAGCTTGCGCCCAAGCACTCCCCCGGCGGCATTGATCTTTTCAATGCGCATGGCAATGGCCTTTTTTTCCGCTATGCCCCAACTGGAATTATTGCCGGTCAGATCAACCGCGTGGCCTATTTTTATCACCTCTTTTGGTGACTCGGAACATCCGGAAATGAAAAAAAATGCCATAAAACCCGCAAATACAGTCGCAATTCCGCCCCTCATAAAAATTATGCCTCGTTTTCCAATGTTTTTTTGATGGTTAAAACAGTTTCATAGGCGCTTTCAAATTCAAAATCTTCTATTTGCGTGGCCAGCAGTTCGCAGTGCCCCCCCAAAGGCCCAAGGTGCAAAAAAATTTCCCCAATCAAATCGCTGCTCTCGGAATTGCCTCGCTTGAGCAGCGGCTCAAGTCGATTGAGCAAAATCAAGGCATTTTTCCTGTTTAGCTCGCTGTTTACGGCTTCTTTTTTATCCTCGGCCACACCCGCGTTCAGCAAAGACAATTCGGAAAGTACCAGAGCAAGTTCTTCTTCCAAAGTCTTGATTCGCCCTTCAGCGAGCGCCGCATTACCCGCCGCCAGATCTGTTTCCACAGCGCACGCGGCCTGTTGCAGACTGCCCGCGCCTATGGTGCCGGACACGCTCTTCAGGCTATGAGCAATACGGTGGGCCGATTTTATGTCCCCGACCCGGATCGCTTCGCGCAATTCATCCGGCAGGTTCTTATTCGCCCTCACAAAATCAACTTGAAGGTTACGATAAAGCTCTTCACTGCCTGCCGAATGCTCCAGCCCCAGAGCATAGTCGATTACGCCGCCCTTGAGCTGCTCTTTTAGGGAAGAGGAAGGCGAAGCTTCTTCGCTCACTCCGCCCTCGTATTGCATCGTTTGCGCAGGCGCTGTTTCAGCGCCGGAACCGCCCGACAGGGAAACAAAGTCCACCGGATCCAGATATTTTTGCAGGCAATCCCACAACTCCCTGGACTTGAACGGCTTACCGATATAATCGCACATGCCCCTGCTGAGGTATAACTTTCTGTCTTCCAACATGGCATTGGCGGTCATGGCTATTATGGGAATTTTGCAGCCTGCGTCCACAAGCATGCGTGTGGCGCACAAACCATCCATGACCGGCATGTGTATGTCCATCAAAATAATATCAAAGGGCTCGCCTGCGGCTATGCGTTCTTTGAACAGAGCTATCCCTGCCTCGCCATTGGACGCCAGCGAGGTTTCAAGGCCGATTCTGGCCAGATGCCCGGTTATAACCTGCTGATTGATGGCATTATCTTCACAAACCAGCACGCTTCCGGAAAAAATCGGTCTTTGTCCGACCGTATTTTCGCAAACCGCATTGCCCACGGCCGACTTATCGGACAGGCCGAAGGAAAGGGTAAAGCTGAAACAGCTGCCCAGACCGAGCGTGCTTTCCGCCCGCAAGGAACCGCCCATCATCTCTATGATGCTTTTGGTAATGGCCAGCCCCAGGCCGGTGCCGCCATATTTGCGGGTGGTACTGCTGTCGGCCTGGGTGAAAGGCAGAAAAATCTTTTCCAGCTGTTCCGCGCTCATACCTATGCCGCTGTCCCGCACTTCGAACTTTATGGTTATGCTGTTGTCCTCACGCCGCAAGAGCGTGGAAGACATGCGCACAACCCCACAGTTGGTGAACTTGATGGCGTTGGACAGCAGATTAAGCAGCACCTGACGCAGCTTGGTGGGATCGCCTATTATCAGATTGTCCGGGCAATCCTTGTTGTCAAAATCAAGTTTGACATCCCTTTCCCCCGCATTGGCTCTGGTTATGACCTCACACTGGGTAAAGACTTCTCCAAGGTCGAACTCTGTCTTTTCCAGCTCCATCTTACCCGATTCGATCTTGGAAATATCCAGCACATCGTTAATGATGCTCAGCAGGCCGTTAGCGCTGATGCGAATTTTATCCAAAAAATCCTTTATGTTGGCCGAAAGCCCTCTCTCATCTAGGGCCAGTTCCGCAAAACCGATCACCCCGTTGAGCGGAGTTCTTATTTCATGGCTGATATTAGCCACAAAAGCCGACTTCATGCGCGAGGCCTCTTCGGCGGCGGTTACAGCATCCTTTAGAGCGCGCTCTTGCAAGCGCTGCCTGGTAAGATCCATGCAAAAAACGGCAAAAGACTCTCTATCCTGAAAAACAAAGGGCTTGGAAAACATTTCCATTTCACTCAAGACGCCTTTTCTGCCCTTGAGAACGCATTTGAAACCGGAGCCCTGACGCAGTTTTTCGATTATGGATTCGCCGCCGGGCAGCTCGAAATATTCGGGCACGGACGAACCGATGATATCAATACGCCCGGTTGAGGAACAAAGGTTCAAAAATGCCGCGTTGGCGTCAAGAATCAACCCTCCGTCGCGGCACACAACGCATATGGGCGCGGGTATTTCGCTGAAAACAGCAGCTGTGTCCCTGTAGGCTTTCTGTTGCTCATCCTGAGCCTTTACCACAAAATAGCGCAGCACAAGGCATATCACGGCCGAGGTCGCCATCCCCAGCATCAGAGCCATAAACATGTAAAACATGGCGCTTTTGCGGGCAGACTCCATTTCGCCGCCAAGAGTGGCGGCGTCTTGTATGGATACGTCCACAAGAAGTCTTATATTGGCGCTCATCAACTGGATTACCGGCTTGAGATCGCGCTCGAACAGGGCTATGGACTCTGCCTGCTCACCGGTACGGGAAAGCTCGGCCACTCGGACCAACCTTTCCACCAGTTGTTGCTCTTGCTCTTTTATGTCCTCAACTATTTTTCGTTTTTCGTCAGCTGTAAGGGGATTATTGGGTATGGTTCTTATATATTGTTCCATCAAATCATCGTAGTCACGCATGGGCACTTTCATCTTTATGAAGGCCCAATCCGCCTTGGCCAGCGTGTCGGCTTCGACCATATCGCGCAGATCACTGTGCAATGCATCGAACTTGATCATCATTTTGGCCAGATTGGCCACCGGAACAAGAGATCCTTCAAAAACCGTCTTGCCTGTGCTCACCTGAAAGTTGATGCCGCTGATGCCGATAAAAACCAATATTACCGATACCAACACAAGGCTTACAAAGGCCATAGCGAATTTTATATTCAGTCGCATATATCCCCACAGCGAAACCGGAATATGAACGCCGTATTATACCATATAATTTAATATCCATAAAGTATAATCAGATATGTTATTTTAGGCGCTATAAACTCAGTTTGCCGTGATATTGCATCAGGCAGACAAAAAATCTAATTTCCAAGTGTTTTTATGCTCCGAGGTCTTTTGGCCTGCGCCGCCCTTCAACGGCGGCTCGGCATCTCATGCGCTACGGCCGCTGCGTGGCCTACGATACGAACCCTACGGGTTCGGACGGCCCTCAGCGCACGGGCCGTCAGGCTACTGACGAAGTCAGTAGCCTTCTTTGCAACAGTAATGCATCGGCCAGGGCCAGCGCCGTCATGGCCGAAATAACCGGCACAACACGCGGAATGGCGCACACATCATGCCTTCCACCTATGTTTACCTGGACGGGGTTGCCGTTTCTATCCATAGTTTCCTGAGGCATGGATATGGACGGAATGGGCTTTACGGCCGCGCGCAGCACAATATCCTGACCACTGGAAATTCCGCCAAGAATGCCACCGGCGTTATTGGAGGCAAAACGTCCGGAGATAATGGGATCATTGTTTTGCGAGCCTTTAAGGCGCGCGGCGGCGAAACCAGCGCCGATTTCCACGCCCTTTACCGCCCCCACGCTCATCACCGCGGCGGCCAGCATGGCGTCGAGCTTGCCGAATACCGGCTCGCCAAGGCCAGACGGCAGCCCGCGAACTTCAACCCGCACAATACCCCCCAGGCTGTCGCCCTCACTTCGGGCGGCTTTGAGCGCTTCTTCCCAGGCGGATATGGCGGCATCGTGGGCTGAGAAATAGGGCCGTTCAAAAGCACCCTCCATGTCTATTTCCGGAACAGGCAAACCGCCCAATTCCTCAGTGGCGGCATAAACCTTTGCTCCCGCCCCGGCCAGAATTGCCGAGGCAATGGCTCCACCGGCCACCCTGGCTGCGGTTTCGCGCGCCGAAGCTCGGCCGCCGCCGCGATAATCGCGTAAGCCGTACTTGGCGTCGTAGCTGTAATCGGCATGGCCGGGCCGGTATATGGCAGCCAGCTTGGAATAATCGGCGGAACGCTGGCTTTCGTTGGCAATGAAAAAAGCGATGGGCGTTCCAGTGGTTTTACCCTCAAAAACGCCCGAAAGCAGGGAGACGCGATCTTTTTCCACGCGGGTGGTTCCGGCCAGGCCGGCTCCAGGTTTGCGTCGGTCGAGATCACGTTGAATGAGTTCCTCGTCAATGGCAATTCCAGATGGACAGCCGTCTATAACTCCACCTATGCCGGGGCCATGTGACTCGCCAAAAGTTGTGAGACGCAGGAGGTGGCCGAAGGTACTTCCAAACATTAATCACCTTTATTGTAACGGTTCAGTTTGCCGTAATATAACTTCTGACAATAAACTGAACTGCTACTGTCCGTTGCGAAATGAAGAAATAATATCGTGCAGATGCTTCATCGCGGCCGCAATCGAGTTGGCCGCGTCAAGCACGTGATCGGCCAGGTCCATATACAGCGGCTCGCGCGCTCGCAAAACTTCGGCCATTTCCTCGGCCGGATGCAGACCGGTGAGCGAAGGGCGCTGACTGGCCGCATCGCCCTTAAGCCGTCCGGCCAACACTTCGGCCGGGGCGCGCAAATATACAACAACTCCACTCTCTTTCATAAAAGCGCGGTTTTCAGGGGCAAGAACAATTCCTCCCCCGGTTGATATAACCGTATAATGAAGCGCGGCTTCGCGCAAGGCCGCGCTTTCGCGCCGACGAAAGCAACCCCAACCCTCGCTCTCGATGATAGCCGGAATTAGCTTCACGGCGGATCTGGAGGAAAGCTCCGCCGCAACGGATTGGGGGGGGGAGCCTTCAGCGGCTCGCTGTCCGCCGGAAGCCCTTTTCAGTTCCCCGCTCGAACCGGGCACACGGACGTCATCGGCCCGCTCCTCGTGCCAGCGCCGCGCCAGAAGCTCGTCGGTATCCACAAAGGACAGGCCCAGCGTGGTCGCCGCCATGCGCCCCAATGTGGTTTTGCCCGCTCCGCGCGCGCCGATAATAAAAAATTTGCGAATCATGCCTATAGCTATTTTTTTGATTTATTCCCTATTCCGATGGCGAGGGAGTATAGTCGGCCGCCAATTCCTCAAATGCCGTATAGGGCGCGATAAAAGCCAGTTCGGCAACGCCCACCGGGCCGTTGCGCTGTTTGCCGATAATAATTTCGGCAACTCCCTGGGTCGGCCGCTCCGAGGCTTTGGGATATTTATAAACATCATCGCGATACACAAACATGATCACGTCGGCGTCCTGCTCAATAGCCCCGGATTCGCGCAGGTCGGACAGCATGGGCCGCTTTTCAGTACGATCTTCGGTTTTTCGACTGAGCTGCGAAAGGGCCACCACCGGCACGTTCACTTCCTTGGCCAGCGCCTTGAGCGAGCGGGATATGTCGGAAATTTCCTGCTCGCGCGAGTCGGTGCGCTTGTTGCTGCGCATAAGCTGAAGATAATCCACAATTACCAAGCCGACATCCTTTTCGCTTTTCAGTCGGCGGGTACGCGCCCGCACTTCCAAGGTGGATAGCGATGGGGTGTCGTCCACATAAATCGGAGCCTTGCCCAAAGTGTCGGCGGCGGAATAAAGGCGCGCCCAGTCCTCATCGGTAAGAAAAGAGGGCCGTCTTAACTTGGAAACGTCCACTTTGGCATACACCCCGAGCATGCGCTGCATAATCTGCTCACGCGACATTTCCAATGAATACACACATACTGGTATACCCTGGCGTATGGCTGAATTCATGGCCATGCACATGGCAAAGGCGGTTTTGCCCATGGAAGGACGTCCGGCCACAATAATCAGGTCGGAAGGCTGAAGCCCGGCAGTGAGCCGGTCGAGGCGCGAATAGCCGGTGGTTACCCCGGTTACCACTTCATTGCTGGCGGCCAGTTTGGACAAGTTGTCGAAGACCTTGCTGATAAGTTCCTTGGAAGATGAAAAATCCTTGCCGGTGGTGCGCTGCGAAATAGAAAATATGGATTGTTCCGAACTGTCTAGCAACGTGCCAACTTCCATGGAGGCATCGTAGCAATTGCCAATGATTGTGGAACAGGCGTCGATCATGGCCCTTTGCAGCGACTTGTCGCGCACTATGGAGGCGTAATATTCGGCATTGGCCCCGCTGACAACAGTCTGGGCCAGTTCCGAAAGGTACACCGCCCCGCCGGCGGCCTCCATTTCCCCACGCGATTTCAGATGTTCCGCCACGCTCACCAGATCAATAGGCGCGGATTTGCCGTACAAGTCAATGTAGGCGCGATAAATGGCATTGTGCGCGGGCAAATAGAAATCGTCGGCATTCAGCAGATCCACCATGGAGTGCATAACTCGCGGGCGGATCAAAATACCGCCCAGCACGGCCTGCTCGGCCTCAACGCTGTGCGGCGGAACGCGCTTTAGCAGATCATTTCTTGCTCGCTCCGGGTCTTGCCGCTCCTGACGGTTCTGGCGGGGGCGACCCCGGACCGGCTCATCAGAAAAAGGGGGAGATTGATCATTTCCGGTAGGCATTATTTTTTCCTCAAAACAACGCGCGCCCCCGGCCGGACGGCACGGGGGCGGCGTTCAAAACAAGTCGGTCACAAGGCCGAAAGCTTATTCAGCGGCGGCTTCCGCCGTTTCAGCTTCGGGAGCGGCCTTTTCTTCATGAGTCTTGTCTTCCGACACGACCTTGACGATCATAGGAGCCACCACGTCAATGTGCAGGCGCACGCGCACTTCATGCTCGCCCAGCGCACGAATGGGCGCATCAAGCAGAATGCGGCGGCGATCCAATTCAATGCCTAACGCCGCCAGAGCGTCGCCGATAATCGCCGTGGTCACCGAGCCGTAAAGCTTGGAATTTTCACCCACACGCATGGGAATGACCACCGAGGCCTTTTCCAGACGGGCGGCAATAGCCGAAGCGTCGGCCTTGAGAGAGTCCATTCTGGCCTGCAATTTCTTGCGTTCCAGCTCAAACACCTTCAAGTTGGCAGGGGTGGCGGCCATGGCCATGCCCTGAGGCAGAAGATAGTTGCGGCCGAAGCCGGGTTTTACGGTAACAACTTCGCCAAGACGGCCCACATTTTCCACGTCGGCACGGAGTATAACTTTCATATCCGCCCCCCTAGATCAGGCACTTTCTTTTTACGTCGCTGGCGTGAGTGGCCGTGTATATAAGCAGGGCCATCTGCCTGGAGCGCTTGATTTCGCGGGTAAGAGCGCGCTGGTGATGCGCGCAGGTTCCAGTGATGCGCCGGGCGATGATTTTGCCGCGCTCGGTAATGAAATCGCGCAGAATGTCGGCGCGCTTGTAATCAAGCGGCAGTTCCTTGTCCGCGCAAAAACGGCAGAACTTGCGCCGGGGGGTAAATTTTTTCTTGTTAAAGGCCATGCTACGCAGCCTCCTCGGCCACATTGTCGGCCAGTCTTACAGTTATAAATTTAAAAACGCCGTCGCTGATGCGGATGATGCGCTCAAGCTCGGCCACCAGTTCGGCCGGAGCGGCATATTCCAGACGCACGTAATAGCCGCGCATCTGTTTGCGCACAGGATAGGCCAGATCGCGCATGCCCCAATGATCGGCGGTGAGCACACGGCCCTGGCCGCGCTCCACAATACCGGCCAGATTGGCCAGCAGAGCTTCGCGCGGTTCAGCGGCAAGCTCGGGCGAGAGCAACAACAAGGTTTCAAACTTTCTCATTTAAATCTCCTTATGGACTATGGCCCGCCCGGCGCGAGTCACGCGCCTTGTGGACGAGCAAGGCTTCCGCCCGCAGTTATGTTATGCGGGCGTGAACTAAAATTTATATTGGGAATGAACAACATTGTCAAGTAGCAAAAAATTTGGTGCAAATAATTCGGTAGGGCCAGTTTGGTGTCAGACAAGGAAGGCAAATTTTCCGCGAGGGAGTGTACCCTTCTAGTACATGACTCGAACGGAAAATGCCGCCTGACGAAGTATCACGCCAAAATGGAGCTACCGAAAATAGGCTTGCATACCACCCGGCTAACAGCTAGACTACGCGGTTAAGATTTTATAGAAACAAACGGAGAACAGCTATGTCCCCCTGCCCTTTCAAACCTGACTTCGCCAAGTCCGGCGGACTTATCGCGGCCATTGCCCAGGATTATGTCAGCAAAGAAGTGCTGATGCTGGCTTATATGAATGAAGAATCCTGGAACAAAACCCTGGAAACCGGCGAAGCCCATTATTTCAGCCGCAGCCGCAACAAATTGTGGCACAAAGGGGAAGAGTCGGGCAATGTGCAGAAAGTGCATTCCATCCGTATAGACTGCGACGCCGACGCCGTGGTGCTGCTGATAGATCAGATTGGGGGCGCGGCCTGCCACCGTGGCTATCGCTCCTGCTTTGCCGATGAATATAAAGACGGCGCGGTAAGCGAATGCGCTCCGCGAATTTTTGATCCAAAAGAGGTGTATACAGGGCTGGCGCGCCAGTCCTGAGACACTTGCGCCAGCAAGTGTTCGAATGCGGAGCATTCATAGCTAGGAGGCGCGGAGCGAGGCCGTACCGCGATCGCGCAAGCGTTGCCATTAATCACCTTGAACGGATGACTTGATTAATAAAAAACAATAGATTTCAGTCCCGGAGGTATATAAAAAAATGAGTAACTGTTTCCTGAAATTCGGAGTTCCCAAAGGTTCTCTTGAAGACGCCACTATCAATCTGCTGGAACGCGCCGGCTGGAAAATACGCAAGCATCACCGCAACTATTTTCCGGAAATAAACGACCCGAACATAGCCGTGTCTTTGTGCCGCGCCCAGGAAATGGCCCGTTATGTGGCCGACGGCATTCTCGACGTGGGCCTCACCGGCATGGACTGGATATTGGAAACTGAATCGGATGTGGTCAAAATTGCCGATCTCATCTACTCCAAAACATCCAACCGCCCGGCGCGCTGGGTGCTGGCCGTGGCCGGAGACTCTCCCTATTACAAGCCCGAAGACCTGCGGGGCAAACATATCGCCACGGAATTGCAGGGCGTAACCCGCCGCTATTTCGAAAGCCGGGGCATCAATGTGAAGGTAAGTTATTCCTGGGGCGCCACCGAGGCCAAGGTAGTGGAAGGGCTGGCCGACGGCATTGTGGAAGTTACGGAAACCGGAACCACCATACGCGCCCATGGCCTGCGTATAATTGACGAAGTGCTGGTTACCAACACCGTGCTTATAGCTAATAAAGAAGCCTGGGAAAATCCCGTAAAACGCGCCAAAATAGAGCAAATACAACTACTTATGGAAGGAGCGCTGCGCGCCGAAAGTCTGGTATGCGTAAAAATGAACGCTCCGTCCGGGCGGCTGAACAGCATTCTCGACCTTTTGCCCGCGCTCAATTCGCCCACAGTGTCCCCTCTGCGCGACAGAGCGTGGGTATCAGTGGAAACCGTGGTGGGTACCGATCTGGTGCGCGACCTCATACCCAGATTGCGCGAAGCCGGGGCCGAGGGAATTATCGAGTATGCCCTTAACAAGGTTATCGACTAAAATACTGATAATAAATATGTTTAAACATATAAAATGGTTATTGGCAGCCGCCCCGCTCGTCCTGATTCTGGGCGGCTGCGGCCTGAAGTCGGTTAAGATGGTTGATGAAGACGCCTTTGTGGCTATGAGCAAGCGTATGGGCAAGGAACTCAAATCACGCTCGCTGCTGGACGCGGAAGGGGATTATATTAAAACATTTTCTTTCTTTTCCGAAGATTACCCCGATATTATCCTTAACCATCTTTCGCCCTCGTTCCTATATTCCGGCCCGGACGATAATCGCTCCCCGGCGACTTTTGCCGGTCTGGCCAAAGGCAATGAATTCAAACGGCTGGATTACGGTTTCAAAATAAAAACCGCGCGTGAGGACATTACCGTGACCATGATCGGCATAGCCGACTGGGACGGCAAGGGCGACGAATGGCTGGCTGCCTGCAAAGTGGAGCCCCGGCCCGCCCATCGCACCCGAGAGTATTACGTAGCCTTTCCCGCGCCTCCGGCCGAAGGGCAGGTACATGGCCGGGTTATTGCTCTGGATGAATGTTTCGGCTTCGACTGCCGCCTGTATATTTCTGACAGCAAGGTCGCCTCAAATCAGGATGTTCAGGTAAGCGATTCCGTGCCTGGGCTGAAAGCCGTTACCGAACCGCCCAAGGCCGAGAAGGGTAAAAGAGAAGGATTGGAAGAAAGGAGTTTACCGTAATGTCCAAAGATTACAGCGATGACAAATTGCGCAAAATGCACACCGCCGAGCACGTGCTCAACGCAACCATGGTGAAACTCCTGGGCAGCGGCCGCTGCTTTTCCTCGCATATCAACGCCGATAAGTCCAAATGCGACTATCATTTCCATCGCCCTGTAACCGACGCCGAAATGACCGAGGTTGAAAAACAAATCAACGAAGTGCTGCGGAGCAATTCCCCCGTGACCGAGAGCTTCATGCCCAGGGCCGAGGCCGAAACCGCCTTCAACCTGTCGCGCCTGCCCGAAGGCGCGGGAGACAGCCTGCGCATAGTGCGCGTGGGCGATTACGACGCCTGCCCGTGCAGCGGGCAGCATGTGGAAAATACTTCCGAGGTGGGCCTTATACGCATCACCTCGCACAGTTTTGAAGATGGTGTGTTACGTCTGAGGTTTAAGTTACGCTAGGGGCTGTCTCTAAATGCGTCTTTTGTACAATAGCTACGTCAAGCGGGCATTTTTGCTCCGGTCGAGTACCATAAGAGTACACTCACTACGCAAAAAGGCCCGCTTTCCTTGCCCTTGAATCAAAATCCGCTATTTGGAGACAGTCCCTAAGACATTGGCACACATTTTGCTGGATTCTCGGTAAGGCGGCGAATTTTTCCGCCGGAAAAATAAACAGTCGGGAGTTCAGTCATGATGATCGAAACCAACAATTCCGTGGTTCGCCAATACAACAACGACATTTTGTCCCACTTCGCCACCTTTCAAGCCAAATTGCAGGAAAAGCGCGACAGCATGAGCGCTATTGGCGCGGCGTCTTCCGCGGCTGTGGCCCTGTCTTCCACCCCGCCCAGCCCCACCAGCCTGGATGACAGCGAAGCCGCGCAGGCCGTGGCCATGATTGCCGACGAAGTGCAGGCCGCCCCTGTATCCATGAGCGCTGTACACAGCGGCCTTGATCCCAACCGGGTGGCCAGGCTGCTGGGTTTGCTTGATTAGGGATTTACTCCAAAATCCACTTTCTCTCCCCCATGTTTTGCGGTATATGTGCTTAACAGCATAATCGCAAACAGGGGGAGAGAAAAATGAAGCGCAATGTATACTTAAAAACCATGCCTATTGCCGAGGCCGTTTCCCTGACGCGCCAGGCACTGGATCGCGATGCCCTTATAAGGGCCGAAACTGTGGGCTCGCACGAGTCCTCCGGCCGGGTGCTGGCCGGTCCGGTATTTGCCCGCTACTCTTCTCCCACCGCGCATTCGGCGGCCATGGACGGCTATGCTATGCGGGCCTCCTCCACTTTTTCCGCCCGTGAGGGCAGCCCAGTTACCCTGGCGGCCGGGCAGGACTGTTTTGCCGTGAATACAGGCAATCATATGCCTGACGACTGTGACGCCGTGGTGATGATCGAAAATGTGCAACAATTGCCGAACGGCGACATCAGCGTGGAAGCGCCGGTTTTTCCCTGGCAGCACGTGCGCCGCATAGGTGAAGATATTGTGGCCACAGAGCTGCTTTTTGCCCGCAACCGCCTGCTTACTCCTTATGATGTGGGCGCCCTGCTTTCCGGCGGCATATGGGAAGTTGAAGTATGGCAGCGCCCACACCTGAAGATTATTCCCACCGGCAACGAAATTCTTGATTTCAGCGCGCGCCCCGACCCCGGCAAGGGGCAGGTGGTGGAGTCCAATTCGCAGGTGCTGGCCGCGCTGGCTCGCGACATGGGCTTTATTGCCGAGCGCGTGCCCCCGGTGCCCGACGATCCGGAGATTCTCCATAAAACCCTTGTCGATGCCATAAGCAGCGGAGCTCATGTGGTAATTTTTTGCGCCGGATCTTCGGCCGGAAGCAAGGATTTCACCCGCGCCATAATTGAACGTGAAGGCAAGGTTCTGGTGCACGGCATCGCGGCCATGCCGGGCAAACCGGCTCTGGCCGGAATTTGCGGCAAAACCCTGGTGCTGGGCGCGCCCGGTTATCCGGTAAGCAACGTGGTAGCTTTTGAACAGTTTTTTGCCCCGGTGATTTCCTGGCTGGGGCACAGGGAAAAACCCCACAAGCCCGAAATGGAAATAGAACTGGCCCGTAAGGCTCCTTCACAACTGGGCATTGAGGAATTCGTGCGGCTGTGCGCCGGAAAGGTGGGAGACAAAATCATCGGCATGCCCCTTGGGCGCGGGGCCGGAAACATCACCACCCTCACCAAAGCCCAGGCCGTTGCGCGCATTCCGGCCGAAAAAGAAGGGCTGAACGAAGGAACCGTAGTCAAAGGCGAGCTGACCGTGTCGGAAGACACTCTGAATAAAATGCTGATCTGCATAGGCAGCCACGACAATACTCTGGATCTTCTGGCTGACTCGCTGATGGGCCTGGACAATCCCTTCGGGCTGGCCTCTACCCATGTGGGTAGCATGGGCGGCATAACCGCGCTGAAAAACGGCACCTGCCACATGGCCGGCATGCATTTGCTGGACGAAGACACTGGTGACTTCAACTTTTCCTGGCTGGACAAACACTTTCCTGAACACCGCGAAAACCTTGTGCTTTTCAACCTGGCCATACGCCATCAAGGGATAATCGTACCCAAGGGCAACCCTCTGGGCATTAAGGGGGTTGAGGACCTCAAGGGCGGAAAGGCGCGCTTCATCAACCGCCAGCGTGGGGCCGGAACGCGCATTCTCTTCGACTGGCACCTCAAGAAATCCGGCATGTCCCCGGCCGACGTGAAGGGCTACGAAAAGGAAGAAACCACCCACATGGCCGTGGCCGTGAATGTGCTCACCGGCTCGGCTGACTGCGGGCTGGGCATTTACGCCGCCGCCTCGGCGCTTGATCTGGGCTTCGAGCCACTAGCCCGCGAACGCTACGATCTGGCCGTGCCCACACGCTTTATGGAAGACCCGCGCATTGTCGCCGTGCTTGAGCTTTTGCGCAGTGATGTGTTCAAAAAACGCATCGAAGAGCTTGGTGGTTACGAAACCAACCTAACAGGTATGAGGATGGAACCGGGTATGAAGCTTGGGTAGGCCCTAACTCGAAAAATCGGGGGCGGAAATGGTTCCGCCCCCGGTTTGCTTCAATGAGCCGCTTCCAATTTTCCGCTATTTCTTCATGCCCATAATAAGCTCACTCAATCTTCTGGACTGCCTGGCCAGCTCATCCACGGCGCTTGAGGCTTCGCCCATGGTCTGGGCCGTTTCACCGGCCATCTCATTAACCTTGTCAATGGAGCGGTTAATGGATTCACTGGAGGAAGACTGCTGCTCGCTGGCTGTGGCAATAGAATGTACCTGATCCGCCGTAACTTCCACATTGGCGACTATCTGTCGCAAAGCCGCACCGGACTCGTCCGCCAGGGCCGTTGCCTTTTCCACCTGCTCCAGAGCATTATCCATGCCCGAAAGGCTCCGAAGCATGCTGTCCTGAATGGCTTTTATGGCGTTGCCCACATCTTGAGTGGAAGTTGTGGTTTTTTCGGCCAACTTACGAACCTCGTCCGCAACCACGGCAAAGCCCCGCCCGGCATCTCCAGCCCTTGCGGCCTCGATAGCCGCATTAAGAGCAAGGAGGTTGGTCTGGTCGGCAATATCAACAATAACCCCCATAATACGGCTGATAGCCTGAGCGTGCTCATTAAGCTGAGCCATATCTTTTTTGAGATCGGCGGAGACTCTCTGAACATTGCCAATGCTTTGCAGCACACTCTGCACTATTCTGGCTCCGCCCTCGGCATTGGCCCTGGTTTCGGCGGACATGGATGAAGCCGAGGAAGCGCTGCCCGCCACATCACGTATGGCCGTGCTCATCTGCTGCATGGCGCTCGCCGCTTCCCGCAGGCGTCTGGCGGATTCGGCGCTGATATTGTTCGCCCGCCCTATGCGCGAGGCCAGCTTGCCCGCGGCGGACGAAATGGTAGACACAACTTCCTCCAACTGCGCGGCAGCGGTAGATATGCCTTCATGCCTGGCGTGTTCCGCCTGCAGCCGGGCCTGTTCCGCTTGCTCTTTGGCATTTTTGGCCATAAGCAGATTCTCTTCGGCTTCCCTGCTCTTTTGATCGGCTGTTTTAATCATCTTTTTAATGTTGCTCACCATATTCAAAAGTGATGTTCTCAATTCCGCAAGTTCGCCATAGAATGAGTTTTCATCAAGATGCACATCAAGATCACCCTGGGCTATTTTGTCCGCTTCGCTGACAATCAGCCTCAACGGACGATTGATGGAATTGACCAGAAAATAGGCCAACAAAAGAACAGCCAAGGTTATACAGACACTTATGATCGATATGGAACGAATGGCGGAATTACTCCCGGAAAAAATTTCACTTTCGGCTTGCAGAGCCACTATTTTCCAGCCGAAATTGGTGGTCAGCACATTGGCACGCATGGTTTGCCCGTGCAGAGGGATGCTCACGGTGCCGTTTTTAATTTTTAAAATTTCGGCCAGCCCAGGGTCGGTCACATCTTTGCCGATAATTTTCCCGGTAATATCCTGCTGACGCGGATTGCAGAGAATGCGCCCCGTATTTTCAATGAGCAGAAAATAGCCTGTGTTTCCGAAATTGAAACTTTTAAAACGTTCGGAAAGGCCGTTCAGGGAGACGTCGAGCCCTAGTGCGCCAATCAGTTTGCCGCTGCGGTCAAACAGCTTGTGCGTGGCGGCAATAACCAGCTCACCGGTGATGGAAAGGTAGCTGTCCGCCAAGCCAACATTTTTATCAGAGGAAGTGCGCTGTATATACCATGGGCGTTTTAAAGAATTCATGCCCGCAGGCAGCTTGGTTGCGGGAATGGAGCTTACATAGCTTCCATCAATATATCCTATGTATGCTTCTTCATAAGCTTCGTTGCCTTTGTGCATCCTGAAAAGAGGTTGCACCACGGCAAGGGCCGCGGGGGAGAGGCGGTCATGCCTGAATTCGGTGGGAGCGGTGGTATTGCTGAGGTTGGGGAACAGCCCCAGACCTTCAGTTATTACTTCAGTTCCGGCCAGATATGCCGCATTGCGCTCCGCCTCGCGGACAAAGGCGCTCACATAGCTGTCCATGGCCTGCAACTGTTTTGAAGACCCGGACAAGTAAGATTCTTCGGCATTGTCGCGCATGGATATAATTACATAGGGCACAATGCCGCCGGCCATCACCAGCACTGTTAACAAAAAACCGAAAACAACCCGTTTTTTGATGTTCACAAACCTCTCCTTTTAAGCCGTCTCAGGCACAGTTACAGTGCGGGTTTTGCACTGTTTGAAACGAGTATTCTGTTATATACAAAGGCTTACAAATTAAAGGTATCTATTGATAAATATTAAGAATATTAGCGTTCGCGCTTCCTTCGGGATGAACGAAATATATAATACAAAAATAACACAAAAATAACCGCGTCCAAAATGATTTGAACGCGGTTTAGCTTTATGTCAAGAATTATTTAAATTATTCGGCTTCGCGCTTAATTTTCGCGCCCACGGCCTCCAACTTCAGTTCCATGCGCTCATAGCCGCGATCTAGGTGATAGATGCGTCGTACCCTGGTTTTGCCTTTGGCGGTCAGCCCGGCCAGCACCAGCGAGGCGCTGGCCCGCAAGTCCGAGGCCATTACCGGCGCTCCGGTAAGCTTTTTAACCCCGCGCACCATGGCCGAGTGGCCGGAAAGCTTGATGTCGGCCCCCATGCGCACAAGTTCCAGAGCATGCATGAAGCGATTTTCAAAAATGCTCTCCTCCACCAGCGAAGAGCCTTCGGCCATGCACATCATGGCCATGATCTGGGCTTGCATGTCGGTGGGAAAACCCGGATATGGCTGCGTGCGAATATCAATGCCGCGTAGAATGCCATCGGCCCGACGCGCCAGCAGCCCGTCCGGGGTTTCTTCCATGTGCAGGCCCATGGCCGCCAGTTTTTCCATCACCGCCTCCAGGGCGTGCGTGGGGCAGTTTTTTAGCACTAGCTCCCCGCCGGTCACTCCGGCGGCGGCCAAAAATGTTCCAGCCTCGATGCGGTCGGGCATGATCGCGTATTCCGTTCCCGACAGCCTGGAAACGCCGTTGATTTTAATAACCCCGGTGCCGTGCCCTTCCACTTTGGCCCCGCAGGAATTGAGGAAGGAAGCAAGATCGCATATCTCCGGCTCTCTGGCCGCATTTTCCAGTACAGTTTCGCCGTCGGCCAGCACCGCCGCCATGATCAAATTTTCTGTGCCGCCCACGGTAGGCATATCAAAGGCTATGCGCGCTCCGCGCAATCTCCCCTTGCAACGGCCGATCACATAGCCTTCTTCCAGCTCAAATACGGCCCCCATTTTCTCAAGGCCCTTGAGGTGCTGGTCAACTGGCCTGGCCCCTATGGCGCAACCGCCGGGCATGGCCACTCGCGCCTGGCCCAGCCGAGCCAGTAACGGCCCCAGGCACAGAACCGAAGCACGCATGGTGCGCACCAGATCATAAGGCGCATC
>JAVBLG010000038.1:0-8790 GCA_031553655.1 Desulfovibrionaceae bacterium | reverse complement strand
CGAATGAAATGAGCGAAATGCTCTGACGGCCCGTGCGTTGTCAGGGCCGTCCGGACACAAAGTGTCCGTAACTTAGGCGGCGAAGCCGCCGTAATAACATGCTATTCCGAGCCGCCGGTGAAAGGCGGCGCAGGACAATCAGCCTTAATTCTTAAAAAACAGTTTTAGGTAATGGATAATTTAAAAAGCGAAATGCTATAGGAGATACATTGTCCAATATTTTAAAATTGTTTGTTTTTATTTTATTGCTGTTTTCCTTTTGCCGCCCTGATGCGGCTTTTGGCGCTGCCCGTACGCCCGCCGCTCTTTCCCGCCCGTTCACCCACTATGCCGAAAGACAAGATCTTCCCGCCGTGCTTTTGAGCTTTGCCCGATCCCAGGGTTTGGCCGGGTCAGTCACCCTGGCGGTGAAAGGTTCCATCAGCGGGCGTTTCACCAATGTTTCGCCAGCTGAATTTTTGGGCGGCATTGAGGCCGCTTACAAGGTCAATTGGTATATCAGGGACACCACACTGCATTTTTACAGTGAAGAAGAAAGAACCGAGGCCTTCATCACTCCGAAGACCATGGCCGCGCAGTCCATGTTCAGTATGATGGCGCAATCGGGGCTGTTTTCCCAGCAGCTTTATCCCAGACTGGCCGGAAGCATAATCCGCGTTTTCGGCCCGCCGGATTATGTAAACCGCATAGTCAGCGCGGCTCAGGCTCTGGAGGCCGCGCAGGGCGGCAATGTGGTGATGCGGGTTTTTCCCCTCAAATACGCCTGGGCGGACGACATCAGCCTGCAAAGCATGGGCAAGAACATAACCGTGCCCGGCGTGGCTTCCATTTTGCGGGCCATGTTGGGGGGTCCGCGCGGTGGCGGCCATCAGGGAACTTCGGTACGCCAGGAACCGTCCGCCCAGAGCAAGCTCAACGGCACCGGGATGATCGCCATGGGCCGCGAGGGGGGACGGGAGGATGCCTCGGCCTCAGGTCAGAGCCAGTCCGGAGCGGCAACGGCGGACTCGCATCCCGGCGTGAACATTATGGCCGATTCCAGAGTGAATTCGGTGGTTGTTTCCGACAGCGCCTACCGCATGCCGTACTATGAAAAAGTAATCAAAGACCTGGATGTGCCCGTGGAACTGGTGGAAATACATGCCGCCATAGTGGATATTGATGTGGACAATACCCAGGAGTTGGGCATCAATTATCAGGGCGGTGTAAAGGGGCAGAGCGGCTGGGGAGCTGGCGGCGAGCTCGGCTCCGGAGCCGCTGTTTTCCGCCCGATACCCACGCCGGGCACAATAACCACCACCGGGCTTTCCCTTTCCACCATCTACACTCACGGGGCTGATTATTTTTTGGCCAGAGTCACCGCTCTGGAATCGAAGGGCAATGCCAGGGTGCTCGGTAAGCCTTCGGTGCTTACCGTGGACAATGTGCAGGCCTCGCTGGAAAATACAACTACTTATTATGTAACCGTGGAAGGCTATCAGGCCACGGATCTTTACAAGGTTGAAGCCGGAACTGTACTCAAAGTAACCCCACACATTATCCGCGAAAAAGACGGCCGCGCGGTGATCAAGCTGGCGGTGAACGTGCAGGACGCCCAAAGCAACAGCGCTTCAACCGCGCCGCTTAAGGCCGGGCAACCGCCGGATCCCATAAAGCAGACCACAATCAACACCCAGGCCATTGTGGGCGCGGGCGAAAGCCTGCTCATAGGCGGCTATTATTACGAGAAAAAAACTAATGATGTCAGTGGTATTCCTGTGCTTATGCATATCCCGATTCTGGGGCATCTGTTTAAGACCACATCTTATAATACCAAGCGGGTGGAGCGCCTTATTCTAATCACTCCCAAAGTGATCGGCATCAATGATTTGCCCAAGGTGCCTGAGCGCGTTGACGAGCCAAGCTTTCATCAGTCGCCCACCCAGGCCGGATACGAAGATCGGGAGCCTGCGGTCAAGCGTTCCGGCTGCGCGCGTATTTGGCCACGCCACGAGGAAGATAAACCGTGAACAGGGCGGCGGGAGTTCTTCTGCGCGTATTTTCCGGACCGCATATCGGGGCCGAGTTGCCGCTTGCCGAGGGCGTTTGGGTGGCGGGAACGGACGACTCTTGCGATTTAATTTTTCACGACGTGGCCATGGCTCCGAGGCATGCCGAATTCGTCGTCAGCCCCGGCGAAAAGGGAATGGAACTATTTTATGCTCCTCTGGAAGGGCAGGTAAGCGTAGCCGGAAAAGGGATCGAGACCGGTCCTCTGCCCGCCGGAACGCTTTTTGTGGCTGGAAGTACTCTTCTGGCCTGGCTTTCAGAAGTGGAGGCCGTTTCAGCCCCTGAACGCTGGCGTAAAATGGCCGAAAGCTTGGCCGCCCTGGATATGTTAACGGCCGGAACTGTTTTGGCGGCGGGCTTGCCACATGGTGAAGGCGCGGAGGCTGATGCGGATGAACCGGGGAAGGATGCGCGGGGCGACGCCGCGCGGGTCGGAACCTCGCCAAAGGCGGCAAACATGGTTGCCGCAACTTCGGAGGCTGCCAACGCGGTTGGCGGTGGATATCCAGACGTGCAAATGGCCGAAAACTCCGATTCTGTGACAGAGCGGAGGCGCTTTTTCGCCCGTCCCGGCCTGCTTTTGTCCATTTTGGCGGTATGCGCCATAACTTTGAGCTTTCACGGCCAGCTAAGTAATCCGGAAGAACGGGCTATACGCCTTGACGAGCTTTTGCGGCGGGACGGATTTGCCAAACTGCGGGCGCACAAGGACGCGCGGGGAATTATGGTCAGCGGAGAATTGGACGATGATGCGGAGCGCGCCCGCCTTTTGTCTGTGGTACAAAGGTTGCATTATCCAGTTTATCTGGACGTTGCCGTGCGCGGCGACCGGGCCAGGGCGGTGGAAAACGGCTTTAACAGCCGCGGGTTGTTTCTGGAAGCCAGAGAAAGCGCTCCCAATGGCGTGAATACGCTTACCGTGTCGGGATATGTGAAAGACGATATGATCGAGGAAAAAGCCTTTTCCGGATTGCGCGCCGATTTGCCGTCGGGAGTGCTGCCGGAACCGGACTCGGCCAACCCCAGGCTGGAACGCAAAATTTTTCATGCCGACGAGATTACCGGGCGGCTGATGCCCGAATTGGCCCGTGAAGGTCTGGATTTTGTGGATATAGTTTATCTTCCTGGCAAAGTTTTGATTTCCGGGGGCTTTTCCCAGGAGCAGCGCTGGCGATTGGCTGGTCTGCTGGCTGTGGCCCAGAAGGAAATGGGCGTGAATATCCCTTTTGAAGTGTGGAATTCTCCCAACCGACCCGCTCAATCCGCCTCTCCGGACAAGCCGGGCAAAAGTCAGGAGCAGAGAGCTTCTCTGAGGCCGCCGCCGGGCCCGGGCGGTTTTACCGTGGTGGGGGTAACCATGAAGCCTTTGCGTTTTGTAAGCCTCAAAAGCGGCGAGCGTATTTTTGAAGGCGGGCAGCTTCCCGGAGGCTGGGTGGTGGAAGCCATTGGGGTTAATGAACTGCAATTGCAAAAAGACGGGCACTCAACAATTTATCCTTTGCGTGGTGGGCAATGAGTCCGGCAGATCTGAATGAGCTTTCAGATTGCCATGAGCCCGCGCTATAATTTCGTGAGATATTTATGAATTCAATTTTGCCCATGTCGGAGCTTCTGGAAAGTGATTCTTCTTCGGCGGCGCGCGGCGCGCTCAAGGATGAGCTGGCGCGCATGGAAGCCGAACTGCGCGCGCGTATGGATCAGGGGCTTACCCCGGACGAAATGGCGGTTGCCAGGCCGGTGCGCGAGGCGGTACAGGCCGCGCGCGATATAGTGGACAGACTTTTATAAGCGCAAGCGGTAGACAACACTGTCTAGCTCAAAGCAAATTCGCCTCAAGGCGGATTTCAGGAGAAAAACCATGGTCAACATATCCTCATCACCCGGATTTGATATAAATTCCATGTTCAACAGAGGCATGGAGGGTATAAACAAGAAGGGCCAGGAATTGAGCAATCGTATGAATGCGATAATGAAGGGTGAAAAGCTCAGTTCGGAACAGATGGTCGCCATGCAGTTCGAAGTGGGCCAGTACAATGCGCTTGTGGAGGCCCTTTCTTCCGTTTCCAAGAGCGCCACAGACATGATGAAGAGTCTGGCCCAGAGGAGCTCGTGATGCTTTCGCCTGAAAAGCGCGGCCTGTTGCTGGATATAGCCAATATCGGCTGCCACAGGGGGCTTGTTTTGGAAGCGCGAGCCGTTTACCTGGGCGTTCTGGCTGAAAAACCGGGCTTTGCCCCGGCTCTGGTGGGATTAGCCTTCAGTCATGTAGTGGTGGATGAATTTATCGAAGCGGAGCGCATTCTCAAAGAGGAAGTGCTGGCCGCCAACCCTGATGACAGTGAGGCTCTCGCCGTGTTGGGGCTTTGCGCCTTGCTGGACAAAAGGGCGGAAGATGCCAGGGAGATTCTGGCGGTTCCCGCTCGAGGCGACGGAGCGGCGGCTGTTTTTGCTAAAGAATTGCTGGCTGTTTGTAAATAAACGCTTTTTGCTCCTCTTGTTTACAGCATTTTGCTTTTGAAATTATTCATGCACTGGCCGTTGAGCATTTTCTCATTTCACTACGCAAAACGCTTTAAAATTGGAAAATAAAAATGTCTGAACTATACAAGCTTGCCGCAAACCTGACCGGCGGAGTCGGCGGCGCGTCCGCAGGCGAAATCGGAGGGACGTCCGCTCCTTTGGAAGCGCCTTCACAAGAGCTGGTTAAGGCTTTTGAGGCCGCTCTTGAAGGGGAGGCGGCGGATGCGGGTGCGGTGCAAGCTGGTAATAGTGTAGTCGGGCACGACCCCACATCGGGTGAAAGTCCCCAAATAGCGGATTTTGACCCAATGGCAAGGAAAGAGGGCCTTTTTGCGGAGGGAGTGTACTCTTCTGGTACTCGGCCGGAGCAAAACAGCCCGCATGACGCCGCCATTGGGCAAAAGACACATTTGGAGGTGGAATTGTCCCGTCTGGTGGATAAGATCGGCAGCGGTAATGCGGCTCCGGAAGAGCTTTTTCGGCTGCAATATCTTACCGGCGTACTGAGGGCGCAGGGGACGGCCGGTCAGCAGGTTTCGCACAAGATTGGTGAAGACTTTGAAATGGTGTTGAAGCAGCATTAATTTTTTGATCTATTTTTGGTTTATCAAATAACCGCAATTCATATGTGGAAATACATGGCAAGAATAATGAAATTTAAACCGCTGGCGCTCCTTTTTGTTTTGTCCCTGGTTTTGCTGCTGTCGGGGTGCAAAACCGAAATTCACCGGGGGCTCAACGAAGGTCAGGCCAATGCCATGCTGGCCACGCTTTTAAAACGCGGAGTAAGGGCGCAAAAGGACAATGTCGGCAAAAACGGATATGCGGTTTCCGTGGATAGCAAGCAGATTGTTCAGGCTCTGCAAATTCTCAAGGACAATAATCTTCCCGGCGAAAGTTTCGCCAGCATGGGCAATGTGTTTTCCGGGCAAGGCATGATTTCCACCCCTCTGGAAGAGCAGTCGCGTCTTGCTTACGCCATTTCCCAGGAGGTGGCCGGAACCCTTTCGCGCATAGACGGAGTGCTCACCGCCCGCGTCCATGTGGTTCTGGCCAGCGTGGATCAGGCCACCAACACGCGAACTCAGCCCTCGGCCGCTGTTTTTTTGCGACATTTGCCAGGCTCGCAGGTGGTGAACATGGTGCCAAAAATCAAGGAGCTGACCGCCAATTCCGTGCCGGATCTCAATTTTGAACGGGTTTCCGTAATGCTTGTGCCTGTGCGGGAAACCGTGGTTGTGTCCATGGCCGAGCCGCAAACCATGTTTGGAATTATCCCCGTCATTCCCGAAGACGGTTTTCCGTTTTTTCTGGCCGGTACTTTTTTTGTGGCCGCGATGGCCGCTGTGGCGCTTGCGGTGTGGTTGTTCGTCTTTTTCTTCAGACAGAGCAAATTGTTATTTTTTAAACCGTCAGCCGAAGGCAAAGGCGATGGATAAGAAATTTTTTGCCGTCCTGCTTACTGAAAAACCGGAATTGTTAAAAGCTGTCATTGCTTTTAACAACGCCTCGGTTACGCCCGAGAAATGTTCAAAACGCCTTTGCGGGGATAATGCGCCTTGCATAAAAATTTGCCTTACGCGCCTGCGGGGCCGCCTCCGTACAGCGGATTTTTCCCCAGATACGCATTTGGAGGCGGCCTCCGGGCTGCAGGCGGCAGACATCGCTCAGGGTTCTTTTTGGGATTTTGCAGAAGAAAGCCGTCGTCTGGCCCTGCTTGACGCGGCAACGCTGCGCAGGCTGGCCCACTGGTTCGGGGCCGCCGTTCATGCCCGTGAAATAGCCGCGGCTGTTGCCCGAGATGAGGTAATGACTCTGAAAGATGCTCTGGGCCGGGATGTTTACGCCTATGCGCTCACAAGAGGGCGTTTTGCCTTGAGCGAGGCGGTTGGCGGGGCTTTTTGCGCTGTGGACAGGCGTATGCCGTTAGCCGGGCGCGTTGTAAAGCACGGGCGTGAGGCCGTAAGAATTTTGCGCCAGACTTGGCCCGCGCCTTTGCGGGCGCGTACCCGTGATCTTTTTTCCTTTGCCGCCATGGACGGAAAGGCAAACCGGATAGCGGACAATCATCGTGGAAATATGAAAAATTTTGACCATGCGAGCGGAACGGGATGTATTGCGAATATTGAGGCTGTACGCGAAGCCGTGTGGACCGGCTTGAAAAAAATTTTAATCAAAGAGGTGGCTCCGCAATGGGCGCCGTGTTTCAACTGATTGCCGATACGCCGGTTCCGGCCCCCGGAGTCCGCAAAATATCCGTTCCCGAAGCCGGGCTTTTACTTGAAGCCGGAGAAATCATCGACGCGGCCAAAGCGCGGGCCACCGAAATAACGCGTAAGACTGAAGAAGACTATGCCCGCCGTATGGAAGAAGGATACCGGGAAGGTCGGGAAGCCAGCCGCCTGGAGCATATGGAAAAAATTCTGGATACGGTGATGTCTTCGGTGTCTTTTATCGAGCGTATGGAAAATTCCGTGGTGGATGTAGTCAATCAGGCCGTGCGCAAGGTTGTGGGCGAACTGCCCGACGACGAGCGTATTACGCGTATAGTTAAAACCGCACTCAGTAATTTGAGCGCCAGGCAGCGGGTAACCGTGCGCGTGGCGCCGGAAGATGAAAAAGTGTTGCGCCGCGAACTGGCGGACATGCTTGCCGAGGGCCGGGGGGCTTTTCTGGAAATCGCGGCTGATGCGCGCCTTGGGCGCGGCTCGTGCCTGATGGAAAGCGACCTTGGCATTGTTGACGCCGGTTTGGAAACACAGCTTGAGGCTTTGCGCCGGGCCTTTGCCGCCAGAATCAGGCCTGAATGATAAGGCCGTGCCATGTCTTCCAGCAAAAATTTTGATTATCTGGCCACCATGCTTGAAGAAACTGTTCGCTCCGCCTCCACTGTGAAGTTTCGCGGCCGGGTGGAACAGGTGGTGGGCACCATTATAAGGGCGGCCGCCCCCGGAGTGCGCGTCGGCGAAATATGTCTTTTGCGCAATCCCTGGAATAACTGGACGCTCAAAGCCGAGGTGGTCGGCTTTGTGAAAGACGCGGCCTTGCTTACGCCCCTTGGCGATTTGCAGGGCATATCCCCTTCCACCGAAGTGATACCCACCGGAGAAATACATTCCGTGCCCGTGGGCGGGGATTTGCTCGGACGGGTGCTTAACGGCCTTGGCGAACCTGCGGACGGCGGCCCGCCCCTTAAGCCCCGCGCTCGTTACCCGGTATATGCCGAACCTCCAGACCCCTTGAGCCGTAAAATGATTGAACGGCCCATTTCCCTGGGGATCAGAGCCGTTGACGGACTTCTTACTTGCGGCGAAGGGCAGAGACTCGGCATTTTCGCGGCGGCGGGCGGGGGCAAGAGCACCCTTCTTTCCTGCATAATAAAAGGTTGCTCCGCGGACGTGTGCGTTTTGGCCCTGATTGGCGAGCGCGGGCGCGAAGTGCGCGAATTTTTGGAGCGCGATCTGGGGCCGGAAGGGCTGGCCCGATCCGTGATTGTTGTTTCCACCTCGGACCGCTCGGCCATGGAACGGCTCAAGGCGGCCTATACAGCCACAGCCATAGCCGAATATTTTCGTGATCAGCAAAAAAGCGTGCTTTTGCTCATGGATTCCGTAACCCGTTTTGGCCGCGCCCAGCGCGAAATAGGTCTTGCGGCGGGCGAGCCGCCCACGCGGCGCGGTTTTCCACCTTCGGTATTTTCCGCACTGCCGAGGCTTATGGAACGAACCGGCAATTCCGGGCGCGGTTCTATTACAGCCCTTTATACCGTGCTGGTTGAGGGCGACGACATGACCGAGCCCATAGCCGATGAAACGCGATCCATTCTAGACGGGCATATAGTGCTTTCGCGCAATTTGGCTTCCATGGGGCATTATCCAGCCATTGATGTGCTTGCCAGCGTGAGCCGGGTGATGAATTCCATCGTCGGCTCGGAGCATCGCGAGGCCGCCGGGCGGCTCCGGCGCATTCTGGCCAAGTATGAGGAGGTGGAGCTTCTGGTACGCATCGGGGAATATAAAAAAGGTTCCGATGCCGAAGCCGATGAGGCTCTCGGCAAAATTGGCGCGGTGAGATCGTTTTTGCGGCAGGGGGTTAATGAGCGCAGCTCTTTTGCCGAGACCATGGAAGCCCTGGAGGCCATTGTAAAATGAAAAGTTTTGAGGAAAGAGGGATGGGGGTTCGGGGGAAGGGAGAAAGGAACTTTTCCAAAAGTTCCTTTCT
>JAVBLG010000032.1:0-69692 GCA_031553655.1 Desulfovibrionaceae bacterium | reverse complement strand
AAAAATAAAATTCCAAATTTAAATTATTTGCATACTTGTTGCTAAATCTGTTGGCAAAAAGCATATCCGCAAACCCGTAAAGGAGACACACCATGTCTTATACCCCCCGCAACGCTGCCCGCGTAGCCGTGGCATCCGACGTTTTTACCCCCGCAGATTCCCTTTCGTAGTCGCCCAAAGAAATTTTTGGGCGGGACGTATTCAGCCTCAAAGCTATGCACGAAATTTTGCCGCGCGGCGTGTACAAGCGCCTTGAACAGGCTGCCGCACGCGGCGAGCCGCTTAAAGAAGGCGACGCCGACGTTGTGGCCGGGGCAATGAAAAACTGGGCCATTGAGCGCGGAGCCACTCACTACACCCACTGGTTCCAGCCCATGACCGGCAATACAGCCGAAAAGCACGACGCCTTCATCATGCCCATCCCTGGAGGCGAAACCATCAACGAATTTTCGGGCAAGATGCTGATTAAAGGCGAACCCGACGCTTCCAGTTTTCCTTCCGGCGGCATCCGCTCCACTTTCGAAGCCAGGGGATACACGGCCTGGGATCCCACCAGCCCGGCCTTTCTGATGGAAAGCAGCTGTGGCAAAACTCTTTACATTCCCACGGCCTTTTGCTCTTACACCGGCGAGGCTCTGGACCGCAAAACCCCGTTGCTTCGCTCGCTGAACGCCCTTTCCACCCATGCCCTGCGTATTCTGCGTATTTTCGGCAACAACACGGCCACGCGGGTAAGCGCCATGGTTGGCGCGGAGCAGGAATATTTTCTGGTGGATCGCCGCTATTTCAAGCTGCGCCCCGATCTTATGCTGGCAGGGCGCACCGTTTACGGAGCCAAGCCCAGCAAGGGGCAAGAGCTTGAGGATCACTATTTTGGAGCGATCAGCCCGCGCGTGCTGGCTTTTATGTCCGAAGTGGAAAAGCGCCTGCTGGCCCTAGGCGTTCCGGCACGAACCCGGCACAATGAAGTAGCCCCAGGCCAGTTCGAGCTTGCGCCCATGTTTGAGGAGGCCAATCTGGCCACTGATCACAACATGTTGGTCATGGAAGTGCTGCGCGCCACGGCCGAACGCCATGGATTCGCCTGCCTGCTGCATGAAAAGCCTTTTGCCGGGGTGAACGGTTCGGGCAAGCACAACAACTGGTCAATATGCGATTCCGAAGGCAATAATCTGCTCGATCCCGGTTCCACTCCGTTGGACAATGCCCAATTCCTGGTTTTCCTGGCCGCGGTAATGCGCGCCGTGCACAGACATGCCATGGCCCTGCGTCTGGGAGTAATCGGCGCGGGCAACGATCATCGCCTGGGAGCCAATGAAGCCCCTCCGGCCATTCTGTCTATTTTCCTTGGGGAACAGCTCACCGGCCTGTTGCAAAGTATTATCAGCGGCAAGTCAGACGGCACGGACTGGAAGGGCGGCACTTTGGAAATAGGCGTGTCAGTCATGCCGCCGCTGCCCAAGGACATTTCCGACCGCAACCGCACCAGCCCCTTTGCGTTTACAGGCAACAAATTTGAATTCCGCGCCCTTGGATCCTCGCAGTCCATCGCTCCGGCCAACATCGCCTTGAACGCCGCCGTGGCCTGCGCCCTGGACGACCTCGCCACCGAACTGGAAACGGCGGTGAGCGAAGGCGTGCCCTTGGCCAAGGCTGTGCAGAAAATGCTGGCCGAAAAATACAGCGAGCACATGCCCATTGTGTTCAACGGCAACGGCTACAGCCCGGAATGGACCAAGGAAGCGGCGCGACGCGGCCTGCCCAATTTGCGCGACACGGTTTCAGCCGTGAATAATTACAGTGAAATAGATGTTATGAACGTTTTTTTGCGCCACGGCGTGCTCACCGAACGCGAATTGCTGGCCCGCCAGGAAATTTTGTTGGAAACCTATATCAGGGCCGTGCATGTGGAAACCAAGCTGGTATCTTCCATAGGCCGAACCATGATTCTGCCCGTGAGCATCTCCTGGTTGAAAGAAGTAAGCGAACTGCACGGGCTGCCGGAAGAATATGTAAGCAAGCTGCGCGGACATGTCACCGGGCTTATGCAAGCCCTGGACGAGCTTGACGTGCGCCATGAAGAACTTGACCGCATGAGTGGCGTTCATAAGCGCGCCGTTGCCGCGCGCGAAGTGCTGCTGCCGCTTATGGCCGCCTGCCGCGCCCATGCCGACGCTCTGGAAGAAATGGTGGACGATGACCGCTGGCTTTTGCCCAAGTATAATGAGCTATTATGGCAACATTAGAGCATTTTGCGAATGAAATTATCTATTAACGGACACTTTGTGTCCGGACGGCCCTGACAACGCACGGGCCGTTAGAGCATTTCGCAAGCGAAATGCTCTAATCCACTGCGCCGCACCTGCGTGGCTCTATGGTTAAAAAACTTACTGCAGCTAGCGGCTGCCGTCGGCTTTAAGGGATGAAAAATGAATTCATTATATGATCCTCGCGATGAGCACGATGCCTGTGGAGTTGGCTTTGTTGCCCGTCTTGATGGGCGGGCTGATCACGCCATAATCGAAAACGCTCTGGCCGCGCTTTCGCGCCTGGCCCACCGGGGTGGAGGCTGCATCGGCGAGAGCGCCGACGGAGCCGGAATTCTGCTGCCGCTGCCAAGGGATTTTATGCGCCGCGCCTGGCATGGTCCTTATGGCGAACTACCGGAAAAATATGGTCTGGCCCATGTTTTTCTTCCCGCCAACGCGGATGACGAGCGAGAAACACGGCAACTGCTGGAAAGCGCGGTCCAAGCCCAAGGCCTGCAAGTTCTTGCTTGGCGTGACACTCCGGTGCGTCCGGAAATTCTTGGAAAAGCCGCGCTGAAATCCATGCCCACCATCCGCCAGCTCGCGGTGTCGGCCTTGAACGCGGATGAAGATGAGGATGAAGAAGATTTCGAGCGGCGTCTGTACATTGCCAGACGCCGCGCCGAAAAACTCGTGGCCGAGCAGCGCCCGGATCTGCGGCGCGAAATCCACATAGCCAGCTTTTCCTGTCGCAGTGTAGTTTATAAGGGCATGCTGCCTGGCGGGCAACTGGCGGCCTTTTATCCGGATCTGGCCGTTCGCGAATTCGAGGCCCATTTCGCTGTTTTTCACGAACGCTACAGCACCAACACCAAACCGGCCTGGAGACTGGCCCAGCCTCTGCGTTGCCTGGCGCACAACGGCGAAATCAACACCTTGCGCTGCAATCAGGCTCAAATGGCCATGCGCGAGCCACTGCTTTCCTCACCGCTGTTTGGAGAAGACATCAAATATGTAACCCCGGTGCTCGACGAAACAGGCAGCGACTCGGTGATGCTTGACAATACCATGGAGCTTCTGGCGCGCGGCGGCCGCACTCTGCCCCACGCGGCCATGATGCTGTTGCCCGAGCCTTTCGGCAAAAACTTCATCATGGGCGAGGATAAGCGAGCTTTTTACGAATATCATGCCTCAATCATGGAACCATGGGACGGTCCGGCCGCCCTGGTTTTTACCGACGGCAGCCGGTTGGTGGGGGCCATGCTCGATCGCAACGCCCTGCGCTCCTGCCGCTACGCCCAGACCAAAGACGGGCTTTTTCTTCTGGCTTCGGAAGCCGGTGTGCTGGATCTTCCCGACAAACGCATTCTACGCCGGGGACGGCTTCAACCCCGGCGCATGCTGATGGTTGATTTTGCCAGAGGCCGGGTAATAAGCGATGCCGAATGCAAGGGGCGGGTAATATATGCCAAACCCTACCGCCATTGGGTGCGTGAAAATAGCGTTACCCTGCGCGATCTGCCGCCCTGGAGGCCCCTGGAGCACCCGGAAAACACTGCGGGAGCAAACGTCTCTACCAGGCTCGCTGTTGAGGGAAACTCCCTGCCCATAATTTCGGCGGTCATTCCCCAACAAGGCAATAGCGGGGCCGACGGCGATTCCACCAGGCCCCCAGGGCCAACGCTTTTACAAAGCCAGATTTTACACGGCTACACCAAAGAAGATTTGGCCGACATTCTGGAGCCCATGGCCCGCAACGCCCAAGAACCGGTGGCCTCCATGGGCGACGACACGCCCCTGGCCGCGCTTTCCACCCGCCCGCAATTGCTTTTTTCCTATCTCAAGCAACGTTTTGCCCAGGTGACCAATCCCCCCATAGACCCACTGCGTGAGGGACTGGTAATGAGCCTTATGGGATTTGCCGGGCGCGGGCGCAATCTGCTGGCCGAAACCCCGGAACATTACGCCAGGTTGCGTCTGGCCAACCCTGTGCTGTGGAAAAAAGATCTGGATCGCCTGAGATATTCCACTCACCCGCAGGTGCGCACGGTGGAAATTCCCATGCTGTTCAAAATCGCGGCTCATGATGGCGCCCAAGCTCTGAAACAAGGCTTGTCCGACATGTTCATGGCAGCGGACGAGGCTCTGGAACAGGGGGCAACCATTTTGTTGCTGTCTGACCGGGAAGCCGGGAGGGGTTACGCGCCCATTCCTTCTTTACTGGCAGTTTCCGGCCTGCGACAGCATCTTTTACGAAAAAAAACCGGACATAGCTGTGGAATAATTGTTGACGCCGGGGATGCCCGCGAAGTGATACATCTGGCCCAACTCATCGCTTTCGGGGCCAACGCCGCGCATCCGCGCGTGGCCTTTGCCACCGTGGAAGCCATGGGCGGTGAAGCAGCCATAAAGTCTTATACCACGGCGCTGCAAAAGGGGCTTTTGAAAACATTTTCGCGCATGGGTATTTCCACTTTACGCAGCTTTCTGGGTGGGCAAGGCTTCGAGGTTCTGGGCTTCGGCAAAAATTTGATCGAGCGCTATTTTACAGGGCTGCCCAGCCGCATCGGTGGCATAGGGCTTGGTGAAATAGCCGCTGACATTCTGTCTCGCCATATGGCCGCCTTTGACAGTTTCTCCGCAATTGATCTTAAAAATGAAGGCCGTCACCGTTGGCGCAAAAATGGCGAGCGCCACCTGTGGACTCCGGTTGCCGTGCGCGCCTTGCATAAGGCTGTGCGCGAAAACAACTGGCAGAGCTACAGGGAATATGCCACGGAGAGTGACGAGCAGGCCGAACGTCCTGTGACTTTACGCGGTCTTTTGCGCTTTGCCGGGGAAGACGGGAACGAAAAATCGCGCCTTCCCGCCCAGAACGGCAAAAACGGACGACACCCGCTTCCCCTTGAAGAAGTGGAGGCGGAAGAAAGCATTATGCTCCGTTTTGTGGGGTCGGCCATGTCTTACGGTTCCATCAGTCCCGAAGCCCACGAAGCTCTGGCTGTAGCTCTCAACAATGTCGGCGGGCGTTCCAATTGCGGCGAAGGCGGCGAAGATCCCGCCCGGACGGGCAGCAGACGCTCACGCGTTCGCCAGATCGCTTCGGGCCGCTTCGGGGTCAATGCCCTGTATCTGGTCAATGCCGACGAAATACAAATCAAGATGGCCCAAGGGGCCAAGCCCGGTGAAGGCGGGCAGCTTCCAGGACACAAGGTGCTGCCGCATATCGCCAAAGTGCGCCACACCACGCCCGGCGTAACCCTGATTTCTCCTCCGCCCCATCACGACATCTACTCCATAGAAGATTTAGCCCAACTGGTGTTTGACCTGAAAAACCTCAATCCTTTGGCCAAGGTGTCTGTAAAACTGGTGGCCGGGCCGGGTGTGGGGGCCGTGGCCAGCGGCGTAGTCAAGGCCGGGGCCGATATAATTCTCATTTCCGGGCATGACGGCGGAACCGGAGCCTCGCCGCGCACGGCCATAAGCCATGTAGGCCTGCCCTGGGAACTGGGCCTGGCCGAAGTTCATCAAACGCTCACGGCCAACGGACTGCGCGAACGTATAATTCTGCAAACCGACGGACAATTGCGCACTGGACGCGATCTGGCCGTAGCCGCCATGCTGGGTGCGGAAGAATTCGGCTTCGGCACCGGCCTGTTGGTGGCTCTGGGTTGCTGCATGCTGCGCATCTGCCACAAAGGCACCTGTCCAGCGGGCGTGGCCGCGCAAGATCCGGAACTGCGGGAGCGCTTTGGAGGCAAGCCCGAACATGTGGAACGCTATCTGCGCTTTATGGCCCGTGATTTGCGCGAATATATGGCCGCCCTTGGCCTGCGGAGCGTGAAAGAGCTTGTGGGCCGCGCCGATCTTTTACGCGCGGCGCAAAGTGGCCAAGCCGATACGGCCCCAAGTCAAAAAACGCTTTCGGACATAAATCTCGACAGATCCGCTTCGCTGGACCTGTCCCCATTGCTGGCTTATTTCTACCACGTCCCCAACCGGCGCGGGCAGGGAGCTTCCTTTCTCCCTGCTCCGGCACAATCCGCCGCATTCTACCCGCCGCGACTGCGCCCCTGCGAGCCAAGGCCCGATTCCCCTTTGGATCGGGCCATGCTTGAAGTGGTGCTGCCAGCAGCGCGTGAAGGGCGCACGGCACGCTTTGCCGCACTGATCCACAATGACGACAGGGCCATATGCGCCCGCCTTTCGGGCGAAATAGCCCGTCTGCACGGCGAACGGGGGCTTACGCCCGGCAGTATTGAAATAGACCTTACCGGCACGGCCGGACAGAGCGCCGGGGCCTTTCTGATGCGCGGCATCCGCCTGCATATCAATGGCGAAGCCAATGATTACGCGGGCAAGGGGCTTTCCGGCGGCGTTCTGGCCGTGGCTCCGCCGCGCGGCGCGGCCAGAGGGATGGAAGCCGGGCATACCGCCGTCGGCAATGTAGCCCTTTATGGAGCCATAAGCGGCGAAGCCTATTTTTCCGGTTCGGCCGGAGAACGCTTTGCCGTGCGCAACAGTGGGGCTTCGGCCGTTGTTGAGGGCGTGGGCGATCATGCCTGCGAATACATGACCGGCGGCATCGTGGTGGTGCTTGGGCCGACCGGGTACAATTTCGCCGCCGGAATGAGCGGCGGCGAGGCCTATGTTTATGATCGCAGCGAGCTTTTCCTCAACAGATGCAATATGGACGGAGTGAATCTGGAAAGCGTGTGGCGCAAGGAAGACGTTGTTCTGCTACGCTCGCTTTTAAGCCGCCACTACCGCCATACCGGAAGCGAGTTGGCCAGAATTATATTGGAAGACTGGCGGGCATCTCTGCCGCTTTTCTTGAAAATTACGCCCATTGAATACCGCCGCGCCCTTGAGCGGCTCAAAGCCAATGAAGGGGCACATGTGGAGAGCGTTTCCGCTACCGAAGAAGTGTATTCGGATTACGGACGCGAAAACAAAGGAAATTTTGATGAACACCGCAACACCAATCAGTAAAAACGCTACCCTCCCCTTCACCAAGATGCAGGGATTAGGCAACGATTATGTATATATGGAAGAATTCGCGCGGCCCGTGCCCGACCCCGCCCGTTTGGCTATAAAAGTCAGCGACCGCCACTTCGGTATCGGCGCGGACGGGTTGGTGCTGATCGGAGCTTCGTCCAAGGCTGATTTCAGGATGCGTATTTTTAACGCCGACGGCTCCGAAGCGGAAATGTGCGGCAATGCCAGCCGTTGCGTGGCCCAATATCTCTTTGATGCCGGATATTTGCAACATATAGAATTTACGCTGGAAACCCTGGCTGGAATACGCTGCCTAAAGCTTTTTACGGAAAACGGCCGGGTTTCGCGAGTGCGCGTGGACATGGGCGAACCGGTATTCGAGGCGGTCGAAATACCTGTGTCTGTGCCCGAAGAAAACTTTATCAATCGGGAAATAACAGTGGCCGGACAAAAATTTGTTGCCACAGCGGTATCCATGGGCAACCCTCATCTGGTGGTGCCAGTGCCTGATGTCGCAGCGCTGGATCTGGCCGCCATCGGGCCGCTTTTCGAGCATCATCCGCTTTTTCCACGGCGCATAAATACGGAATTCGCGCAGATTCTGGAACCGGGCCGCATAAAAATGCGCGTATGGGAGCGTGGATCAGGCGAAACCATGGCTTGCGGCACCGGAGCCTGCGCCACATTGGCCGCCTGTAACCGCATGGGCCTTGCGGAACGTTCCGCCGTAATTATGCTGCGCGGCGGCGAACTGGATATCGAATGGCACACCTACGGCAAAATCTACATGACCGGCCCGGCCGCGACCGTTTTCAAGGGAGAATACTTTTATGGCTCAAATTAATGCCAACTATCTCGATCTGCCCGGAAGCTACCTATTTTCCGAGGTGGCCGCGCGCGTGGCCGCTTACACGGCCGCCAATCCCGCAAAAAAATTGATCCGTCTGGGCATAGGCGACGTTACCAGCCCATTAACGCCTTCCGTGTTGGCCGCTCTGCACGAAGCCGTAGCCGAACAGGGTTCCAAAAGAGGCTTTCGCGGCTACGGGCCGGAACAAGGCTACGACTTCCTGCGCGAAGCCGTAGTCGAATCGGCCTACACCGGGCTTGGCATTGAAATCGACGAAATTTTTATCAGCGACGGGGCCAAGTGCGATCTCGGCAATTTTCAGGAATTGTTCTCCACAAACAGCCGCGTGGCCGTGACCGACCCGGTGTATCCGGTTTATGTGGACTCCAATGTCATGGCCGGACGCGGCGGGAAATACGTCGGAGAAAGCTTCGACCGTATAATCTATCTGCCCTGCACAGCGGAAAACGGCTTTGTGCCCGCCCTGCCCGATGCGCACACAGGCAAACCCAACCTTATATATTTATGCTACCCCAACAATCCCACCGGCACTGTACTCACCAGAGAGCAACTGGCCCAATGGGTGGAATACGCCCAACAAAACAAGGCTGTGATCTTTTTTGACGCGGCTTACGAGGCTTTCATCACCAGCCCGCATATTCCGCACAGCATCTATGAAATAGAAGGGGCCAGGGAAGTGGCCGTTGAATTTCGCAGCTATTCCAAAACAGCCGGGTTCACCGGGTTGCGCTGCGGATTTACCGTGGTGCCCAAAAGCGTGCGCGGCATAACCCCGGACGGTCGCGAAACAGCGCTACGCGATCTGTGGTTGCGCCGCCAGACCACCAAATATAACGGTTGCCCCTACATAGTTCAGCGTGCCGCAGCCGCCACCCACACCGCTCAAGGCCAGGCCGAAATAAAGGCTGTTCTGCAAGGGTATCTGGACAATGCCAAACTGATACGCGATACATTTATCAATCTCGGCTTCACTGTTGCCGGGGGAGAAAAACGCGGCCGGCCTCAGAATGAGCTTGGGACAACAGTTAAAGGCAACTACGCAAAAACAAACGGCAACAACGGCGACATAAACGCGCCCTATGTATGGCTGAAAACCCCTGAGGACATGGACTCCTGGAGCTTTTTCGACATGCTGCTGCGCAAGGCCGGGGTGGTGGGAACACCAGGAGCGGGCTTCGGCCCCAGTGGCGAAGGCTATTTCCGGCTCACCGGCTTTGGAGACCCGGTGGACACCAGAGAAGGGCTGGAGAGAATAAAGGACTGTCTGTAATAATTGCCTGCTAATTTTACCTCGCATTAACCTTGGCGTTATCCATTGGATAGCGCCTTTTTTATTTTTATGGCTCAACGAAGGGGTATAAAATGAAAGCCAAAAACATTTTAAAAAATATGGCGCAAAAGGCCGACATCCGCCTCAACGGTGACCGGCCGTGGGATATGCGCCTTAACGACGAGCGGGCCTGCGACCTGATTATGCGTAAAGGCACTCTCGGTCTTGGCGAATCTTACATGCTGGGATGGTGGGATTGCGAGCGCATTGATGAAATGGTCAACAAAGCCTTGCAGGCGCATCTGGAATATAAATTACGCAAAAATATATACTCCGTGCTGCACCGGGCCGTTATGAGCATGATCAACCTGCAGGGCGCGGCCCGCGCTCCCATTGTGGCCGAACGTCATTACAATGCGGATCAGGCTGTCTTCAAGGCCATGCTCGATCCCTACATGCAATATAGTTGCGGTTATTGGAAAGAATCCGACAATCTTAATGACGCGCAACTGGCGAAAATGGAACTTATCCGTAAAAAGCTCAAGCTTGAGCCGGGTATGCGCGTGCTGGATATAGGCTGTGGCTGGGGTGGCCTGGCTCGCTACCTGGCCGAACGCTCCGGGGTAAGCGTTACCGGCATAAGCGTGTCCACGGATCAAGTGAACCAAGCCCGCGAAAATGCGGGAGATCTCCCGGTAAAATACGAATTGCGGGATTACCGCGCACTGTCAGGCAAGTGGGATCGCGTGGTGTCGGTGGGCATGTTCGAGCATGTGGGACCGCGCAATTATGAAATTTTTTTCAACACGGTAAAAAACTGCCTGAAGCCGGAAGGTATTTTTCTGCTGCACACCATCGGCGGGCTGGGCGGAAAAAATTACGGTTCCGACCCCTGGCTGGAAAAATATATTTTTCCCAACTCCCTGCTGCCGTCGGCCAGACAAATAACCGAAAGCGCGGCCGGAAAATTCGTGCTGGAAGACTGGCACAACTTCGGCCTCGACTACGACAAAACCGCCATAGCCTGGCACGGCAACTTCGAAAGAGGCTATCGTGAAGAGCGCTTCCAATGCGGCGAGCGTTTCAGACGCATGTTCGCCTATTACCTGCGAAGTTGCGCGGGCGCTTTTCGCAGCCGCAACATGTATACCTGGCAGATAGTGCTTTCGCCCCATGGCGTGACCGAAGGGTATGAAAGCGTCCGATGAAAGGTTGCCTCTTGCATCTGACGCTTTCATACCCTTGACCTGGAGCAACTATTGCTCTATCTTTCACTTATGCCAACTATTGCCAAGTTCACCTTCTGCAAGCTGGAAACCAGGTACCGCGATAATGCGCCCCCACATGTGCATGTGCTTATGGCGGATCGAAGTGAAGCACTGATCGAAATTAAAAATTTGGCTGTAACCGGCAACATATCGGCGCACAAGCTGACAGAAGTGTTAAGCTGGATGCGAACGCGCCGGGAGACTCTGTTGGAAGAATGGGTGAGGCTTCAGCAATGAGCAAGTTTTTCTTTCCCGAACTATTGGTGGTGGAGGCCATGGCTCCTTACCGCATCAGTACTCGCTGGAATACTGGTGAAATTTTGATTGTGGATTTGGAGTCAGCACTACGTTCCCACCCGGCCCTTACTCCTATTTTGGAGCCGGACGCCTTCGCTATGGTTCATATTGGCGAATGGGGCAGCAGCGTGGAATGGTTCGATTCAGAATTTGGCGCGGACAATATTTACGCCTGGGCCAAGGAACAAAACGGACAGACAAGCCACGAAATGTTTGGCGAATGGATGCGCCGCAATGCCCTTTCCCTTAGCACGGCGGCAAAGGCGCTGGGACTCAGCCGCCGTATGATTTCTTACTATCGCACGGCGCAAAAGCCCATACCGCGCCACGTCTGGCTGGCCTGCCTGGGGTGGGAAGCGGCGGGCGGCGCGGAAATATTGCCCTGGGCGCTTCCGTCGCAACCGCAGTCCAGCCACTCGTGCCAGACTTGACAATGCAAATATTTTCACTATTCACGCGCGCCCCAAAGCCGCGGAGGAGCTTTTATGCATCCGGCTCATCCATGCTCCACGCCGGAAGCGCCCGTTCGGCGCGGCGCAGTTCCTTGTTCAGCTCCTTCCAGTCAGGGCAATATGAGGCCAGCAGGCGGTAAAATTCCTCGCCGTGGTTCATATGCTTGAGATGGCAAAACTCGTGCATGATGACAAGGCGCACCAGATCGGGGCGAAGCAGCATAAGCCTGTAGTTGAGGTTGATATTGCTCTTGCCGCTGCAACTGCCCCAACGGGTTTTCTGGCGCTTTACCGTAACCCTGTTGATTTTAAAACCGTATTGCGCGGCCAGGCGGACAGTTTCAACCGGAAGATGATGTTTAGCCACACGCAACAGCCATTGTTGGAGAATGTGCGGAAAAAATTGCTGGTCAGGGCCGCGCACAGCCAAGTGGTCTTCGCGCGGCTTATAGGCTGATTTGCCGGCAAGTTCCAAATTAGCCTTGCGAACCTCAAGCGTAATTTTATCCGTCTTGACAATTTCATAAACTACCGGCCAAACTTCACCTACAGCAACTAAATGAATGCTGTCCGGCAGCTTGTTCTTTCCGTTTTTGCTACTCCGGCAGCCGGAGTCGCCCAGCCCGTTCGCGCCACTTTCTTCCGCGCGCTTTTGCGCCTTGGCCACCTGATTTTCAATCCATGGCCGCAAGCGCTCCAGAATGGTCAATACTTCCCCGTCATCAGGTTTTCGCGTTTCGGGCCAAGCCATGCGCAATCCCCGTTCCGGTGAATATTTCAACAGCACCCGTTTGGCGCGGGCGGAAAGTTCGAACAAACACGACAAAATACGGCCGTCGGCCAGTTGGAAATCAAAAACAGAAGTTTTGGAATCGCGCATTCTACCGGAGCAAACCATAACATACCTGCCCGAAACTTATGCAGCCGTCATTGGGCGGAAGAACTTTGTGTGTCAACGGGATGAGGCCCGCGCCCTCAAGCTCGGCCATCAACAGACGCAAAAGCGTTGCATTTTGCATTACTCCGCCGGAAAGCCCCACCACTTCAGCCCCGCAAGCTTTGGCGCGACTTGCGGCCATGGCCGCGAAGCCTCGCGCCAGGCTCAAATGAAAGCGAGCGGCCACAAGCGGAACCGGCGTGCCCACGCGCAGGTCTTCCAATACAGCCGCGAACAGGTCCTGGCTGGAAAGTTCCAACAGGGAGCCATTTTCGCGCAATCGCACTTCATATGGCGAAATATCGACAAAAATATTTTTAATGACGCCGCCAGTCAGCCCTCCTGACGCGGGTGCGGCAACCGCACAGGCGCAATTCTCAAGCCTTATGGCCGCCTGCCCTTCATAAGTAATTTCATCGCACAGGCCCAGCAGAGCCGACACCGCGTCAAAAAGTCTGCCGCAGCTGGAAGTTTTAGGGCAATTGACGCCCCGCGCAACCATTTGCCGTATGATTTGTCCTCTCGCGGCCATCAGCGCTTCTTCTCCAATTCCAGCCAGCAGTCCCTCGGCAATGCGCCAGGGTTCGCGTATAGCCGCTTCGCCGCCAGGCAGGTCAAAAAGAGAAAGCCGCCCCATGCGCCGCATTTCCAGAGTGGCCGGGTTTATCATCAGCAGTTCGCCACCCCAGATGGTGCCGTCGTCGCCAAGGCCGGTACCGTCCAGGGCCAGCACCAGGGCCGGACGGTTCTCGAGCCGCGCGGGCATACCTTCACCAAATACAATTCCCCAATTCTCTCCAAGAACGCTAAAGGCATGAGCGAAGTGGTGTTGCAAGCGCAGCACCGGCAAACCACTCTCTTCAGCATACCTGGTAGAAAGATAGTCGGGGTGCGAATCGCACACACAGATTTCCGGCCGGGTTTGCAGCAGCATGGAAAGATAATCAGCAGCCTCGCGATAAAAACCGTATACGGCGGCATTTTGCAAATCGCCTGTATGTTGGCTCACAAAAGCTTCGTTGCCGCGATTAAGGCATATTGTTGCTTTCAACTCGGCTCCCAGCCCCATAATTGAAGGCAGGCGCGCTTTCTCGTTTGCAATTCTAATCGGCCCCGGCACATACCCCCGCGCTCGGCGATAAAAAATGTCCGGCTCGCCCGTGGTATCAGAAGAAGAAGAAGAAGAAGAAGAAGAAGAAGGCATTACCACGGAATCGTCAATGCGCGTGAGTATGTCGCGGTTGTGCAGTAAAAAGGCGTCGGCCAGATCCCCCAGACGATCCAGGGCTTCGCGATTGCCAAGACATATAGGATCGCCCCCGGCATTGCCCGAGGTCATCACCAAGGCCGCCGGGCGATCCGCCCCAACACTTTCGGCAAAAAACCCCAAAAGAACATGATGCAGCGGAGTATAGGGCAGCATCAGGCCCACCAGGCGCGAATCGGGTGAAATGGCGTAAGGAAGGCCGCCGTCTCTTACCGGGCAAAGCGTAATGGGCGCCTGCCGGGAAGTCAGCCAATGTTCAGCCCGCGCATCAATCAAGGCAATGCTCCGAGCCGTTTCCATATCTTTTACCATCACAGCCAAGGGCTTGTGCGGGCGATTTTTGCGCCGCCGCAACTCAGCCACAGCCGCCTCGTCAAAGGCGTCGCAAGCCAGATGAAAGCCTCCCAGCCCTTTCACGGCCAGAATTTTTCCGGCAGCCAGGGCCTCCACGGCTGATTCCATTGCTCTTGAATCAAAATCCTCTATTTGGAGACAGCTCCTGGTACAAAAATCGGACACGCTTTCCGGCCCGACAAACAGCAGCCCCGGCCCGCACACCGGGCAGGCATTGGGTTGAGCGTGAAAACGCCGGTTGAGCGGATCGCGGTATTCGGCCAGACAGGCCGGGCACATTTCAAAACAGGCCATTGAGGTGACCGCCCGATCATATGGTATGGACTTGGTTATGGTGAAACGCGGGCCGCAATTAGTGCAATTGGTAAAAGCATAATCATGCCGCCGCCCTTTGGTGTCGGCCATATCGGCCAAACAGTCCGCGCAAACGGCCACATCCGGGCTGATCAGCACATTGTGCCCTCCCCCCCCTTCGCTGGCGGCTATGGAAAAGCCGCTTTCGCCTTCAAGGACGGGAATTTCTTCCACGCGCAAGGTGGTAATTTCGGCCAGAGGAGGCAAATCGTTTTGCAGGCTCGCCAAAAAAACTTCCACCTTTTCCGCGTCACCCTGCGCTTCCACCACAACCCCGGCGCTGGAATTACCCACCAGCCCGGTGAGCTCGCCGTCAAAGGCCAGACGATATACAAAGGGGCGAAACCCCACCCCCTGCACCCGCCCGGCAATGTTCAGACGCAGGCGTGTTGTTTTTTTCATTATAAATCCAAATATTTATGGCAAGTTCAATTATCTTTACCTACAAAGCATTTTACGCTAATCTATTTTGTTCCACAATGTGGCAAAGTATTTTTCGGCGTACCGAAGAAGAAATTGAAAATGAGTTCAATTCGCTTCGGCCCACTCAACATATCTTATCTTTCTGGAGAAAATATGTCCAAGCGAAAAACATTGGGGTCGAGAGTCAAAGTTTTCAGAGAAGAACGTCAGATCGACCGCGAAACCCTGGCGGAAACCACTGGCCTGACTACGGAATTCATAACCCAGCTTGAAGAAGACAATATTTACCCGTCCATAGGTCCTCTGCAAAAAGTGGCCAGAGCCCTCGGGGTGCGCCTGGGCACCTTTATGGACGATCAAATAACCAAAGACCCGGTCATTTCGCGCATTGGCGAGCGCGAAGCCGATCTGGCCATGCACAAAACACGCAATGATCGGGCCAGCTATGTGTATCATTCTCTGGGCAAAGGCAAAAGCGACCGCAATATGGAGCCTTTTTTCATTGAAATTCAGCCCGACGAACATGACGAGCGCAAAACTTCCTCGCACCAAGGCGAAGAATTCATTCTGGTGCTCAAGGGCGAGCTTCTGGTGGTCTACGGCCGGGAGACCCAAGTACTGAAAGCCGGCGACACCATTTACTACAATTCGGTGGTGCCGCATTATGTGGGGCCACACGGCGACAATCCTGTTGAGATACTGGCCGTCATTTACAATCCTTAGACAGCGCCGCCGCAAGCACTTTTTCGCCCCCGGCCGATGGAAACTTTCGGCGAAAAAACAGATCAATAAAAACGGAGAACAGCAATGATCGACAAGGTAGCCGAGCGTCAAAAGCTTTTTGTCCTTCGGGAGAAAACGCTCGGGCAGATTCTGGATGAGACAGTGGCGCGCATACCCGATAATGACGCCATAATTTATGTTGACCGCGACTATCGCCAGACTTGGCGCGAGTTCGGACAGTCTGTGGATGATCTGGCCAAAGGGCTGATGGCCCTTGGAATCCAAAAGGGTGAAAAAGTGGCCATATGGGCCACCAATGTGCCCTTCTGGGTTACCCTGATGTTTGCCACAGCCAAAATCGGGGCCGTTCTGGTTACGGTAAACACCAATTACCGCGAGCACGAACTGCGCTATCTGCTGTCGCAATCCGAAAGCGAAAACCTGTTCATCATCGACGGCTACCGCGATCACGACTATATTCAGACCCTGTATACAGTGGCTCCGGAACTGCGCACCCAGCCGCGCGGCGACATAAAAAGCCCCACCCTGCCGCATTTGAAGCGAGTGTTCTTTCTCGGCCAGGAAAAGCATCGGGGAATGTACTCCCTGCCGGAAATATTCGCCCTGTCGGTTATGGTTTCCGACGAGGAATACCTTGAGCGCCAGAAATCGCTCGATCCCTGGGATGTTGTAAACATGCAGTATACCTCGGGCACAACCGGCTTTCCCAAGGGAGTCATGCTCACCCATGTGGGCGTGGGCCTCAACGGTTACTGGATTGGAAAACATCAAAATCTTACAGAAAAAGACCGTATCTGCTTGCCTGCGCCTCTGTTCCACTGCTTCGGCTGCGTGCTGGGGGTTTCGGCCTTTGTAAACAACGGGGCCACAATGGTCATTCTGGAACACTTCAACCCCCTGCACGTACTCGAAGCAGTGGACACCGAGCGTTGCACCGGTCTTTACGGCGTGCCTACCATGTTTTTGGCCGTGCTCGAGCACAAGATGTTCAAACGCTTTGACGTGTCTTCGCTGCGCACCGGCATCATGGCCGGTTCGGTATGCCCCGAGCCGCTGATGCGCCGGGTGGTGGATGATTTGTATATGAAGGAGGTTACCATCTGCTATGGCCTTACCGAAGGTTCGCCGGTGATGACTCAGTCCGACGTGGAAGATTCCATCGACTTGCGCTGCCGCACTGTGGGCTGCGCCATGCCCGGCATTGAAGTGAAAGTGGCCGACCCGGAAACTTGCGAAGAAATTCCGCGCGGCCAGACCGGCGAAATCATGTGCCGGGGCTATAATGTGATGAAAGGCTACTACAACATGCCCGAAGCCACAGCCGCCACTGTAACCAAAGACGGCTGGCTGCATTCCGGCGACCTTGGGGTTATGGACGAAAACGGTTATCTCACGGTTACCGGGCGCATCAAGGACATGATCATACGCGGCGGGGAAAATGTTTACCCGCGCGAAGTGGAAGAATACCTCATGGGCATGGAGGGTGTTCTCGATTTGCAGGTGGTGGGCGTGCCCAGCCAGAAATACGGCGAAGAAGTGGGGGCCTTCATCATCCCCAAACCTGGTTATGACATTCTGCCCGAAGATGTGCGCGATTTCTGCCGAGGCAAAATAGCATGGTATAAAGTTCCTAAATATATCAGCTTGATTGACGGCTTCCCCCTTACGGCTAGCGGAAAAATCCAAAAATATAAGCTGCGGGAAATGGCTTCGGAGCTATGGCCGGACACGGGTAAAACCGGCAAATGAGCGACATTCCGCTTAATTTTGACGCATTTAAAAAATCCCGCGTGGGGATGCGTTTGCTCCTGGCGCTGCTTTTCCCGGTTATAGCCGTGATAAGCGGCGTCAGGATATATTACCTGGTCGATCAAAAAATGGATCGAGAATGGCGGCAGAGCGTGGAGCTTGACAGCCGTACATGCGAAGCGCGCATTGAGAACTCCGTAAGCCAGCTCAGAATGCTCGCCCTACATCTGCCCACCAAATTAATTTTGCGCGAATACATGAACAAAATCGCTCCCCAGGAGCAATCGAACAGTCGCGAATACGCCGTTGTGGTTGATCTGCTGGCAAGCACCAAGGAGATTCACCCCGAAGTTTCCGATTCCTGGATGGCCAATGCCCAAACCGGCTCCATAATGTACGGCAACGGCGCATATGAACGCCCGGCCAGCGGGCTTAAGTCCACGCCCTGGTACAGCGACGAAATGCCGGACAATGACGTGCATTTTTCCCCGGTACGCTTCACCCTTGGTCATAGTTCGGGCATTATAACGGCGGCCATAAAGATTGTGGACCATAGCGGAACCGTTGGCTTCATGGGGGTAGACATGAATATCGCCTTTTTGGATTTGACCCCGAAATTGCGTGATGTTTATAAATCCCTGTATGCCATGGTTGTTGATGAAAACGGCACAATCATAAGCCATCCGGACAAAACGCTACTGATGCGCAAATTGGACTATGCTCCGCAATATCGGGCTATTGAAGAAAAAATAGCTTCGGGAGGAGAAGATTGGGGGGAATATGGTCAGGAACAGCATCAAAAATTCTTCCGCATTTCAGGCACACCAGGCAGGCCCTGGCATTTGGTGATGATTGTGGACAAAGCCGATGTGGATTGGACAGGCGACATCCTCACCTACAATACCATGTTCAATGTGCTTTTAAACCTGATTTCCTGCGTTTTTCTGCTGTATATTTTCAAGCTGGTGCATCGCGAGCACCGCAACACGCGCAGCCGTGAACGGATTTTGTTCACTATTTTTCAAAATATGCCCATTGGGCTGATGATTCGCAATGCAAAAACCCTTGCGGCCGAATACCTTAATCCTGAATATGAAAAAATTTTCCGCTGCCGGAGCCGGGACATGCTGGGCGAGCGCCCGCAAGGCCCCTGTGGAGAATCGCGCGAAGTGCTTGAAGCTCTTTATCATGGAGAAACCCGCTATAAAATTGTGGAACTGGACAAAAATATAAACGGGCGCGACGTTCCGCTGAAGTATATATTTTTCCTGGCTGAAGGCGTTGAAGACTGGGGCAGCATCAAATGCGTGGGCTTGGTTCAGGATATGACCCAGGAAAGGCAGGCCCGTGAAACGCTTATTGCGGCAAAAGAACTGGCCGAGGCGGCCAGGGCCGGGGCCGAAGGGGCTACCAAAGCAAAAAGCGAATTCATGGCGCGCATGAGCCACGAAATACGCACCCCTATGAACGCCATCATCGGCCTGGGGCATTTATTGCAACGCACCGGACTAAACGAAGCACAGCAAGCCTATCTGCGCAAAATGGATGGGGCGGCAGTGCGGCTTTTGGGCATAATAAACGACATACTTGATTTTTCCAAAATTGAAGCCGGCAAAATGGAAGTTGAGAATATAAAATTCAATCTCCCGCACCTGCTGGCGGATTTGAGCAACATAACCGAATTCGCGGCTGAAGAAAAAGGGCTGAAATTCAGTATCAATATGGAAGAAGGAACTCCCGACAGCTTTTCCGGTGACCCCTTGCGAATTTCCCAAATTTTACTCAACCTGGTCAATAATGCCATAAAATTTACGGAAAAAGGCTCAGTGACCATTGACGTTTCCTGTCGAACGCAAAACAATGACCTTGAAGCTGGCCAGGCTATGTTGCGTTTTCGAGTGGCCGACACCGGCATCGGCATACCCGAAGAGCAGCGCAACAGGCTTTTCGCCCCGTTCAGCCAGGTGGATGGTTCCACCACCCGCCGCTTTGGCGGAACCGGGCTTGGCCTGGCCATAAGCAAAAAGCTGGCCTCGCTCATGGGCGGCAATGTTCAGGTGGAAGATCGCCGGGATGTTACGGGCAGTGTTTTCGTATTCACGGCCAAAGCCATGCTTCGAGAAGCCCCCCAAGGGGAGTCGGAATCCTCCGGCGGCATCGCCCCTGAAACCTCGAAGGACTCTGTAAGCGGCGGCCTTTCACCGGAACTGCGTGACAAGTTGTCTTCAGCCAAAGTTCTGCTGGCCGAAGACAATGAGATAAACCGTGAAATAGCCCTGGAAATCATGCGCGAGGCCGGAATTCAGGTCGATGTGGCCGTAAACGGACGCGAAGCTGTGGAAGCCGCGCTCAACGGCGAGTACAATCTTGTACTCATGGATATTCAGATGCCGGAAATGGACGGTTTTGAAGCCACAAAGCGCATAAGAAATTGCGGCGCGCCCAAGGCGGAAAATATCCCCATTATAGCCATAACCGCCAATGCCCTGAGTTGCGACAAGGCGAAAAGCCTGGCCTGCGGCATGAATGCCCATCTGGGCAAGCCCTTTCTGCCGGAAGAGTTGCTGCGTAAGATAGCCGAATGGCTGGTTTAAAAAAACAGACTCAAGTACCACAAAAATCAAAAAAAATGCTCCAAACGAGGCATATGTGTTCATCTTCGGCAATAAAACAAAATTTGAGCGCAAAAAAATAATTATCGTCGGCGGCGGCGAAGTCGGCTTTCACATTGCTCGCCGCCTTACCCAGGAAGATAAGGATGTCACGGTAATAGACCTTGAATCGGAACGGCTCAAGCGCATTTCCGACGCTATTGACGTTCAGACCGTGCTCGGTTCGGGGTCCAGCCCTTCGGTGCTGAAAGAAGCGGGCACGGCTGAAGCTTCGTTTTTTTTCGCCGTGACCAGCAGCGACGAAGTAAATATCATCGCCTGCCTTTTCGCCAATGCCATAGCGCCCAAAGAGGCCGTCATCCTGGCCCGGCTACGTGATGAAGAATTCGCTAATTATCCCGAACTGCTCGGCTCAGGCTTGCGCATCAACATTATGGTCAGCCCGGAAAAGGAAGTGGTGCGCACCATAGACCGCCTGCTGTCCATGCCCGGAGCCGTGGAATATGCCGAATTTGCCGGCGGGCACATCCGCATGGCTGCTTACCGCATAGAAAGTGGGCCGCTGGCCGGCGAACCCCTTTCCCGCTTTCGCGAACTGGTGGGCGGCGACAGCATTATGGTGGCGGCCATAGCCCGCAAGGATCAGGTCATTGTGCCTTCGGGCCGCGAAAGCCTGCTGCCCGGAGACACGGCCTACTTCATTTACAATGAGCACAGCCAGCGGCGGCTGCTGCGCACTTTGGGCCGCAACCGGGCTTTTTTCAGCACCATATGCATAATCGGCGGGGGCACCATAGGCCTGCAGCTGGCCAAACTCTATGAAAACAAGGGCGTGGATCTCAAGTTGGTGGATTCCGACGCCGAACGCTGCGCGCACCTGGCCTCGGTGCTCGACAGCACGCTAGTGCTGCACGGCGACGGCACGGACAAAAGCCTGTTCATCGAAGAAAACATCAAAGATATGGACGTACTGGTGGCGGCCACCGGCGACGAGGAAACCAACATCATGGCCTGCCTGCTGGGCAAGTCTATGGGCGTGGCCACCACAGTGGCCAGGGTGAACAAGCCCGGCTATCTCTCATTGGTGGAAAATATAGGTATCGACCACGGGGTGAGCCCGCGCCAATCGGCCGTGAATACCCTGGTCAACGTAGTACGACAAGGCCGCATGCTCACTTCAGTTTCCGTGGGCGACGAGGCCGCCGAAGTGCTCGAAGCGGTGCTGGCGGAAAATTCCACCTTAACCGGCAGGCCGGTACGCGATCTTAAACTTCCGCGCGGCGCATTGCTGGTGGCCGTGATGCGCAACAAGGGTGTGTTTATTCCCAACGGCAACAGCGAGCTTGACGCTGGCGACCACATCATAATGGTCTGCACCCGCGAGGTCATGAGCGAAATCGAAAAACGCCTGGCGGAACGGGAATGAGCAAAGTCATAAGGCCCGCAGGCATTCTGCACATTCTTGGCGTGCTAACTCTTGCGGTGGGGCTGGCCATGATGCTGCCCATGCTAACCGCACTCTGGTATGACGACGGCTCGGACAAGGCGCTGGGCATATCCATGGCTATTATGGTGGGCATTGGCGCGCTGCTGCGTTTTTTCTTCAAGCCGCCCGACCCCGAAGACGGCCTCAGCAACCGCGAGGGCATGCTCACTGTGGCCCTGTGCTGGATTTGCATGAGCCTGGGCGGGGCCTTGCCCTATATTATCGGGGGCTGGCTGTCTCTGGCCGACGCTGTTTTTGAATCGACCTCGGGCTTTACCACCACCGGGGCTTCGGTAATACCCGACATTCAAGCCATGCCCGGCGGGCTGCTCATGTGGCGCAGCTTCACCCAATGGCTGGGCGGAATCGGCATCATCATTCTGTATCTGTCCATTCTGCCCACTCTGGGCGTGGGCGGTATGCAGCTTTTCAAGGCCGAAATACCCGGTCCGTCCAAAAACAAGCTCACCCCACGCCTGCGCGACACCGCCGCGGTGCTGTGGCGCATTTATCTGATGTTGTCCGCCGCGCTGTTGATATTGCTGCTTCTTGGCGGCATGTCGCTCTTTGAAGCCGTAACCCATACCTTCACCACTATTTCCACAGCCGGTTTTTCCACCCGCAACAATTCCCTGGCATCTTTCGACGATGCCTATATTCAATGGGTGGTGGTAATTTTCATGTATGTTTCCGGGGCCAGCTTCGCCCTGCACAACCGTTTTTTATCCGGCGACCGCGCCGCCTACAAAAGCAACAGCGAATTCAAAATCTACAGCGCCATTCTGCTGTTCGGGGCCGCCCTGCTCACCTGGATTCTGCTGCACAACAAACAATATGCCACCGTGGCTGAAACCGTGCGCCACGCCTTTTTCCAGATAACCTGCATAGTGACCACAACGGGCTTTTCCTCCACCGACTACGAAACCTGGCCTTCTGCCGGGCGGGCTGTGCTGATGTCTTTCTACTTTGTGGGCGGCTGCGTTGGCTCCACCAGCGGCGGGCTGAAAATATTGCGCATAATTTTGCTGGCCAGGGTGGCCTGGCAAGAAGTGCTGCATTTGCTGCACCCGCGCTCGATAAACGTGATCAAAATCGACGGCAAGGCCGTACCCCCCGAGGTACTTAATGCGGTAATCAGCTTTTTTGTGATCTTTGTGCTGCTGATCGCCGCTTCCACTGTGGCTCTGGCCGCCATGGGCGCGGAAGTGGAAGCCGCCTTCTGGGCCTCGGCCGCCTGCCTGGCCAATGTGGGCGCGGCCTTTGCCAGCCTGGGACCGGTGGAAAACTTCGGGCACCTGCCCGACGGCGGCAAATGGCTGCTAAGCCTGGCCATGCTCATGGGGCGGCTGGAAATTTACACCATCATGATCATTTTCGTACCGGCGTTCTGGCGCAGGTAGCGGCAAGATTGCAAATACGCAAGGCGCGCAATGGAGGGTAAAATGACTATTGAGTCTTTGCATGTAAAAAATTTCCGATGCTTCAGCGACTTGCAAATAGACTTTGATCCAAAGCTCACCGTGCTGGTAGGCGTGAATGGCGCGGGCAAAAGCGCGGTTCTTGACGCCTTGGCTATTATACTGAAGGCATTCGCCAACAGTTTTCGCGACAATGAAATCCGTATTATGGAAAATATATATATTTCTAATCCTTCCATAGGTTTTGATAGTTTTTACTATTCAGTAAAACTCAAAGGCGCTGACGGAGCTGAAGTTCCAGCCATTGAGGCGCTATTCAATGAGGATAGAATCAGCTCATTATTAAAAGTAGATTTAGCACAATATATTAGACCCTTAAACACATTTTGGGATACCTATGCGGAGCATGGCAAATTAGACAAAGCCATGCCGGTATTCACTTATTATTCCGCAAAACGCATTCTACCTGAAACTAAAAATTCCAATTCAGGTAGCATAAACAAAGCAAGTGCCTATACAGACGCCTTTTCTCCGGCCATAGATTTCCAGTCCACTATGAACTGGTTTGTAAACAAATCCACAGAAGAAGCTCTACATGCCAAAAAGATCAAAAATTTCGATTATGAAATAGCGGAACTCAAAGCAGTGCGCGAGGCCGTGCTCAAAGCCCTCAATGAAGAATACCAGGATCCGCAGATAGATAAAACTCCACCCGAATTTTTTGTTTGCAAAAAAGATACGGGCGAAATGTATTCACTAACCCAACTCAGCGACGGTTATCGCACCATGCTGGCCCTGGTTATGGACTTGGCTCGCCGCATGGCGGTGGCGAACGACAAGGTCACCTGGCTAAAAGGGGAATCCGTGCTTCATTCTCCGGGTACAGTGCTGATTGATGAAATTGAATTACATTTGCACCCTTCCTGGCAACAGACTGTGTTGCCAACGTTGATGAATATTTTCCCCAACATTCAATTCATAGTAACCACCCATAGCCCGCAAACTCTTACCTCTATAGAACCTGAATATATACGCATATTAAAAGATGGAAAAGCGTATTGCACCAATGTGTCAACCTTTGGAGCAGAAAATTCCAGAGTATTGCAATTTCTTCAGGAAGTATTACCGCGCCCGCACAATGATGCCACAAAAACACTTGAAAATTATTTCAGTCTATTAAGAAATGGGGGGTTTGAAGAAGCCGAAAAATTACGCGAAAAATTGAATGTATGGATGCGGGATGATCCTGTTCTTGACAGAGCCGATATGCTGTTGCTGCGTATGAAAAGAAAAAAGGAACGGGAAGATTCAAATGCACAAGATTAAACCCGCTGACGAACCAAAAAATTTTTCTGCTATTGTGGCATTATTTCAAAAAAATTATCCTCCGGCGTCTCCCGCACGTACGGAAACCGCGAGATGGGAAGCATTCAAAAATGAATACCAGGATGCTTATAAGGAAATAATTTCCAACTTGCTTATAAGCCATAATGGAGTTTGCGCTTATTGTGAAGCGAGTCTTCAAGAGCACGGCAGGCAGATAGAGAATTTTATTCCTAAAAATGCAAGTACACCAACACATGATTACACATGCACTTTTGATAATTTTCTTCTAAATTGTCTTGGAGGCTCAAAACCGAATTACGACAAAAATCACAAAAAAATATATCAAGAAGTGGAGCTTTCATGCGGGCAAAAGAAGGACAAGCACGATCCTGAAGGAAATATCCTCAATCCTTACACTTTGCCGGATTATCCATTATTTACCCAAGTAGAGACCTCATCTGGACTTTTATTTGCGCCTGATATTGCAGCCTGCAAACGCGCTGGGATAGATTGTGCTGTAGTAGAAAACACTATAAAAATTTTGGGCCTAAACACTCCGAGGCTGGCACAACGCCGCTTGGCAATATGGAAACAACTTTCCGATGATCTTAAAGAAGCTGTAGATGATGAAGAAAAATTATTAGAACTACGCGACACGTACCTTTATCCTGATAAATCTGGAGCACTTCCATCTTTCTACACCACTTATTTGCTTTGCTTGGCCGATGAATTACCAGAGCTTAGGGAGAACCATCATTTTAAATAAAATACAGATACTTCCATTCTCAAAAGTCTCTATGCTGCAATAAGAATTTTTTTTATTTTTTCCGTAAGCTCACTATCCGGCTCTCTGCCGCAGGCATTGAACAAATCACAGCATTCGGACAGAGCGTCAAGGTATTTCAAATAGTCCTGATCTTCCGAAATCTTCACATGATTTCCGTCCACGGAGTCGATCACATACCTGCGGCGCACTTTCAGATCCCGCAGGCCATGCTTGTACAAAAACAGGTTCAAGGCGAAAATTCCTTCGCCCCGGCCAAAGCCCACATTCCTGTTATGCATGTCCACCTTGGAAAAATTTATGCTTTTGTAATCATCGTTCCCGCCCGCGTCCGCAAACATTTTTGACGCTTCAAAGGTGTATTTCCTGATTCCCGCGTGTAGACAACGCATGCAGTAATCGGCGTCTTCCTCTCCGTATAGTCCGTAATCTTCGCTGAAATATCCAATTTGTTCATTAACTTTCTTGCTGACCAAAAAGGCCGCGCCACTCAAAGATGCGGGCATCATCCACATTGTTCCGCAGGGGGTGTCCACCTTGAGGTTCGTGGCATCCGAGTTCCATACCGGCCCGAATACAGTAGAATATTTATAACGGCCCCACATGGAGAACACGTCTTCCAGCCATGTGCCCGACAGCACGAGCATGTCATTGTCAAGTTTCATAAAAAATGACGCGTCAACAAGCTGCCAGCCGACATTGCATGCGCAGGAAATACCGTAATTTTTTTCCAAAATGAACAGATTATCAATAACCTTTTCTTTATGCAGCCGTATAAGCTCATTCCTCAAAGCTTCTTTACTGCCGTTGTCTACAACTGTGAGGATTATTTTGGCCCCCGTATTGCGTCGTAAGGCGAAAATGGTTTTTAATGTCTGATCATGCCTATTGAACACCGGCATGGTGATATTCGTCGAAGGAACATATTTTCCGGCGGCCATGCTAGTTTACCCACTTCAGCGCCGTCCACTCTCCCTGCTTCTTACGTTGCGCCTGGGGCAGGCCGAGAGCCATGTATTTTTCCTCAACCGCTCCGGCCTGTATGTCTAGAATACCCGAAAGAAGCAAAATACCTCCGGGCCGCAGTGAGCCAACAAGTTGCGGGGCCAGATTCTTGAGCACGTCGGCCAGAATATTGGCCACCACAATATCAAATTTGCGTCCTTCGGCAGCGGTGATGTCACCTTGCCGCACTTCCATCCCGGTTGTTCCGTTGAGCTCCATATTTTCCCTGGCATTGGCCACGGCCACAGCTTCAATGTCTATGCCCAGCCCGGTCAGACCGTGCCCGGCAAGCGCTATGCCCAGAATGCCAGAGCCTGTTCCCAAATCCATAAATTCCATGCCCGGTTTCAATTTTCCGGTATCCATAAGATCGGATATGAGCGAAAGGCACAGCTCGGTGCTGGCATGATGCCCGGTGCCAAAGGCAGAAGCCGGTTCAATCACTATGGCCCGACGGCCCTGCAAATCCATTTCGTCGCGCAGCCAGGGCGGAATTACCATAAAGCGGCTGCCGCAGGGCACCGGGGTAAAAAATTGCCTCCAGGCACTGGTCCAATCCTTGTCTTCCAGCTCCGTGCACTCAATTTCGGCATCTGGGGCCACTCTTTTTATTTCCGGCGGCAAAATATCCAAATTTTCAGGCAGATCCGTGTGTAACGTAAAGCGCACCCGTCCGTCATTCAGGCTGGCTTCTTCCCATCCATAGGGGTAATTGAGGGCCAGAACCCCGGTGATCAGGTCGGAATATTGCTCCTCAGCGGTTATTTCCAGACGAAAAATGGTCTTTTCCATTACAATCTCCAATATGGTGTTACGAGCTGGACAAAATTTGTTTCAGGCCCCTGGGCCCGTTTTCAACAAAAAATCATTTGTCGGAGTTCCAGAAAATTTGCAGAGCCTCCCGCGCGGGTGAGGGCAAAAAAAACTCCACGGGCGCGGCGCAACGGGCCTGGCCAAAAGGGCTGATTATGCGACCGTGATGCAGGACAATAGGCATGGTTGTTTGTGCCCCATAAAGCGCGTCTCCGGCCAGTGGATGTCCGAGACCGGCCGCATGGGCGCGAATCTGATGCCTGGCTCCGCGCCGGATCAGACATCCAGCCAAGGTGAAGATGTTGGCCGGGCCGCCAATTTGGGCATATTCCCCCACAAAACGCGAAACATCCTCGGCCGCAAGCCAAGCCAACGGATAAAACCGGGTGTGCCTTGTAAAATCGGGATCGCGCCTGGTCAAAACAACACTTCTCTGTCTTCCAGCCGTCTCAAGACTGTTTTCAACCGGCATTTCGCGCTCAAGCCGCCCCTCAAGCAAAGCGCAGTAAAACTTTAGGCAAGTTCCCGAGGTTTCAGACTCGCGCCATTTTCGCGCCATAGCGTCATTGTTCACGGCCGCCACCAGCCCGGAGGTTGGAAAATCCAGACGGGTGAGCAAACGAAAACCGGGAGCGATACGAGGAAGATAATTTTCCAGACTGTCGCAATCGCTCTTTCCGGCAAGGGAAACACTGTGCATTCCCGAAGGCTTGTAAATGAAGATCAGCGCCCCGAAGTCGGCCGCAACTTCCGGCAAGGCCTTCGAATATACGCCATTGCCGAAAAAATTCCCCTGCTCCGCCTCGGTCGGGCGACGTTCTTGAGACAACCCGGCGACCCCGTCTTCAGCCAAACCTGTTTGCGCGGCAAGACAAGGCGGGCTGTACACCTCAAGTCGATCTCCGGATCTCCCCTTCTCCGCCGCCCTGCCCGGCCTGCCATTTAAGCGCGCGAGACCAGACTCGCAAAGTCTGCGGCAACCGCGCAACCCGTTTTCCACTTCCAGAATTTTCAGAATATGGTCGAGTCGCTTGCCGTGATGCGCGAGCGTGAGAATAAAAGTTTTCATACTTTTTTGAGTGGGCCGAAACGCCTCAAAATCCGCATGAAAGGCTCAGCCAGAACCGGCTGGAATTTCAGGGCAAGAGCCAGATATACAATGGCGAAAATAAGTCCGCTGACCGCCAGAGCGGCCAGGGCGGAAAGCACTGGGGGCCAATTGAGATTTGCCCCGCAACCGGCCAGCAGCCAGGCCGGAACCGCCGCCAGCGCGGATATCAGCAGAGAATATGCGCAAAGACGCGGCAGCCCGGCAAACGCGTTGAATCCCTTGCGTTTAATCCACACCCCGATAATCAGCAGCGCATAAACCACAATACCGGCGGTGCTAATCAGGGCCGTGGCCGTGGCGCCGCTGAAAAACTCCCCGCCTTTGGCCAGGGCAAAGAAAAACGGCAGGCTGGCAAAAGTCACCAAAGTTCCGCACAGGGCCGGAGTGATGGTGTCGCCCTCGGCGTAAAAAGCTCGGCTCATAATCATCTGCATAACCCACAAAGGGCTGGCTATGGTCATAATTTGCAGCATCGGGGCGGAAGCGGCGGCTTCGGCCAGACCAAAGCGCCCGCCGAGGAAGATGGCTTCCATAATCGGCTGCGCGGCCGCAATTGTCCAGGCCGACACGGGAAAAATAATCGCCAGGCTGGAGGCGAAGGCCGTATTGAGCGTGCCGTTAAAAGTTTGGGCCGCTTTTTCTGTTTTTTCAGCGGCCAGGGCCGCCAGAAAAGGATAAGAAGCCACGGCGGCGGCCTGGCCGATCATGCCCACCGGCACATTAGCCATGCGCCGGGCATAACTTAAAAGACTCACCGCGCCATCTCCGGCCATGGAGCCAAAAATGCGTAAAAATTGCTCGTTGAGCATCACCGCGCTCTGTCCGAGCATGAGCGGCAGGGCGATAATCAAAAACTTCTTGAGCAGCGGATGCCGCAACACCGGGCGCAGATGCACGCCCCCCCCGGCCCGCGCCGCATGCCAGGGAAGCCAGAAGGCTCCCACGGCCGCACCCAGAGTAACCCCGATGCAAAAGCCTTCCATGCCGCCATAAGGCCAGACCAACCCGCCGAGGATGATGAAGCCGTTATAGATAAGCGGGGTCAAGGCCGGAACGCTGAATTGCCGCCGATAGTAGAGCAAAGCCGAAAAACAGGCCCCGGCCAGAAAGAATATCTGCGCCGGCAGAATGAGACGCAAAAAGGCGGTAAGACGCTCAAGCTGCGCGGCGCTGAAGCCAGGCGCGGAAAGACTCGCCAGTTCCGGGGCCGCGAACATGCACAGCAGGGTCAGAAGGCCGGATACAAGCAACGCCCACCAGAAAATGGCCGAGAAAAACTTCCAGGCGTCGGCTTCATCCTCTTTAAAACGCTTGGCCAGCAAGGGGATAATGGTAATAGAAATGTAGCCGCCGGCCAGAAGATAGTTTATGAAGTCGGGAATGACAAAGGCGGCAAAATAGATGTCGGCCTCGCCCCCCGCGCCGAATTTCCAGGATATGACCTTATCGCGAGCCAACCCCATGAAGCGCGAGAGCACAATGCTCAGGCCCATGATCAGCGCGGCCGCGCCAAATTGGTGCGTACGACTGAAAAAGCTCATGACCCCTTTCTTCCCCGATTGGAACGATTGCCCGAGCTTTTACCGGGTTTGCCGACGCGCGGTCTCCCCGACCCGGGCCTGGGGCTTCCATGAGTCGGCTCGCCCGAAGCCCGTCCGCCCTGGCGCGTTGCGCTTTTGCTTCCGCTGCGGCCGGTTTTTCGGCTTGTTTCACTGCTTCCGCGTTTCGCGGTCCTGTTGCGCCCGCCGTTGCCGAAAGCTCCCGCCGCCCTGATTTGCCGCCTGCCGAAAATCCCGCCGCCGATCAGTTCCAGATTGATTTCCAACCGCCCCCGATTGACACCAGCCAGCCTCGTTTCCACTTTCAGCCCCAGGCTGAAACGCCGCCCTGTGCCCACGCCGATGAGTTCCTGGGCTTCCGGATCATATTCATAAAAATCGTCGCCAAGGTTTTCCACATGAACCATGCCCTCCACGGGCATTTCGTCAAGCAGCACAAAAATGCCAAAGTCGTTTACCCCGCTGACTGTTCCGGAAAAACTTTCGCCCACGCGGCTATGAAGCGCCAGAACGCCCATGCGCCGCAGCATTTCGCGCTCGGCTTCGGCGGCGGACAGTTCGCAATGGTTGATCCGCTCGGCGATTTCCAGCAGCCGCTTGGCCGTAGGCGGAGCGACGCTGTCAAAACCCAAAGCGTATTTAAGCGCGCGATGAACAACAAGATCGGCATAACGCCGGATGGGAGAGGTGAAATGGCAGTAATCACGCAAAGCCAGACCAAAGTGCCCGGAATTGAAAGGATGATACAAAGCCTTGGGCATGGAACGCAAAGCCATGCGTCCTACCAGAAATTCCTGATCCGTGCCTTTGAAGGCCCGCAAAACTATGGGCAAGTCCGATGCTGACGGTTGCTTGCCGCCGCCCTTCATCCGATGGTCTGGGGTTTTTCCGTCTGCCGAGTTGCCGGTTTCGCTGTCCGTTACCCCCTCGTCCTTCATCCCGCCGACCTGTTCCGGCACGGACAGGCCGGTACGGGCCAAGGCTTTAAAAAAGTCTTCAATACGATCCGGGTCCGGCTCCGGGTGAATACGGAACAAAAATGGAACCCCGCGCCCGGACAAAAAAACAGCCACGGCTTCATTGGCGGCGATCATAAAATTTTCTATGAGCAGATGGGACTGGTTGCGCTCACGCGTTTTGATGGCGACAAGCCCGCCGCGTTCATCAATTTCGTATTCGGCTTCGGGCAGGTCAAAATCCAGAGTGCCCTTGCGGCGGCGTTTCACGCTCAAAAGCGCGGACAATCGCGCGGCAACACGCAGCATTTCCATTATTTCCGGGGGAAGCTCGTCCGGATCGCCACTGGATGCTGATTTCTCCGCCCATGTCTGCGGCGCCGATTCCGGTCCGGATTCCGTCCCTCCGGATGAGGATACGCCGAAGGTTTCATCTTTCTTTAAAAAAGCGCCTACCTGTTCGTAAGTAAGCCGAGCGGCCGAAGATATGACCGTTGGAAAAAAACGGCTGCTCAGGGTGCGGCCATTTTGATCAAAATGTATTTCCACCACCACGGCCAGCCGGGGAACATGGGGCTTCAAGCTGCAAAGGCCGTTGGAAAGAGCCTCGGGCAACATGGGTTCCACTGAGCTGGGAAAATACCAGGAATTACCACGCAGATAAGCCTCTTTATCCAGGGCGGAACGCGCGGGCACATAGTGGCTGACGTCGGCTATGGCCACATAAAGCAAAAAACCGCCCTGTTCTTTACGCACAAAGACGGCGTCGTCAAAGTCGCGGGCATCGGCCCCGTCAATGGTCACAAAGGGGATGGAGCGCAAATCCTCCCGCCCTTCCCAATCTTCCGGGCGGGGATTCTCGGGCAGCGCGTCAGCCTCGGCCAGCGCTCCGGGTGGAAATTCGGTCGGGGCCTGATGGGCGATTTTAACCAGCATTTCCTGGGCAGCCACGGTGTTTTCCGAGCCTACCCCGGCCACAATCATCCCTTGCCAGAAATTTTCGCCAAGAGGGGCCAGCGGCTTCACAATTACAAGATCGCCCCGGCGCAAACGGCCGGATACGCCTGCTTCCCGCTCCGCCTCTTCCGCGTCGGCACGCAGAGTAAAATCGTAGCGAGGGTCGGCAGGGGCGCAAATCAATTCCTTGCCGTGTATTGCCGTAACATGGGCCGCCAGCTGTGTAACCTGGCGTTCCAACACTTCAACAACGCGCCCTTCGGAATTTTTACCGCGCCGTCCGGGCAGAACGGCCACCCGCACAAGGTCACCGTGCCAGGCATCACCGCCCATACCCGGATGAATATAAATATCGCCCAGCGGATTTTTGGAGGAATCAGGCGTAACAAAAGCGGCCCCGGAGCGCTGCACAAAATAGCGTCCGGTAACGGTTTTGGCCATGGATTTGGGAATGAAAGCGCCGCCGCGCAAGCGCAGTATGTCGCCTTTGTCGGCCAGAGAGAACAGAATTTCCTGCACCTCCTTTTTGGCCCGGCGTTGTACTCCGGAATGACGCAGCACATCGTCAAGATTCAGCGGGCGGTTGGCCTTTACCAATAAGTCAAGGATTTCTCCGGACTCGGGAACGAAAGTTTTTTTCTTGTTCATCAAAACTTCCTTTATGGACGGAGTCAGTCGGCGGATGGAGCCGACTGTGGATTGAAACATTGCTTATACCAGGATGTGGGAAAAGGCGGGCCGCTGTTCTTACGGATATGGCCGGATATGGTAAAAAAATACGGCCTGCGGCGCAAAGCCGCAAAGACTTCGCACCGCGAGGCCGTAACCGGGAAAATTAATCCCTGCTGCCGAAAAGGCGGAGAATCATCAGGAAGAGGTTGATGAAGTCGAGGTAGAGAGACAGGGCGCTCAAAATCACTCCGCGCCGCACGGCTGTGGAGTCGTCCAGGGGCGCGCCGAGGGCGAACTGACGAATCTTCTGGGTGTCGTAAGCGGTAAGGCCCACAAACACCAGAACGCCGATGCAGCTGATCACAAATTCCATCATGGTGCTCTTGAGGAAGATGTTGACCAGCGAGGCAATGACTATGCCGATAAGCCCCATGAAAAGAAAACTGCCCCAGCTTGTGAGGTCGCGCTTGGTCACGGTGCCGTAAACGCTCATGGCCACAAAGGTACCGGCCGTAGCCAGAAAGGCGTTGGCAACGGAAGAAGCCGTATACACGATCAGAACGCTCGAAAGGGTTGCCCCGTTAAGAGCGGAATAAAGCATGAAAAGCCCGGTGGCTGTGGCGGCCGAAAGCTTGTGCACGGCGGCGGAAATGGCAATGACCAGGGCGAATTCCGCCACAATCAGGCCGATAAGCACAAATGTGTTGCCGAAAATAAAGGAGAGCGCGGCCGGAGATCCAGCCACAGCCCAGGCCACGAAGGCTGTAAGGCCAAGCCCGATGGCCATCCACAGGTACACCTGCTGCATAAAATAGGAAACCACGCTGACTTCTGATCTCGCGATGGTTCTGGTGTCGTTCATTTTTTTCCTCCGTGCTTAATGCCGTGGCAACATGCCGCCGACAATAGTTTTATCTTTTTAATATATATTGCGTTGCCCCCGATGGCAAGGGCGATTTCAGACAAAATGAAGGCCAGGGGCTGTCTCCAAATGCGCGGTGTTATGATTACTTTATCATCATAAAATACAAAAAGCCTCCCAGCCAGAAAAAGGCCACCGGGCCTGGCAGTCTGCGCCATGATTCGGGCATGGTTACCTTGAAATATTCGCAGGACAGCACAAAGCAGATGTGCAGGGGCGACCCCATGGTGCCGGAAAAGGCCGAAAAGGTAGCAAGGGCGATCCAGGGCATAATTTGCTCTCCGGTAATGCCCATGGAGGCCAGCACCGCAACCAGCAACGGGAAGGTAGCCCCCACACAGGCCATCAAAATTCCGGTGAGAGCCCCCACCAACATGGGCAGAAAAACGGCCGCCAAAGAAAGAGCCAGCAGACCGTCGCCGGAAATTTGCAGGCTTTGCACAATGCCGCCCGCTCCCAGCACGTTTTTGAACACGCCTATGGCCCCCACCATAAATATTATCGGGGCCACTTGCGGACCGCGCAGCGCATCGACAAAATCCTTGAACGTCTTGCCGTTTTGCTTAAGGCTCACGGCTATAGCCAGACACAATGCCGGTACTACCCCATAATCCATGGGGACGGATGGCAAGGTAAAGGCAATGAGCGCCTCAAAAATCAAAGCCCCGCCAATGGCTACAATGATCGGCAGGCCCTGATAGAGAATATTACTCCAGCTTCCTTCCTCTTTTGAACTGACCACTCCGGGGCCGGGAGGAAACTTAAGCTTGCGCATGAAAAACCACCAGCCGGCCACATAGAATACCAGAACCAGAGGTCCGGTTACCAGTACCAGGCGGATGGTGGGCACCCCGGCTATGCCCGCGGCCAGGATAATGCCGGGAAAGAGCGGCCAGGACATTTCCGCCGTGTGCCTGAACCAGTAGTTGATAAGCGATTTATCCACTTCAGGCAGATCAAAATCGCGGGCCACGGCATTGATCAGCGGAGCGGAAAAAACCGCGCCGCCGGGCATGGGCAAAAGGCCGATCAGAATGGGAAAAAACACCAGGCGCGCGGACGGGCTGGTGATGCGGTGCGACAGCGCGCCCATGAAGCGTTCAGCCTGCCCGTTTTTTTCCATAATTGAAGACATGCACAAAATAAGCGCCAGAATAATCCACACGGTGAGAATGGTGGAGTCGCTGAAAATGCTTATTCCGGCCTGAAACCATTGCAGCGGGTCAACGCCAAAACACAGGGCCAGCAAAAAACTGCCGCCCAGCATGGACCAGCCCAGGCCCAATTTGAAGCGTATGGCCGTGAGCATGGTGGCGAAAACAAAAAGAAGCTTTAAATACGGCAGTATGGTATGGAAAGTAGACATGGGAAGATCCTGCTTGCGGACAAAGATTTTCGCGGCCGTACGGAGCGCGGCCGCACGCGTCGGAGAGTCGGCGTATACGTTGTACGACGTCTTTGGTACGCCCGTAGCAGGGCTTTATCAAGAGAAAATAACCTACTCCCCCTTCCCCCACCACCATTTAGTCTTTTCCAGCAACAAATCCACATCGCCTCCGGCGGCCACATGGAGGTAGGAGCGGAAGTGCTTTACGGCGTCCTGAGCATAGGGGTTGGCTTCGAACAGACCCGAGAACAGCTCGCCGTCTTCGGTGAGCATTTTACGCGCCGATTCCAGACGCCGCCGAAAGGATGGGGTGAGAAAGGGCAGCAGTTCGTCCTGATGGGCCAGAGCGGCCAGATAGGCCAAGTTGGAAATAAAGTTCAGGCCCTGCACGGCGGCCATAGCCTGGTCGTGTTTTTTGGCCGTAGTTTCAAAAACTACATATCCCATGTCTTCGAACAGCTCTCGGGCAAGTTCGAAGCATGCCGGGCAAGTGTCGCACTCGCGCATAAGGGCCACGCGTGGATCGGGCGGCGGATTAGGGCCGAAAAGGGGGTGGCTGCCCACCATACGGCCTTTCCAGGCGGCACGCATGTCGGCCATGGGCAGGGACTTCACCGAGGCAATATCCATGAGCAAAGCGTCTGACGGCAGATAAGGTGTTATTATTTTCAACACCTCGGCAAAAGCCGCAGCCGGAACGCACAAAAGAGCCAAATCGACGTTGCCCAGGGCTTCAGCGGCTTTTTCCGCGCTAAGGGGGCGATCCAGACCGCGCACTCGATGCCCGCATTCGGCCAGCCTTTCGGCAAACATGGCTCCCATGCGTCCTTCGTGGCCGATGACGGCTACATTCAGGCTCTTCACGGCTTTACCACTTTGCGCCATACTTCCCAGAAATCAGGAAAAGATTTGCCGACAACACCGGCATCATCCAGGTTCACGGCAATTCCGTTAAGACCTAACAGCGCCAGGGACATGGCCATGCGGTGATCCTGATGGCTGGAAAATATGGTCCCGGGTTCCGGTTTACCCATACCGCCGTAAATGACCATGCCGTCATCGGTTTCGTGGGCGGCTATGCCGGCCTTGCGCATTTCTTTGATGGGCGCGGTGATGCGGTTGCTTTCCTTCAGGCGCAGGTGGGCTACGCCGCCTATCCTGGTTTCGCCTTCGGCAAAGGCGGCCACTATTGCCACTGTAGGCGCCAGATCCGGGCAATGGGCCATATTTACCTCCACTCCCCGCAATTTGGCGGGATAGGCGGTGATGGTATTGTCTTCCACTTTTATTTTGGCGCCCATGCTGTTTAAAATATCCATGATGGCCCGATCGCCCTGAAGGGAATCGGCAACAAGATTTTTTACGCGTACGGGATTAGTTCCAACTGTTCCGGCCGCGAGAAAATATGAGGCATTGGACCAGTCGCCTTCAACGGCCAGCTTACGGGCGCGGTAAGCGCCGGGGGCCACAATAAAGCGCATATTGTCGGGCACGGCCTCTTTTATGCCGCGCCAGTCGCGGCTGGTCCATGCGCCGTTTTCTTTTTCCTGCACGCCGAAGTCCACACCGAAATCGTCGAGAATTTTCAGAGTCAGGCCTACATAGGGCCAGGACACGGAACTTTTTCCAACAATATTGATGACTAACCCGCTTTCGGCCAGGGGCGCTGCCAGAAGCAGGCCGGAAAGATACTGGCTGGACTCGTCAAGGGTAATCTCCACCCGGCCTCCGGCCAGACCTTCAGTTTCCAGCAGCAGCGGAGGGCAACCGTCGCGGCCCTCGTAGGTAATGTTGGCTCCGGCGACGCGCAGGGCTTCCACCAATTCGCCAATGGGACGCTCGTGCATGCGCTGCGCCCCGTAGATTCTGAAAACCCCCTTGCCCGAAGCCAGCACAGCAGTGAGCAGGCGGCAGGTTGTGCCCGATTCATGCACATCGCAGGGCAGCGGAGCATTGGGATTTCCTCCGGCCAATTTGCCGCCCACACCTTTTATTTTTAGAATTCCGGGTTTTTTTTCACTTATTTCGGCCCCGGACGCCGACAAGATTGCAATAGTGCGCTCCAGATCCTTACTTTGCAGCACGTTTTCCAACAACGATTCCCCAGAGGCCAGAGAAGCGGCAATGACGGCCCGATGCGAAAGAGATTTGGACGACGGAGCGAATACAGTAATCATTTCTGCTTTTTTCCCTTTTATAACATTTTGCTTTTGAAATTATCCATAATTCGAAGCTCTTTTTTAAAAGAGTATTTACTCATTTCATTCGTAGAATATTCCAGGCGCGGGCGTCAAGGGCTGACGCGCCCTTACATACGATCCTAAAATACGCAAACTGTCGCACAATTCTTTAAGGTCATGGATTATGTGCCTATGGGCCGGTGTGTCAAGCTCACAATCGATGTCGGCAAAGAAAATGTACCGCCATTTGTGCCCTTTTTGCGGTCGCGATTCAAGTTTGCTTATGTTGATATTTTCTCTGGCCAGAAGATTGAGTATTTTTGCCAGAGCGCCGGGTTTGTCGGATACTGTAAACAAAATTGATGTTTTGTCCACAGGCAAAGCATTATTGGCGATTGCTTCGCTTTCATTATGCGGGCCTATGACCAGAAAGCGGGTATAATTGTCGGGGGTATCGGCAATATTGGCGGCCAGCACATGCAAATTGTTGTCATCGGCCAGTTCGGCGCTGGCAATGGCCGCCGCGCCGCGCTCGTTCGCCGCCAGCAGCGCGGATTTGGCCGTTGATTCCACAGCAACCAGTTCCGCCCCGGGCATTTTGGCGCGCAACCACATTTCACATTGGGCCAGAGCCTGGGGGTGTGAATATACCTTGCATACGTTTTCCCGGGACGTTTCAAGGCTGAGCAGGCTGTGAGAGATGCGCAGGTATGTCTCAGCCAGAATACGCACCTCGGTTTCCATAAAAAGATCCACGCTTTGCACCACAGTGCCGTGCAGGGAATTTTCCAGGGGAATGACGCCCAGATCGCAGTCACGGTTGTGCACGCTCATGAAAACGTCGCGTAAATCGGGGCAAGGCATCATGTCCACCGAATGCCCCAGGCAGGCCAGTCCGGCAGCGTGGGAAAAAGTACCTTCGGGGCCAAGATAGGCGGCGCGCTGCCTTCTTTGCAGGGTGCGCGAAGAAGAGAATATTTCTCGCCAGATGGCCGCCATGTGGGCATCGGGCAGGGGGCCGGAATTTTTCTCGCGCAGCTCGTTCAAAATGTTTTCTTCGCGCCTTGGATTGAAAATCTGGGTGTTTGCGGCCTTGCTTTTGCCAACATCAATACTAATGGCGGCGCGGCGGTTTAAAAGCCGCAAAAGCTCGTCGTCAATCCGATCTATTTCCTGGCGCAATATCTGTAAGTCAGGAGCCATTTTCTATTAAATCTCCATGATATTTTCATTGATGCGCATACCGAAATGCCTCCCGGCGGCATCGGTATGGCACAACACCTCGTCGCCTTCCTTCAGGGCCACCACGCTTACCGGAACGCCGTCCGGGCGGGTGAGGCGTATAGTTTCGGCATTTTGCAGAAAAACCGTACCCCTGATTTCGCCAATGCGGGCCTCAATAAGCAGCATAGGCCTTATTTCGGTTTTAACGCGGCCAACAGTTGCCGCGTGAGCCGAGCCGTCAGCCGACACAATCAGCACTTCGTCGCCGCAGCGTATTTCTTCCAGATAGCGTGTTTTGTCTCCGGGCATGAAAGCATAGCTCTGCACAGCCCCGGCATTCACCCGGAATGGGCGGGCCGCCACATAAGCATTATATTCAGTTTCAGCATGCACCAGAAAGGAAAAGGCGCTGGAATTGCCCACCAGCATGCCTTGCCCACGTTTTAAAATGGATATGGTGTCAATGCACACCCGATGGCCCAGACCGGCCTGACGTATGGCGGTTATTTCCGCCGTTTGCAGAGAAAATTCGCCCTTTCCGGTTTTGAGACGAGACACAATTTGCCTTATATCGGGCAGAGCTTCGGGGGTGAGCACAACAACCTGCACGCCGCGCTCCAGAATTCCGGCGGCCAGCTCGGCCTCGGCCAGGCTGCCCGCTTCCATGTAGACTTTAGTGTCCGGAAGCGCCGCCAGAATATTTTCGAGGGGGATTATTTCCGCGCCCCGTCCTATAATAAGTCTTTCCCCGCTCTTGTAGCGACGTATGGCTTCCTCTTCGCTTTCTTTGTTGATAATAGCGAATACAGGCAAATCTTCGGCGGCTACAACATCACAACGAGCCAGTCCCAATGCGGAATCCAGGCTATCGTGGGGCACGACAAGCCCATCGACCCCGGCCTCTAAGGCCAGGGTAAGTTCTTCTTTGACCGTCGGCGCGCTTTTAAACAATATTTCAGTCATGGTCTTCTCCCGCGGCATTTCCAGTTGGAAATGCCGGTTCCGGTTTTATCCCCTGGCTCCGGATTATTCTCCAACCATGGCCAGAGCGGCATCCACATCAGCTCCTTCGTGCACCAAGGCACGCAGGGCGCGCACCAGGGCCGCGCGATTGGGGTGCTGGAACACATTGCGGCCAACGGAAAGGCCCGCGCCACCGGCCTTCATAGAGTCATGCACCACCTGAAGGAAGTCGCGGGTGGATTCCATGCGCTCACCCCCGGCGATGACCACGGGCACGCAGCAAGCCGCCACGACTTCGGAGAAAGATTCCACGTCACCGCTGTAGGAAACCTTTACGATGTCCGCGCCAAGCTCCACGCCCACCCTGGCGCAATGGGCCACCACGGCCGGGGCGAAGCTGTTTTCTATTTGCGGCCCTCTGGCGTAGACCATGGCCAACAGAGGAATGCCCCAGTTGTCGCAGGCCTCGGCCACACGGCCCATGTCGGCCAGCATGATTCTTTCATTGGGGTCGCCCAGATTCACATGAACGGAAACCGCGTCCGCGCCGTGCTTGATGGCCTCTTCCACAGTGCATACCAGAACCTTGGTGTTGGCCAGCGGCGAAAGCGCGGTTGAGGCCGAAAGATGCACTATAAGGCCCAGGTCGCGGCCCGCCTTGCGGTGCCCGCAGCGCACCAGCCCTTTGTGCATGAGCACGGCGTCGGCTCCGCCTTCGGCCATGTCGTTCACGGCTTCGCGCATGTCCACAAGCCCTTCGATTGCTCCCACGGTAACTCCGTGATCCATGGGGATAATCAGGGTTTTTTGGGTTTTGCGGTTGATGATCCTTTCCAGACGTATTTTTTTACCAAGATGCATTTTCTTATCCCCCTATGGCATTTTTTGATTATTTTTTGCAAAATGCCCTGTTTTGTACCCCCACGCTCGCGCCGCCATTTTATGGTTCCGGTTATGCGTGGGAGTGTGATGAATAAAAAAAAACGGGCCGCTTTTTGGGCGGCCCGTCTGTTCCTGATGTTCAAAATGCCAAAATTAACAGGCAACGCGGCCGCGAGCGTCTCCCCAGCAATAAAAATAGCTAAAGTAAAAGAAAGAGAAACTGTTGGCGGCGGTGTTCATAATAAAATTTTGTCCTGTGTAATTTTGTTCGAGAGTCAGCCTATGCCCAAATCAGGAACATTGTCAATATATTTTTTAATCAATGTCGCGAGCGAATAATATGACCAAGGTAAGTAACACATGAGCGGTATCTAACCTCTCTTCATATCCTCAATCAACGTACTCAGCGCCTGGGCCTGTGCGGCAAGATCGCTCACGGCCCTGGCCGCCTGATGCATGGCTTCAGCTGTTTGCGAAGCTATGCTGTTGATATGCTCTATGGAACGGTTTATCTCTTCGCTGGTGGAAGATTGCTGCTCGCTGGCCGTGGCTATGCCCCGCACCTGGTCGGCGGTGCTGTCCACCATGGTGACTATTTCGCTGAGTGATTCTCCGGATCTGTTGGATTGATCCGTTGCCGTATCTATGAGGCTTACGGCCAGATCCACCTGCTTGATGCTCTGATTAACGCTTTCCTGTATGGATTTTATGGCATTGCCCACATCAACTGTGGAAGTCATGGTTTTTTCGGCCAGCTTGCGCACCTCATCGGCCACCACGGCAAAGCCGCGCCCGGCGTCACCCGCCCGCGCCGCTTCAATGGCGGCGTTAAGGGCGAGAAGATTGGTCTGATCGGCTATGTCGGAAATAACACCCATAATCTGGGAAATGCCCTGAGCCTGCTCGGATAGTTTTGTCATGTCGGCCTTAAGCGCAAGCGAGACAGTCTGCACGTTTTGTATGCCGGTAACGGCGGATTGCACTACCTTGGCTCCGTCTTCGGCCTTGGCCCTGGTTTGTACCGAAATTTGCGATGCTTGCGAAGCATTACGAGCAACTTCCATTACTGTGCTGTTCATTTCGCTCATAGCCGTTGCCGCCTCGCCCAAGCGGTTGGCCTGTTCAGACGAGCCGCGTTCCGATTGCTCAATTTGAGCCGAAAGCTCTTCGGAAGCGGTGGAAATAATGTTCACCACGCCCTCAAGCTGATTCGCGGCAGCAAGCATGCCGTCGCGCTTGGCCCGTTCGGCCGTCAGCCGGGCCTGTTCAGCCTCGCGCATGGCCACTTCGGCTTTGGCGGTCTGGGCTTGGGCATCGGCGCTCATGGCTTCGGCCTTTTCAATATTTTCAATCAGCGAGGCAATCATATTTTTCAAGGCGGTGCTCAATTCAAGCACTTCGCCGCTAAAGTTTTCGTCATGCACAGGAGCATGCAGGTTGCCCCCGGCTATGTCCTTGGCTGTTTCGGCCAAAATGCCCATGGGCTTCGCACAGGCGCGCACCACCACAAAAATGACCAGAATGGACAAAACCAGAACAGCGGCGCTGAAAATAAGGGTCACTCGGCTTATGTTGGCAACCTCGGCCAACACCTCGTCAATGGGCGCGCTGACCATAAAATACCAGTTCTGGCCGGTCAGGGGGAAGGGTATGGGATAATAATAGAAAAAAGAATCCTTGCCCTGGTAGTTGCCGCGCTCCACAAAAGGTTCGCCCGCATTCATGGCTCGACGCAAGGCATCCTGCTTTTGGGTGACTCCGGTGGAAAATATGCTTTTGCCAAAGCTGGCATCATCTCTGGCCACCGCTATGGTGCCGTCCTGGGTAAGCACCGCGCCCCAGCCCGATTGGTAAATATGGAGAGAACTCACCGTCTTTGCGGCTACTTCGGGGGAGATATCAATCAGAACAATACCGCTGAATTTACCTTTGACTTTTACAACAGCGCTGGCCGTGGTCATTAAAATTTTCTTGCCGCCGCCCACGTCGTAAATATAAGGTTTGCTCAAATAGCTTCTGCCGCGCCTTTTGGGTTCGGAATAATATTCGCTGGATTCCAGATCCTGAAGGGTGGTAAGGGGAAAGCCGGTTGCGCTATAGGGGATGAAACGGCCGTTTTTGTCTGAACCGGGCTTGCCGGCATTTTCGGTGTCTTTACCGTCGTAGGCATTGGGTTCCCAGGCTGTTCCGGCGGCTAGAAATTCGGGACGGCTTTTTTGTACGCCTTCCATCATCATTATGAATCGCTCTCTGGTGATGGGGTCGTTATTTTCCAGTGGAACCACCATCGCGTCCGCAAAAGCCTGGGCTCCGTCCAGCGCCACTTCAAAGACTGATTTGATTTCGTTTCCGTACTGCCCGGCCAGATATGCCAATTCTCTCTGCGCCACATGTTCTATCGCATAGGAACTTTTTTCCCTAATCTGCCAAGCCAGAAAACCCAGAGCTACAATAAGCATCAAACCAACAGGAAGCACTATTTTAGAAGTCATGCGCAAATTGCGGTACCAAATCATAATTCACTCCTCATGTTGAATAAGTATCAAATGTCAAAGCACATAGTTGCCACACCTCGTGATAGTTGCTCTTAAGATTGCGAAACAGATCTAGACGATAGACGTATAGCGGCTCTTAGCGATAATCAAAAAACAGAGCAAGCTGTAACACAGTAAAATTATTTATACTTATGCAGTATAATGCTAATGCAATGATTTATCAAGTTATTTTTGAACGAGCGCCGCTAGCAAATGATATAACCGAGATACGCGGCACATAAATTAATCGAAAAGTATCATTAAAAACGGGATACTTTGCGACCGGCCCGGCCACTTCGTGCGGTTACACAAATGCGTTTCTTAAGAAGCGTATTTTGGACAAAAGGCAAGAAAACGGGCTTTTTGCGAAAGGAGTGTACTTTTTTCGGTACTCGACTTAAGCAAAAAGCCCGCTTGGCGCAACCAATTGAACACAATACGTATTGGGAATTCAGCAAGAGGTGATCGTGCCCTTCTCCACCATGAATACCGCGCTGCCATTGATAGTATCTTTAAGCATTTCCGCCATATGTGGGTGACAGGTAAAAAACAGCACCTGATGGGGCGGGTAATTGCCATCTTCGCCGCGAATCAACGGGGCAAGGGCGGCGGCGGTTCTTCTGGCTCTTTCCGGGTCGAAGTTGACCAGAATATCGTCCATGATCACCGGCAACGGAGCGGCATGCGCGGCATGGTTGCGTATATAGGCCAGGCGCAGTGAAAGATAAAGCTGTTCCTGGGCCCCCCGGCTCATAGTGTCGGGCGAAACGGCCTCACCTGAAGGCCGCATTACCGAAAGCGAGCTGTCTTCGAGCGAGGCGGAAATGGAGGTCCAGGTTCCAGCGGTTATGTCGGAGAATATTTCCGAAGCGGCGCGGATTACTTCAGGCTGGCGCTCGCGTTCAAAACGGCTTTTAGCTTCGGTCAGAAGATGCCTGGAAATGGCCAGGCGACTCCATTCGCGGGCCATGCGCCGTATGGACTCCAAAAGCGAGGCCTCCTGCTGGCGCAGGTGTGAAAAATGATCCGTGCCCGTAAGATTGCTCAATACCGCTTCCAATGACGCTATTTCGCCCGCCAGACGGCGTTCCTCGTCAGCCAGGGCGCTCAATTCCTCAGCTATGCGCACATTGCGGGCTTCGCCTTCTTCCCGGTCAAAATTATCAAAAGACTTGATAAAGTCGTCGAAAGACTGGCTGTCGTCAGCCAGGCGCAGGGCATCTTCCAAGTCTTCGCGGCGGCGGGTTATTTCCTTGCGTTCATCGCGCACGGCGGCCAGACGCAGGAATTCCTCGGCATTTTCCGCGCCGCCCAAAATAAGAAGCTCACGCTCGTTTTTAAGGGCGTCGGTCAGAAAAGCTTCAGCGGCCTTGCATTCGTCTTCCTGAGCCTGAGCGGTTTCATTGAGCCGGGCCAGTTCTCCGGAGTTTTTTTCCGCTTGTGAGGCTTCGTTGTAAAGAGTGTTAAGGCTGCCCAGCCAATCGGAATCACCGGACAGTGAATCCCGGCCCACTTCGCGCTTCAGGCGTTCCAAAAGGGCGCGCAACGGGTTTATTATCGTGCCGAGGTCTTCGGCCAGACGGCCCAGTTCTTCGCCGAAGCGGGCTTCCTCGGCTTCCGTGGCCAGACATCTTTCCATGCATTCAAAGGCTTCACGCACCGTTCCGGGCGACAGATCAAGGCCCAGCCCCAGGGAATGCAGGCTTTCGCGCCAGGCTTCGCGGGCCGATCCCAGACGGTTTTCGGCCGCGGTAATGTAATCCATGGCTTCGCCCTGGGCCATGGCGGCCCTTTCGGCATTGATTTCGGCATTGCGCACCTCGGCCTGGGCCTTCACCCTCTCCTCGGCGGCGGCATCGGCATCGCGGCAGGCCTCCAACACCTTGCGCACGGCGTCGAGCACGTTGTTGAGCTCGGCGCTTTCAGGCGGCAGAAGCTCGGCCACCGGGGCAATGCCCATGGCCTCGCGCGCCTTTTCCTTGATGATTTTTTCCAGCTCGACTATTTCGGCTTCCAGATTCTTCACCGCGCCCATGGCCCCTCTGGCTGATTCCACCTTGGCAAAAAAAGCGCTTACGGCTTCAGGAGCGGGTATGCTTTCCACTCCGCAACCCACCAGAAATTCATGCCAGCGACGACGGGCATGCTGCACCCTGTTTTCGGACTCAATGCGCACCGTTTCCATATATTTGGTCTTTTCGCGCAGCGAAGTCAGATCGGCCTGCATGGACATCATTTCCTGTTCCAGGCGTTCCTCGGTGACGCACATTTCACGCTCGCGTTCCAGAAGAAGCTCCGTGGCCTCCATTGTTATGGGGTCAGCGCTGTCAACACCGGCTTCGAGACATTGTGCCGAAAGCTGTTCCTGAAAATCGTCAATGCGTTTTTGCGTGTCACTGGCGCGCAGGCTGAGCTCTTCAAATTCCTTTCTGAAACGTTCGGCTTCAGGCCCGGAACGAGGCATACCCCCGAGAAAAATACCCACACCGGCCAGCATGGCCAGATAGCCCAACCAGGTGGTGACGGGAACGGTTATGTCCGGGTTAAGCACAAAGGCGGTCATACCCAATTTCATGCAGGCAAACAGAATCGTTGCCCCGACCAGCGCGAAAATGCCGCCAATAATCATCAGCGGAAGGCTTTTTATGGGTTTGGGCGCCCACATGCCGTCAAGGCGCGATTTGAGATCGGTTTGCCTTTCCACCTCCACGTTCATGGCGGCGGCCAGGTTACGCATATTGCGCAGGGCCGAGGCCCTGGCGTCCAGCGCGGAACGGGTGGGACCCTGATTAGTTTTTTGCTGAATACGCAGGCGATCCATACGTATTTTGCAGGCGTCTTCGGCCTGCTGCGCCAGCATTACGTCGCGGGCCGCATCTTCAGAGCGAGCGATACATTTTTGCACCTCGGCGGACAATTCCATGGCCTTGTCCTGAGCTTCGCTGAGACGGTCCAAGGTGGCGGCGGGAGAATTGCTGCGCAAGCGCAACGGAGTATAGGAACGCATAAAGGAAGCCTTGGCCGCGTTAAGAGCCTGGGTACGCTCGGGAATACGCTGCCTGTTTTCTTCTATGCGGGCGAGAATACGGCGCATCGAGTCGCGGCCGTCGTCGTCCAGAGCGGCCACGGGCATGGGCAGATGCTCGGCTCTTGCCTTGGCTATCTGCACGGCATGCTCGCAGCTTTCAACGTTGCGGTTGGCTTTTTGCAGCGCGTCGGTGGCCGCGGTATAGGACGAAGCCGCCACGCCCAGCTCGGTAGCCTGCTGCTCCAGTTCTTCGCGGGCAAAAAGCGAGCGATCGGTGGCACGGATGCGATCACACGACCAGTCCGGCCCCAGCCCGGTGAGCAGCCGTTCCAGTTCTTGCCCGGATCTGGCGCGGGCGGCCTGCTTGATGGGAATGGCTGCTTCAGCATTGCGGAAGATCAGCCTGCGTTCGCTGAGCGTGCGGATTTCCGGCAGATTTGCCAGAAGTTCGCCGTCTATTTGCGCGGACATGGCCTCGGCCGCATCTATAGTGCGCTCCAGAATTTCGCGCCGCGCCCTGGCATTGCGAGCGGCCTCTTCGCGTATTTCCACTGCTCTGGCCAGGCGAGCCGGGCCGTTCTCGGGGAAGGTGTCCACAACATTTTCCAGGCGCTCTATTCGAATAGCCAGTTTACGCCATTCATCCCATTGCCGCCATACCCCCAGACGTTTTTCAAGCTGACGGCGTTCATGTTCTGTTTCCGCGCGCTTTTGCCTGGTTTCGGCCAGTTTGCGGTCGTTTTCAACCAGTTCGAGCTTTTTGGTATCGTACAGGCGGTTTTCTTCCTCGGCGGCCCGCACCTGGCGGCGCAGCTCTTCCCATTCCTTCACGGCGGCGTTCAGAGTAGGCCTGTTGCCGCCGGGTTTGAACAGGGCCTCCATGCGATCGTCAAGTTGCTTGAAAACCAGTCCCGGAGGGCGCAGCCCCATGCCGAAACTGGCCCCATAAAGGGCGTGGCGCACACCTTCGGAATTGAGGCTTTTGAAGCTTTGCAGCTCTGAGAGGCTGAAACCGAACACATTAGTATACACTTCCCTGGTCACCCCGGAAAGCAGACGGTCCAGCACGGCCAGATCCAGCGGAGCGCCCGAGGCGTCAGTAAGGTTCAGCGAGCCGCCTCCGCTGCCGGGTCGACGGGTGAGGCGGAGACGGCCGAGAGAGCCGGCATTGATGTCGATGCTTCCCCCGCCCTGCCCTGCGCGGGGGTGGGAAAAATTGCGTCCTTCCTTGCTGCGGTGATCCGGATAGCCGGTGAGCATGGCCCGGAAAAAATCCAGACAGGTGGATTTTCCCGCTTCGTTGCGCCCCAGAAAAATAGAGAGGCCGGGCGGCATGGATTCCAGACCCACATCGGAGAATATGCCGAATCCGTTGATGTGGAAGGAAGATATATACATTATTCGGCCTCCATGATGTCAATGCAAATTTGGCCGGCGTCATCCAGCAAAGACGTCATTTCCGCTTCATCCGGCATGGTCAGGGCTTTACGCAGTTTGGCATGCTTGTGGATTGGCTCAAGGGCTTCAAGCGCGAGGGTGTTCATTTTATCGGAAGACCGGCTTATATCCTCGGCCAGCCTCAGAACTTCCCCCAGAAGATCGTCGCGCTTGAGCATGTTTTCCATATCGGCCAATGGTTTGGTTTCCAGCACGATGTCCTTGAGCAGCACCGCCGGGCGGCCTGAAGAGCGGTCGCCCAGTTTTTCGGCCAGATCAGCCGTGACTCCGGGCAGGCGAAGCTCCTCATTCAGGGATGTACGGCCGGAAAGAGTTATTCTCGCAATAAGCGTGCCGCATTCCGGGCCGGTTTGCCGGGCCGCGAATTCCAGAGCTTCGCTCATGGCCGCTTCCAATGCGGCCATGGTTCTGCAATCGGCCATTTTGGGTTCCACCTTGGCCCACTGCACCGGGGACAGCGCGTGGAAATGGGTATCGAAGGCAAAACCGTTTTTGACGGAACTGACCGATACCAGAGTGCAACCGCGCGCTCCGGTTTCATTGATGTGCAGACCCTGGATGTTGCCGGGGTAAAGAATCAAGGGGTCGGTCTTGCGCACTATGCGCTTGTCGTGAATATGCCCCAGAGCCCAGGCGTCCAGCCCGGCTTCGATCAGGTCATCCTCGGAGCAGGGCGCATACCTTTCCGCTTTGGAGTCGCCGTTCTCCAACGTGCAATGCAATACGCCCAGCTGAAAGCAATTCTTGAGTTCTTCTGTGCCGGAAAGTCGTTGAAAACTTCGGGCCAGGTTGCGCCCTTCCCTTTCCGTGGCATGGCTTATGCCGTGCACCACGGCTACGGGCTTATCATTTCGCATTACCACATGGCTTTCCGCCTGATCGCCGAAAATGACCACGTTTTCGGGCCAATCCAGGGTGAGCAGGCGCGAAGACAGCGGATCGTGGTTGCCGTGGGCCAGAAAGACCCTGATGCCGTGTTCGGCAAGGCGCTTGCAGCCGTCGCGCAGAGCCAGCTGAGCCTTCAGGCTGTGATCCTCGGCATTATATATGTCTCCGGCAATAACCAGAAAATCCGCCCGCTCCCGTTCGCACAGGGTGAAAAGGCGCTCCAGGGCGGTGAAAGTGGCCGAGTGCAGCCTTGCGGCCATGTCGGGCATATGCGGGGCGGCTTCGCGCGCAAGCCCCTTGAAGGCGGCGTCGAGGTGCAGGTCGGCCGCATGTATATATCGAACGGAATGCATTGGGGGAACATCCTTGGCAAAAAAAATTTGGCAGTAGTTTAGACGCGTTCAGGACAAAGCACAAGATAGCGTTATTCGGAAATCATAGGGCTGCCGCGCCTCGACGCGGCAATATTTGCAGGCGCAATAAAAAACAATTCATTTGATATGCTGTTATAGCTACATTTTTACGCATGGCCCCTCTCTTGCACAGTAAAGCACAATCTATACAGGAGGCGGCAAAAATGTCCCTGGTGATCAATCACAACCTCATGGCCTCCAATGCGGCACGCAATCTCAATACCCATTATTCCTCTCTATCAGATTCCACCCGCCGCCTCTCTTCCGGGCTGCGCGTGTTTTCCGCTTCCGACGACGCCGCCGGGCTGGCCATACGCGAACTTCAACGGGCCGACATTAAGACTCTTCAGCAGGGCGTGCGTAATGCCAACGACGCCATTTCGCTCATTCAGACCGCTGACGGCGCGCTGGGAATCATCGATGAAAAACTCATCCGCATGAAGGAACTGTCCGAGCAGGCCGCCACCGGCACCTATGACTCCACCCAGCGTCTGATGATCAACAGCGAATTTTTGGCCATGGCTGCGGAAATAGACCGTATAGCCAATTCAACCGACTTCAACGGCATTCATCTGCTAAACGGCAATTTGCAGGGAACTCATGACGGTTCGGGCCTAACTTCCACCGGGGCGGCCAAAATTCATTTCGGCACAGGTAACGACTCTGCCGAGGACTACTATTACATTGAAATAGACGATTCCACCACCAAGGGACTTGGGCTGTTCGACGCAGTCATCGTCGAGCCGATACATGAATGGCGAACCATAAACACCACAAATTATAACTTATGGCTTTCCAATCTCGGTAGCAACAACCCCATTGCCAGCGCCCTGGGTATGACCGGGCCTACTGTGATTACGAATATTGCTCCTCCCAACTCGTACGGCACCAACTACCATATATATAGCGACATCACCGCCCTGGGAACCTTGACCACCCAGCGCCCGACCACCAATATAATCCAATACCAGGTATTCGCCCCGGACGGCACCCACATAGCAGGAACTACGCCAGGAAATGCGAACTCCCTGTGGGCACAATTCGGCGTTAATAATGCAACAGATCTGCAGTCCTGGATGAACAGCAGCGGTTTGTTCTCTGGGGCAACCTACAACCAGTCAGCATCGTTCAGTATCCCATCCAGTGGTATGACCGGGTTTCCGATCAAATACGAGTACACCGGCAGCTGCAACGCCCTTTATTTTAACACGGCTCCTCTTGATTCATCTGGAAACCCCGTTGCCTCTAACAATTTGATAATCGTAGCTCTGGTAGACCCCGTGCCGCAAAGTGTACAAAGGCGAATCGATGTGGATGGAAGCACAACCATATACGTTCCCGACGTCGCTACCCAGGATCTGGCGCAAAACATGCTGGAACGAATAGACAGTGCCATAGTAAAAAAAGACAAAACTCGCGCCCATCTTGGCGCATTGCAAAACCGCCTGGAAAACACCATCAGCAATCTTAATATCCAGGCTGAAAATCTGCAAATGTCCGAATCGCGCATTTCCGACGTGGATGTGGCTACTGAAATGACTGAATTCACGCGTAATCAAATTCTCACTCAATCCGCTGTGGCCATGCTGGCCCAAGCCAACTCTCTACCCAAAATGGCCATGCAAATTATCGGCGGCTGATAAAATTTCCTTATCTTCTTTGTCGGTATAAAAACCATTCTTTCCGGCTCGTGAAAAAGCGAGCCTTTTTTTCGTGCTGTGTCAGCAGTGGATCGCTGTTGACATACTTTGGCAAAACGAGTAATTTCTTATTAGCAAATTAAATTTCTTATTAAGAAATAATTTTCAAGGGGGCAGACAAAACTTGCCCAAAATGGTGACACATGACACAGGGAACGGGCAAATCTTCCGGCAGCACGATCAAATCATTGCGTTCGGCCTTGAGATTATTGGAACTGGTGGGCAAGCAGCGCGGTGGGGCCAGGGTGAAAGATCTGGCCGCATTAAGCGGCATAAACACGGCCAGCGTGTCCAAGATGCTGTCGACCATGGCCGAACAGGACTTTGTGCGCCAGGATCCGGCCACAAGACGTTATTTTTTGGGATACAAGCTTGTGGAGCTGGGGTCACAGCTTATCGAGGGCATGGACATTCGCACGGCGGCCCGCCCCGTGCTGGAGCGACTGGAAGCTGCCACAGACGAATCTGTTAACCTGGCCTCGTATCATATCGGAGACTTGATCTACATCGACAAATACGAAGGAACACGTTCGCTGCGCATGCATTCCAAAATCGGCGGCCGAGCCGAATGGACCTATACCGCAGTGGGCAAGGCTGTTTTCGCCTGGCTGCCCGAGCATGAGCAGGCTTATTTACTTGAAGGTTTTTCCTTTGAACCCAAAACCTTGCGTAGCGTCACCAGCAAAGAGATTTACCTGGCCCAGACCGCCGAGGCGCGGGAAAGAGGATATGCCGTAGACCTTGAGGAAAACGAAGAAGGCATTATCTGCGTGGGCGCGGCGGTTCTTGATTATTCCGGGCAAGCCACCGGCGGAGTGAGCATATCCTGGCCGGTGGTTCGCGGAGGGTTGGAACGCCTGGCTGAACTGGGACAAATGGTAAAGAAAGCCTGCGCGGAAATTTCAATTGGTATGGGATACAAAGAATTTTGCGAACGAAATTAGCAAAATGCTTTGACGGCCCGGATGTGGCCCGGGCCGTCAAGATATAAAGTGTCCGTGACGTAGGCGGCGAAGCCGTCGTAATAACATGAGATACCGGAATTACGGCGCATCCGTGCCTTTTCCGGAGAATACAGGAGGTTTGACCATGCCGCGTTTTGCAGCCAATCTTAGTATGATGTTCACCGAGGTTCCGTTTCTGGAGCGTTTTGTTCTGGCGGCCGAAGCCGGATTTTCGGCTGTGGAATATCTTTTTCCGTATGCCTTTTCCCCCGAGGAAGTGGCCGCGCCACTCAAAAAATTCTCTTTAAAACAAGCCCTTTTCAATCTTCCCGCTGGTGATTGGGAAAAAGGCGAGCGCGGCCTTGCGGCTCTGCCCGGCCGCGAGGATGAATTTGCCGGAAGCCTGGAAACGGCTCTGGGATTTGCCAAAGCCACAGGTTGCACCATTGTACACGCCATGGCGGGCATGATCCCCTCAGGTATGGATCGAGCCGAGATGGAACGTGTTTACAAGGCCAATATCGCCAAGGCAGCTGACTTCTTCGCGCCGCACGGAATAAGCGTGGGACTTGAAGCCATAAATCAGCGTAGTATGCCCGGCTATTTTCTGCGCACTCAAGGACAGGCCGCCGCGTATATAGCGGAACTGGACAAGCCAAATCTGAAACTTCAATACGACTTTTTCCACGTGCAAATGGAAGAAGGTTGTGTTTGCCAACGTTTTAAAGAATATTTGCCCATAATCGGCCATTGCCAGCTGGCCAGCGCGCCGGAACGGCACGAGCCGGATCAGGGCGAGCTGAATTATGATTATGTGTTTTCCGTGGTCGATGCCATGGGATATCAGGGCTATATCGGCTGTGAGTACAATCCGGCGGGCAAAACTGTTGACGGTCTCGGCTGGTTTGCCCCCTACAAAACTAGATAAGGCAGAACTGGAGGCAATCAAATGTCTATAGGATTCATAGGGTTGGGAATAATGGGCAAGCCCATGTGCCGCAACCTGCTTAAAACCGGGCACGAAGTTGTATGCTTCAACCGCAGCCGCGCGGCAGTGGATGAAGTAGCCGCGTCCGGGGCCGTGCCCGCCGCTTCGGTGGCAGAGCTGGCCGGACGCTGCAACATAATTATCACCATGCTGCCCAATTCGCCTCAAGTGGCCGAAGTGGTCCTTGGCCCCGGCGGCGTGGCCGAACACGCCAAACCGGGAACCTTGCTGGTGGACATGAGTTCCATAGCGCCTCTGGCCGCGCGCGACATACATACCAAGCTGGCCGCCCAAAAAATCCGCATGCTTGACGCCCCGGTCAGCGGTGGCGAACCCAAGGCTGTGGAGGGCACTCTTTCGGTAATGGTGGGAGGTGCCGAGGCCGATTTTGCCGAAGCCCTGCCCGTGTTGAAGGCCATGGCTTCGTCCGTGGTGCGCGTGGGTGAAATCGGAGCCGGCAACATAGCCAAACTGGCCAATCAGATTGTGGTGGCTGTTAATATAGCCGCTCTTTCCGAAGCCATGACCCTGGCGGCCAAGGCTGGAGCTGATCCCGAGCTGGTGTTCCAGGCCATACGCGGCGGACTGGCCGGTTCCACGGTTATGGAAGCCAAGGCTCCCATGATGCTTGAGCGCAATATCAAGCCAGGATTCAAAATTGATCTGCATATTAAGGATCTCGGTAATGTTATGGAAACCGGGCACGGCGTTGGCGTGCCCCTGCCGCTTTCCGCCTCAGTCATGGAAATGATGCAAGCTCTTACTGTGGACGGCCTGGGCCAGGCGGATCATTCCGCTCTGGTGCGCTTTTATGAAAAACTGTCCGGCTTTGAGGTAAAAAAGAGCGGAAGCTCCGCGCCGAAATAACAGAAAAAACCGCCTGCCTGGACCGCCTTGGGCGGTCGTTGCGCAGGCGTTTTTTTACGACTATATTTGGAAACTAAATTTCCTAATAAGAAATTAACCGCAAAAATCCCCCCATTCGTCAGCCAGACGACGGGAGAAATAGAAAAGGAGACGATTATGTCCAGAATGCGTGCTGTTGACGCGGCGGTTCAGGTTATGCTCAAGGAAGGGATTACCACGGCTTTCGGCGTGCCCGGGGCGGCCATCAATCCGTTGTATTCGGCTATGAAACAGGCGGGAGGCATCGACCATGTGCTGGCCCGCCACGTTGAAGGCGCTTCGCACATGGCCGAGGGCTACACCAGAGCCAGACCGGGCAATATCGGCGTGTGCCTGGGCACCTCCGGTCCGGGTGGAACTGACATGATCACCGGCCTGTACTCGGCCTGCTCCGACTCCATTCCCATTCTCTGCATCACCGGGCAGGCCCCGAAGGCTCGCTTGCACAAGGAAGATTTTCAGTGCGTGAACATCGCCTCAATTGCCGCCCCGTTGACTAAAATGGCCACCACCGTACTTGAACCGGGCCAGGTACCCCGCGTTTTTCAGCAGGCTTTTCATTTGATGCGTTCCGGTCGCCCCGGCCCGGTGCTTATAGATCTGCCCTTTGACGTGCAAATGGCCGAAATTGTCTTTGATGTGGACAGTTACGAGCCTCTGCCCGTTTACAAACCAGCGGCTTCGCCTAGGCAGTTGGAAAAGGTTCTAGAATTGCTCGGCAAAGCCAAACGTCCGGTGATCATTGCCGGGGGCGGCGTGATCAATGCCGATGCCTCGAACCTGCTGGTGGAATTTGCCGAACGCTCCGGGGTTCCGGTTATCCCCACGCTTATGGGCTGGGGTTGCATTCCCGACGATCATCCGCTGATGATCGGACGAATCGGCATTCAGCATTCGCATCGCTATGCCAATCAATCTTTTATGGAAGCGGACTTTGTTCTGGGCATAGGCAACCGTTGGGCCAACCGTCACACCGGCTCACTGGACGTGTACACCAAAGATCGCGTTTTTGTGCATATTGACGTGGAGCCGACGCAAATCGGCAGAGTATTCAACCCCGACCTGGGTATAGTCTCCGACGCGGGCATGGCGTTGGCCGGTATGCTGGACTTGCTGCGCGGTAAAAATACCACTCTGCCCGACTTCGGAGCCTGGGCCTCGTCCTGTCTGTCCCGCAAGAGTGACGCCGCGCAACAGCGCAAGACCCATTTTGATAATTCCCCGGTGAAGCCGCAGCGCGTGTACGAGGAAATGAACCGGGCCTTCGGTAAGGAAGTAACCTATGTAACCACCATCGGCCTGTCGCAGATCGCGGCCGGGCAGATGCTGCATGTTTACAAGCCCCGGCATTGGATCAATTCGGCGCAGGCCGGACCGTTGGGCTGGACCATGCCCGCCGCTCTGGGTGTGGTCAAGGCCGACCCCGAACGGCAGGTAGTGGCCCTGTCCGGCGACTACGACTTTCAGTTCATGATCGAAGAACTGGCCGTGGGCGCGCAGTTCAAATTGCCCTACATACACATTGTGCTCAACAACAGCTATCTGGGGTTGATCCGCCAGTCGCAGCGCGCTTTCAACATGGATTATTGCGTGCAGCTTTCTTTTGAAAACAATAATTCGCCGGAGTTGGGCCAGTACGGCGTTGACCATGTGAAGGTGGCCGAAGGTTTGGGTTGCAAGGGAATACGGGTGCGCAAGCCGGAAGATATTGCCCCGGCTTTCGCCAAAGCCCGCGAATTGATGCGTGAATACCGGGTGCCGGTGCTTGTGGAGATTATTTTGGAAAGAGTGACCAATATCTCCATGGGCACGGAACTTAACAATGTGACGGAATTTGAGGAATGCGCCCTATGCACTGAAGACGCGCCGACCAATCCGCCGCACTGCGCCGAATAGATTCAAGCTAAAGGCGGTCCGGCGGCCGGGGGAAGGGGGCTTTCATAGATTAGTTCGATTTCGCTACGCTCAATACGAACGGCCCTTTGAAAAGGTTTCTTTCCCCCTTCCCCCGACCCCCATCCCCCTTTTCCTAAACTTTTTATCTTGCCGGAAAAAATTGCGAATGAAACATCTCGTCGACAGTGTTGTCGCGCGATAATTTTTCGTTATCCGGCGCAGAGTCATTCAAGTGCCCGCCAAAGTCGGAATATAAAGTTGCCATCGCATGCGAACAGTTATAATAATACCCGTACGGTTCCTATTCGCCGCAAGCGGAATCAGTCTGCGGATGGAGCTTACTGTGGATTGAAACATGGATGGTTAGGTATGACGCTGACGCAGCTTGAAATTTTTTTGGCGGTTGCCGAACGAGGAGACTTCGCGGCGGCAGCGGCCTCGCTGTCGGATATTTCCGAGTCTGGAGTATCACACGCTATTGAAGCCCTGGAACAGGAATTTGGCGTGGGATTATTCCATCGTCATCAAAGGCGGATGGAACTCACTGATATCGGAATGCGGCTGCTGCAACGGGCTCGGGCCATTCTGGGATTGGCCGAATATATGCGCCAGGAAGCTTCCGACTCCAGAGGAATAAAAAAGGGAACCCTGCGCATAGGTTCTTTCGGCCCCACTTCCTCATTACGACTGCTGCCCGCCATCCTGGACAAATACCGTAAATATTTTCCCGATATTGAAATATACGTGGACGAAGGGTCGGATAAAGAAGTAATCCAGTGGTTGACGGATTACCATATTGATGTGGGGTTTGTAACGCTGCCTAACGAGCTGCTTTCCACCTTTCCGCTGATCAAAAATCAACTGCTGGCGCTGATTCCCGCCAACCACCCCCTGGCCAGTCATAGTTCAGTTTCACTGAAAGATTTGTGCGCCGGCTCTTTCGCAATAACCAAGTCCGGCTCCGAAGAATTTATTTTGAATTTATTTCAGGCCGCAAGGCTGAAACCAAATGTACGCTATCGCACCTCGCAGCTGGCCGACACCATAGCCACAGTGGCGCGCGGCGACGCTGTTACCATTTTGAACGGGTCCGCGTTGCCGCGAGAACTTGACCCTCGCTGTGTTATAAGACCGTTGAATCCCCCGGCATCGCGCGATGTGGCTCTGGCGGTGGTTGACGAACGACGGGCATCTCCGGCCGCCAAAGCATTTATTCGCATAGCGACCGGCATTTTCCACCCGATAAAGAGCACCTCCAAGACTCCTGGTAGTGCCTAGACAGTATCTAAGGCAAACCAAGCACCATGCGGGCGGACACAGCCACCTGAAATAAAACCTGGGCTACGTCCTTGACTGTTTGCATGCTTTTAGATTCCACCTTGGGCATGATCAACAGCTGGTCGCCTGGCATGATGTCGCCGTCGTTCGAGCGCAGCACTTCGCCGTTCTGGCGTACGATCAGGCTTACGGACTTGTCGGCCCGATTGGAATAGCCGCCCGCGCCCTTCACATAATCGTCAAAATCCTTCTTTTTATTCCACACCATGGCCTGGGGCACCAGCACTTCGCCGCTCACCAGCACCACATCGCTTTTTTCCGGAACCACGATCACGTCGCCATTTTCCAGAGCCAGGTCGGACTTGCCCACCACAACCACGCCCTCGGGTTCCACGGCTTTGGCCCGTTCCACGAATTTTGACAGCATGTTGGCCTCGTTGGCGCGAATTTGCGATTCTTCGGTGCTGGACGAGGTGGCGGTGAAGGCGCTTTGCTCCAGGCGTCGCAGGGCGTCGTCCAGGGCTTTTTTCTGGCGTTCGGCCACGCTTTTACGTTTGATATAGATGGCCTCAAGATTGGCCCGGCCCGGCTCAACTGCGATATAGCGGCGCACGTCACTCAATTTGGCTCCGCGCCGCACCGGAAAGTTTGATGCGCCACGCACCGCGCCGCTTACCTGTACCATAATTGTGTTGCCGGGAGCGTCGGCCATGAAGGTTACACGATCGCCATCCTCAAGAGTCAGCCCGGCAAATGAGCTTATGGGCAGATAGGTGTTGTAGGGCGCGCCGTTCCGTGTTCCGGAGAGAGAAACATGTGAGGCTTTTTTGTAGGGTTCGGCCAGATCCAGCAGGGCTTTGCCCGTTGCTTCGCCTTTGCGGAACTCAAAAAAAGCGGAATTGCGCGCTTCGCCCCCGGCCTCCACAACCGGACCGCGCTCGCTCACCACCAAAGTATCGTTGTCATGCAGGCGCGTCCACTTGATCGCGCCGGTGCGGGCGAAGGGGTAAAGATCAAAGGAAGCCACTTCGTTTTCGTCGCGCAAAAGGCGGATGGAGCGATAAGATCCACGTTTGGGGTCAATACCTCCGGCCTTGTCCAGAAGAGTGAGAATGGAATCGGAAGGCAGCCCGGAGTAGCGGCCGGGCTTTTGCACTCCGCCGGTTATGAACACGGCCACGGGCCTGCCGTCCAGGGGCGCCACGTAAATTTGCGTGTCGCTGACGCCTCTGGCGGAAAGCCTGCTTTTGAGGGCGTCGGCCAGCTTGTCGTGAGGCAGCCCGGACACGGGCATATTTTCCAGCTCGGACGGAAGGTTACCTTCCGGGGTGGAGGCCAATTTGCCGTCGGCACTTACCACCAGCGAACCGTCAAAGCTCACGGAGCCGCCCCACAGGCGCAGCACCACCCGGTCGCCCGGTTCCAGAACGGAAGCCTCGTTTTTCTGGACATTGGAAAAGTTACCCTGGAAAAGATTGGATGCGAAAGGTACGGGCGCGGCCTGAGACGGCACGCCTGTGGACATTATAAGGATACACTGTAAAATAAAAATGGAGAGAAACAGTCTTTTTTTCATTAGTTACGAAAAATAAATGTTAGTTATGCCGGTTTGTCAAAAAAATTTTAAAACATTTTGCGGATGATAATGTTTCAATCCACAGTCAGCTCCCTCCGCCGGCTGACTCCGTCGCGGTGGACAAATGACGCCGCCGGAAACGAAAAAGCGCTTACTTGTGACTATACTGTCTAATTGTATATGCCCTGTCCCCATATCCGGGGCGCCATCGTGAATGGTTGATCGCCCGAGCGGCAGATAACCACCATTTCCGACTCACGGCCCCGGGCCACAACTGTGGCCCGGCGGCAATCCTCGCCGTCGGCCGAGGTGAAGCCGCCTTCCAGGGTTACGCGCACCTGTCTGCCAAATGCCTCGTCGTCTAGCACGGTGATTTCGCCGGGCCGGGCTTCGGCCATAAAGGCCATCACCGGTGAAAGCGGGGGCAACGGCGGGGGGGGAGTCTTATCTCCCGCAGCACATCCGGAAAGAGTCAGGCAAAGAAGCACGCTTGCCGGAAGAAAAGGACGCATAAAGGCACCTCCGGGAACTTTTATTTCCGGCCGCCGCAAAGTCGGCGGCCGGGATATTTACGGATAAACAGCAACTGCAAAATTTTTCTGCTTATACTCCCTGAAATAGGCGCTGTCCATGACATTGTGCCCGCACTACCCTTTCACAGCCAATTGCGGATGAAATCTCCGGCCTTGCCTCCGTTCTCTATGTGATTGAGCAGGGCCGAGCCGAAAACCACCGCTCGCGGTTTCACCGGCAGATCATGCAGCTGTTCCGGACGGGACAAGCCAAAGCCCAGAGCCACAGGGATCTTGAATATATCGCAGGCATTTTCAAGAGCTTTGGCCAGTTCGGGCGGAAAGCCTGCCCGCTGGCCGGTGGTGCCCAGCACGGAGGCCAGATATGCGTAGCCTTCGGCATTTTCGGCATAGGAGACCATACGCTCTCTGCTGGTGTTCACGCCCACCAAAGGCAGTAAAGAAAGGCCGTATTTTTTGAGGGCTGTGCGCATGTCCGCACTTTCCTCCAACGGCAGATCCGGCACAATCAAACCGGAAATACCCACAGCGGCCGCGTTCGCGGCAAGGCGGTCAAGGCCGTATTTTAAAAACGGATTATAATAGCCCATGAGGATCAGCCCGGCTCTGAAGCTGTGCTTACGCCGCAAAAGCGCTTCCAACAGCCAGTGCAGCGTCACGCCGTTATTGATGGCGCGCTGGGATGCCGCTTCCACAACAGGGCCGTCGGCCACCGGATCGGAAAAAGGCACGCCTATTTCAATTATGTCGGCCCCAGCGTGATCCAGGTCTTCCATGATATCCCAGAACCGGTCGATGGTGGGATATCCGGCGGTAACAAAGGGAATCAGGGCATGGCGGCCCGAGGCATTGGCCGCATATATGCGTTCTTTAAGTATACCGACGCTCATTTCATTTCTCCTCGTACATGCCGGGGGCATGATTTTTGATTATATCAAGATCTTTATCGCCGCGTCCGGAAAGGTTGACCACCACCTGGCTGTCCGGCGGCAGATTTCCGGAATTATTCAAAGCCCAAGCCAGCGCGTGAGACGATTCCAGCGCCGGAATGATGCCTTCATGAGCGCACAAGGCCGAAAACGCGCACAAGGCCTGATTATCGGTTATGACATGGTATTCCACCAACCCGTCTTTATGCCAGCAGGCATGCTCCGGCCCCACGCCGGGGTAGTCCAACCCGGCGGAAACCGAATGCGAGGGCATAATCTGCCCGTGTCTGTCCTGCAGCAACATGGTGCGCTGGCCGTGCAGCACCCCCGGCGAGCCAAGATTCAGCGGAGCTGAAGTGTGGCAACCGGGCTCACCTGTGCCACCGGCTTCCACACCTACCAGGCGCGTTTTCGCCCCGGCCGCCACAAAGGGATGGAACATGCCCACAGCATTGGAACCACCGCCCACGCAGGCAACCGCCACATCGGGCAATCGCCCGAAGGCTTGTCGGCATTGCTCCATGGTTTCCCGGCCGATTACGCTTTGCAGGTCGCGCACCAGAGTCGGAAAGGGATGCGGCCCGGCGGCCGTGCCGAAGCAGTAGTGGGTTTCGCGCTGTTCGGCCAGCCAGAAGCGCAGGGCTTCGTTTATGGCGTCCTTGAGAGTTTTTGTGCCGCTGCGCACCGGGCGCACTTCGGCCCCCAGCAGGCGCATACGCGCCACATTGGGCGACTGGCGGGCAACGTCTTCCTCGCCCATGAAAATAGTGCAGGCAAGACCCAGGCGGGCTGCCGCGGCCGCTGTGGCCACTCCGTGCTGGCCCGCGCCGGTTTCGGCCACCAGGGCTGACTTGCCCATTTTTTTGGCCAGCAGCGCCTGCCCCAGAGTATTGTTCATTTTGTGCGCCCCGGTATGCAGCAGGTCTTCCCTTTTCAGCCACAGGTTGAACCCCACTTCGGCCGAAAGCGTCGGGCAGCGGGTAAGGGGCGTGGCCCGACCGGCATAGTCGCGCAAAAGCAGATCCAATTCTGTCCTGAATTCTTCTAAAGGCATGATGCGCTCACAGGCGTCTTCCAGCTCGCGCAACGGAGGCATGAGCAGCTCAGGCACGAATTGCCCACCGAATTCTCCAAAATAACCTTTTTTCATTTCTACCTCTGGTATTTTTATGGTCTGACGTAAGAAAATTATTGACGAAACGCTTCAAGTTCTTCGACAAGAATGCGTATTTTTTCGTGATTTTTGATGCCGGGCGCATCTTCCAGCGCGGAATTGCAGTCCACGGCCAGGGGGACGCAGCGCGACATGGCCTCATGTGCGTTTTCCGGTCCCAGACCTCCGGCCAGCAGCCAGGGTTTGCCGGGATCAAAATAGCGCAGAACTTCGAGAGAAATGGGGCGACCGCTTCCTCCTCCGGATTTTCCCGAATCCAGCAAAAACATGGCACATAAGGGAGCGAAGCGGGCGCAGTTTTTTGCAAAATCCCGCGCCTCGGGCCACAGCGTCTTTATTACCCGCTCCGGCCCCAGGACACGGCATATTTCTTCGCTTTCGTTGCCGTGCAGCTGGGCGTAATCCAGGCGGGCCGCATACATGGCGGCCTCTATTTCTTCAGGGGACTGATCAACAAACACCCCCACTCGCGCGGCCCGGCCCGAAGGCAGAGCCGCAGCCGCTTCTACGCTGAGGCGGCGCGGGCTTCCCGGCGCAAAAATGAATCCTGTAAAGGCCACGCCAAGCTCCAGGCAGAGATGCACATCTTCAGATCTGGCGAGTCCGCACACCTTCAGAGGCAGAAAAGAATTTTTCATGACGGCATTCTCCGATTGTCCCTTTTGCCTGTGATGGCGGACAAAATCGCTCCAGGGCTTGTCCCGGACATGAGCGCGGAGCCGATGAGCACTGCGTCAAAACCAAGGGCGGCGCGTTCCTCCACTTGCTCCCGGCGTTGCGCGCCGCTGGCGGAAATCCACACTTCTTCCGGTCGGCGCAGACGAATCAATTTCCTGGAAACGCCTTCATCAATGGTCAAGGTGTGCAAATCGCGGTTATTCACCTGTATTATGGATGGACTGGTTCCAGTGGCGGCCAAGGCGGATCTGGCCCGGTCCAGATCCGCCTGATCAAATACTTCTAGAACACATTCCAGGCCGCTTCTACTTGCGGCCTCAAGCATATCCTCAAGCTTATCGTTTCCCAGCATACGAACTATGAGCAACAGGGCCGAAGCCGGGGTTGCCGCCGTTTCCGCCACCTGCGCCGGATGAAGCAGAAAATCCTTGCGCAGCATAGGAAGCCCAGGTCCGGCCATGCTGGTCAGAAAATCAACATTCCCCTTGAAATATCGTTCTTCAGTGAGCACCGACAGCGCGGCTGCCCCCGCTTTGGCATAGTCGGCCGCCGTGTCTTCGGGGCTTGCGCCGAGATTTATATCCCCCCTGGAAGGCGAGGCCCGCTTGTATTCGGCGATGATCGCCCCCGGCCCGTTTTCACGCAGAGCCAGAGCCAGGGAAGGGCGTATACCGGAAAAGGGAATCGGCGGATTGCCTTCGGCCTGCTGAGCCAGAAGTTTTTTTATGCGCGGTTGTTGCGCAAACCAGAATTTTTCAAGCATGGTTACTTCCAATTGATAGCAATTTTATCAAATCACAGTAAAATGATTATTTATTTTTAGGTAAGGCCCAATTCTGCCACCCTGCGGAATTGAAGTGCGCGAGACATCTTATGTGGCGCTGTGCGGCGGACGAAGGTCACGCACAAATCGCCCTCCAATTCCCGAGGCTACGGCGTTCCTACCTTCGGCCATGCAGGCAGCCATAGGTTTTTCCGGGGACAACAGGTGCAGCCCGAAGCCGACATTAAGAGCCAGCATTGCGCTCATGGGGTCAGGTCCGCGCCCGTCGAGCAATTCGCGCAGGACAGCCACGCCGTGTTCCGGCCCGCTTATGGCCAATTCTTCCGGGAGACATGGCTTAAATCCGTATTCCTCCGGGTTCAGACGCGCCATTGTTACCTTACCGCCGCGCACAAAAGCCACTTGGGCTTCGCCGAGCGTGGTCAGCTCATCATAGCCTCCGGCCCCGTGGATTACGGCTCCGGAACGCCCACCGAGTCGGGCCAGGGTGTTGGCCATGAGCGGCACCAGGTCGGCGCGGGGCGCGCCAAGAAAGCATAGTTCGGGCCGAGCCGGGTTAACCAGCGGCCCAAGGAGGTTGAACAGGGTGCGTACCCCGAGTTCACGCCTGATGGGCATGATATGCCTGAAAGAAGGATGAAACAGCGGGGCGAACAAAAATACGAAGCCGTCTTTATCCAGACGCGCGGCAATGCTTTGCGGGGCGATGTCCAAAGGCAGACCCAACCCTTCGAGCACGTCGGCGCTGCCGCATCTGGAGGATACGGAGCGATTGCCGTGCTTTACTACCTTGTGTCCCAGCGCGGCCAGAATTAAGGCGGTGCCCGTGGAGCAGTTAAAGGAAGATTTGCCGTCGCCGCCGGTGCCCACCACGTCCAGCACGGGCACGCCTTCGGGTACGGACGCGGGCACGGCTCGTTCCAGCACGGCCCGGGCGGCTTCAGCCATTTCATCAGGGGTTTCACCTTTGCCGCGCAACCCCAGCAGAAAGGCTCCGGCCTGGGCAGGGGTCATTTCTCCGTCCATGAGGCGGGCGAACCCGGTTCTGGCCATTTCCGGCGGCAGGTCTTCTCCCCTGGCCAAAGTGTCGATGATGTCGGAAAGCCTGGGCGGCGCGGATATTCCAGATGCTTCGCGCCCGGGAGATTGTTCTTGCCGTGTGGCGCTTTCAGTGGAATTTCCGCCAGCGCTCGCGCCGGTTTCCACGATCGCTTCCTTGCGGGCCTTGCCGTCCGCTCCGATTTCTTCCGCTGCCCGGCCTGATTTCACGAAATTTCCCAGCAGGCGCATTCCATCCGGGGTGAGCACCGATTCGGGGTGAAATTGTACTCCGGCCCAAGGTCTGTCTTCATATAGAAGGCCCATTACTTCGCCGTTTTCGGCGCGGGCGGTTATTTTAACCGGCCTTTGAGCCTGTTCCGCGTGCACAACCAGAGAATGATAGCGGCCCGCGCGCATGGGCGAAGGCAGATCTCGAAACAGCCATGAGCCGTCGTGGCTTATATTGGAAGCCTTGCCGTGCATGATATGAGCTCCCACTTCCACCGGAGCCCCAGCAAAGCGCCCCAGAATCTGGTGGCCCAGGCATACCCCGAGCACCGGCACGGAAGCGGAAAGCCGCGCAAGGAATTCCAGGCACTTTCCGGCCTGTTCCGGCCCGCCGGGGCCTGGGCCTATGCACACCGCCCGCAAATCCGGGTTTGCGGCCAGATTGAGCAGGTCGGCATCGTCATTGCGCCGCAATTCCGGGGTTACGCCCAGAACGGCAAAAGACTGCGCCAGATTGAAGGTGAAAGAATCATAGTTGTCTATAAGCAGGAACATGAAAATCTCCTAATTGCGGAATGTGGACGGTATCAACCTTTCAGGACGGCCACAGCCACAGCGGCCTTGTTGTTGCATTCATTCCATTCAGCCTCGGGCGAAGAGTCCAGCACCACGCCTCCTCCGGCCTGCCAAAAAGCTTGCCCATCTTTGAACCATATGCTGCGTATAGTGATGCCTGTGTCCATATGTGCCTCGTTCCGGTCCAGCCCCAACCAGCCTATGGCCCCGGCATAGGGGCCCCGCGCACGTTTTTCCACCCCGGCTATTATTTCCATGGCCCGTATTTTGGGTGCGCCGCTGACCGTTCCGGCCGGAAATACGGCGCTCAGCGCATCAATGACATCGAATTGCGGGGCAAGTTCGGCCCTGATGTATGAGGTTAGGTGCATCACATGGGAGAACCGTTCCACTTCCATGTAGCGTTCAAGGGATACTGAGCCGGTTTTTGCCACCCGCCCCAGGTCGTTGCGGCCAAGATCCACCAGCATGACATGCTCGGCCTGCTCCTTGGGATCGCTGACCAGTTCGGCCTCAAACAAATTGTCTTCGGCCTCGCCTTCGCCTCTGGGGCGGGTTCCCGCTATCGGGCAAAGCCGCAAAGTTCCGCCCTCGCACCCCACCAGCGTTTCAGGCGAGGATCCAAGCAAAGTGAGGCCGGGCAGACGCATGAAAAACATGTATGGGGAAGGATTTACACGCCGGAGACGCCGGTATACGGTGAAAGGCTCACCATGAAACCGCGCCTGGAAGCCCAGGGAAGGCACAATTTGAATAGCTTCTCCCTGACGGATAAGTTCTTTTATACCGCGCACCGTTTCCATATATTCGTCTTTACTCATGGTGGAGGCAGGCTCGCTGATGCCGGCCGGAAGCATGGACAGATCCCGGTGATCCGAAGTTGAGGTCGAGGATGTGCCCGCACTGTTCATTTCCCTATCTTGAAAATGTGGTTGCGGTGGGCATAGTGACAGGTGGTAAACCCGGTTGTAGGCGTGATCATAAAATATCAATGTTCCGGGCAGGGCCAGACATGATTCAGATTCTTCGGGCGGCAGAACCGCAGCCAGCCTGGGTTCCATAAGCCCGGACAGGCCGTAGCCTAAATAACCGTAAATGGCGCGGGTAATGGGCGGAAAATCTTCATTTTCCCTTTTTGCGGGCTTTATATTTAAAGCCCGCGTTACCGCGCGCAGCCCTTCCATGAAAGGCATACCGTCCAGAGTTCGCAGGGAAGCAAGGCCGGGAGCGCGTATATCAAGGCGCATCAGGCCGTTTACGCAAGATATGACCAGCAAAAAGTCGCCGGCGATCACGCTGTGGCGTCCCCATCGGCCGTCAACCTCGGCGCTTTCAAGCAAAATACCCTCATTGCCGCCCACGTGGCGCAAAAAAAGGCTGATTGGGGTTTCCACGTCGCTTTCCATTATCCGGCTTTTTTGTTCAAGTATGATTTCCATGCTCGACTCGCTGTCCTGGTGTGGTTGATTTGAGCTTTATTCTGTTAAAAAAAAGAATAAAAAAGAGCCGCGGGCACTTGGCCCGCGGCTCTGATCAGGTCTGTATTACAATTACATGCGGATTACCGCATACCCCCTGTCAGCTCCCGGGCCCGACCGCTAAACCAGAAACCCCACCAACAGGTGGCGGCAGCAAAAGAAGATATGGCGGTATTGAAGCTCATGGACATTTCCGTTACAGGAGGTTAGTAAAAAGGGTGATACGATTTTTCAAAATCGTCATAAGCATTAATTCACAAGAATTACATTCGTGTCAATAGGAAAAATTTCTACACCATGAATACTTTTGTCAAACTGGCCCTGCTGGCCCTGTGCGGATACGCCATAATTACCATGGCGGCCTGGTATTTTCGCAACAACATTATCTTCCACCCCTCTCACCTGCTGGCTGCTACTCCGAAGGCGTTGCATCTGGCCTATGAGGATGTACGTATCAAAACCGCCGACGGAGTGGTCATTCACGGCTGGTATGTTCCGGCATCCGGCGGGCCGCTGTTTTCCAGAGGCATTACGATGCTGCTTTTCCACGGCAATGCAGGAAATATATCAGGCAGGCTGGATTATATAAGAATTTTCAATGACCTTGGGCTCAATTCGCTGATAGTGGATTACCATGGCTATGGGCAGAGCGAAGGCAAGCCCTCGGTGGAAGGCACGGAGATGGACGCCATAGCGGCCTGGAACTGGCTTGTGGTGGACAAAGGTGTGCCGCCGGATAAAATAGTTCTGCACGGCCATTCTCTGGGCGGTGGCGTTGCCGGATGGCTTGCCGGGCAGGTAAAACCTGCCGCTATTATCTTGGAATGCACTTTTACAAGTTTGGCTGACGCGGGTAAATCGGCCTATCCCTTCTTACCGGTAAAGATGTTCGTGGGGGGAATTTACGACACCAAGGAAACGCTGCACGGCAAAAATCTGCCCGCGCTTTTCACCCACAGCCCCGAAGATAATGTTGTGCCCTACTCCCTTGGGCGAGAATTGTACGAATCCTATGACGGTCCCAAGCAATTTGTGGAGCTTACAGGGAGCCACAGCGGAGCCTTTTTGCAGTCCGGCCGAGTTTATGTCGATGGAGTGAAAAGTTTTTTACTAAATTTGAAATAAAATGCTTGCCTTTTTTTTTTACCTGGCATATTTATTCTCTGGTCGGACGGACTGAACAAGTTCGCCACACCGCGGAGCGGTAGTTAAGACGGTTATAACGCCGGCCTGTCACGCCGGAGGCCGAGGGTTCGAGTCCCTTCCGCTCCGCCACTCGAAAAAAACCAGGGCACTGAAAAGTGCCCTTTTTTTGTGCCCTTTAGGGGTTTACGGTTCTTCCCCAAAGAAGGGGCTTTCCCAACATTTCTCCATTCTATTTTTCAATCCATCAACGGCTTTGCGTAGTTGGCAAACAGTGTGTCAATCAATTCATAGGGAATTTAGTTTTTCTCGGCCATTGTCCTTAAACTCTAACCTACCGCGCGTTCCTGGCAATTTTATGCTTGCCTGAGTCTGCAAGGGACAATATAATTTTTTTAATTACACGACCATGCGTTATGTATCATAGCTTTTATACCAAAACTAAATTACTTGGAAAGAATGTTCAAGATGACTGAAGATACTTGTGATGCGCTTGCGCTATTTTCTGGGGGGCTGGACAGCATCCTGGCAGCCAAAGTTATTGCCGGGCAAGGACTGAGAGTAAAATGCCTGCATTTTTTTTCGCCGTTTTTCGGCCACCCCGATCGCGTGGGGCATTGGAGAAAAACTTACGGGCTTGATATAGACAAAGTGGATATAGGCGCGGATTTTTGCACTATGATGGCGACAGGCCCGGCCCACGGCTTCGGTTCGGTTCTGAACCCCTGCATTGACTGCAAAATATTGCTACTGCGAGCCGCCGGTAAAATGCTGGCGCATTACGGGGCTTCTTTCATCATTACGGGCGAAGTGGTGGGGCAGCGCCCGATGTCGCAGCGCGCCGATGCCATGAATGCCATCAGGCGCGAAGCCGGGGCAAAAGAATTTCTTTTGCGCCCGCTTTCGGCCCGTTTGCTTGAGCCCACGCCCATGGAACTTTCCGGCCTGGTGAACCGTGATCTGCTTTTCGGATTTTCCGGACGAGGCCGCAAGAACCAGCTTGAGCTGGCCGAACGCCTCGGAATCGCAGAAATTCCCACCCCGGCCGGGGGCTGCATGCTCACCGAAAGAGAGAACGCCCGGCGTTATTGGCCGGTGATGAAATATGTGCCCGATTATAGCGAGGCTGATTTTTATCTAGCCAACACTGGCCGCCAGTATTGGGCTTTTTCCGGCGACAAGCCCTTTTGGCTGAGCATTGGGCGCAATATGGCCGACAACGAAAACCTGTTGTCCAGGGCGCGCCCTGATGATTTGCTTTTCAAGGTTGAAGGGCACCCCGGTCCACTGGCAGTGGGGCGCAATGTGGCAATTTGGCCTGACGAAGTGATGGATTCAGCGGCCTCGTTCATGGCTTCATTTTCGCCCAGGGCCGTGCGCGGAGGCTCAGACGTGGTGGTGACAATGAAATCCCTGAATGGTAGCTTATGCAGGCAGACGCGGATTTTGCCGGAACGCAAGTCGGACTTGGGCTGGCGGGAATTTGTATGGGAAGAGACGCGAGATGAAATAAGAAAGACCAGGATATCTAGCTGACATGTCTAATATACTTAATATGTTCAACAATTCTCGTGCTGGCGGTTCCGGAGCCTTGTGGCGGGCGCTTGCCGTTTTTAAGAATCCCGTTCAAGTTTATGCAGGCATTTTACTGGCCCTGTTTGATTTTTTTGTCTTGAGCGGCGTTTTTTTTCTTATAGTTTTTTTGCGAATGGTTTTTCCCGGTCATGTTGATTTGTCCTACTATCTTGAGCTTGCGCCGTTTTTATCTATTGCCGTAATTTATAATGCCGCGTCGGGCCTTTACCCCTGGCCGTCCATACCGCAGCATCAGGAGTTGCAGAAAACATTTGAAGGCATAAGCTGCGCCTTGGCCTGTATTTTAATTGTTTTTTCTTTTTTCATGAAGTCGCAGGAATATTCGCGAGCCATCTTTTTCTTTGCCTGGGTCACAGGAACACCAGTGGCTTTCATGGCCAGGGGCATGATGCGTAAAGCCATGGCCAAACGATTTGACTTTGCCACCCCCGGAATTCTGATTGGGCGGCGCTGCGCAGATATTTTTCTCGAGCGTATATCCCGGCTCAGGCCCAGCGGAGGGCTTAAAGTTGTAGGCCTTTTGTCCACAACACTACCAAAAGGTTCTGTTTACCGAGATATTCCCGTGTTGGGTCACCCCAGCGAGGCTGCCTCATTCGCCATGCGTAACCCTGGCTGTTGCGCCATGGTGACAGACAGGCGGCCCAGCGAAAACAGCACCACCTACCTGCCGAATCTTCATGAGTATTTTTATAAAGTACTCATTCTCCCGAGCCTTGGAGAGTATTCGCGGCGCTGGGCCGAAACCAGAGACTTAGGTGGGGTGATTGGGCTTGAGCTTTCCCACAATTTGCTGGATACGCGGAGGCGCGTGTTCAAAAGGGGCATCGACGTGTTGCTGGCGGGTGTGGGGCTTGTTGTTACTCTGCCTATTATGGCTCTTGTAGCTATAGCCATTTCCGTGGACAGCCGGGGACCGATTTTTTACCGGCAGAACAGAATCGGTTTTGAGCGCCGCACCATAGGGATATGGAAGTTCAGAACCATGTGCTCCGATGCCGACGCCGTGCTGAAAAATTGCCTGGAAAACGACCCCGAACTGCGCGCGGAATGGATGCGCGATCACAAACTGCGCCATGACCCGCGTATTACCAAGGTAGGCAGCTTTTTACGGCGTTCAAGCCTTGATGAGTTGCCGCAGCTCTGGAATGTGCTGTGCGGCGAGATCAGCATGGTCGGGCCAAGGCCCATAGTACGCGAGGAAATTGAACGTTACGGCAGGGACTTCGCCTGCTACTGTAAGGTGCGTCCCGGTATTACCGGCCTGTGGCAGGTTGCCGGACGTAACCATACTACCTATGAGGAACGGGTGCAGCTTGATGCGTATTATGTGAATAATTGGTCGGTATGGCTGGATATTTTAATTCTTTGCCGCACCATTCCGGTGATAGTGTCAGGCGACGGAGCATATTAGGTCGTTTTGCGAATGAAATGAGCGAAATGCTCTGACGGCCCGTGCGTTGTTAGGGCCGTCCGGTGAAAGGCGGCTTGGGATCGCATGGCGTTACTGAATAATATCCGTTTCCCCGCGCATTACCGCCAGCATGGCCTGCTGATCCAGATTGCGGCTCTGCTCAACCATGTTCGAAGCTTTTGAAGCGGCAACACCGATGCGATCCATTATGTCGGTATAAGTGGTAAAAGCGTCCTTGCTCATAACGGCAGGCAGATCATAACGGCCCATAAGCGCCAGCATGGCGCGCACGGATTCGCTCAGTTCGGCCAGTGCTTCGCACATTCCCGCGCGTACTTCAATACCCAGAGGCTTTGAAGGTTCCTGATCCATCAAACGATGCTTCATCAGCATGGCGTTTTCTTCCGGGGTGAGCAATTCGGTGGCAAGGTGGGAAATAATGGGCTTCATGAAGCTACCTCAAATGTTTTTCCCATTTTTAAGCAAATTTAGTGCCAAATATATTTTTATGTTTAATATCAGAGGTTATAGTGAAATAGCCTTTAGCAGCAGGAAGGTTTTGCCCTGTCAGTAAATTGAATAGAACGTAAAAAGGCCGCGTGTAATACGCGGCCTTTTTACGTTCTATGGTAAGGCTATGGTATTATGAGCAAGGCTTAGTACATGCCGCCCATTCCGCCCATGCCGCCCATTCCGCCGCCAGGCATGGGGGCGTCCTTCTTGAGTTCGGGCTTTTCGGCAATGGCGCATTCGGTGGTAAGCAACAGAGAGGCCACGGAAGCGGCGTTCTGCAGAGCAATGCGGGTCACCTTCTTGGGATCGATAACACCGGCCTTAATCAGGTCTTCGTATTCGCCGATGGCGGCGTTGAAACCGAAGCCGTCCTTGCCGGCGCGCACCTTTTCAACCACGATGGAGCCTTCAAAGCCGGCATTGTGGGCGATCTGGCGCAGGGGTTCTTCAATGGCGCGGCGCACGATGTTCACACCGGCCAGTTCGTCGTCGTCAGCGGGCTTGAT
>JAVBLG010000022.1:0-16935 GCA_031553655.1 Desulfovibrionaceae bacterium | reverse complement strand
GCCATGTTTGCCACGAGTGGATACCGCCTGGAGTTGGGTCCGCTCTTCTTGTGTCAGCGTTATTCGATAGAGAACTTTGGGCATAGCTATCTCCTTGCTTGGGAAATAGCATAATTCACTATTTAAGACTTTTCAACAATGGCATGACACTAGTGGCGTCAGGCTGTTTTTATCGGCCGGAGTTCTGGACATGGCTGTTCTCTATGGAGTTTTAAGGCTATATCGTGATGGGCTGATTATTTTGCTCTTGACACGTTTCAATTAATGTTGAAATATCATTCTTATGGAAACAAAGCAAGCATCAACTATTTTTGAAGCGCTGTCTTCGGACGTGCGCCTGGAACTTTTTCGGCTGCTGGTGAGGAACGCGCCCGACGGTCTGGTGGCCGGGGACATATCCAAACAGTTAGGCATCCCATCCACCAATCTGTCTTTTCATCTTAAGGCCGTTTTGTACAGCGGGCTGGTCAGCGTGGAAAAGGAAGGGCGCTTTTTGCGTTATCGGGCTAATATTCCGCTGATGCTTGAAACCATCTCCTACCTTACTTCGGAGTGTTGCCAGAATACCCCGGAACAGTGCCGCAAGTACAGGCTGGAAAGCGGGGTTGCGCCCGAGGTCTTGCCCATTATAAAGAAGTGAGAATTGAAAGAATATTCCATGAATAACGTAAAAAAAGAACAGGAAACCAGGGAAATTGTTCGGGCCGGTTACGCGGCCATTGCCTTGGGGCAGCAACAGTCCTGCTGCGGGCCGCCTTCCTGCTGTTGCGGTTCGGCCGCTTCTCCCGACCAACTGGCCGAGGCTATCGGCTATGACCGGGAAAGCCTCGCTGTTTTGCCCGAAGGGGCCAAATTGCACCCTGGCATGGACGAAAGCAGGCTGCAAACACTTTTGGACTCCATAGCCTCCATATGATTTTTTTGTGGCCAAATATTTTAATTATTCATCAAATGTAAGAGTAAGGTATGTGTCATGGCTGACAGCAAAGAAAATTTAACAGGTTGCGCTTGCGGCTCCCAGGCCGCCACGGCTTCTTGCTGCTCGCAGGCCGCAACCGCTGCTTCCCGCGCCTCGGCTTCATCCTCACCCGCGCCTTCCGATGCCGAACGGGCGTGGAATCTGCGCTATGTCGCCTTCGTGGCGGTTCTGGCCGCTGTGTGGTGGTTTGTTTATTCCTGGATTCTGCCCGCTTCGCAGTGGCTTACCTACAATTTATTCGGCATTGCCCAAGGTTCGCGCCTGGGCGAGTCCGTGGAATTCTTTTTTTACGACACGGCCAAGATTTTGTTGCTGCTCGTGGCCCTGATTTACGGCATCGCCTGGATTCGGGCTTCGCTCAATGTGGAAGTTGTGCGCGATTTTCTGGCCGGTAAACAAAAGGGACTCGGCTATTTCCTCGGAGCCGGTTTCGGGGCGATAACGCCGTTCTGTTCCTGCTCAAGCATTCCGCTGTTCCTCGGTTTTATCAGCGCGCGCATTCCCGTGGGCATAACCATGGCCTTTCTCATTACCTCGCCGCTGATCAACGAGCTTGCCGTTGTCATGCTGTGGGGCCTTCTCGGCTGGAAATTCACGGTGGCCTATGTGATCGTGGGCATGCTAGCGGGCATTGCGGGTGGCTGGTTCATGGACAAAATCCGCGCCGAGCGCTGGTTGCAGCCTTTTATTATTGACGCCATGAACAGCGCGCCCGCGCATCAGGTGGTTACGGAAGACGGAGAAGTGCGCGGGCTGACCATACGCCAGCGGCATGACTTTGCCTATGGCGAAGCAAGGATGATTTTCAGGCGCATCTGGAAGTGGGTTTTTATCGGAGTGGGCATCGGGGCTGCCCTGCACGGCTTTGTGCCGCACAACTGGTTTGCGGAAAACTTCAGCGCCACAAAGTGGTGGACTGTGCCCGCCGCCGTTTTTGTGGGCATTCCCCTGTATTCCAATGTCACCGGCATCATTCCGATTATGGAAAGCCTCTTGATCAAGGGGCTGCCCATCGGCACGACCATGGCCTTCTGCATGAGCGCGGTTGTGGCCAGCCTGCCCGAATTTATGATGCTGCGGCAAATTATGACCTTCAAACTGCAAGCGGCTTTTATCGCCTATTTATGGGTGATGCTGAATATTGTGGGCTGGCTGTTTAACGCCCTTGGCCCATATATCAAATAAAGGAGATTATCATGCTCATTAAAGTATTCGGCCCCGGCTGCGCCCGCTGCTCGGAAACTTACGATCTGGTCAAGGAAGTGGCCGCAGCCAAAGGCGGCGACATCACCGTGGAAAAAGTTAGCGATATGAAAGAAATGATGCTACTCGGCATCATGTCCACACCGGCTGTTGCCGTGGACGGCGTGGTCAAAAGCAAGGGCAGGATACCCACGAAAGAAGAAATAGCTTCCTGGATTGACGGCGGCGCGGCCGCTTCCGAAGTTTGCGCGCCCGGTTCCGGATGCTGTTGCGGCAAAAAATAGAGCTTGCCATGAGCCAGTCAACTTTACAGCGGCTTTTTTTCCTTTAAACAGGGCATAATGAAACCGCCGCTCGATAAAATCCGGGCGGCGGTTGGCATGAGGATAAAGGCTTAAAATCCGGAAGCCCGATTAAGTTAGGCGTCTTGCACGGACTTCCGGTGGAGACAGCAATCAGAAGGTATATTGCATGATAAGAGCAGCCTTGTATCCGTCAGCTTTGGTGAAGTTTTTCTGGTATGCGGATTTGCGCCAGGCATCTTTGTCGAATCCATTTATAATATAGCCCAGTTCCACAACAGCCTTCAGGTTATCGTAAACCTTGTACTCGGAGTCGAGGACAAATTCCACGAGATAGTCCGAAGTGGTGAGGTAGGGGCTGTAGCCGCCAGTGGCCGCGCTGAAGGAATCGTTATTATTGGTGCCCAGGTATTTGATCATTGAGGGGCTGTTGGTGCCCCCGTAATACACGGCGCTGAAGGTGTGGCTGAGGTTTTCCACAAAACTCATGTCTCTCAGGCGCAACCCCAAACCCCAGGTACCGTCGAAAGTGAGGTTTTTGTCATAAGACCCGTTGATGGACCAGCCGCGAACGCCGTCGCCCATGAAGGAAGTGAAGTATCCGCAGGAGGCTATGGAAGGCATGCGCTCGGAGCCGTTCTTTATATTGTCGTCGTCACCCGAAGCGTACCAACCCAAGATGCCGGGAGTGCCCCAATCCATCTTGTATTCAATAAGGGCCTTGGCCAGCCACCCCTCACGCTTGCTGTCGGCGCGGCCGTGATATACGGCGCCGTCCGGATTGCGGCGATAGGCGTCGTATTTGCCGAAGCCGCCGGAATATCCGTAGTTGATGTCCAGCTCGATGAGCAGCGGATCGAAATAACTGAGTGACATGGGAAGGCCGACAAAGAATAGATCACCGTAAGCATTATCTCTGCGCCAGTTTCTATTAGTGCCGCCAGGCGCGGTGGGATCCATGGCATAATCGCGCGGGGTCAGGCCCATGGCCAGAGACTGGCTCTGCCCGTTGCCGCGATCGCCGTTATAGTCCACATGCGAAAAAGCGTTTCTGCCCACTGCCCCGTAAGCGGCCCAGGGGGTTATTTTGAAACCTTCCAGGCTTACCGGCAATGCCAGAAGAAAAATATCAAGATTGTCCAGATAGTTAGCAGGATTTTTATCGCCAAGGCTCGCGTTGGGGCTGTAGTTGTCATTCAACGGGCGCATCCACAAAGCGGTGAGCGACACATTGTCGTTGAATTTGTAATTGGCGGTAATGCCCGCGGAGTCGTCGTCCATAATGGCGGAACCACCGGCTGTATTGGGGAAGGTGATGCCCTGTATGCCCATGCGCAGCTTGAGCGTGGTGTCCGGCACCACCCAATCAAGATAGGCGCGTTTTATCTTCACCATCGTGCCGTCCGCGCCAAGCGCTCCGCCCTGGTTGCCCCGCCCCCAGTTCTGCTGGCCTATTTCGAAGTAAACCACGCCGGAAAGCGCCTCATTGGCAACAGCCTCAAGCTGCAGGCGCACGCGCTGGATAGCTTGAAAAACATCCTTGCCCTGCGAGCCGGGTGAAGCCTTGAAAGTGCTTTCGACAGCCCCAAAGCCAAAAATCCATTCCCCCTTGCTTTTGAAATCAATGGCTTTGGCTCCTCCGGCTGCGACCAGCAGCATGCCGGCGGCCAGCAACAAAGTGGCGAGTTTTTTCATCGCTTTTCTTCCTTCCTTTGATGTGAGATTTTATAAGCGGTTTTTTATCGCCTGTGCACGATATGTACCATGTTTCACAAGCGCTTCCCATACGGATGTAATAATGTAAAAAACAAGAATTATCTTGCTTTATGGAAGAGTGCGATGCAGCTGAAGATTTTATAGGGCGACACAAATGACGTTTTTTTATAATGAAAAAGTACTGTTGATGACGTGAATTAAGACAATGGTGTCGCTTGTCGAACGCATCACAAATTACGAGACTTTGGAAATTGCACGTAATCAGAAAATATATTGACGAGGCGGCGGGCCGGGAATAGTCTTGCCGCGCCACCAGAAATGTCAAACTGACCGCCATTATCAAATTGTGGAAAGTTGCCTTGTTGCGACAAGGGCATTGCCAAATAACGGGCGGCATAATGGAGTGAATTATGTCATCAGGGTTGGGAGAACTCGCCGCTTTTTCCACAGCGGTAACATGGGGAATATCCAATCAGATTCAGAGCTCGGTGGGCCGCATGCTGGGGCCGACGTACATGAATTTATTGCGCATGCCGTATCTGGTGTTGTTGCTTGGCGTAATGTGCCTGGTTATGGGCGTGGAAACTTCTCTCGGCTCAAGGGAATTATGGTTTATCGCCCTTTCTGGAGCAACCGGGGCCTTTCTCTGTGATTTTTTGCTTTACAAGGCCATATATATTCTGGGACCGCCGGTAGCCGTGCTGCTGCTTTCCACCAGTACCGTGTTCACCGCGGTGTTCGGCTGGTTGGCGCTGGGCGAAAATTTGCCGTTACAGGCTGCGCTGGGCATAGCTGTGACCCTGGCTGGTATATTGTGGGTTATGACAGAGCATGGCGGCAGCACTCTTCTTCCTGGGCAGAAAATTCCAAAGGGCAAGAGGTTGGTTGGCGGCGTCCTGCTGGCCTGTGGGGCGGCTATATCCATCTCAGCGGGATTCATTTTGCTGAAAATGGGCATGCATGCGGAAACTTCTCCACTTTGGGCCACATTCATACGTCTGGCCACGGCTGCCACCTTGTTCTGGGGAATAGGGCTTTTTGGCGGTTGGATTCCGGCGGCGGTGAGGCAGGCCAGAGAACATCCGGCAGCATTTCTAACCCTGCTGCTTTCCTCTTTGTTCGGGGCTTCGGGGGCTTGGCTGGCAAGCATTGCTGTGGGTTTGGCCCCGGTAGGGGTGGTGGCTACATTGATTGGTCTTCAACCGGTTATGGTGACCATTGTTGGGGCGGCGTGGTACAGAAAAAAGCCCAGCCCGCGTGTGATTTCGGGAATTTTAACCGCTTTTGCGGGGACTGCTATGGTATGGTTGCGTTGAACATGCCCCAATTGGCATGTTCGACTGTTTTTTTGGCTGAGCGCGTGCTTGGCTGAGCGGCTTCCGCGCGTTTACCTTAAAATGGCCGGGAGGTAAAATCGCCATGAGAAATCTTTTTACTATTCCTGAAGAATATGGGCTGCCCGGTTCTCCGGAGCGTTTTGAAACAATTTTAACCGGTACACAAGGCCTGCTTGTGGAACGCATTGTATCCCACGGACATATCACGCCTCAGGGCGAATGGTATGATCAGGAGCGAGATGAATGGGTGGTTGTTATTGAGGGAGATGCCGTTCTTGGCTACGAAGACGGCTCGGAACTGGCGCTGGTCCAAGGCGACCATGTGTTCATTCCCAAACATGTGCGCCATCGGGTGGTGCATACCAGCTCGCCATGCATATGGCTGGCTTTGCATGGAAACTTGTGTCTGCCGCCGGTTTATGCGGCCGATAACGAGCATAGTGAAGAACAGGCTCCTTGTAGCATTTGCTAATTTCGTTCGCAAAGCGCTCTATCTGCGCGCGTATATTTCTCCCATATCCCCGCTCAGCTCTTCCTTACGCTTCATGGCGGCGCGCACCAGCTTCATAGCCAGAAGGTATTGGGCGTCGCGGGTTACGGCCTCGCCGTCCAGCTTGGCTTCCAGCAGCAGGCCCAGCACTTTTCTGAATTCCGGGCCGGGGGTCAGCCCCATATCTTTCAAATCCTGCCCGGTTATTTCCACTTTTTCGCCGCGCCACTGGGTTATATGCCGCGACAGACTCTTACGGAGGGCTTCGGACTCGGTGCGGCCCATCATGTACAACAGCCCTTCAACCGGTATCTGGGCCAAAATGTTGTAAAGAACGCTGACTTTGCCGGGCGTTCTCTGCCATTCCTCAACCTTGGTGATGTTAAAGCGCACGTTTTCGCGGGTTCTGACCAGGTCTTCCTTTTGATTCTGGGGCAGACCCAAGCGGTCAAAAACCTCCATGGATTCCTGATAGGTGAGGTTGCGGCAAAGCCCCAGCAAATATACGCGCCACGGCTCGGGCTGATCTTCGAAATACAGCAGGCGATACCAGTCATTTATTTCCTGCAATTTTTCAAGAAGGGCTATTTTTACCGAATTTAAGGTCAGAGTGGGGTGTATGGCCCCAAGCAGGCCGATTTCATCCAGGCGCTTCAGACAAGCCAGAGGCGATGGTTCTTCGCAGATGAGCTTCAGCTCGTGAAAAAGGCGCGCCCCGGAAAGTTTGGTGATCAGGCTGAGGCTGCTGATCGCGTTCTTGATCAGTTTTTCCGCTCCCGATGAAACTCTGAAGCCGTAACGCTGCTCAAAGCGTATGGCCCGCAGGCAACGGGTGGGGTCTTCCACAAAGCTTAAATTATGCAACACTCTTATAACTTTGTCTTTTATGTCGCGCTGGCCGCCGAAAAAGTCCACCAGACGGCCGAAATGGTCTTTTTCCAGACGCACAGCCAAGGTGTTTATGGTGAAATCGCGTCGAAAAAGATCCATTTTCAGCGACGAAAGTTCCACCGTGGGGAGGGCGGCCGGGTGCTCGTAATATTCCAGGCGGGCAGTAGCCACATCAATATGTCGCACATCGCCCGGCTCTTTTTCATAAATGACTATTGAAGTCAGAAATTTTTGATGTTCGCGCACCCGTCCGCCAAGCTCTTTGGCCAGCTCTCTGGCAAAGGCTATACCGTTACCTTCCACCACAAGATCAATATCGTTATTGGGGCGGTTCATGATCAAATCACGCGCAAAACCGCCCACGGCATAAACCGGTAGTCCCAGGCGCTTGCCCAGGCGGCCTATTTTTTCCAACAGCTCCAGAATGTCGCGCGGCAGGCGGTCGCGCAGGAGTTTGCTGATATTTTTTTCCTTCAGGCTGAAATTGGACTGCGTTGCAAGGCGGCCCGACTCTTCGGCGAAAACATTGATCAAGTCGGTGCGGGTGACCACGCCGATTACATTGCCGTCTTCCACTACCGGCACCAGGCGTTGATGCATGCCGATAATTATATTGGTGATTTCCTGAAGGCCGTCATCCGGTGAAACAGTTGCGGTGTTGCGCTGCATGTAAATATCTATTGGAATATTGGGCAGCTTGTGCACGGCGGCCTTGGCGGTCATCTGGTAATCAAGCATGCCCACACACTGGCGGGTGCCGGTTTGGAACACCGGCACAGCCTTCAGCCCGAAACGCAGCATCACTTCTTCGGCATCATGCAAGTTTTTGTGCTCTTCTATGCCTATTACCGGAGACGACATGTAGTCGCGCGCAGTTTTTACCTTACTGGTAAGCGCGAAAAGATAAGTTAGGATTTCCTCACGTATTTCGGTCATGCTGCGCTCGCGCGAGGAGGCCGAAGCGGCATAGCTGTGCCCGCCGCCGCCCAGCGCCTTGCATATTTGCCCCACATCAATTTCATCTTTACGGCTTCTGGCCACAACCTGAATGCGATCGCCCATGCTGCCAAGCACAAAAAGAACTTCAAAGCGCTCCATTTCCATGAGTTTGTGAGCCATAAAGGCAAAATCTCCCAAGTAGTGGGGCAGATTTATTTCAGCCATGGCCACAGGTATGCCGTTGAACACCCGAATGTGGGCCGATTCAATGAGTGTATTTAAAATTTGTACCTGCGCGCTGGTAAGGTCATGGGCAACCAGATCGGAAATAAAGGTTATGTCCATGTCCCATATACGTAGCCAGGCCGCCGCTTTGAAATCTTCCACCGTTGTGGAGGCGAAGGTGAATGAGCCGGTGTCGGCATAAATGCCCAAACCCAAAATGGTGGCGTCCTGGCAGTGCAGCTTCACTTCTCTGGCGATAAGCTCACGTATAAGCAGGGTAACAGTTGCCCCTACCGCTTCAGCGCGGCAAAACACGGCGGAAATATCGTCGGCCGAATCGGGATGATGATCCCACAAATGCACCTCAAGGCCGGGCTTTTTCAGCAGCTCGTGGACGTGGGGCACGCGCGAATGCTGTCTTGTGTCCACAATTACCAGTCGAGTTATGTCTTCAAAGGCGATTTGCTTCGCATCTTTAAAGTTATACATGAAAGACGCCGATTCACTGAAAAATTCATATAATGGGCGCTCTTGCGTGCCTGGAAAAAGCAGCACGCTGTCCGGATAAAGGTATGAAGCGGCCACCACGGCGGCAAAAGCGTCGAAATCCGAGTTGGCGTGGCAAGTTACAAGCGTGCTTGGAGGCATATTTTTATTTTTTGTTTCGGGGATGATAGGCATTGTGAATGCTTTTTATACGGCCGCTCTGTACATGGGTATATATTTCCGTGGCATTTATATCGGCATGACCGAGCAAAAGTTGAACCGAACGCAGATCTGCTCCGCCTTCCAACAAGTGGGTGGCGAAGGAGTGGCGGAAGGTATGTGGGGAAATGTCTTTTTGCATCCCGGCTATAATGGCATATTTTTTAACCATCTTCCATATATATTGTCTGGTCAGCCCTTGCCCGGAACGGTTAAGAAACAGTCTTTCCTCGCGCGGCTTGAAATTCGGCCTCCAGTGCCTCACGTAATTGTCCAGAAAGGACAGCGCCATAGTGTGCAGCGGAATCAGCCGTTCTTTGGAACCTTTACCGAAAACGCGCATCACCCCTCTTTGCATGTCCACATCCTGGGGGCGCAGGGCGCACAGCTCTGAAACCCGCAGGCCCGAGCCGTAAAGCAATTCCAGGATGCAGCGGTCGCGTTGCCCGCCGCGCTCAAGCATATTGGGCAGGCCCAGAATTTTTTCCATTTCCTCCACGCTCAGAACCTCGGGCAGAAACAGGTTCGTGCCGGGGCTTTCCATAAGCGCGGCCGGGTTGGCGGCAAGAATTTTTTCTTCCACGCAATAATTGAAAAAATTTCTCAGGGCCGAGAGCCGCCTGGCCAAGGTTCCGTCAGACAGTTCTCGCCCGCGCAACCAGGAGAGATAAAGAAAGATTGTGTTTTCATCAATTGCCGGCTCCCGTAGCTCAAGGCCGCATTTTTCGGTAATGGGCGTCGTAGGCTCGCCGTCCGGGACGTTTGAGCCTACTGAAGGGGCAAGCTGTTCCAGAAAAGTTATAAACGAAGCTATGTCCTGGTCATAAGCCGCCACAGTGTGCGGCGAAAGTCCTCTTTCCGCCAGCAGGGAGTCGAGCCATGAGTCGGCGGCGCGTTTGAGTTTTTTGTGCATATCTGATATGGTAACCGACGGAGTGGAACATGACAACAGCGTATATATGCCTTGGCTCCAACCTTGGCGATCCGGAAAACAATCTGAATGCAGCTGCGGCCGCCGTTGCGGCTCTGGCTGATCTGTCCGTGACCGGCGCTTCCGGCGTATATCTTACCGAACCGCAGGGCCGCAAGGAGCAACCTTGGTTTGCCAATCAAGTTTTGCGACTTGAGTGCGGACCGTCATTTACCCCGCAAAAACTGCTGTCCGGGCTTTTACGCATTGAAAACGAACTTGGCCGCGTCCGCCCCGAAAACGAACACGATGCCCCGCGCGTGATTGATATTGATCTTCTGCTTTTCGGCAACAGCCTGGTTGACTCGGATTTTTGTCTGGTGCCGCACCCCAGGATGAAACAGAGGGCTTTTGTGTTGGTCCCTCTGCTAGAAATTGCCCCGGATCTTGTTCTGCCGTGCGGCGCAAGCGCCGGAAAGGCACTGGAGGCTCTCGGGCACAGCGTGGAGGGGCGTTTTATACGCCAATAACGTCAATAATTCCAGTTCCGGGGGCGGTTTTGCCTCTGGGATCATGCGCCTCCCGCGCGTTTGGCCGGGCGGCCCGAATGTGAACCGCAACATGCATTGGAGCCAATATGTGGAAATGGATTATTCTGGCCCTGGCGGGCTATGCCCTGTACAGGCTTTTCAAAAATGACTGGAAGTTCAAGCAGAGCCGGGACCAGGCGAATGAAAAGGCCGACATGGAGCAGAAAATAGCTTCGGGCGAGATGATAAAAGACCCCAACTGCGGAACCTATATCAGCTCCGACAGCAGTATTACCGTGCGCGACGGCGAAACCGTATACCGCTTTTGCAGCTACGATTGCCGTGACGCCTTTCTCAAAAGCCTTCAGAGCGGCGGACGCAATTTGCCCGAAGGCGCTATGAAAAAAGAAGATTAGTTTATTTCAGAACTCCCGTTTGGTAGTCAAACAAATAATTTTGTCCTCTGGCAAGGAAGGCGAACCTGTTATGAGGGAGTATACTTTTACGGTATTCGACCGAAATAACAGGTTAAGCCTGACGCAGCCAGAGGACAAAAGGATTGTTTGGCTACTTGCTCGTCATGGTCCATACCCCATCCCACGCCTCAGGCGGGGTTTCAACCATGATGGAGCAACGCTCGCTGTAAAGCCTGTACAAACCGTGATCGGGAAAAGTTTCGGCCAGAGCCGCGAAAAGTATTCCGGCTCCGGCAAAATTGCCTTTGGCATACAAGGAGCGAGCCGCTTCAAAGTCGGCAAGCTCTCCGGCCCGCGCTTCGCCTTCCTCAAGAGGCATGGCCGTGTATATCAGCACCGACTTCTTTTTGCCCTTAACCCTCAGTTCATCCAAAAGCTGAAAAGCAAATGAATCTCCACAGCCCGTCTTGGTGTCGGCGCTCACAACCAGCCCCACACCGTATTTGGGGCACAGCCCTTCCAGGCGCGAGGCCAAGTTTACACTGTCTCCTATGAGCGTGTAGTTGAGCAGTTCCTCCGACCCCATATTGCCCACATAGGCTTTGCCCGTGTGCAGACCCACCCCCATCTTTATGGACAGGCCGAAATCTTCAACCAATTTCACATTGAGTTCATCAAGGCGTTTTTGCATACCCAGCGCCGCGCCTACGGCCAGACGCGGATGATCGGGCACGTCCAGGGGAGCGTTCCAATAGGCCATAAGCGCGTCACCTATGAATTTGTCCAGCGTGCCCTTGCTGCCCCTTACCAGCGCGGTCATGGGAGTGAAATAGCGGTTGAGCAGGGCCACAACCTTTTCCGGCCCAAGGTTTTCGGATATGGAGGTAAATCCGCGTATGTCCGTGAACATTATGCTCAGTTCGCGCTCTTCACCTGCAAAAATATTACCCGAAAGCCTGGCGATGCGCTCCACAACCTCGGGGGCCACATAGCGTGAAAAAGCGCCGCGCAGCACATTTTTTTGTTTTTCTTCCTGGCGGAAGCGCATGAAAAGCAGTAAGCCACCCTGGAGAACAATGACGATGGCGATATACAGGGGTGAAAAAAATACTCCCTGTTTGAAAAGATGAGCCGAAGCGTAAATAGTTGCGCCGAGCATTCCGGCTCCGGCCAGCAAATACACGCGCGGCGGCGTAAGGCCGAAGGCAGCCGCGGCCAGCAAACCGCATAAAATTACGGCCAGGGCTTGAGCCCCCGGCGTCCAGGGCGGGGCAAAAAGAAAGCGTTGCTGCAATATGGCGTCAAGCACGGTGGCATGCACTTCCACCCCCGGATAAACCCGCTCCAGAGGGGTTATCCGTATATCGAGCAACCCGGCCGCCGAAGTTCCGATGAAAACTATGCGGTTCCGCAGAGCGCCTTCGGGCAGATCTCCCTTCAGCACATCGGCGGCGCTGAAGTAGGGGTATGTTTTGGCTGTTCCCCGGTAGGGAATTACTATATTGCCGTCCGGGGGAGTGGGGATGGTGAAAGGCCCCACGCGCACGGCCTGCAAGCCGTCTTCGCCCACCCGCAGAATCAGGTTTCTCTGGCTCATGGCACGCATCAGCGTGCGCAGGGAAAGGGTAGGGTAGAATTTGCCGTCATGTACGGATAACAGAGGAATGCGCCGCACAATGCCGTCGTCGTCGGGGTTCATGTTTAAAAGGCCTATGGGCGCGGATTCCAATAGTTCGGGCAAGGGAAGCAGCAGGTCTTTGGCATTGCTCACCAGAGGCTCGAATGGTATGGCCCCCGGCAACTTTTGCTGAATAACGTTTACGCCTGGCGGGTCAATACCTTCTTTTTCAACTTGTTCCTCGTAGCGGCCATAGGACCCAAGCACCACGGGCATGCTTTTCAGCCGTTTGCCGAGCAGCTTGTCATAATCGCCCAGTTCTTCGAGCAGGTTGGTAAAGCCCATGTCCACGTTCAAGTATTGCTTCAAGTCTTTGCGAACATGAAAAGGCGAGGTGCGGTCTTTTTCCAGAAGCAGGACGTCAAGGCCTATGGCGGCAACGCCTCGGTCGGTGAGTTTTTGCAGCAACTCAGCCAGCAGAAAGCGCGGCCAGGGCCACTGCCCGAATTCCGCCAGAGATTTTTCGTCCAGATCAATGATGGCTGGAACCGGCCCCGGCTTGTCGTCGTGGTAAAGATACAGCATGAAGTCATAAATTTTCAGATCGAGCATGCGCATGAGCCGTGGTTGCTGAATGTAACAGAACAGTACACCAGCTATTACCAACAGACTACATGCGGCCATGGGCAGAGATTTGTGCCGTAAGAGGCGCAAAGCCGCCGAAGGGCCGGGGCGTGAGGGGGACGCGTTTATGTCGGGCATGGGGCGCTCGCGGAGGGGGTAGAGCAATCCTGATCCGGGTAGCGATCATAGATCATGGTGATAATATCGGTGATTTCGCGCAAAATATCCACAAGCTCCGGGTCGAAATGCTTGCCGGATTCCTCCCACATCATTTTTATGGTGCGTTCGCGGCTCCATGGCTCTTTGTAACAACGCGGCGAAACCATGGCGTCAAAAACGTCGGCCACGGTCGTAAGCCTGGCGGAGAGGGGAATTTCTTCCCCGGCCAGAGTACGCCCGTTTATGGCCGGGTATCCGCTGCCGTTCCATTTTTGGTGATGGTTCAGGGCTATTTCTCTGGTTAATTTGGATATGCCTTTGGCATCTTCGGAAAAGAGGGTAGCTGCCAGACTGGTGTGTTCGCGGATTATGGCGAACTCTTCGTCGGTAAGGCGGCCCGGTTTTTTCAGAATCAAATCCGATATCCCCACCTTGCCCACATCGTGCAGCATGGCCGCCAGACGTAATTCACTTTTGAAATAGCGCACCTCTTCCGGTTCCACGCCGTGCCTTTCGGCCCATACTTGATATATTTCGGCGCAAAGAGCGCCCACACGCTCGGCATGGGGGCCGGTTTCGGCTGGATCGTGCAAAACCACTATGCGCATGAGTTGCCTTATGCTTTCCCTGGTTTGCGCGCCTATTTCCAGATAGGTGGCCGCCTCTCGCACCAGGGTACGCAGTGCTTTTTCCATTTCCATGTTGAAGGGCCTGGGGTCTCCGCTGCGCGGATCTATGCTGTTTATTAATTGCATTACGCCGATCAGCTCGTTTTCATGCCCCATAACGGGCATGGCCAGCACAGACTGACTGCGGTAGCCGCTGCTCTGGTCGAAGCTGCGGTTGAAATAATATGGAGAAGTTTCCGGTAGATCGTAAACGTCGGGTATATTGAGCATCTTGCGCTTGGCAGCAACATATCCGGCTATGGATTTGGCCCCTATGGGCAGGCGCATGTTCACATAGGCGCTCTTGTTTCTCATATCTTTGGGAAAAAGTGTGTCGTTATGCGAATAGGCGAATACCAATTCATCGCCTTCGCGCAGGAAAAAAGTTCCGGCGTCGGCATTGGATATTTCGCGCGCCTTGGCCAGGATGCGGTCGAGAAGAACTGTTTCGTCGCGATATTGCGAGAGCGAATCAATGAAATCCATAAGCCAGCTACTGAGTTTCGGCTCGGGTGCGTATTTAGGCGACACGCTGAATCTCAGGCCTTCACGGGCTACACAGGCCCTTACGCCGTTGACTGTGCGGTTCAGTGTTGTTTGCAGCTCGTCCAGTTGGGTGTCGCCGCTCACGGGGCTGTGGTGCGAAAGAATCAGGTTGCTCGTGCCGCATTCTTTGGCCAGTTCCACCCAGTCTTCCCAGGCCGAGTGTCCCCAACCAAGCCGCATGGTGGCGCGGGAAAAGGAGGCGTCAACCACAGCCGAGCTGACCCCGCGCAGCATTTCCCTGGTGGCTTCGAGCACGCGCGGATCGTCAGTTATTTCATGGTCGCCGGAATAAAGAAAATTTTCATTGTCGGTCTTGACCTTGAAAGCCAGGCCGCGCCCAGGATGATTGGCGGAAATGGCGGTTACTCTAACGGGCGTTTGCACGTCTTCAAGCGCAATGGTCTGGCCGGGGTTTATGGTGTGCAGCTGTACTTGGGTGTACATTTCAGAAAACATCAGAGGAAAGCCGGTGCCGTCAAAAATGCGGTTGGGCAGGGCGGCCAGCCAGGTGGGCATGTAAAGATGCACCAGCCATCCCGGTATGTACAACGGCCGGAAAAAAGGCAAGCCCTGCACATGGTCATTGTGACCGTGGCTTACAAAAATATGGCATACGCCTTCTTGCGGCAAGGTGCCGCCCAAGCTGTGAATGCCGGTTCCGGCGTCAAAAATCAGAAGATCGTCCTTTGATGAACGTACTTCCACGCAGGCTGTGTTAGCTCCGTAAAATTGATTGGCAGACGTGGGGTTGGCTATGCTTCCGCGTACTCCCCAGAGAACGGCTTCCATGTATCTTCCTTTTCCTCGCAGGGAGCGGAATTCATTTTTAAGGACAAACTGGGCATCATGTTTCAATCCACAAGTCAGCTCCATCCGCCGACTGACTACGTCTCCGGCGGACAGAAACCGTGCGGAGTGCTCCTCCCGGAAATAGAGGGGACAAAAAGGATTTCCTTGACTTTGCCGTCTTGTCAATCAATTTTTCCCCCTGAAGAGGGATGTTTCAGACCATAAAGTAAATTTTGATGAAATGTAAGCCGTTACTCACTCTAGACAACCTCTTGTGAAACCTAAGAAAGACGTATTGTGTATCTCGTTTTGTTTTGACAGGAGAAAAAAAACATTATATCTTTTTCAAGATATAATTGGGTGATAATATTTTTGATATTTTTTACAGCTATATGGAGTGCATATGGGGGCGGCGGTTGTTACTTCTCTAAAGGGCGGCGCATATGCTTTGCGTAATGGAAAAAAGCATTCCCTTTCCGTTGGTTCGGAGCTTTTTGCCACCGACGAGGTGCATACCGAGGCCGACGGTAAAATTGAAATGCGTTTTCAGGACAACGCCGTAATCGACCTTGGACCTTCATCTTCCGTGGGCTTGCGCGAATTCGCCTTCGACCCCCGGGGCCAGGAGAAACCTTCATTCATACTTGATATGATGGGCGGTGTGGTGCGTTCGGTCTCGGGCAAGGTGGTAGAGCAGAACCCCGATTCCTTCAAGCTGGTGTCGCCCCTTGGGGCCGTAGGTATACGCGGCACAACCACCATGCACAGAATTTCGCCCGAAGGCGAGGTGCATGTGGTCACCAGCATGAATCGCGGGCACTCCGTAACCCTTTCCACTCCTGATGGCCGTCACGTAGTTATAAGCAATGCCATGCAGGGCATTAACCTGGCCCCCGGCAACAATGCTCCGCTGACCATTATGCAGATTTCTCCCGCGATGATCGAAAATATGATTCAGCAGGGCATGATTACCGGCAAAGCTGTCGGCGCGGCTTCCGCCACTACATTTTTTATTGCCATGGACGCGGCCTCGCTGTCTTCGGAAGCCAATGAAGCCGGAGCGGGCGGGACTATTGCGCTACTCAACGCGTTAACCGGGGCCACAGAAAGTGTCGATTTTTCCACCATTGACCTGCAAAGTCTGGCCGACGCCATTCAAACCATCAGCACGGCGATGGTGACCGGCGTGCTTGAGCATGAGGGCAAGCTCGGAGGGGATAATGAGTCCGAAGTACAGTCCGAGCCCGAGCCGAGACCAGGGCCAGAACCCGAGCCGGGGCCAGAGCCCGAACCGGGACCTGAGCCGGGGCCAGAGCCCGAGCCGAGACCTGAGCCCGAGCCTGAGCCCGAGCCTGAGCCCGAACCGGAGCCCGAACCTGAGCCCGAACCTGAGCCCGAACCGGAGCCTGAGCCCGAACCGGAGCCCGAACCGGAGCCTGAGCCCGAACCGGAGCCCGAACCTGAGCCCGAACCTGAGCCAGAACCTGAGCCCGAACCTGAGCCAGAACCCGAACCGGAACCTGAGCCAGAACCCGAACCGGAACCTGAGCCAGAACCCGAACCGGAACCTGAGCCCGAACCTGAGCCCGACCCCGAGCCCGAGCCAGATCCGGAGCCCGAGCCCGAACCGGAGCCCGAGCCCGAACCTGAGCCCGAGCCCGAACCTGAGCCCGAGCCGGAGCCGGAACCTGAACCCGAGCCGGAGCCTGAACCTCAGCCTGAGCCAGAACCTGAGCCTGAACCAGAACCCGAACCTGAGCCCGAGCCTGAACCTGAGCCCGAGCCTGAACCTGAGCCCGAGCCTGAGCCAGAGCCTGAGCCAGAACCGGAGCCGGAGCCTGAGCCGGAGCCGGACCCGGAGCCTGAGCCTGTTCCCGGGGCGGAGCCG
>JAVBLG010000066.1:0-8210 GCA_031553655.1 Desulfovibrionaceae bacterium | reverse complement strand
GATTATAGCTTTGATATATTATATTGTTATATCAATGTAATTGCTTATAATTTAAGGAATTTAACATGAAAAAATCATTTATGTTCGCGGTCGCTCTGTTTGCGTTGCTGCTTTGCCCGGCTTTGGCCCTTGCCGAAGGCGAACTAAAAAAACTCCCCGCCCCCGACACCACGGGCGGCAAACCGCTAATGAGCGCCTTGGCCGCGCGCCATGCTTCGCGCTCATTCTCTTCCGAACCCCTCACGGATAAACTTATTAGCGACATGCTCTGGGCTGGTTACGGAATTAACCGCGAGAATGGGCGGCGTACCGCTCCTTCCGCCAAGAATGTCCAGGACATCGAAATTTACATAATGCTTCCGGACGGAGCATGGATTTATGAACCAAAGAGCCACGCTCTGAAGCAGGTAGTGGCCAAAGACTTCCGTGAAATGGCTATGCCCGCCCCGGCGGTGCTGCTCTATGTGGCTGATACCACCAAAAGTATCGACGCCATGACCATGGCCATACACACCGGGGCCATACTCCAGAACGTAGGGCTTTTTTGTGCCTCAGCCGGGCTTAATAACGTCGTATCGCAACGTTTTGACTCCAATGCCCTAAGCAAAGCCCTGAATCTGCCGAATACGAAAAAAATAATGATCAGCCAGTCCGTCGGACGGCCATGATCACGGCGCAAGTGCGACGATGTTTATTTGAAAATTAAGGCTCGGGTCGTTAGGAACGGGCCTTTTTAAATTTGCGGCAAGTACTTGGTAACGCGGTCAGTTTGGCATCAGACGGAAAATGTCGCCTGACGAAGTATCACGTTAAACTGACCAACTACCAAATTCTGGAGTTGAATGGAGCGCATATGACCACGAAGTATAGAATCATCTTTGGTTTCCTTTTCATGATTTCCCTGCTCACGGGTATGGTTATTTTTGCCTGGCTGCGGCTTGACGGAGCTTCAGACGGTTTCGACTCCTACCGCGTGGAAGCTCGCACTTCGGTCAATGCCAACTCGGCCGATGCGCTCATGCGTGAAGCCAAAGACAAGATGAGCAACTTTGTGATCACCCTAGACAAATCTTTTGCGGAACAGGCGCGCAAAGACTTGGAGGGCAGCCTGCGCTATGTGGAAGAAGCCCGCAAGGTTGAAACTCATCCCGATGATATCAGGAAGCTCGACGAGCAAATGAACAGGCTCAAAAAGATCGAGGAGCTTTCCGTTCTGGTGGAGCGCAAGCTGAATGAGGCTGAAAAGAACATGCGCGAAAAAGTCATTCCAGCCGCCGCCAAAATGAATGATCTGCTAACCGCGCTCAACCTCGCCACCCAGAAAGTGGGCAATCTGCCCGCATTGAAGCTCATTGACGACGCTTACAGCATGTATGCCGATTTTCGTGTGTCCGTGCGCGTTTATTGCGCCGCCTATCTGGATGCGGACGGGGAGCAAGCGGCAAAATTACTCAAGGAATTCAGTGTAATTCTGAAAAAACTTGAAGCCTCGCTTGATGACGAAGACACAATGATGACCTACAGCTATTTATGGAACGGGTATCTGGTATATGCCGACACCTTCAAGGTTATAAGCTCTGTGATTAAGGAAGCTAACAGCGCCAGGAAGCAATTTACCGAAAATACAGCCGTGGCGGCCAAGTTTTTTGATGAATACACCTCCGACTCGCTGAACAGCATGAACACGCTGGGCGTGGCCAACAAGGCTAACAACGAAAACGCCAAAAAAGCCCTCACAGTGGGCGGTCTTATCGGGGTTGCCCTGGGCGTGATGTTTGCCCTGTGGATAATTTTAGGAGTGGTGCGCATACTCACCAGGGTGGCCCACTTCTCCGAGGAAATCGCCGCCGGGCATTTTGAAGCTGAACTCAATGTGCGCGAGGGCGGGGAAATTGGCACCATGGTCAAGTCCATCATGGCCATACCGGCCACTCTCAAGGATATGGCTGCCGAATATCGCCAACTGGAAAACCGCTTCGAAGAAGGTTATCTCGGCGTTGACGGCGATGCATCCAGATTTTCCGGCGGGTTTGCCGCCATTGTTCAGGGATCGAATAATATTCTCAAACGCGTGCGCATGATTTTTGACAATATTCCCTCACCCATGGTGGTTCTTAATAAAGATCTGAAAGGCAGCTTCCTCAACAAAGCCGCTCAGGATCTGGCTGGAAGCGACTATCAGGGAAAAACCTGCGGTGAAATGTTCTGTCGCGAAGACTACAATTCCCCCGCTTGCGGACTGGCCAACGCCGTGCGCTCCAACCGGATCAGCAGCGGCGAAACCGTGGCCCGGCCGCGCGGCAAGCGCCTCGACATCAGGTACACCGCCATTCCTATGGCTGATGCCAAGGGCAAGCTGTCCTCGGTACTTCAGTTTATAGTTGACCTCACCCACATCAAGGACACTCAGCGCCGCATCATCGACGTGGCCCATCAGGCCCAAGCCATATCCGATCGCGTAGCCACGGCCGCGGAACAACTGGCCGCCCAGGTGGAGCAGGTTTCGCGTGGGGCCGAAGTGCAGCGTACCCGCATGGAATCCACCGTAAGCGCCATGACCGAAATGAATTCCACAGTCATCGAAGTGGCCCGCAACGCCGGGCAGGCTTCGGAACAGAGTGAAAATACCCGCAAAAAAGCCGAAGACGGCGCGCAACTGGTGAACAAGGTGGTTAACGCAATTAATACCGTGAACACCGTGGCCGTAAACCTGCAAGGCAATATGCAGGAGCTTGGCAAGCAGGCCGAGAGTATCGGCGGGGTAATGAACGTAATTTCGGACATAGCCGATCAGACCAACCTGCTGGCGCTTAATGCCGCCATTGAAGCGGCCCGCGCCGGGGAAGCCGGGCGCGGTTTTGCTGTGGTGGCTGACGAAGTGCGCAAGTTGGCTGAAAAAACCATGCCGGCCACCAAGGAAGTGGGCGACAAGATTGGCGCCATACAAAATTCCGCCCAGGTTAATATATTGGAAGTGGATAAGGCGGCCGAGAGCGTGCGCGAGGCTACCGGCCTGGCCGATTCCTCGGGCGCGGCCCTGCGTGAAATAGTTGCTCTGGCCTCAGCCAGCTCGGGGGTGGTAACTTCCATTGCCACAGCCGCCGAAGAACAGAGTGCCACTTCGGAGGAAATCAACCACTCTCTTGACGAAGTCAACCGTATTGTAGGCGAAACCGCCGACGGCATGGTGCAGGCTTCATCCGCCGTGCAGGATCTTTCCAGCACGGCCCATCAACTTAACAAGGTTATGGAAGGGCTTGAAGGCTAAGTGTAAATATGGGGAGCGGGGGTTCCCCATATTTATTTAATATATAAGCATTAACGGGCTATTTTAAAAAATATTTTTTTGGAGGCGACTATTCTGTTCGTTTAATGTTTTTTACTCATTGCTAATGGAGTTGCATTTATGACTACAAAGTACAAAATTATCAGTGGATTTTTTTTCATGATTTTGCTGTTGGCTGGCTTGGCTGTTTTCGGCTACCAGCGGTTGAACAATGCCAGCGAAGGTTTTAACGCTTATCGCGCCGAGGCCCGCACGTCCGTCAGCGCCAATTGGGCGGACGCCCTGATGCGTGAGGCCAAGTCCAAGATCAACGCATTTATAATCAACCTTGATCCTGCCGTTGCCGATCAGGCCCGCAGAGATCTGGACGGCAGCATCAAGTACACCGAACAAACGATCAAGGAAGAACCCAATTCCGAAAACCGCAGAAGGTTGTCCGAACAGGTAACAAATCTCAGAAAAATGAGTGAGTTGTCCGAATTGGTTAAAAACAACCTGCGGCAGGTCGATCAGATGATCAGCTCCAAAATGGGGCCGGCCGGGGCCGACGTTACTCAGAGGATGTCGTCGATACACGATACTGCGTCAGGCATTAACAACATTCCCATGCTCAAGGAATTGGATAACGCCTACAAAGTATTCGCCAACCTGCGCGTGACCGTGCGTCTTTATTGCGACACTTATGACGAAAAGGACGGCATCAGAGTTTTTTCCCTGCTGAATGATTTGAGCAAGGGGCTTGACGAGATTGAAAAGCATATTCTGCGTGAAGAAGCGCGCAAGGCCTTTGGCGTTTTGCGCGCCAGTTTTAACACCTATGCCGAATGTATCAAAGACGGCGACAAGGCCATTAAGGAAAGCAACCGGGCGCGGGCGCAGCTTGACTCTGTGGCCACCGGAATTGCCGCTTTCTTTGACAAGTATACCGCCGAGGCTCAGGAAAATATGAACAAATTGGGCGCGGCCACACGTTCACAGAATGACGAGGCCCAGCGCCTCATGGCCACAGGCAGCGCAATAGGCGTTGTTCTTGGTCTTTTGTTCGCGATTTGGATTATTATAGGCGTGGTTCGCGTGCTCACCAGTGTTTCTTCTTTTGCCGTGGACATTTCCAAGGGCGACTTCAATTCCACCCTCAATGTGCGCGAGGGCGGCGAAATAGGCAATATGGTTAAAGCCATCCAGGCTATTCCGGCCACGCTCAAAGACATGGTGGCCGAATACCACCACTTGGAGAAACGCGTGGAAGAGGGATACCTTGATGTTCAAGGCAATGCTGCCAAGTTCAGCGGAGAGTATGCTTCCATCGTGCAGGGCGCTAACAATATTCTCAAGCGCATGGGCCTGATTTTCAACAATATTCCCTCGCCCATGGTTGTGCTCAATAAAGACCTTAAGGCCTCCTATCTCAACAGGGTGGCCCAGGATCTGGCCGGAAGCGACTATAGCGGCAAAACTTGTAAAGATCTCTTCGGACGCGAAGACTACGGCAGCAACTCCTGCAGCCTGACCAATGCCGTTCGCAGCGGACAGATCAGCAGCGCCGAAACCGTAGCCCATCCGCGAGGCAAGCGTCTGGATATCAAGTATACGGCGATTCCCATGCAGGATGCTCAGGGTAAATTGGCTTCGGTGATTCAGTTCATCGTTGACCTCACCCAAATCAAAGACACTGAACGCAAAATTGTGGAAGTGGCCGGACAGGCCATGGAAAGCGCCGACCGCGTGGCCGCCGCATCCGAACAGCTCGCCGCCCAAGTGGAACAGGGGAGCCGGGGCGCGGAAATGCAGCGCTCGCGCGTGGAATCCACCGCCACAGCCATGAGTGAAATGAACTCCACCGTACTTGAAGTGGCCAGAAACGCCGGGCATGCCTCGGAACAGAGCGACGACACTCGTAAAAGGGCTGAAAACGGCGCGGATTTGGTCAACAAAGTGGTGCGCGCCATCAATGAGGTGAACACCGTGGCCATGGCCATGCAAAAGAATATGTTGGAACTCGGGCAGCAGGCCGAGAGCATAGGCGGCGTCATGAACGTCATCTCCGATATAGCCGACCAGACCAACCTTCTCGCCCTTAACGCGGCCATCGAAGCCGCCCGCGCTGGCGAAGCCGGACGCGGATTCGCCGTTGTGGCCGACGAATTGCGCAAGTTGGCCGAAAAAACTATGGAAGCCACTCGCGAAGTGGGGGCCAACATCCAGGCCATACAAAGCTCGGCTCGTACCAATATCGATGAAATGGGCAATGCCGCCAAGGGCGTACAGTCGGCCACGGAGTTGGCCAATGCCTCGGGCAACGCTCTGAATGAAATAGTAACTCTGGCGGCCTCAAGCTCCTCGGTGGTGGCCTCCATCGCCACTGCCGCCGAAGAACAGAGCGCTACCTCGGAAGAAATCAACCACGCTCTTGAAGAAGTCAGCCGCATCGTGGCCGAGACCACCCAGGGCATGACCCAAGCCTCCGCCGCCGTGCAGGATCTGTCCGCCACCGCGCAGGAATTGAAGAGAATTATGGAACGTCTCAGGCGGTAAGCGTTAAGAATTTTTTATTTAATTTTTTAATAAATTTGGGGGAAAGAAGGGAAAATTTTGAAAAGCAGTTCGTCCTGAGCAATGCAAAGGCGAACTATTTTGTAAAGTCCCTTCTTTCCCCCAAAACCCCAGTCCATCCCTTCAAGACTCTTATTTATCTGGTTTGGTAAATACCGCAGCTATGCGCCGCCGGAGGCGGCTACACTGCTTTGAGAACAGACCGTTCTTTGGTCAGAGAATCTTTATACTTATAGGCCATAGCCTCTTGGCGTTACCATCTTGCCGTTAATCAGCTTCGTTGATGTATTACCGACGAGCACTATGGATAACATGTCGGCGTCTTCAGGGTTGAAATTTTTTAGCGTGCAGATGGAATAACTTTGTTCCGCGCGCGAAACATTGCGGGCCAGGCCCACGGGGCAGTCAGAGGCACGGTATTTTTTGGCTATGTCCATAGCCATGGCCAAGTGCCCGTCGCGGCCGCGTGAGCGCGGATTATAAATGGCCACCACAAAGTCCGCGCCAAAGGCTCCGTGCAGGCGAGCTACGATTTTATCCATGGGCGTAAGCAGATCACTCAGACTTACGCAGGCGAAATCGTGCATCAGCGGCGCGCCAAGCAATGCAGCCGCCGCGCATACGGCCGGTATGCCTGGTATCACCTCCACATGCACCTGCCCTTCGGGGTCACATTCGGGCAGAAGTTCATAAATCAGACCGGCCATGCCGTAAATTCCCGCATCTCCGGAAGAAACCAGCGCTGTAGGTGAACCGGACAGGGCCGAGGCTATGGCCGCCCGGCAACGTTCCGTTTCCTGACGCATGCCCGTATGGATTAATGGCTTACCCGCCAGAAGTTCTTCTTCGATTAATTCCAAATAAAGCTTGTATCCGGCTATGGTTTCTGCGTTTTCCAAAGCGTGGCGAGCCTGAGGGGCCAAGAGAGCTGAATTACCAGGCCCAATCCCGATTATATATAACGATTTATTTTTCAAACGATTTCCTTTTGCGGATTGCCACAAAATGGGGCTCCTCAAATCGATTTGCTCAAACATATTCATAAAAATTTCATATTAACAGCCACGGCCACGGTAACTTCGTCGTGTACGGCTTTTTCCACTACTAAGCTGGCGGGCCGTTCTGTGGACCAGGCCGAGGCCAAGGCCGCGCCTTCGCAGACGCTCAGACCAGGTTGTTCGAAAAGTTCTGAAGCCTTGGGCGAGGGATTTTTAACAGGCATTTCGGCAAGGCGTTTGGCGCTGAAAAAATGCAGGGGAGTTTCGAGCAGGCGCGCGGCTTCGAGTAGGCCGGGCTCGGTGTTTTTTTGCTCAATGGAAGCCAGGGCAGCTATGGAATTCAGTTCCAGTCCGGCCGTCTCCAAAGTTCTGCGCACAGCATCGGCTATATTTTGCGCTGAGGCGCCGAGACGGCAGCCTACGCCCACATGCAGGGCCGGAACGGCTAGGCGCAGCAGACCAGGCCTTGGCGGAACGTGCCGCCAGTGCGCGGCTACAGCCGGTTGTGGGCCGGGCGGCACTTCCGGACTCGGTTGCAGAATATTTTGAGGCTTGCTTTCTTCGCGGGTAAAGTCCGCGGCTGGTTCAGCGGCGCTTTTCGCTAAAGATTCGGCCAAGGGAGGCGTGGTTGGTTTGCGGTGCGAGGTTCCATTGCAGGCTAGGATGCCCAGTGGGTCGTACACGGCTATTTTTTCACCGCGCAAAATTGCCGCATTTACGGTTTTTACTTCCGGCCAGTCCAAAATGCGGCATCCGGCTTCGCGGGCCAGCAGATCCGGAGCCGGAAGCTCCTCCACGTCGGTAGCGGTAGTGATTACCGGCACGGCCCCGATAATTCCGGCCACGCGTCTGGCCAGCTTGTTGCCTCCGCCAAAATGCCCGGACAGGAGGCTTATGCAGAATTGCCTGCGCTGATCGCATATGACCACGGCCGGATCAACGTTTTTTTTCTGGAGCAGGGGGGCGATGGACCGTACCGCGATGCCTGAGGCCGATATAAAAATATGTCCCTTGTAATGGGAAAATATTTCCTTCATCAGGGTGGGCAAAGAGTCGAAAACGCGTTCTTTTCCAGTGAGCGTAAAACTTTGTTTGGTAACGGATACGGCAGCGACTGTCTGCTCTGTTACCGACTCTCCATGTTCCATTTTTTTTGCATCGTTGGAGACGACTTGTTCAAAGAACGATCTTGGCAGATAAATATCGGCTCCGCCGGGCAGGCTTTCGGCCAACTTGGCGGCCAATTCCGCGCCTTGTAAGGTCAGGGCGATGCAGGAGTAGTTTTTATATTCGGCGTATTGCACGATAAAAATTTGGGGTAAAAAGGAATAAGGGGTACGGCCATGCGTAACTGCCGCAAAATAAAAGTTTTT
>JAVBLG010000130.1:0-21369 GCA_031553655.1 Desulfovibrionaceae bacterium | reverse complement strand
TGGTCATCCGGCATATCGAGTATTTTGCGCCAGGACGCTTCGGGCAGCAGATAGGCTCCATAGGCCATATGGCAACTTCCACAGCTTTCCTTATATGCCGCGGGCATCTGGTACGAATGGGCAAAGTCGCTCTTATGCGACCGCTCCCGCCTTTTTCTGCCATGGTCATCCGCAAACGCGCTTGAGAACGCAAATACGCTGAATAGAATAAAACAAGCCGCAACCGGGAAAAATGGAGTCCAAGTAGCCTTTTTCATAATTTACGCGAACCTCTTTTTGCTGCTGCCTGTATCTGTGAACGCGTCCATAAAATTATTTTGCAAGGAAAAAGCCTATGAAAAAAAGATGGGAATATTAACCAGATATGGCATAAAAGAACTGGCAGAACATTTTGCGGCGCAAGGTGATTTTAGACTTTAGTCACTATGGCATTTTATCGCATATTTGATGTAGGATGTTAAATTATAAAATCAATTAGAATGCCACATTAAGTGGCAATCGATGGTTTTGACGCAGGTAGCGCGTTGGCAAAAGACCATACTAAATGACAACGAAGCAGTCCGGAACTGTGCAAAATATGTTACCCATATGCAACGTCCCAAACTTGGGAATGGAATTCCCCTGTTCACTCCCGGCCTGCCATTTCAGGCTTGGCAACTTAAAGAGTCGCGCGCATTGCCGAGCGGTTTGCTCCAAGGAATATATGTAAGACGATAAGGTACCGCCATGAATTCCGATTACCCGTCCATGCTTATTTATGCCTTGTGGGCTGGCCTTGTGATTTACCTGACGTTGTCGGCGGCAAGGCCAAAAAGGACACTCGGCCGCATCTGGGACAGAGTCTGATTCTGACAGTCGCTCTGCTCGTGTCCTTTGCCTTGCCGCATCTGCCGATATTTTCCTTTCTGAAATTCCGGCCCGCTCCGGCCGTTTGCGGCACAGGCCTGGCGCTTACGTTTATGGGCGCGGCTTTTTTTGTATGGGCGCGGCATACGCTCGGCAAAAACTGGAGCCAGACGGTTTCCGCCAAAGAAGGCCATGAACTGGTAACATCCGGGCCATATAAATATGCTCGCCACCCCATGTATTTTGGCGACATTGTCTCCTGTATCGGTTCAGCCATGGTGGCCGGGCGGGCTTTTGTAATTATGTGTGCGCTGCTGACTCCGCTTTTCATCTGGAGGGTATTTGCTGAAGACAGGCTGCTGGCCAGGCAGTTTCCCGGCAGCTTTCCCGATTACAAGAAACGCACAAAAGCCTTGATACCCTTCATATGGTGAGGTTGCGCCGGGAAAGAACAGCCAACCGTCATACGCCAGGACGCGAAGTAAAATCGGCGGGGGGCATTCTGCATGGCAACTGCCATAGTCCTACATATTCTCCATCACGCGTTCATATAACGCATGCATCGTTCGCCTGGCTTCCTGCCGCTGACTCCATGCATCCTCGCACAGCCCCAGGTAAGCTCGCCTGGCATCGGCCAATACCACGGCATGCTCTTCGGGCAGGCGGGACTCCGCCCATTCAGCGGCGACATCCTTGGGGACAAATTCACTGTCAACCAGTGTGCGCCACATGCGCGCCAGAGTTAAGAGAACATTACGTTCATCTCCCGCGAAAGATTCCGCCAGAGCGGGCAGGCAGTCTCCTATGGCGCGGCGTATGTCCGCTTGCGGAATCATTGGCAACAATTCATCCGGCTCCGGGCCGGACAGCGCCTTTGCCTCCCGCCTCGCCTGAGCCAGCACCAGAGTGAGTTCCGGGTCGCAAACAGGACCAGGAATCTCTCCCGCTTCATATGCGTTGCGCAGCCACTCGCCGTAGATAAAGTCGCACCGCGCGGGATATGTGGGCGTTGCAAGATTAGCTCTCATAAAGATAATCAGTTCGATAGGCCGCTGTCCGCCAGGGGCAAAAGGATGTCGCCCGGATATTTCCATGAGGTCGGCGGCAAGACGCATCCTGCTCTCAGGCTCCATCGGGCTGCCGGTTACCGCGAGCACATCCACATCGCTGTGAGAACGCAGGCCGCCGGATACCGCCGAGCCGTGAAGGTAGACTGCCAGCAAAGATTTACGCAATCGTTCCCTAACTACTGATAATGCCTGGCTTGCCTCGCGAGGAATATTCATTCCATTCACCCGGTTAAAAGAATACCTGTCGCATGCTGGGCGCACAGGTTCGCGCATAAATCTGCAAAAGACAAAAGTTAAAAGCCATACCTATGGCAGCCATTGTTGCACATTGCCGGCCATGCCGCGCACCGCTTCGATAAAGCGCCCCAAATGCAGACCATCGCAAACGGCATGGTGAATCTGGATGGCAAGCGGCATGGATATGCGCCCATCGTTTTCCATGTATTTGCCTATGGTAAATATCGGCAACAAATAATCGCCTTCTGTAAAAGAGTTGATGTTAAAAGCCGTAAAATCCACCCATGGGATGCTGGAAATCGTGAACATATTTGGCGGTGTTTCATTCTGCGGCGCGAACTTGCCCGTCGCGTATTTGCCTGTATCCATAATACAGGCATCGTAGAAAGCCCGGAAGTCGGAGGAATACGGCGACCATATCCCCGAAAAGGTTTCCGTTTCCCGGTTAAGCACAGTGTAGAGCGGCCAGGCAACTTCCCAATAGCCGAGCTTGCCTTGCTCATCCAGGGACATGCGAAATTCCGGAAACTGATTCACCACCGCTGCCAGCATGTAAATTTGGGCCGGATACGCCTTGAGCCCACTGGTTTTCAGCTCGTGGCGCAATTCCGTTATGTCGATATTTACGGTTACGCTGTAAGAGCATCGAACATTATGAAGGTAGTGCTCAAAATGTTCTTTGCGCGCCCAGATATCAATATCAATCGGTATAAATTTCATAGGCTGTTACTTTCGTTCATTGTGAACTTTTTGCAGCGCCTTACAAAACTTGAGCTGCCCGTCTTCCATCAGCCCGCAGTCATTCCAACCAAGGTGCCGATAAAATCCGGGAGCGCGAATGCCCGTTTCCGAGCCGGTAGCCAACCAGGCCTCCTGTACGCCATGCTCCGCAAGGCCGGACTCCACAATCTGCATAAGGGCGCGGCCAAAACCTTCGTCTTCTTGCTCCTGGCGGACAAAAAGGGCAAAAACGTAGCCCTCGGAGATCCGCGCCATGGCAAAACCAGCTATTTTTCCAGCAACAAGGGCCACGGGCACTATATAGTCACCGCCAGTAATCATGCCACGCACCGTATCCGGCGTTATATCAATGGCGGCAAGCTCCTCGCGGGACATATGGTTTTCCCTGACCGAACAGCGCACATCAAAAATTTCCGTAATATCATCAGGTGTTGCCGGGCGTATGCGCAAAAGAGGGTATCGCTCCTCCACCATGTGCACGGCTCCGCCGGGAGCGAGCACGCTGCTGAACAGGGTGAAGGATTGCACGGGAAATTCAGCGGAAAACGTCATTTTTTCTCCGTCTGTGAACGCCCGTAAGGCCTTTTTGTCGGCCTGCTTCATTCTTCCAAGCGTGATATGCGGCGAAAACCGGCCTGTAGCGACTTTGAGGCCAGCGTGGCATTCCAAAGCGCGATCAACCTGCTTTTGCAGTTCGCCAAGCCACGCTGACGGTTCAACCCCGGCCCACAGGACTGCCTGCGGCTTTCTGTCAAAAAATCCAAGCCCGCGAACCTTAAGTGGAAAGCTCGCCGTTTTTACGCTCCGCAGTGCCGCTTTAATCGCCTCCGCCTGCGCCAACGGTACTTCGCCGATAAAACGGAGCGTCAGATGCATATTGCCCGATGGCGTCCAGCGCATGCCCGGTACCCCCTGTTGCTGTTCCACCAAGGCGCTACGGACGGCATCCGGCAGCTCCACGGCCACAAAAAGGCGTTGCAGTTCTTCCTTTACTATGTCCTGCGCCATGACTATAGGTACTCCTCACCACACCTTTGAAAAGCTTTGAAAAACGTTGCGGTTCCTTGGGGGGTAAACGGTCTTACCTACATCTTCATAAATGCCTTGATATTATTATAAAACACATCTTCAAGCTGGTGTTCGGAAAGCCCGGAAACCTCTGTGCGGAGTATTTCCACGGCATAATGATGGAACGGGGCATCACTCCCCCAGAATACACGGTCATGCCCTACCCGTTGGTAGGCCTCTTTAATCTTGAAGTGCATGGGCTGGCCCGATGTTTCCAACCAGAGATTGTCATACTTGATCGCCATGTCTATGGAGGCCTGGATATAAACGCCGTGGCCGTGACCCATATGCACCATAACGATACGCACATCCGGGTACACTTCAGCAAGTTGGGCGATACTCCAGGGGAGGGAAAACGGGGGGTGCCCGCAGTGAATGAAAACCGGCAGATTTTGTGCCCGCGCCACATCCATAAGGGGATATACCACGGCATCATTGGCCGTATAAGCATCAAAAAGCGGGTGCAATTTAAGCCCGCTGAAGCCCTGCTCCGCAACCCGCCCGGCCAGATCATCCGCCGCTCCGGGGTGATATGGATTTTCCCAGGCCAACGCGCAGAACAGATCCGGGTGTTGCTGCAAGGCCTCTTGCGTGACATTGTTGTCCATATAGCTGATGACGGCCTTCTCAATATTGTACTGTTTCATCTCGGCCGCCATTTCGTGCGCGGTAAGCCCGCAGTCGCTCCACGAGCCGAAATAACCCACATGCGCGTGGGCATCTATCTTTTTCACTGTAAATCCTCACAGGTTGCTGGTTTGAAGAAAACACGGCCATGTAGATTGAAGCGCGTCCGGCAGCGGATTTCGGCCAATCGGAATTTACTCGGTTTTGTTTTTTGACATCATGGTTTTCCACGCGAAACGAGTCAAAAAGCTCTCTTGCGCATTCGACTCCATTTCTTCAAACATCTTGAAGGGAACAGTAAACGACAGAATATCTCTTCCAAGCGGCTTGCCCAGGTAGAATCGGGCGGAAATATCAGTCAGCCCTATGACAGCGCGGGGATTTTCCTGTTCATACTCCGCAAAGGGATGCAGGCCGAAGCAGGCGCACCCGGCCCCAAAGGGAATACGCACATTGTCGGAACCTTTGCGCGCAAAGTTGGCCAGCACCACAAGGGCCGATAACTGATCGGGATTGACCAGAAGGGATACCACTTTCGGCGTTTCATCCGCTTTAACATCCTTGAGCGGTTTCAAAATGACATACGGCCCCTCTGACTTGATTTCCGGCAAGCTGTCAATCCAGTCCTGAACCAGCTCGGGAGTTTTGCAAAAACCTTCTCCTTCCGAAAACTCCTCAATCAAAATTTTGGGAGCGCCAGCCGCTTTCAATTGTTCGATGACGGCCCGGCCATGCTCCCAGCCTTCGTTTCCTGTTGAAAGAAAGCGCAAAAAACATTCAGCCCCGCCCGGGAATTCCTCCGGATGCATATCGGCAAGGCCAAAGCCGCTGGCCGCGCCATGGCAACGGCAACTATCTTTGGACAAAGCAACGGCCTCGCCCTTGGCCGCCTGGGCGACCAGAAGCATGGAGCACATGGATGAGGGCAGTTTAACGCCTTCCGGCAAATTTTGAGAGTAAAAAATGGCCAATGGCGGGTACTTCAACTGCAATGCTTGCTCTAATTGTGTCATTTTATTCTCACTTTGCTATAATGGCCGGAGCCTGCCGAGAAAAGACAGGCCCCGGCCTTGTTACGGCATCAGGATCACACCATATGCTCTCGGTAAGCAATTATATCGGCCACAGCCAGCACCGGCATGGCTTGCTTTTCAGCAAAGGCGGTTATTTCAGGCATGCGGGCCATGGTTCCGTCGGGATTGGTCAGCTCGCACAGCACACCCGCGGGCTCAAGACCGGCCAGCTTCATGAGGTCAACTGTCGCTTCGGTGTGACCTGCTCTTTCCAACACGCCGCCGTCTCTGGCAATCAGCGGAAAGACATGGCCGGGCCGGTGCAAATCTGAAGGCGCGGCGTTTTTGGCCACGGCGGCCTTGATTGTTGTCACCCGGTCAAAAGCGGAAACTCCGGTGGTGACGTCGCGAGCTGCTTCTATGCTCACGGTGAAGGCTGTCCCGTAGGCGCTGGTGTTTTGCTCCACCATGGGCGGCAAATCAAGTTGCCCGGCTTTTTCACCGGTGATACACAGGCACACTATGCCACTACCTTCACGGATGAGCAGGGCCATTTGTTCCGGAGTGAGCGTTTGGGCGGGAAAAATCATGTCACCCTCATTTTCCCGGTCGCCATCGTCCACAACCAGAACACCTTTGCCCTGGCGCAGCGCTATAAGCGCTTTTTCCACCCGTTTCTGTTCCGTCTTTCCAAAAAACAAAAGATTCCGGCACATATACACCTCCTTGGGGTTGGCCAGAATCAGGGCAAAGCGGCAAAAGGCCGCACTAGCGCCAACAGCCGGGCGTGTGGCGGCCCGGTAGCAAGCGCATTCTCGTTCATCCGGACTGTCACCGTCGGTTCCGGAATCGCACCGGATCTGCTGACCCCCTTTACGTAAAGAGGCGCTCGCGGACTTGCCCGAAAAGCATCTACATTGCCCCGGTATCACCGCCGGTGGGGACTTGCACCCCGCCCTGAGAATATGGGGGCAAGGTTATACCTGACGGCCTGGTTAATCAAGTCAGGAGTCGCGACTCACGGCTTTCGGCCCGCCGCTGAAATCCCTTGCACGGTCCACTGCCCATCAAACGCGCGTTCCACTACGCCTTGTACATAGCCTTGAGCAACCGCAAGCCGCTTTCCGTTTTGAACACCTTTTTCTTGAAGCTTTGAACCGCATGTTCGCTGATGCCCATCCCATGGATGTTCACAAGGAAATCAGCTTCGAGCAGAATCTGGCAGTCCATGCCGTCAATGTCTGTATATGTATGATGCCTGCCAATGAGAGCGCTTACTCTGGAAATTATGTCTTCAGGGCATCCGAGAGCCCTGAGCATGTCGGCGGCAACAGGCGGCCCTTCTTTTTCCTGCTGAACGGGAGTGCAGGAGCCGAACTTGTCTTCTACCACTTTAATGCCGATATCGTGGGTGAGGGCGGCGATTTCAAGAATTTCCTGAGTTTTGCGGTCAAGCCGTTCAAGCTCGCCTATGGTTTTCGCCAATCCGTGCACACACAAAAAATGATTGATGCGCCGTATGTCTCCAGAATAGAAATCCAGCATGGCTTCGGTTGTCTTGGCAATCATGTTCATATTTTTCCTCACTTCTTCATGGCCTCGTCCCGCCATTCCGGCAGCATTTTCTCAATGGCGTAGCGGAAGGCGGTGCGGGGCATTACATCCTTTTTGGACATGATGTAGGCGAATACCTCCTCTGGATGCGCCTGGCTGGCGGCCTTCAGCATCCAGCCATAGCCTTTCTGCACCATATCGTCGCTATCCAAAAGCAGATTGTCGGCGATTTCCAGAATATCCGCCAAAAACATGCCCTTGCGGGCCGGAATGATCAAGGTCACGGCTGCGGCCCGCTTTTTCCACCGGTTTTCTGAAGCCGTCCACAGCTTCAAGTTTTCTATGAACTCCGGATACATCATAATAAAAGTACCCAAGCTGTGATTGCACAAGGTATCGCAGGAAGCCCAGTTGCTTATGCAATTATCCACCCAGCGCTCAAAAATAGAGAAGTCATCCGGGAGGTACTGTTTACGCAGATTGTAAGATCAAGCGCAGGCGATAAAGCCTTCCTCCATGTAGCCCGAACGCCATAGTTCCTCGCACATGGCGAAAATTTCTTCTTTTGGTAGGGCCTTGATTTCAGTGAAAGCATGTTTGGCTATACTCGTGACAACCGTGGTTTTCATGCCGTACATGTGCACGGCTTCCTTGAAAAAACGCTTTCCGTTCTTTCTGGTTTTTTCGTCGCTGTTAGCCTCAAGTTGACGGCGTACATTTTCTATTGTTGCTTGCATGTTATGACTCTTATTGTTGCCGCATCATGCGTTTAAAGTTTGGCGCGGGAAAAATTGATTCAATGCGCCAATGAAGACGAAAAAAAGCGTATAACCAGCACACCGGCAATAATCAGGGCTATGCCGACGCAAGCCGGCAGATCCAGACGTTGGCCAAAAGCTACGAAACCGATGGCGGAAATCAGCACAATGCCGAGCCCGCTCCATATGGCGTAGGCAAGCCCAACAGGCACAACTTTCAATGATTGGGCAAGAAAATAGAAGGAAATTAGATAGCAAACCGCCATTACCGCTGTAGGCACCAGACGGCTGAACTGTTCCGTTTTGACGAGTAGCGATGTGGCGGCGGTTTCCATTACTATTGCCGCGCCAAGATACGCGAAAGCTGTTGTGGATGGGGTCATGGCTGTTTTTTAAGCTCCATTTTTATCTTTTTTAATATTCCAGTGGCCGATTCATCAGGCATCATAGCTATTGCCATTACTCGGTTCATCCAACAAAGGGCACATGGGCGGGCAAGGCGGGGGAAACACGTTTTCACCCCATACGGCATCATCATTTGTCAGCTTACGTCGCATTGCCATAGCAACAAAACTATTACGTTAATACAGTACGTTAATTGCAAATTGCGGCCTGAATCCCAAAGTAATGATAGGCTTCAGGCCGTAATTTTGATGCGTTTGGTATGAATCTTTTTTTAGTAACTCATATTTTGCGTTCGCCAGCTCCGGTCATTATCCATGCCGGATTGGCCTTTACTCTTTCAGCCATGATTTGGAGCCACACTTCAGGAACATACAGGCAGCGCTTGGCATCACTGATCTGGGCCGGGGATATTTCCAGAAATGCCGCAAATTCGTATAAATCCTTGCAGCTTGAGGCCTCGTACAGCCTATCCCTGATTGCATTCCAGACTGCTACATCTGCAACTATTTGATATTTAGGCAATAATCTTAAATGTTTTTCCATGCCGCCCTCCTCTTTTTATTAATCATCTATGTTAAACTTAACATAGATGATTAAGATAGAAAAAGCTATTCCTCTGTACAAAGGGGAATATGAAGACCACAAGGAAAAAATTGACTGGTGTTGGAGTGGCAATCAGGGAGTTTCGCCAACAGGCGGGGCTATCCCAAGACCAACTGGCCGACAGAATGGACATGAGTACCCCCTATATCTCCATGCTGGAAAGCGGCAAGCGGTACCCTTCTATTGAGATGCTGATCCGGATCGCCATCGCGCTTGAAGTGCGCCCCGGTGACCTATTGAACAAGATTGCAGAGCGATATGTCGCAAAGTTGGTTGGTGAGTAAGAAAGATTGATGCGCAGAACTGCATACATGGGCATTCCCTTTCCCTACCAGATAGCTTTTGGCTTTCATGCCTTTCCCCGCAGAGCAGGCGAACGGGCTTTGCGGCAGCAAATGTGTAATGAGTCCACATTGCCTGTAACAACATTCGGATATAGAGTAAATGGCTAAGAAGGCAGTATAATCCCATCGAACATAATTTTTGGAGTAGCTTATGTCCCTAATAGATATGTATCGAAACGCCGTTGTTCGAAAAAGAGATGAAATTGCTAGACTATCCAATGATAAAGCTCAAGAACAAACCAAGCTAGCTGACTTAAACAAAAAAGCGCACTCTGCATCTGAAGGAGCAAGGCGTGCAACGAGTCCAAGTTCTCTCAGAAGTAAAATTAACGAAATTGCGCGACACGAAAAAGATGCTGCTGCTGTTTCTAAAAAAATAGCTGATATTGAAAAGAAAATAGCTCAAAAACAAAAAGAACTTCATGCTGAACAAGTGAAACTTGATAAAGCTGAACAAAGTGAACTAAAAAAAAGCCAGGATGCACATACACATGATATGCGAAATATATCTACTGGCATGAGTATGCTAGCCCAAGAACAACGCGTTACTCGGCAAGAGATTGCACTTCTAAAAGCTATTCCTAAAAAGATAACAGTCCTATTTTTAGCAGCTAATCCTATTGCAGGACAGCATTTACGCCTTGATGAAGAAGCGCGATCCATTTATGAAAAACTTCGTCTATCTGAATTCAGAGACGTCATTACATTTGAATCAAGGTGGGCGCTTAGAGCACTAGACATATTACAAGCAATTAATGAATGCAAACCTGCCATAGTCCATTTTAGTGGGCATGGAGCAAATGCCGGTTCTCTTGTTTTACAAGATATAAACGGCTCAGGAATATTTGTTTCAGTTGCCGCCGTTGTCCAAACTCTCAAAACTGCATCAGACGATATCCGATTTATGTTTTTCAATTCATGCTTTTCAAAAGCACAGGCGGAAGCAGCGATAGAGCATATAGAAGGTACGATAGGGATGAACGACTCGATAGGAGACGAAGCTGCCAAAGTTTTCGCTGCACAATTTTATTCTGCCATCGGCTTTGGAAAATCGGTGCGAACCGCTTTTGAACAAGCTAAGGCGGCACTTATGCTAGAAAATATCCCGGAAGCGAACACGCCAGAGTTGTTTATGCAAGAAGGGATTGATGCCGATGACTTTATATTAGTTGAGCCAGTCGTGTAAGGAGAATCAACGGGAAGACTCGGCTCTTTGTGTGGGGAAGAATTAGAAAGGGGTTACAACTTTCATCGTAACCCCTTGTAATTCCTGGTTGCGGGGACAGGATTTGAACCTGCGGCCTTCGGGTTATGAGTGCTATCATGGGCATATTGCTTAGGCAGAATTGACATCATTTCATTGCCTTATGAGAAATTTTACTTAGCCGTAACAGCCTAAAAAGTACTTCATTGACGCGGCATGTTAGCACCGCGTTAGCACCGGGATTTTGTGTAAGAAGAAAAAGGGGGAGCCCCGCCCTGCCCTTTTCATCCCGATACTGCGTACGGCGATTCAAAATATTCCCTGAAAAATGCAACATGGTCAATCCCTGAAAATCGTCTTTACTTGTTTCCAACGCGGGATAAAATTCGCGAGCATCTGGCTGCAAAGTGAGTGGGCTTCAAATATGCATGACCAGCGGCGTATATTTGGCAAGCACCCCGTCACCGGTAATCAGCCGCATGGGTTCGGCCATGGCCTGGGCCACCAGCATGTGGTCAAACGGGTCATTATGGTGTCTTGGTATTGTAGTCAGCATTTCCGCATGCGAGCCGAGAAGCGGCAATTCCACAAATCCGCTTTCCCGCGCGGTTGCGCGAAGCTCCGGCAGGCTGGCCGCCAGTTTGCCTATGCGCGTTTTAATGGCTATTTCCCACCAGGACACGGTACTCACAAAGACTTCATTCTCGTCCGCAAGCAACAGCTCCCGCACAGGCTCGATGCGCGGCCCATTTGTCAATGCCCAGAGCAGCGCGTTGGTATCCAGCAAAAGCCTCATTCCGTACCCCCCTCAAAAGCGGCGAGAATTTCCGGCGGCAGCGGATCGTCAAAGTCATCAGGAACAATCAATTTTCCTTCCAGAAGGCCAAGGCGTTTTTTGGGTTTGGCGTTGGCAGCGGAAGTAAGCACAGCCTCCGCTCGGCCATAACTGCCGATGAAAATGGTTTCCCCCCCGGCGGCGCGTTTAACCAGCTGCGACAGGGAACTCTTTGCCTGATGCATGGGCACGACGGTGGTGGACATGTTAGCCTCCATTATCTTCTTCCTATAAACTTAGCTAGGACTTAGCCAGAAGTCAAGGCGGTTTTCGCCAGGACCAGTGTTAAATATAGGTTAAGCAGTCTTTTCAATCATACCAGCCATTAAAGACTTATAGTTTGGCCCACATGCCCGGCTCACAAAATACATAACAAGGCCGCATCAATTCCGAGCAAAATGAAGTCAATATGCGTCCTGGTCTGGGACAACAAGCTCATAACTTGTGCTGCGCCCGCCTGCGGTACTTTGCAGCAGAATGCCGTGTTCCACCAATTTTCGGATGTCGCGCAAAGCCGTATCCGAAGAGCATTTTGCCAGCTTGGCATATTTGCCGCTGGTCAGCTTGCCTTCAAAACCGTCTAACAAACGGTTGATAATGATACTCTGGCGATCATTAAGTTGAAACTGATCCGCATATTGCCAGATGCGGGCTTTATAAAAAACAGCGGCCAAAGTTTCATCCGCGTTGTCAATGGCGCGCCCCAGGCAACCAAGGAACCAGCACAGCCATTCGGTAATATCCAGGCCGCCCTTTTGAGTACGTTCCAGAATGTTATAGTAGTCCTTACGTTCCCGTTCAATGCGCCCGGACATGCTGTAGAAACGTTGCGGACAATTATCCGCGCGGGCAAGAGCGCAGTCCGCTATAGCCCTGGCGATGCGCCCATTACCGTCTTCAAATGGATGGATGGTAACAAACCAAAGGTGGGCTATACCGGCTTTGATTACGGGGTCAATATCTTGAGGCTCATTAAACCAAAGCAGAAAACGGCCCATTTCTTCATCAAGCCGCTCAGCGGCCGGGGCTTCAAAGTGAACCTTTTCACGCCCGACATAACCGGAAACAACCTGCATGGGGCCAGCTTCCGGAGTGCGCCATGCTCCTACGGAAATACGCCGAGCAGGACCATATCCTGTTGGGAACAGCGCGGCGTGCCAGCCGAACAGGCGTTCCGCGGTTAAAGGCTCCGCATAACGCTGTGTGGCGTTAATCATCATTTCAACAATGCCTTCCACATGCCGGTTCACCGGCGGAGCAAGGCCGCCAATGTTGATGCCGAGTCTGCGCGCCAAAGACGAACGTACTTGAGCCATATCCAGCGTCTCACCTTCTATGGCGCTGGACTTCACCACGTCCAGGGCCAGAGTTTCCAACCCGGCTTCAGCGCGCATGGAAAAACCAAAAGTACTCATTCTCCCCAAAAGCAAGCCCTGCTTGTGGCGCACAGCGGCAAGCTGACCGGCCAGTTTATCCATACTCCATTTAAAATCCGGCCACTCCGGCCTGTTGTGTATATAGCGCATAATCACCGCACCTTTTGCGTCTAATATTGCATGTATTTGCCGCACGCGCAAGTTATGCCGTAAATCAGCATCTGAATGAGGTCATTGTCATCACGCGAAAACGGATATATCAAATTTCCATGAGCGAAGTTGGATACTATTACACGAAACCGGGCGGCATCGAGTTGGTTATTACCAAAGGACATACCCACAGATATCCCTGGCACATCCATACACGCCATTGGACAATCGGAGTGATACGCCACGGGGCTGTGCTCCTGGCTACCAGAACAAATATTCGCCGGATTAACGCCGGCCAGCATTTTTTCATACGCCCATATGAGCCCCACAGCCTGGCTGTGGAACCGGATAGCTCGTTGCTGACCCTGTGCCTTGACGAAAGCGGCGCGTTTTTAACGGATGGAAATTCGGTTAGTTCGCTCCTGCCGCCAATCTTCTATGCGAATGAAAAAGTCTTGTTCGCGGAAGCTGTGGCTGCCTGCAAGAAAACTATGCTTTCGCATGAATGTTGTGAATGCCATCCGGAGGCATATGACGCTCTCATTGTCAGTTCAATCCGGGAGATAATGCGGTTGATAGTGAAAAACCCCGATGCTCCCCTGCCCCTTGCCCGGATGGCCGCATATGCCGGATACAGCCAATGGCATTTTCTGCGCGCCTTCCGAAAAATTGCGGGGATGACTCCTCATGCATTTCAGCTTGTTTGCCGTATGCGTCTGCTGCGCTCCATGCTGCGGGCGGATACGGCGGGAGCCACGGCCGCCGTATCCGCCGGTTTTGCCGATCAGAGCCATATGCACAAGGTGTTTAAGCTGCACCACGGCATGACTCCCAGAGAATTTAAAAAAGCCAGCATCAAGCTGGAACTGTGACAAATTTCGCGAACAGGCACAGCCCGTCTTCTCCGGCCCTGACCTCATGCGGCGCATTGCAGGCAATCACAGCCATTGTGCCGGGCACATAGGGCACTTCTCCTTGCTCCGTCAGGCACACCCCACTTCCTTTAATCACTTCATGCAATTCAATGCTGGCCACATGCGTGTGCATGCCAATTTTGCAATTCGGTTCAATGCGTACAAGATGGCAGGTAAACAGCCCGTCGGTCTGCTCCGCCGTGAGCAGATTTTTTAAGGATACTCCAAGGAAATCTTTGTGTTTGTCCCAGGCGCAGGCGCTCACATCTTTTTTCAACCCCGCATTTACCAAAGTGCCATTTTCAAACTGTTTGAACAGATCCATTTCTGAATGCCTCCTTACAGAAAATTGCCTGGAAGCAATATACTGAGATGGAGTCCGGCCATATTGTAAAAAATTGCTGTGCAAAGGAGCATGGCAAAAAATGCGGATCAACGCTTGACATTAGTTCGCAAGCGAACTGAATAGAAAAACACACTTGGTTCACCTACGAACTAAATTGAGGTATGCATGAAAAAACAATATACCCCCCACTCCATCATCGCCTTGTGCGCGGCCGTCCGTGAACAGGCCAACGCGTTTATCCTCAACACCCTGGCGGAACGCGGCATCGCCGACATTCTTCCGGCTCACGGGGCTGTACTTAACGCGCTATTCAAAAAAAGCCCCCTGCAAATGAACGAGCTGGCGGAAAACATCGGCAGGAAAAAGAATACTGTGACCGGGCTCATCGCCACGCTTGAGGAAAGAGGTTACTGCCGCCGTGAGCCTGCCCCCAAGGATGCGCGGGCGCAGTTGATTTTTCTGACGGAAAAAGGGGAAGCCATGCGCCGGATTCAGGACGAAGTTTCCTCCGAATTGCTGCGCAAAGCCTGGGGGACCATGGGCGAACAGGAACAGACCGCCTGCGTTCGCGGCCTGGAAACAATTTTACGGAATCTGCAACAAGACTGACTTAACCAACATCTACAAACAAGAGGCACTTATGAACAATGCGGTAAGAGAAATCGCCGCATTGCCGATTTTTCCGGCAACCCGCCACGTTGCGGCTCTTTTTGATCAAACAACACAACAATATGAAGGGATAGTAAAATGAAAATGGCAATAGCTGGCGGAAACGGCAAGGCCGGCAGCCTGTTCGCAAAAGAAGCGGCAAGCCGCGGGCATGATGTGACAGTAATTGTCCGTAGTGGCCAGGCCCCGGCTTCAAACATCAAAGTAATGGTAAAAGACCTCTTTGACCTGACCTATACGGATGCAAAAGACTACGAGGTTATTGTAGACGCGTTCGGCGCATGGACGCCCGAAACCTTGCCGTTACATCAGACCACCCTCAAGCATCTATCCGATATTCTGTCCGATAAGCCCAACCGTCTGCTGGTAGTCGGCGGAGCGGGAAGTTTGTATGTGAACCCACAGCACAACCAAAGGGTTATGGATGGCCCGGATTTCCCGGACGCGTTTATACCGCTTGCCGCAAGCATGGGGGCCGCGCTGGACGCCCTGCGCAAGCGGGATGACGTAAACTGGACGTATCTGAGCCCGGCTGCCGATTTTCAGGCCGCCGGCGCTCGTACGGGAAAATATACGGTTGCGGGAGAAGAGTTGACGCTTAATGCAAAGGGGCAAAGCGTCATCAGTTATGCCGATTACGCTATAGCCATGGTGGACGAAGCGGAGAACGGCGAGCATATTCAAAAAAGGTTTAGCGTTGTAGGCGAGGAACAGAATCAGGAATAACCGCACAAAGCCCGGCGAAAGCTGCTTTTTGCCGGGCTTTGCTTACAGGTGACCATGATGACACAAGAAGAACGGCTTTCCTGGCTTATAAAGGAACTGCAAAAAGAAAATCCTGACTGGATGCATCATCTTGTTCCTAAAGCGCGCCTGAATGGCCGGGATATGCTGCGTTCACTCTTAAATATCCGGCGTCCGCTTCCGGTTTCTCAAGAGTTCATGGAAATTCAGGACGCTTTTTTGCAGGGTGAAACTGCCGCTAAGGGCATAGTGCAAGCAGACGACCTGCCCACAATTGCAGGGCATCCCCAAATTGCGCTCTGGCGCGGAGATATCACCACGCTGGCGGCGGACGCCATTGTCAACGCCGCCAACAGTATGCTGCTGGGATGTTTTGTTCCCTGCCACGGCTGCATAGATAACGCCATCCACTCAGCCGCCGGGGTGCAGCTTAGGCTTGAGTGCCATGATATTATGCAACGCCGGCAATACGAGGAACCCACAGGAAGCGCGAAGATAACCAGGGCATACAACCTGCCCGGCCGCTTTGTGCTGCACACTGTCGGCCCGATAATCCACGGCGCTGTGAACGAATGCGACAGAGCGCTTTTGGCGTCGTGCTATCAGTCCTGTCTGGAGCTTGCGGAAGAACATGATATTCGCACCCTTGCGTTCTGCTGCATTTCCACGGGGGAATTTAGTTTCCCGCGTGAACCGGCTGCAAAAATCGCCATAAGCACGGCCATGGCGTACCTGGAGCGCGGAACCAGGATTGAAAAAATTATTTTCAATGTGTTTTCACAGGAAGATTATGAAATATACCGCAATGAGTTCAGGCTGCTTCGCTGATGCCCGTAAGGCTCTGGCCGAGGCGGAAAAGGTGCTCCTCGGCATCGGGGCTGGAGCTTCCGCATCCGGTGGGCTGAACTATGCCGATCCGCAGTTGGTCGAACGCTGGTATCCCGATTACCGAGCTCTGGGATACAGCACCATCCTCGACATCATGGGGCGTTACTGGTCGTTGCATCTGAACAGGCCGGAAGAGTATTGGGCTTTCTGGGCAAGACATATTTTCCATATCCGGTATGAACCGGGAGCCTTGGAGCCATACCGGCTTCTTTATCAGCTAATGGGCGGGAGAGACTACTTTATCTTGAGCACCAATGTTGACAGGCAATTGGAAAAGGCCGGTTTTGCCCGTGAGCGTATTTTTGCTCCCCAGGGAGATTACGGATTGTTTCAATGTTCCCGCCCCTGCACCAAAAGCCTTTATGAAAACATAGACATGGTTGCAACCATGCTTGATAATATGCCCGACCCCTTGCATGTGCGCACGGAGGATGTTCCGCTCTGCCCCAAGTGCGGGGCGTATCTTGTGCCGAATCTGCGCTGTGACGATACTTTTGTGGAAGAGCGGCATCTCGCCACACTGCCGGATTATCGTAAATTTGTGGCCGAGAGCGCGAAAAAACGTCTGGTCATGTTGGAGCTTGGCGTTGGCTACAACACACCTGTCATCATTCGGTTTCCTTTTGAGAAATTGGCTGAAAAATATTCTTTGGCGCGCCTTATCCGCGTGAATCTGGACAATGCCAGTGTACCGGAGAGTATAAGAGACTCCAGCTTCTCTTTTGCAATGGACATCACAAACTGTTTGAATATGTTGCTTGGAGGTGAATCATAAAGCTCGATATATTATTTAAAGCAAAACTTTAACAACGCCATAATAACAAAGAAACTGACCGCACAATTCTATGCTGTCCGCCCTCCCTCTTCCACACATAACGAAACAAATGCTCGAAAGGAATCTTGATAAGAAACCCATGTCAGTCTACAGTTCTGTCAGAGTAAAAAATCGCCATGAAGTGAGTACAACATGCCTCTGGACGAAAAAGCACTACAGATCCAAACCGCCGCCGGGGAGGACAGTACCCGACAATTCAAGGTGGACATACGTAATGCCGAATCCTTGGCCTCTGAAATGGCGGCTTTCGCCAATTCCGAAGGCGGAGTCATTTATATAGGTGTTGCTGATGACGGCGGCATGCCGGGGCTTTCCCGTGAGGATGTCACCCGCATAAACCAGCTTATCAGCAACGCGGCCAGCCAGCTTGTACGCAGCCCACTGACCGTGCACACGGAAAATGTTCCTCTGCAAAACGGGCGTATAGTCATTGTACTCACCGTGCCCAAAGGTATAGACAAGCCCTATTTCGATAAAAACGGCGTCATTTGGCTGAAAACCGGTTCCGATAAACGCCGGGTGAACTCCAAGGAAGAACTGCGCCGTCTGTTCCAGATCAGCGCCCAGTTCCACGCTGACGAACTGCCCACCAAGGCTGGCGTAGAGAAGCTGGATAAATTACGTTTTCGAGATTTTCTCCATCAGCATTATAAACACGACTACCCGGATTCACCGGAAGTATTACTACGTCTTTTACAGAATTTGAATCTGGCCACGGATACGGGGAAGTTGAATTTGGCCGGGGTACTCATGTTTGCCGAACATCCGGAATGGATTGTGCCGCAATTCATGGTTAAAGCCATCCGTTATCCCGGCAACAAAATTCATGGTACGGACTATCTGGATACCGAAGATTTTGCCGGGCCCTTACGCAAGGTATTTGATGACACATATGCTTTTATCATGCGCAATATGCATAAGATACAGGCGGGACAAGGCGTAAATGCTCCGGGAATCCCCGAAATTCCCTCAACGGTTTTTGAGGAGCTGCTGGTTAACGCTTTGATTCACCGCGATTACCTTGTCAGCGCGGCCATTCGTATTTTCATTTTTGACAACAGGATTGAAATCATCAGCCCTGGCCATCTGCCGAATAACCTGACTGTCGAAAAAATTAAGGAAGGCAATTCAAATATCCGCAATCCCATACTGGTGTCGTATGTCGCCAAAGGTCTGTTGCCATATCACGGATTGGGTTCTGGCATAAATCGTGCTCTAGATCATTGGGCACATATCGATTTCGTTGATGATCATGATGGTTGCCTGTTCAAGGCCATTGTGCATCGAAAGCTATCTGATCCTCGCCTATTGGAACCGGTGTCACTGGAAACTAAGACTTTGTCACCGGAAATGTCACCGACTTTGTCACCAAATATAAATATCGCCATTATAGACATAATCAGGAAAGATAATGCCGTAACAACTGAAATAATAGCTAAATCACTGAATGTGTCCAGGCGGACCGTCTTACGCCGCCTGGATGAACTAAAAGAGCAGAGACGCCTGCGTCGCGTTGGCCCGGCAAAAGGCGGAAAATGGGAAGTTCTGGAACAATAAACGGCCTTCAATCATGCCGGATCAGTAAAGCCGCCCTCCCCTCCCGCAATGGCCCACAGGTAAAGTGAGGCTACCGAGGCATACGGTGAGTAACGACGTTTGTATTTCTCGAATAGCTTCACGGTAATCTGGCGATGCCTGTACAACATGCGCAGGCCGCGCTGAATGGCCAGATCATTGAAACTCAGGATGTCCGGCCGCTGCATGGAAAAAATCATCAGCATTTCCGCCGTCCATACACCCACGCCTTTCAAGGCCGACAATTCCTTGCGGACTTCATCATCTGACAGGCTGTGCAGTCTGCCCAAATCAAGCGCTCCTGAATGTACGGCATCCGCCGCGCCCATGATATAGGCGGCTTTGCGCATGCTCATGCCCAAAGCCTGAATTTCTTCCGTGGAACAATCAAGTATGGCGCGTGGGGTGATTTCGCCGAGGCGGTCGCACATTCTTTTGCGGATGGTGGCCCCGGCCTTGGTTGAAATTTGTTGATCCACGATGGCGTAAATCAGATAGGTGAATAGATCCGGAGTAACCTGGCGGCGGATAAGCCCGATTTGGTCAATGGCTCTGCCCAACTTGGCATCTCTGGCCTTCAGGGAGTTTATTTCGATCTCGCCGTATTCAAAAATTGGCATGATTTACCTTACGTAATTTTGCGCATCATAAACAAAAAAGTATAAATCATTTTTCAAGCGGGGTATTCAGTTTATCCCGCAGTTCAACAGGTACGCCCTCCATAAGAAAGCGCTCGGCAATCATGTCTTTCGTGGTTTCAAAGTATTTTTTGAAATGCGGTGTTTCGCGGTGAACCTGGTAGGCCTCTTCGCTGACGTACATTTCGAAAAACATGATTTTGGTGGGGTCATCCTTGTCAGCAACGGCATATATGGCCAAAACGCCTGGTTCCAGACGCAGGGCATCGCGCATTTCTTCCCTGACAGCTTCTTTAAAAGCCTCCAATTGATCAGGTTTGATTCGCAAATGAGCGATGCGCACAGCCCCGGCCTCGGCGGCAACGGCTTTGCCTGATGCGCCGAGGAGCATGGCGGCAACAATTGTAATCGCGCAAAGAACAATACTGAATTTCATACGGTTTCCGAAATATTTTTTAGTCGTTTAGTGACAATCCCTGCTCATGTATGGCGAAAGACAAAATTTCAATACACCCCGGGAAAACCATGCTCCCTGAGAGCGGTATCGCAACATCCAAGATGATAGCACAGGTGGCGGATCAGGGCTATAACGGCGTTTTGATTAAGCACATCCTTCCCCAATAAAGATGACAGGCCGTCATGCCTCCGCGCAAGGGAGTCAATGTTCTGATTATTGATGAAGCTGCTTCCCTTTGCGCGCATTTCAGTAGCCAATTCAAGAATTTCCTCTTTTGTGGGATATTGCTGTGAAGTTTCCGAAAGCATTATTACCTCGCGGCTATATGACGGGTAATCTTTCAGAGATCCTGTTGAACCGGCATAGATTTCCACGCAGCACAGAACATGAAGATGATGTTGCCAAAATGGATACCCCCCGGCCGGTTGAACCCACAATTCTTCCGGGCAGGATTGAATTTGCTTTTCAAGCAGAGTGGAAAAACGTTCAAATTCAGAGCTGAAGCATGATATGACAGGATGTTGCATTTCATTTATCTCTTAATAATTCAAATGGTAAGGCCCCCAGGCGGGCGCATCATTACCTCGTTACCGGAAGCCGCAGCACAGTACGCATTTTTTCCGCGCTTACCTTGCGGGGGTCGGACAGATATATTTCGTGATGCTTGCGTTCATTGCCAACCGCGCTGAAAAGGTCGTTAGCGCTGATGAATTCGTTCATTTTGGCCACTGTAGCCGGTTCATCCGCAAACGGGCCGGTATGCATGGCCTGAACGCAGAGGCCTTCGAAAAAGGCCTCAAACCGGGCTTTGGAACAGTCGAGCTCCGGTTTTTTCTTTTGCGTGAGTTCCGCCGCCCATTCAAAAACTTCCGCCGTAACAAAGTCAGGTTGGCGGATCATGGCCGTCCAGCGCCAGCCATCACGCTTTTCCAGATCAAACTCGCTACCGTCGGTCCACCACAGGCCCTCAAGAGGAAAAACCGAATACTCGTAATATCCGGCGAGATCCTTACCCTTCATTTTTATGCAATAGGAGAGCGCATAGGCGATTGCAACAGCCTGTTGGTACTCTTCGCCGTTGGGGTCGCCATTGCCGTCCGTCATAATAAAATTCATAGACGGCACATCAATTATGCAAGGCGCGGCTTTGGGCAGATATAGCTCTTTGAAATCTTTTTTATAATCTATTTTGCTCATACCGCCTCCAATATTATTTTGAACATGCGATAATTGGTCAACTTCAACTTATTGGCCTTTCTCTTTTGCTCCGCCTCAACGATGAATCCCTGCTTTTCAAAAAACGGTCTGGCTGTGATGCTCACTTCCGAGGTTTGGGAATCAATTTTTTCAATGAACAGGTTCCCGACGCAACAACCTTGCTCAAGTTTCGGCATTTGCTGGAAAAAAACAATATATGCAAAGTGCTTTTCGATGCCATAGCCAATACTCTTGGTGAACACGGTCACATAATG
>JAVBLG010000015.1:0-61073 GCA_031553655.1 Desulfovibrionaceae bacterium | reverse complement strand
GAACGTTTTTGGTAACGGGGAGGGGGGTCCGGGGGAAGGGGACACCCCTTTTTCCAAAAAGGGGTTTCCCCTTCCCCCGACGCGTTCCACAGGAGGCTTAAATGGGCGCACTGCGTGTTGTTCACTATATAAATCAGTTTTTCGGTCAGATCGGCGGCGAAGATAAAGCCGGAACGGGCATAACGGTCAAAGCCGGCCCGGTGGGACCGGGCCTGGCCCTGGCCGCCGCCTTTGGCGATGCCGCCGTGGTGGCGGGCACGGTTATCGCAGGTGACAATTTTATGGCCGAAGAGGGACGGGCGGATGAGGCGGCGGAAGCCGTAGCCTCTTTTGCTCCGGATTTGCTTGTCGCCGGTCCGGCTTTCGGGGCTGGGCGCTACGGTCTGGCTTGCGGGGCGGTATGCGCGGCCGTGGCCGCTAGATTGGGCATACCAGTGGTGGCGGCCATGCATGAGGACAACCCCGGCGTGGCCCTTTACCGGCGCAAAGTGATCATTGTTCCCGCCGCGGCCAATGCGGCCGGAATGCGCGCGGCCGTGGCCGCGATTGCGCCTGTGGCCCTGGCTTTGGCCGCTGACGGTCGTCCTCGGGTGGGCGAATATTTCTCTCAAGGGCTGCGCATGCTGGTAAAGCGCGAGATTCATGGGGCGCGGCGCGCTGTGAATATGCTGGCGGCGCGCCTTGGCGGCGCGGAAAATATTACGGAACTTCCCTTGCCGCGTTTTGAGCGAGTGCAGCCCGCCCCACCTCTGGATGATCTCGCCGCTTCCACAATTGTGCTGGTCACCGAAGGCGGGCTTGCCCCCAAAGGCAACCCGGACCGCATTGAAATGTCCATGGCCACCAAGTACGGCACATATTCAATCGCCGGACTGGAGCGCCTTGATTCCAAAAAATTCGACGTGGCCCATGGCGGCTATGACAATACCTCCGCCAGGCAGGACCCCAACCGCCTTCTGCCGCTGGATGCCGTGCGCGTCCTGGAAAAGGAAGGCAAGTTGCGTGTGGGCGATGTCATATACACCACAGCTGGCAATGCCACATCAGTTGATCTGGCGGCTGGTTTCGGCCGGGAAATAGCCAAGGATATACTCAGGCGCTTTCCGGGGCGGGTTGGGGCGCTGCTTACCGGCACCTGAGGAACGGGCACTCGTTGCGGCGCAACGATAGCCAAGGAACTGGAACGCGCGGGCATACCCACGGCCATGATCTGCTCACTTACCAGCATCGCCCGCAATGTGGGCGCGCCCAGAGTCATGCCCGGACAAAGCATACCAACCCCCACCGGCGATCCAGCCCTCTCCTCCGAAGAAGAAATGGAACTGCGTAAGAAGATCGTTGTTGAGGCTTTAAATGAACTTACGCGTATGCCCGAGTGACGGGCCGCGTTTAAACATATTCCAACCTCGGGCGGGCAGGCCGCCCGAGGTTGGCGCTCCATAAAAAACAAAGGAGATTGCGATGAAGTACATCCGGTACATTGTGCCCCTGCTGGTTATGGCATTGTTCTGGATACTGCCCCCACCCGAAGGGTTGAACCCGGATACAATGCGCTATCTCGGCGTATTTCTGGCGGTGGTGCTGGGTCTTATCCTGGAGCCGCTGCCCGGAGCCGTGGTGGGGCTTGTGGGCGTTTGCGTGGCGGCCAGTCTGATGCTGGTTCCGGCGGCCGGGGGCAAACCGGCCACGTTGCAGAGCAGCGTGCGCTGGGCCTTGGCCGGTTTTTCCAACAGTACGGTATGGTTGATGTTTGTGGCCTTCATGTTTGCCATGGGTTATGAAAAAACCGGACTGGGACGGCGCATAGCCCTGCATTTGATCAAAAGGTTGGGCAAAACCGCGCTGGGCATGGGTTATGCCGTCTCGCTGGCCGATTTTGTGCTGGCTCCGTTCATTCCGTCCAGCACGGCCAGAGGCGGGGGGACCATTTTCCCCATTGTGCGCAATATTCCACCAGCTTACGGCTCATTTCCCGATAAAGAGCCACGCAAGATCGGCGCGTACATCATGTGGACCGGGGTTTGCGCCACTTCCATTACTTCGTCGCTCTTTCTTACCGGGCTGGCTCCCAACCTGCTGGCTCTGTCCATGGCCAAAGACGCGGTGCAGGTGACCATAAGCTGGCGGGAATGGTTTATGGCCATGCTGCCCGCCGGTGGGCTTCTGGTTATGCTGACCCCGCTGGTTACCTATATATTCTACCCGCCAACAGAAAAAAAGTTTCCGGAAATACCGGCCTGGGCCGAAGAAGAACTGCGCAAGATGGGACCCATTTCCGTTAAGGAAATACTCATGACCGCCTTGGCGCTTTTTGCCCTGGGCATGTGGGTGTTCGGAACCAAGATAATCGATAGTACTCTGGTGAGTGTGGTTGTGCTGGCGCTCATGCTGGTGCTGCGTGTGGTCACCTGGGAACAGGTAACCAGCAATCGCGAGGCCTGGAACACCTTCTGCTGGTTCGGAACCTTGATTACCCTGGCCGGAGGGCTGGCGCAAACCGGATTTTTGAAGTGGTTCTCCGTGCACTGCACCAATCTCATGGCCGGTCTGCCGCCCATGGGCGTGGCCTTTGGCCTGCTGGCCCTGCTGTATTTTTCGCATTACTTCTTTGCCGGGGTGGCCGCGCACACCGCGGCCATGATGACCTTGCTGTTTACGGCCGGTATGGCTATACCGGACATGAACATGAAGTATTTTGTCATGTTCCTCAGCGGCAGCCTGGGCATAATGGGCATTCTCACTCCATACGGCGCGGCTCAAAACACCATATATTACGGAGCGGGCTATATTAAAAGTTCAACCTTCTGGCTGTTGGGCACTGCTTACGGTATATACTTCTTTGTGGTTTATTCCATCTTCGCGTACCTGTGGATGCCGGTAGTGATCGGCTAAAAAGTTTTGCGGGCGCGGCTAGCAAAACGCTCTGACGTCCGCGTTGAAAATCATCCTCACAAAAAAGGAAGGGGAGTGGATTGAAAAGTCCACTCCCCTTCCTGATTTTTTACTTCTCATTCCTCGGCGGTGTGAGCGTTATTGCCGCACGGCTTCCGCTTCCGCTTTTTCCTTCTTTTCCGTTGCTGGCATTTCAATAATTGTGCCGTCGGGTTCCACCATGGATATGGCTCGGGCCGGGCAGGCTTCCATGCAGGCGGTGATCTTTTTGCCTTCTTTCTCGCGCCAGCTAGCGCACATGTCGCAACGCGCGGCCACTTCGCGTCTGGCGCGCTGGGCCATGGTTTCGCCCTGGGTATCGGGCATGCCGATGTGTTCGGTGGTTATGGCTCCGTAAGGGCATACAGAAATGCACAGTTTGCATCCGGCGCAGAGCTGGACGCGCATTTCCACCGTGCCGGTTTCAGGATCTTGCTGCAATGCGCCGGTGGGGCACATGGTTGCGCAGGGAGCGCTGGCGCACTGGTGGCAGCGCACTGTGGTTTTGAAGCCCTTGTCGCTTACCACCTGCACGCGCGAGACAAGCTCGTTGCGCCTTTTCATGGCTTCCTTGAAGGTAAGCCCCTGATGGGCGGCTATGCAGGCCACTTCGCAGCGCCGGCAGGCCCGGCATTTTTCCGGCACGGCTTGAAGGTGTGGAGCTAGCATTACAATTTTTCCTTGTTGTCGTTTTCTTCGTTGCTGGGGGCCGGTTCCGGGCTGTCGGGCAATTCGGCTTCGATGCCCGTGATATTGCAGCCGTGGCCGCCTTCAAAGTCCAGTTTCATACCGTTGCACTGCGGGCAATGGAAAGCCCGTTTCAGCAGTTGGAATTCATGTCCGCAGCTCTGGCATTGGCAATTCAGGGGAGGCACGTCTATTTCCAGGGTTGCGCCCTCGGCAATGGTGCCTTCAGCCAGCAGCTCAAAGCAGGCCGTGAGGGTTTCGGCTTCTATTCCGGCCAGCAGACCGGATTGGAGATTGACCCGGTTTATTTTCGTTGCTCCGTGCTTTTGCGCTTCTTCTAAGATAATGCGTAAAATACCGGATACAATACTAGCCTCGTGCATATTAATCCTTCCCCCGCCATTTTTAATCTATAGCATTTCGCTCATTTCATTCGCAAAACGCTCTAACGCTCGGTGCACGAAACACAAGGGTCGATGCTGTTGGCGATCAGCGCGGTGTCGGCCACCTTGCAGTCGCGCATCATCACTCCCAAGGCTTCCCAGTTCATATACGAAGGCACGCGCCATTTCAGCCTGGAGGGCTGGTCGGTATTGTTTGTGCGTATATAGTAAAATAATTCTCCGCGCGGCGCTTCCGAGCGGGCGCAGGCCTCGCTCACGGGAATCTGGCGCAGATTGGCCACCAGCGGCCCTTCAGGCAGAAGGTCGCAGCATTGCAGCACCAGATTAATGGATTCAAAAATCTCCCGCAGGCGCACCAAGGCCCTGGAGTGGGCGCAGCAGCCGCTCTCGGTAATCACATTGAAATTCAGATTCATATAAGCGGCATAAGGCGAATCTTTGCGCACGTCCATGGCAATGCCCGAACCTCTGGCCACCGGGCCTACCACTCCCAGGTCAACGGCATCTTGCTTCGGCAGCAAGCCAAGCCCTTTGGTGCGGCCAAGCACCATAGGATCGGTGGCGTAAACCTCCAGAATTTCTTCGACAGCCTTGCTGACACGTTCGATGTTTTTGCGGATATAGGAAATATACTCATTGGTTACGTCGCATTTTACCCCGCCTATGCAGTTGGCGGAAAGATTCATGCGGTTGCCATAAACAGTTTCTTTTATATCCTGCATTATTTCACGCACTTCCATAACGTGCATGAAAAGTGATTTAAAGCCGATGATATGGGCTTGAATGGCCACGTTGAAAAGATGTGAGGATACGCGCTTGATTTCTTCGGCCAGCACCCGCAGATATTTTGCTCTTTCCGGAATGGTTATGTCCAGCACGTTTTCCACAGCCATACAGTAAGTGAAGGAATGGCTGTTGGAACACAGCGAGCACACGCGCTCGGTAAGGGTAGCGTTCATGAAAAAATTACGCTGAGTGGCCAGGGCTTCCATGCCGCGATGCACATGGCCCGAAGTAAGATCCACCTTGCGTATGGTTTCGCCTTCCACAGTCAGGTGGAAATATACCGGTTCTTCAAGAGCCACATGTACCGGGCCGAGGGGCAAATCAAAGGTTGTGGTTTTTGTTTTTTCCATGCTCATGATTTGGCCTCGTTTCCGGCAGGGGCGGATTCGCCGCCTTTAATGCGGTTGCTGAGAATGCGTTCCCACAGATCTCGGGTGCTTGCTCCGTTCATTACCACGGAAAGAGGCACGGCCTGGCCCAGAATGCCTTCGTCAATGGACGGGTCGAGGAACAGACGTTTGGGGTTGGGGTGGGCGTTTACCTGCACGGCATAAAGCTCCATCATTTCCCTTTCGTGCCAGTCGGCATTTTTGAAAACAGGGGTGATGGAGGGTACCAGCGGCCATTCGGCATCCAGTACCACAGTCACGTTAACGATGAGGCCGCCAAGTTCGAAATGATAGCATACTTCCTGCACCGGATCTTCCAGGCGGCGGCGCTCATAAGCGGTAATCATGGCCAGCCGCGCTCCGGCGGCTTTTAAAAGCTCAGCGGCGCGGACGATGTGGCGCGGAGCGTCAAGCCTGAACCAGTGGAATATATTGCCGAAATGGTCGCTGGTCTCGCGCACGGCTTCCTTGGTGGTAGCCAGGGCCGCAATGCCCTCGCGCAGCTCAGGACTCAGTTTTTTCGTTGCTTGCATTGGTTTCCTCGCGGAGTTTCTTTACTTCTTCAAGCTGCCGGCAGCGCGAACACAGGCTGTTGATGCGGTCAATGTCCAAATCATTGAAACCGGCGTAAATGCGCTCGGCCGTTTCTTTGGAAAGGGGGCGGATCATTGCTCCGCAGCCCTTGCAGGGAACATAAGGAATGAACTTGTGTTCCACCCAGTTGTATTTTTCTTCCTGCGGGTGGGCGTTATGCCAGTCATTGCTCAGAGTTATGGCCTTGGTCGGGCAGTAGTGGCGGCAGTTGGCGCACAGGCAGCAGCTGTTGTGCCACACCACAAAGTCATAGCCGGACTGGTCGGCGCGTTTTTCTATTTTTATGGCCCCGGCCGTGCAGGTATGCACGCATATGCCGCAGCCTATGCACAATTCCTTGTCCACCACCACCTTGCCGCGGAAACGCTCGGGGGTGAAGGTTTCCCCAAGGGGAAAGGGGTCGGTGCTGGGGCCGTCAAGCACGTTGCGAAAGAGAATTTTAAGGAATCCGGCAGCCATGACTATTCCTCCACTCCCAGGCGCTGAAGCCATATTTTGCGGGCCAGAACCACTCCTTCCAATATGGACTGCGGGCGCGGCGGGCAGCCGGGCACATTCACATCCACGGGTATATAACGGTCAAGCGGTCCTTCAATGGGGTAGCCTTCACGGAAAACCCCCCCCGTAATTGGGCATATGCCTACGGCCACAGTCACCTTGGGGCTGGGAATTTCTTCCCACACCCGCAAAACTTTGTCCTTTACCCTGGCCGTGAGCGGGCCGGTAATCAGCACCACGTCGGCATGACGGGGGCTGCCGCAATATTTGCAACCCAGGCGCTCCACATCGTAGCGGGGGATGCAGGCGGTGGTGGCAAGTTCAACGTCGCAGCCGTTGCACGAACCGGCATTTATGCGGAAAAGCCAGGGTGAACGCACGGATAGTTTTTTCAAAAGGCTCATCTTATGTTTTCCTCACTTGAGGCTTGGTGTACTATTTTGTGTTCCTGAGGCTGTTTTGCTTGTCAGCCTTGGCGCTGATTGGCCTCCGCCGCCCATACCGGCGGCTCGGCATCGAATTTTGTAGAGCAGTCGCTGCGCTCCTGCCTACATTACCCACACGATGACCAGGCTGATCAGCGACAGCACCGTGGGGTATTTCATATAGAACCAGAAAGCCTGATCGATGCGGAAGCGTCCGGTGGAGGCCTTTACCAGCGTCATGGAAAGCAGCATAAGAATCAGGCACTTGACCAGGAACCAAACCAGGTTCACCACCGGGTTGACGCCGATGGTGCCGGGGAAAAACAAACTCACTCCAAGACCCAATACCACAAAGGTCTTCAGAGCCGAGCCGATTTGATACACGGCCAGCAGGGGGCCGCCATATTCCAGAAGCGGGCCTTCAATAATTTCGGTTTCGGCTTCGGGAATGTCAAAGGGGACCACACCCATGGTTCCGGGCAAAAACAGCAAATAGGCCAGCAGCGCCGGAATCATGATAGGGTTGATCCCCAGTTGGCCGTTGACGGCCTGATAGCGGATTACTTCAGCCAGGGAAAATTCCACTCCGCTGCCCGTACCCTTGCCGACCAGCATGGCCACGCTTAGCAAAACCGCCAGCAGCGGCACCTCATAAGCCAGCATCATCAGCATTTCGCGGGAAAAACCGATGGCCCCGAAAGGCGAGCTGGAAGACGAGCCGCCCAGCATCAGGGCTATGGCCGGAATGGGCAGCAGGTAGAAGATCACCAGCAAATCGCCCATGTTGGTAAGGCCCTGATACACTCCCGGCACGGGAATAAAGGCCGCGCACACGGCCATGCCGGTGAAGCCGATTACCGGAGCAGCCAGAAAGGCCGGGCGGTTGGCGGTTTCGGGAATAAGCGTTTCCTTGGTGAGCAGCTTGGCAATGTCCAGAACAGGCTGGTGCAGGGGCGGACCCACCCGGCGCTGCAAACGTGCTTCAACCCGGCGGTCGATCCCTTTGTAGAGAAACCCCACAGCCAGAGCAAAAATCCCGCCGGGGAAAATAATCATATGCACAAGGGCCAGTAAAGTGTCAGCCATATATAACTCCTTTGCGGCGCAGTACGGCGGATTAATGTTTTTTGCCGAAAAGACCGGCAAAACCGGCATACAAGCTGGCGGGGTTCATACGACTGGTGGCTTCACCGGGCTCAACCCCGCAGGTATGCACATCCGTGGCCCGGCTGTTGGCGTTGACAAAATGGTTGACAAAACGCCAGCCCCCGTAGAAGGCCAGGGCGCTCATTATAAATACCGCCGTGGCGTTCCAGGCTCCAGGTCCGGAATTGATGCCGGTGGGGCCTATGTCCAGAGTGGCCAGGCCATATTCCTTCAGAACAAGATTGACGGGCTCCAGGAAAAGGCCCGGGAACACGCCGCTCAAAACACAGCCCGCGCCCAGGATGATCATGGGCACGCGCATGGATTTGGGCGCTTCCTGCACGTTTTCAAGACCATCGGCTACCTGACCCAAAAAGGCCAGATGCAGGAACTTGGCTATATAGGCCAGGGTGATCACGCTGCCAATCAGCGAAAGCAGGGCCAGGAAGGCATATCCCTGTTCCATCAGAGCGTGATAGATAATCCATTTGGAGGTAAATCCGCTGGTGGGGGGCACGCCCACCACCGAAAGCCCGGCAATGGCGAACATGCACAGGGTCACCGGCATTTTGCGCCCGATGCCGCCCAGTTCTTCCAGATTGTCCTTGTGGGTCTGGAACATCACAGCCCCGCAGATCAGGAACAGCAGGTCCTTGAAGAATATATGGTTGGCCACATGCAGCAGCCCGCCCGCATAACCCAGGGCCGAGCCAATGCCCACGGCCAGCACCATGTAGCCAATCTGGCTTACCGTGGAATAGATGAACACCAGCTTGAGGTTGGTGGCCATGAGCGCCTGCACTGAAGCCATGATTATGGTCAGGCCGCCTATCCACATCACAATGTGCATAATGGCCTTTTCATGCCCTACGCCCAGGGTGGAACCCAGAGCAAAGGCCCCGCCCAGCAGCAGGAACAGCTTTACCAGGCCGAGAATGGAGCTTTTCAGCAAAACGGAAGATATGAAGCCCGAAACCGGCGTGGGGGCCAGGGCCGGGTGCATCTGCCAGTCAATACGGAAGGGCAGTTGGGCGGCTTTCATTACAAAGCCCACAGCCAGCAGGGCCACCCCGGCTGTAGCCGCCAGAGGAGGCAGCTTGGATACGCCAAGGTCTTTTATGAGCGCGGCGGTGAGGGGAGTGTCCGGACCAAGCACGGTTACGCCCACAAAAATGAAGGCCGCGCCCAGCACATTGAAGAAAAAGTATTTGAAAGCTTCGCGCATGGAAGCATTGTCGCCCTCATGGGCGAGGGTCATGTATAGAGCCCACGAGCTCATTATTTCCCAGAACAAGAAAAAGCTGAACAAATATGAACTGGAGGCTACGCCGATAAGTCCGGCGCAGATGCAGCAGAAAGAGGAATAGACACGCCACTGGGTGTGGCTGTGGTCCATGTAACCTCTGGCATAGGCCATGTTCAGCGCGCCAATCAGGGGCACGATGAGGGCAAAACTGAAAGAAAGCGTGTCCAACTCGCGTCCGAACAGCAGCACCAGAAGGGCGGTGACCAGCAGCACTATAACCGAGGCCTTGCCCGACTTTTTGGGGTTGTTGCGCCAGATGGCGGGAATAAGCGCGCCGAAGAAAGGCACAATCACATACAGAGGCCAGGATACGGAAACCGACTCCACTATACGCAGCGCGTCGGCCGCCGGGGTGAAGTACATGCTTGCCGCCGGAACAACCAGGGCCAGGGGCAGTTGCGGGGCCAACCCGAACAGCAGGCAGAAGGCGGCCAGGATGCCCAGAGCCAGGCGCATGGAGATCGGGGCCTCGCCCGTTATTTCCGGCAGATGGGCCGGGCGCGGCTCAAACACCAGCACCCGCAGGATGCGCGTGTAATAAATGGCCCCCACCAGACTGCCGCCAAGGATGAACACGGCCAGAGTGGGGTGCCCGGAATTTATGCAGGCCTGAATCATCAGGTATTTGCTGAAAAATCCGGCAAAAGGCGGCAGACCCATTATGGAGATGAGGCCGATGCCCATGCAGGTTACGGTAAAGGGCATGGCCCGGCCCATGCCGGCCATGTCGGCCAAATTTCTGGTTCCGGCGCGCAGAATCAGCGCCCCGGCTCCGAGAAAGAGCAAGTCTTTCATAATGGCGTGGTTGAGCACATGGGCCAGGGCCGCAGCCGTGGCCAGCCAGGTGCCTATGCCCAGCACCAGAGTTATTTCACCGAGCTGTCCGATAGTGGAATAGGCCAGCATGCGTTTGATGTCGGTTTGGCGCAGGGCCATTATTTCGCCCAGCACCAGAGTAATGCCACCCATGAAGGCTATTATGTATCCGATGCCCGAAAAACCTTCCATCGAACTGATACGCGCCGATGTAGGGCCGGCCAGACCCAGCACTATAACCACGATGCCGAAAATGCCCATCTTGGTGATCACACCCGAAAGTGGGGCTGATATGGACGAGGGCGCGGCCGGGTGCGCGTCGGGCAGCCAGCTGTGCAACGGAACCAGGCCCGCTTTGACCGCGAAACCGGCCAGGGTCATGATCAGGGCGGCCTTGAGCATGTCGGGGCTGAGCGCGCTGCTGACGGCCGGAATATAGAGCAGGGTTGTTTCTCCGCCGCTGAGCAGGATGAAGCCCGGCAGCATCACAAAAGCGCCGCCCGCGCACATGATGTAATATTTTGCCGCGGCGTTGAAGGCGGTGCGGTTGGCTTCATGGGCCACCAGGAAGAAGGAGGCGAAGGTCATCAGCTCCCAGTAGCCGTAAAAATCGCCCATATTATCAGTGGTCACTATGCCCAGCATGGAGGCGAAGGTCAGCAGATAAAAGGTTCGGTAGGCGGTGAGGCGACGCTCTCCGGCCATATAGCCCATGGAATATACGGCGACCACCAGCCCTATGCCGCATATGATTGAGGCGAATAGCCTTGACAGAGGAGAGAGATCCCCGGAAAATATGGTTATAAGCAGAGCCAGCCCCATGAGGATCACTGTGGCCTTTCCCCGCAAGCCTGGTTTTTTATTAGCCAGGCCCAGAAGGAAGACCACGCCCGCTCCGAGATAAAGCGTTCTGAAAGCCAGGTGGCTTACGTCGGAATGGGATAGGGGGGCTCCGGTGAGATAAGCGGTGAAATCGGCCAGCGGCCCCCGGTGTATGCCCATAAAAGCGGCCACTACGGCGAGAGCCACAAGCCACACGGGCAGCTTGTCCGTTGGGGCTGCCGGTGCGGGCTGCGAGTCGTGGCTCAGGTAATGGGGCTGTTCCAGAATCACGTTCTGCACGGCTTCAATGGACAGCCATACAAAAACGGTGGAGCAGGCGGCCATGAGCAACGGCCCCCAGACATGCCCGAAAACGGAGCTGGCCGTTATACCCTGCACTATGAAAAAGCGGCCCTCTGGGGCAAAAAAGGGCGCTCCGCCTATGGTTGCCAACAAAGCCAGGCTGAAAAGCCAGCCTGCTTTCGGCTTGATAAGGCCGATACAGTGCAACTCCTGGGCGGTGGGCGCGGCTCCCTTTGGCGTAAGGAGCATCAGGGACGCATAGGCCGTTACGCGTACCACCAGCTGAAAGAGGAAAAAGAGAAGGGCTCCGTTGGAGCCTGTGGCGCTGGCCGAACCCATGGCCATGATGACTATGCCGGCATCAGCCAGCGCACCTTTTAGCACAAGCTGGCCGTAATGGCCCCTGTTTTGTACGGCTTTGAATGTACCATACAGAAGCAGCAAGGCTCCCGCCAGAAAGAGTATGGATACATCGGAATAAAATGATTGAGTCATGTGTCCGCCTTTTAAAGTTGGAAGCCTATAAAAGACAGCCGGTTGCGTCCATGTTTTTATGCGGGGCACAATTCCGGCTTATTATTAACTTATTTAATCTTTGTCTCAGGACTATACTTTTTGCGCAAATAAAACAATATTTTTTTTCGCGCAATATTTCACAAGGGTATTGTCTTGAAAAAAGGACAAGCTAATCCGGAGAAAAGTGTAATGGCATATTTTACAAAAAATTTGCCATTCAATTTAGTGCAATAACTGTTGTTCGTTTCTCAAGACTGGGAAATGCATAACGCAGGAGTACAGTATTGTAATTAATTATCGTGACGTTTGGTTATTTGCGTAACCAAGATCCTTTTTTTAGGATTATTTTTAGGGACGTTTCGAGTTTGATTGAAAATAGTTTTCAAGACATATCAAATAAAAACAATAAATTAGCTAGTATTGCCGGTTATGGAACAATACTTGCTTTAATTTTTGATATATGTGAATGAAATTTACTATGGGCTTTAAATTTCACATCAAATTAGCTGATAATCTGGGCATGCCGCGCCTAACCGCATATGGGTCCGGCATGCCTGTTTTTTTCACTTTTTAACTTTATTTAATTTTGGTCAAATATATCAAGATGTTAATGCTTATATGGGTTGAATGTATTGACAAAGCGCTTTTAGCCGTGCATCATATAAGACATTGTGAATAATACATATTTCATGCTGCAAGTTAGTTTATGTCATGAATAAATCCTAAATGGAGGAGAACCATCTGATGTCTTCTTTGTCACCCAACTTGATAAAAGAGTTTCAAGCTATTGTCGGACAGGGCAATGTGCTCGACGATCTGGCCGACCGCCAAGCCTATTCCTACGATGCCGCCGTGCTGGACCCCGTGGTCCCGGTTCTTGTTGTCCGCCCTGTGGAAACGGAGCAGCTCGGCAAGGTTGTCAAGCTTGCCTACGAAAACGATTTGCCCATAACCGTGCGCGGTTCCGGCACTAATTTGTCCGGCGGCACCATTCCCGAAAAGGAAAAGGGCATTGTCATTCTGACCAATGGCCTGAACAAAATTCTTGAGATTAACGAAGAGGATCTTTACGCGGTGGTGCAGCCCGGCGTGGTAACCGCCCAGTTCGCCGCCGCCGTGGCCGCCAAAAATCTGCTTTATCCGCCGGATCCCGGCTCGCAGGCCGTATCCACTCTGGGCGGCAACGTGGCCATGAATGCCGGGGGATTGCGCGCCCTTAAATATGGCGTGACCAAAGATTATGTGATGGGCCTTGATTTTTTTGATTATAACGGCGAGCTGGTCAAAAGCGGATCACGCACAGTGAAATGCGTAACCGGCTACAATATGCCCGGCCTCATGGTGTCTTCCGAAGGCACTCTCGGCGTATATGCCGAACTCATTCTCAAACTCGTGCCTCCGCCAAAGGCCTCCAAGGCCATGGTAGCCATTTACGATGACATCAACAAAGCTTCGGAAACTGTGGCCAGCATCATTGCCGCCCACATCGTGCCCTGTACCTTGGAATTCTTGGATCAGGTCACCATTCAGACCGTTGAAGCGGCCACCAAGGCCGGTTTGCCGGTGCATGCCGGCGCTATTCTGCTTATCGAAGTGGACGGCGGCCATGTGCAGATGGTGGAAGACGACGCCGCCAGCGTGGTGGAAATATGCAAAAAATGTGGAGCCACTTCCGTTACTATCGCCCAGACCGCCGAAGAAAAAAACAAGATCTGGGAAGCCCGCCGCGCCGCTCTGCCGTCGCTGGCCAGAGCCAAACCCACCACAGTGCTTGAAGACGCCACCGTGCCCCGCTCCAAAATTCCGGCCATGGTTGCCGCTGTCAACAGCATCGCCAAAAAATACAATCTTTCCATCGGAACCTTCGGCCATGCCGGTGACGGCAACCTGCATCCCACCATCATGTGCGACAGAAGAGACAAGGAAGAATTCAAGCGCGTGGAAGCCGCTGTCGACGAAATTTTCGACGTGGCCCTCAAGCTTCAGGGCACCTTGTCCGGCGAACACGGCATAGGTATTGCAAAGGCCAAGTGGATGGAAAAAGAAACCAACCGCGCCACCATTGATTTTTCCAAAAATCTGCGGCGTGCCCTCGATCCCAAGTATTTGTTCAATCCGGGCAAAAAAATTATATAAATACTGCCCGGGGTATATGAAGTCCGTAAAGAATATAGAGAATATAAGGACGTATAATGTCTGATCTAAATACACTTTCCCAGATGCTGCTTGAGCTGGACGACAATCTGGTTTCCTGCATGCACTGCGGCATGTGCCAGGCCGTATGCCCGGTATATGGCGCCACCATGCGCGAGGCCGACGTTACCAGGGGCAAAATCGTTCTGCTGGAAAATCTGGCTCGTAAAATGATTGACGATCCGGCCGGCGTCAATGACAAGCTCAATCGCTGCCTGCTTTGCGGCTCCTGCGAATCAAACTGCCCTTCCGGCGTGAAGATTATGGATATCTTCCTCCGCGCCAGATCCATCGTGGCCGGCTATATGGGCCTGTCCCCGGTGAAAAAGGCAATTTTCCGCGGAATGCTCAAACGTCCGGCCTTGTTCAACGCCCTGCTCGATATCGGTTCCAAATTCCAGGGACTGTTCCTTAAAGACGCCAGTCAGGTTGTAGGCACTTCCTGTTCCGCGCTTTTCGCCCCCATTATCGGCGACAGGCATTTTCCCAAGCTGGCCAAGGAGCCTTTCCATTCCAAAGTGAAAAGTCTGGACAGCGCGCCCGGCAAAAGCGGCCTTAAAGTGGCCTTCTTCCCCGGTTGCGTGTCGGACAAAATGTTTCCTGGCATCGCCGAGGCCAGTTTAAAAATATTCGAACACCACGGTGTTGGCGTGTTCATGCCCGACAAGCAGGTGTGCTGCGGCATACCCGCGCTGGCCTCGGGAGACCGCAAGGCCTACGAAGATCTGCTGGCCATGAACCTGTCCGTTTTCGGCGAGGCGGAATTTGATTATTTTATAACTCCATGCGCCACCTGTACGGCTACTATCAAGGAAATATGGCCTAAACTCACTGACAATCTCACTCCCTGGCAAAAGGAAAAGATTGCGCGTCTGCATGAAAAGGCCATGGATATAACCGCTTTTGTGGTTGACGTGCTGGGCGTTGCCCCCGCGTCCATGCCCAAGGGCGGCGAAATCCTCACCTATCACGATTCCTGCCATATGAAAAAATCCCTCGGGGTGTCCGCCCAACCGCGCAAGCTTCTGGGCATGAACAGCAAGTATCAGCTCAAGGAAATGGCCGAAAGCGACCGCTGCTGCGGCTCGGGCGGCAGCTTCACTTTGTATCATTATGACATATCCAAGGAAATCGGGCAGAGAAAACGCAACAATATCGTTGCCACCGGGGCCAGCTATGTGGCCACGGGCTGCCCGGCCTGCATGATGCAGATGATGGACATGCTTTCGCATAACAACGACTTTGTTAATGTGAAGCATGTAGTTGAAATTTATGCTGAAACATTGAAATAAAACGGAGGGTTTTACCCTCTGACTTTGTCAAGCGCCGTTTTTGAGCCGAAGATGGACCAAAGAGTTCCATCCCCCGACTCAAAAACGGCGCTCTTGTGTACTTCATTAGGGGCTGTCTCCAAATAGCGGATTTTGACTCAAGGGCAAGGAAAGCGGGCCTATTTGCGGAGCGAGTGTACTCTTATGGTACTCGACCGGAGCAAAAAGGCCCACTTGACGCAGCCATTGGGCAAAAGACGCATTTGGAGACAGCCCCTAGCCGTACAGCGCCGCATTGGATGCCGGCAGCCGGAAGGTTTCGTCTACCTATTGACCACCAGCGAAAAATGCGGCAACTTAGACCGGATGATTTTTATTTGGGGGACTAGCCGTGCTTTACGATATGGAAAACGAAACTTTGCCAAGGGAAGAGCTTGAACACCTTCAGCTCAGGCGTTTGCGCGACATGTGCAGACGCATTTACGCCAACGTTCCTTTTTATAGGCAGCGCTTTGACGAAGCCGGGCTTACCCCGGCCGACATAAAGAGCCTGAAAGATCTGTCACTGCTGCCTTTTACCGAAAAGCAACACATGCGTGATCATTATCCCTTTGGTCTGTTTGCCGTGCCCAGGGAAAATATTGTGCGCCTGCACGCTTCCAGTGGAACCACCGGCAAGGTGTCGGTTGTGGGTTATACCAAACGCGACGTGGACAACTGGGCCGATCTTATGGCCAGAAGCCTGCGTTGCGCGGGCGTGGGGCCCAGAGATCTGGTGCATGTGGCTTACGGCTACGGGCTCTTCACCGGCGGCCTTGGCGCGCACTATGGCGCGGAAAAATTGGGAGCCACGGTTATTCCGGCTTCCGGCGGGGCCACCAAGCGCCAGGCGCAGCTCATGCGTGATTTTGGCGCCACAGCATTGTGCTGTACGCCGTCATATGCTTTGCACCTGTGGGAAGCAGCCAGGGAAATCGGCATCGATTTTAAAGAACTGCCCCTGCGCGCCGGTGTTTTTGGCGCGGAACCGTGGACAGATCCCATGCGAGCCGATATCGAAAGCAAAATGGGCATAAACGCGCTTAACATATATGGTCTCTCCGAAATCATGGGGCCCGGCGTGGCCATGGAATGTCTGGAAGCCAAGTGCGGTATGCATATCTTTGAAGATCACTTCCTGCCGGAAATTATCGATCCACAAACCGGGCGTAATCTGGGCGAGGGTGAAATTGGCGAACTGGTAATCACCACTCTCACCAAGGAAGGTATTCCGCTGCTGCGCTACCGCACCCGCGACATAACCAGCATCGATTACACACCCTGCCGTTGCGGACGCACCCATGCCCGCCTTGGGCGCATTCGCGGGCGTAGCGACGATATGCTTATTATCAGGGGCGTCAATGTGTTCCCGCAGCATATAGAAGCCATTTTGATGGAAGCCGAAGGCACGGCCCCGCATTACCAGATTCTTGTGGATCGCCAAGGCAATATGGATACCCTTGAAGTTATGGTAGAAATTTCCGAAGCCCTGCTCAGCGACGAAATCAGAGGCCTGCAACGCCGCGAAAGCAAAATTCAAAAAACCATAAAGGAATTCCTCGGCGTCGAAGCCAAGGTGCGCCTGGTGGAACCGCGCACCATACAGCGTTCCGAAGGCAAAGCCATGAGAATTATCGATAACCGCAAGTAGACCGCGTCGTCACGAGTGCTTTTTCGTTCCCTTTGGTTCGGTCTTGCGGCACGGCGCTTTATTTTATCGTTGCTTCGTGGCGAAAGGTTGGTATAGTGCTGTGAATTGTTTATTTTTGGGTAGCGGCGGCAGTTTGCGGGAAATTTGCCTTCCTTGTCTGACGCCAAACTGCCGCCGCTACCTGCTTTCGATATTGTTGAGGAAAAATATATGGACGGAATAAGCTGGCTTATGGCCGCCAACGCGGCCGTATGGCTCGGTATTGGCGGTTGGTTGGCCCGACTGGCGATAATCGAAAACCGCCTGGCCAGGCGGCTTGAACATATGGAGTCGTTGCGTAATGGCTGATTATATGACCCCCGCAACCGGGAGCAGGCGCATAGTTCTGATTTTTTTGCTTTTGGGAATTACGGGTATGCTTGCCACCTCTCTTGTTTACAGAATAAAAAGCCCCGGCCTTGTGGTAGAAAGCAGGCAGGCGGGAATGCAGCAGCGGGCGGGCGAGTCGGGTATGGACCCTGAAATCGGCAAGCTCATGGAAAAATTGCGTGACAATCCCAATGACATACCCACAATAATTCATCTGACCGAGCACTTGATGTCCGACCAGAACTGGCAGGCTGCTGAAACATTTGCCATGCGCGCGGCCGCGGCCGAGCCAGGCAATGCCCAACCAATGTATATGCTGGGAATTATTCAGCATAACCAGGGTCGCCACGCCGAAGCCGCCGCCTCACTGGAAAGAATGATCAATCTTAAAGATGATGCCTCGGCGCGTTACAGCCTGGGGGTGCTTTACATCCACTATCTGAACGAACCGGCTAAAGGGGTAGCGCAACTTTCCGCGGCCCTGCATGACCAGTCCGCCAACGAAGAATTGAAAAAAGCGATCCGGGCGGAACTGGAAAAAGCACCTCTGCCTCAAAAATAAAATTCCCCCCACAGGAACCCGCCATGGGAAAATTAAAAAAGTCCAAATGGGATAAAGACCCCAGAAAAAACGGCCGCCAGACAGCGGCGGGCGATTTGAAAAAATTGTCGCCGGACATGGCGGCGGCTGAGGCGGCTGACTCGAGTCTGCCGGAGGATTCCGTGAAACTGCGTGATGACGTTGTGGAAAGTAAATCTCAGGAAGCATCCAGGCCTCAGGAAACGCCCAAGCCCAAGAAGCTCAAGCCGGGACCCGGCCCTTCGGGGCCACCGCGTCCTTTCGGCCCGGTAAGTTTTATTATAGCCATTGTCGTGGCTCTGACCATCGGCGTATACGCGGGCACGCTTTTTAACTCCGCGTCCGCTCCGATTGTTGCTGGCGGGCAGGGCGGCGGAACCCCTCCAAAAGAAAGCGCTCCGCCCCAAGCCTCGGCCTCGGATACGGCGCGTATTCTTGAGCTTGAGCAGGCAGTGCTTAAAAATGCCAATGATCTCGCGGCTTGGATTCAGCTTGGTAATATATATTTTGACACGTCCAAACCCCGCGAGGCTATCAGAGCTTATGAACACGCTCTGGCCCTCAAGCCCGACAATGCCGATGTGCTGACAGATCTCGGCATAATGTTCCGCGAAACCGGGCAATATGAGAAGGCTGTGGACTCGTTCAAAAAGGCGGTAAATATCAAGCCGGGCCATCAAAATGCCATGTTCAACACCGGGGTGGTTTTGTTCTTCGATCTGGGCCGTAAGGACGAAGCCCGCAAGGCTTGGCGGGATCTTCTGGCGGTCAACCCCAATGCCAGAGCGCCTGACGGCCAGCCGGTGCGCGATATGCTGGAAAATTTGAAATAGATCAATTTGATTAGTGGACCGACCCAAAAAACGCGTCGGCAATATGAAAATATGGCGAGGTGTGTTGGCGGTGCGGTTTGTCTGTATAAACTTAAGCGGAAAGTCAGGGCATCATAAAATGCGGCGTATTTATTTATTGCCGGCTGTGGTTGCGTTTTTGGCGGCGATTATACTTTTTACGCCCGCTGTCCCGGCTGTGGCGCAAAAGCTTGTTCCCACCAGCCAGATCGAATCTTCCATGCCAATGCTTCCCTATATGGAGTGGCTGCTCGATCCTTCGGGCCGTTTGACTGTTGAGGAAGTGTCGACCAGGATTGATTCCTTCAGCCCCATGGAAAAAGACGTTCCCCTCAAGCAAACCGGGGCCTATTGGCTTCGTTTCACTATGGCCGCACGCCCGGCCGAATCGCGCCCGGCATCCCTGCTGCTGGACATGGGTGAAAACAACCCGGCCAAAATGACCATGTATGCCCCGAGGCGCGGCGTTCTTTCCGATTTACCGGAATGGCAGGCCATTGCCCCCAGCCAGCGTTCCATTTTTCTGGCCCCCGATGCCCAGACCACCCCTTTGACCATATATATCCGCATGGATAACGTGCCGAATATGTGGTTTTATCCCATGATGCGCACCCCTCAGGACGCGGCCACGGCTTTGGAGCGCATGGCCTATCCGGCCGCATTGGTGGCCATGGCCGTGGTAATGCTGCTGTGCCTGTTGCGCGGCTTTACAGAAAACGGTCAATGGCGCATCTGGACAGGTCTTTATGTGGCTGTTGCCCTTTTTTACGCTATATGGAGTTCGCCAAGCACCCCACACGGACGGGTCTCCCTGCGGGATTTCGCGGCTGTTGTGGCCCCCGGTATTGCCCTGATGCTTCTGCCGCATGTGGCCAGACATCTCATGGATACTAAACGGCGCTCGAAAGTACTCGACGCTCAGTATATTCTGCTTTCATTGCCGGGCGCGGCCCTGGCCATTCTTCCTGTTGTGCCCGGATATGCCTGGGTTTGTCGTTTTCTTGACCTGTGGCCCCTGGGGGCCGCCCTTCTGTTGCCTACCACGCTCGCGGCCTGGATTTCCGGCCAACCGGGCGCGGTGCGTTTTTTGTTGGGATGCCTGATCACCGCTGGAGGGGCTGCTTTCGCTCTTGTGGATATTGAGGGGCTGCTTAAAGCCGGAATGCCCGGCGTAAACGCCGCCATGTCCACTATAGACATAATTCCGGCTTTCATCCAGGCCAATGCGCCCTTGTGGGGGCTGGCCCTGGGAGCGCTGCTCATAACGGGCACGGCCGCACCCAGAGAGTATGCCCGCCAGGCTGCCAAGCCCGCGCCCGCTGATGAGGCGGAGCAAAACCGGGCCATGCCCGAGATAAACGTTCCCTCTGCCGACAAGAGTAGCGGCATGGGCCTGCCCGTGCCTGCTCTGGATGATGTCGTTGCTGTGGACGGCGCGGACGAGTCCCTGCCCGACGCGGGGAATGTTGTAAGCAAAATTTTTGATTTGCAGCTTATTTTGCGCGATGCTCATGACGCTTCGTCTGAAGAGTCGGAAAAGAAAGGGTTGGCCATTTCCTGGTTCATGCCGCCGCATCTGGCTCATATGTACGAAGGCGACGGCGACAGCCTGGCTTCGGTAATACGCCTTTTGATGGCCAGTTCCGTGCGCGCTACGGCCAGGGGCGCGGTTAAAGTGAGCGTGCGCCGCGTGCCCGAAAGCACTGACCCAGGCCATCTGCTCTTCAATATTACCGACACCGGCGACGGAATGCCGCCGGAAGGGCGCGATTCTTCTGCTTTAACCAAAGCTTGGGAGCTGGTTGGAGCGCATCGCGGTTTTCTATCTGTGGAAAGCGGCCCGCAGGGAGCTTCAATTTCCTTTACCATAAGACTTGGACTGCATCAACGTGAAGCCCAAGTCGAGCCTGAAGTCCAACCGGGCGTAAAACCGGCTTCAGACGCATTGGCGCCTGATCTTCTGGGGATCATTGTGGCCGATGAGAACCCGGTTAATCGTCAATTGCTGGCTTTTTATCTTGAAGGGCTGCCCCATCGGGTGCGTGAGGCCCGTTCCTGCGCCGAATCTCTGGAGCTGTATTTCGCCCGCCCTGTGGGTTTGGTTGTGTTCAACGATCAAATGCCCATGGATGAACTGAAACAGGCCTTGAATGATTTGCGCGTATTTGAAGCGCGGCATTCCCTGCCGCCTGCCGCCACGTTGGCTATTACCAACGGAAAGGCACAATGGGAACTTCTGGGCGACTTGGGCATCACCCACGCCCTGACTCGACCGGTCACCAGAACCGGGCTGCGCAATACCGTTCTGGGACTGCTGCCTCCTTCCTATGTCCCTGAACCTACTATGGAAGCAGAGAACGATCCCGAAAATAAAGATCAACTCCCTGTGCAGGCCGCTCAGGAGCAAGGAGAAAGTGACGTTTCCTCGCCTATGTCGGAAGGATCCGCCGATCAGCCCGGAAGGGACATGGTAGATTCCCGCATGCCTTTGCCGGATCTTCCGGCCTCCCCGCCTGACCCCATTGATCGTCTGGACTTTGGTGTAAACGAACCTTTTTCCCGCAATAAATCCGCCATGTCTCCTATGCCGGAACTAAGGCTGGAGTGGGATGGCGCGCCTTCTGAGCGTAATGACGCGCCGCAAGAAGCGCTTTTGCCCCTGGAAAGTCCGGAAACTGTCGCTGAACAAGCTGGCCATTCTGAGGATGACGGGGACGGCAAGGAGCGGGCCAAGTCAACTCCTATCGCTGCGCCCACGACGATTATGGATTTCGGACTTGACGCCGTAGTGGCGGAGGAAGTGAAAAGTTCCGGGCAGATGGGCCACGAAGCGGAAGCATCGGATATGGCGATGCTTTTGCCCGACGCGGCAGTGGAATCTTCCGATGCCGCACTTGAGGATTCTTTGGAGCCTTCCGAAGCGGAACAGGCCGCGCTCGAGGGCGCTTTGGAGCATTACGAAGCGGTGCAGGCCAAGTCCGAGAGCATTTTCGAGCCTTCCGAAACGGAGCAGACTACACCTGAAGATACAGCTTTTGTCTCCGCTTCAGTCGCGCCGGAAGCCGTTACAACTGCTGCGCCTGAAATCCCTGTGGTCGTTTCGGACGAGGCGCGCGATTATGAGGAAATGCGGGCTTCGCTCACATTCGATGACGGCGCTTCGGGTAGCGCCATGGAATGGGTAGGAGAGCCACGGCCTGTTCCGCGCAAAGAACCCGCCCCTGAATTTGAACCTGTATCCGGCAGGCCCCAGTCCGAACAGCAGCCCGCGCCGAACGCGGAAAACGCGGTTGGCGCGCAAAAAAATCAGGACGCAAAGAATGACAAATTATTATTGTCCGGCTTTCTGACCAGTCTGGACGCTGCCATCAAATCGGCTAAGACAGCCTGGAAGGCTTCGGACTATAGCGAAGTGGAACGTGCTTCAGCTGAAATAGCGGAGAAGGCCGACGGCCAGGGGCTTCGGGTGCTCGCACGTATCGCTCGTTGCGTTGAGGGCGCGGCCAAGGCCAAAGACGGCGAAGCGCTGGGTAATTTGCTGCCAGACCTTGAAACAGCGGTGGAGCGTAATCGTATTGCCCTTTCCAAGGGCTTGTAGCGCTTCCATATTTCTTTGTGATTTATGGAAGCGCCGGAAGAAGAAAAACGGCATCCGGCTAGGCCGGCTTTTCTTCCGCAAAAAGTCTTTCCAGGGCTTGGCTGTCGAGAGGGGTGAGGTTGAATTTCATGCCGGCCTCATCAATGGCGGCATTCAAAGATTTTTTGGGATTTTCCTTGCGTTGTTCAGCCACATAAGCGGCAGCCTTGCGGATCATTTCGCCCTGAGGCATGACGGTGGACATGGTAAACTCCTTTTTTAGTACATGACAAGCAGGTGAGAATCTTATAATAAATACTTTTGCAGCGCAATGCGGTTGGCCACCGCAGTTGACAGGTTTGAAAACCCGGCTTCGGCAGGATACATATGAGTGAAAATCTGGCGGCTTTTATTTTAAGCATAGTTGAAGGCATAACCGAGTTTTTGCCTGTGTCGTCCACCGGACACATGATTCTGGTGGGGGATCTTTTGAATTTCACCGGTCCCAAGGCCGCCTCCTTTGAGGTGGTTATTCAACTTGGGGCTATTATGGCCGTTGTGGTGCTCTATTTCGGGCGATTCTGGGGCCTGATTCGCCCCAAACCTTATGCGCGCTTTGCCGGGATGCGGGGCATTTTCATGCTGCTGCTCACCACCATTCCGGCCTGTGTGTTCGGGCTTCTGGCCCATTCCACCATAAAACAGCATCTTTTCAATCCCATGGCGGTTACTTTCGCCCTGGCGGCCGGGGCTATATGCATGATTATTGTGGAATGCAGAAAAATACGCCCCTCATATATCAGTCTGGACGACATGACGCCGCGTCTGGCTCTGGGCATAGGCCTTTTCCAATGTCTGGCCTTGTGGCCCGGTTTTTCGCGCTCGGCGGCCACCATTATGGGCGGAATGCTCCTTGGGGCTAAGCGCGGGCTGGCTGCGGAGTATTCCTTCATTGCGGCCGTGCCGATTATGGTGGCGGCCACCGGGTATGATTTGTTGAAGAGCTGGCATCTTTTCAGTATGGCGGATCTGCCTGTTTTTGCTATAGGTATGATTGGAGCTTTTTTGTCCGCTTTGCTGGCCATAAAGGCATTTGTGGCCCTGGTCAGTAAAACCAGCCTGATTCCTTTTGCTGTATATAGATTGGCCGTAGCTCCTATTGCTTATTATTTTATGGTTCACTAGAGTGTTTTGTGAATGAAATTAGCGAAATGCTCTGACGACCCGTGCGCTGGTAGGGCCATCCCATCACGTAGCGTTCGTAACGTAGACGGGAGCGCAGCTAGCGCCGTACCTTTTTGAGTCATGGATAATTTAAAGGCAAAATGCTCTAATTGATATTGCTGCCTGCGGCGAGCGCGTGCGACGCGTTCCACTTCTGAGTTTCCTGGGGGAATGATGGATACTATTTTTATGGCCAAAGCCTTTGCCTCTTCCGCTTCCAACGTGCTGGGCACCATGGCCGGCATAAAACCGGCGCCCGGGGTGCCTTATATAAAAAGTGACGTTTGCGCCCTTGGAGATGTTACAGCCATAGTGGGCATAACGGGGGCTCTGAAAGGCAGTGTGGCCGTTACTTTTACTAAAAAAACCGCCTTGGCGGTGGTGAAGGCCATGCTGGGCGATGATATACAGGATTTGATGCAGGATATAAAAGATACAGTAGGTGAAATTGCCAACATGATTTCAGGGCAGGCCAGAGCCAAATTTTCTGACGAAGGCATTGTGCTGCAGGGGTCCACCCCCACAATTATTTTTGGCGATAGTCACAAAATCTGCCATACCGGCGATGCCAAGGTGATTGCCATCGAATTTACCACGGAGGCGGGGCCTTTCGCTATTGAGTTTTGCCTTGGCTAGGGGACTGTCCCCAAATACGTCTTTTGTCCAATTGACTGCGTAAAGCGGGCTTTTTTGCTCCGGTCGAGTACCATAAAAGTATACTCCCTTCGCAAAAAAGCCCGCTTTACTTGTCCTTGGTCCAAAATCCGTTATTTGGAAACCGCCCCTGAAAAAAGGCGAATTTTGCTGCTGGATAGTACCTTTTTCGGTCCGGCCTACGACCGCTTTCTATAAACCCAGATACGCTTCACGCACCTGAGGACACGCCAGCAGGGCGTCGGCCTTGTCAGCCATCACAATGCTGCCATTCTCCATCACATAGCCGCGATGGGCGATGCGCAGGGCCTGATTGGCGTTTTGTTCCACCAGAAAGACAGTGGCCCCGTCTTTATTGATGGTTTCAATAATGTTGAAAATCTGCCTGATGATAATTGGTGCGAGTCCCAGAGAAGGTTCGTCCAGCAGGAGCAGACGCGGCTTGCCCATGAGCGCGCGCGATATGGCCAACATCTGCTGTTCACCGCCTGAAAGGGTCCCTCCGAGCTGTTTGCGGCGTTGGGCCAGAATGGGAAACAGACTGAACACATAATCCATGTCTTTCTTTATTTCAGCCTGATCTCTGCGTAAAAAAGCCCCCAGATCCAGATTTTCCCGCACGCTTAGGTCGGGAAAAATCATACGGCCTTCGGGTACCTGGCTTATGCCCAGACGCACTATTTCATTGGGGGCCATGTCGTTAAGAGGCTTTCCGGCAAAGGTCACCGCGCCCCGTCGCGCTTTTACTATGCCGCATATGGTCATCAGCGTTGTGGATTTGCCCGCGCCGTTGGCTCCGATGAGCGTGACTATCTCACCTTCGTTGATGGTAAGGCTGATATTGCGCAAAGCCTGTATATTGCCGTAGTAAGCGTCTACTTCACGCAGTTCAAGCATGGCTGTCTTCCCCGAGATAGGCTTTGATTACTCTTGGATTGTTGCGCACTTCTTCGGGCGTGCCCATTGCTATGCGGATGCCGTATTCCATAACATAAATGCGCTGAGATATGGACATTACCATGTTCATGTCATGCTCAATCAGCAGAATGGCCAGATTGTGCTTTTTGTTTATATTGCGCACCAGCTCCTCAAGCTCAAGGGTCTCCTGCGGGTTCATGCCGGCGGCCGGCTCGTCCAGCAGCAGCATGCAAGGATCGGTGGAAAGGGCACGGGCAATTTCCAGGCGGCGTTGCGCGCCGTAGGGCAGGCTGCCTGCTTCTTCCATATAGAGATTGTGCAGGTTTACGCTGCGTAAAAGCTCGTAACTGCGGTCGATGGTGTCTTGTTCTTCGCGCGCGGTTTTGCTGTCGCGCAGAAGCGCCCCCAACACTCCGGCCCTGGTGCGGCAGTGGCGGCCGATCATCACATTTTCCAGAACAGTCATATTGGAAAAAAGCCGGATGTTCTGAAAGGTGCGGGCCATGCCCCTGGTGGTGATGTCATTGGGTTTGAGGCCGTTCAGCCTGTGGCTCTGACCGTCTGGCGTGTGCAGAAACATTTCCCCTTCCGAGGGAATGTAAATGCCGGTGATGCAGTTGAAAAACGTGGTTTTTCCCGCGCCGTTGGGGCCGATGAGGGCCACGATTTCCCCTTCGCCAACAGTAAGATCCACTTCGCTCAGGGCGCGCAGGCCGCCAAAATTCTGCGAGAGCGAGGTAACTTCCAGAACGGGCCTTGTCACGACGCATTCCCCTTGTCCATAATATTTCCGGAAATTTTATATTTGCGTTTGGCGGCCACAATCAGGCCCTGCGGGCGGAAAATCATCATCAGCACCATGATCGCCCCGAAAATAAGCATGCGGTATTCGGAAAAGGCGCGCAGATATTCCGGGGCCAGAATGAGCACAAAGGCCGCCAGTATCACCCCCACAACCGACCCCATGCCCCCCAGAACCACAATGGACAGAATCATGGCTGATTCCATAAAGGTGAAGCTCGCCGGGTTGATAAAAGTGGTTTTGGCGGCAAAAACAACCCCGGCAAAGCCCGCCCAGCAGGCTCCCAAGGCAAAGGCGGCCAACTTGGTGCGCATCAGGTCTATGCCCATGGCTTCGCAAGCGATGTCGTCTTCACGCATGGCCTGAAGAGCCAGTCCTATACGGGAATTTTTCAGTCTGGTCACCGCGATGATGGTTATGATTATCGCCACCATCATGAGATAGTAAATATAGGTGGCAGTTTGGGATACGGAAAGCTCAATTCCGAAAAAGCTGGGTCGGGAGATATTGGAAATGCCGCTGGGGCCTCCGCTGAGTTCTCCCCAGTTTTCCAGCACCAAGCGCACTATTTCGCCAAACCCCAAAGTTACAATGGCCAGGTAGTCGCCTTTCAGGCGTAAAACCGGCAGACCGAGCAAAATGCCGAAAATTACGGCACTTATGCCTCCAAGGGGTAGAGCGGCCCAAAAGCCGATAGCGTAGTTGGAGTTGAGAATTGCGTAAGTATAGGCTCCCACCGCGTAAAAAGCCGCGTAGCCCAGCATCAGCTGGCCGGAAATGCCCACCACAATGTTCAGCCCCAGCCCCAGCACGGCATAGAGCATGGCCGAAATCATGATATTGGTCTGATAGGGGCTGGAAACCCAGGGCATAATTAGCAAAACAGCCAGAATGGCCAGGAGCAGGCCGCGCTTTACCTGATAGTTTTCACGCACGGTTGTGGACAAGGCCGCCAGTTTGGCCTTGAGCGGCGACGCGCCCGAACCAGACCTGAGCCGCGCGGAATAGGCCCAGGCCAGAGACAGGGCAAAAATTCCCGCGCCCATCAGGGCCATGTTTTCCCAGCGCCAGATGATTTTGTTGTTGTAGCTGTCAACTTTTACAACCACCAGCGGAAAGGTCAAAAACATGAACCAGATGCTGGTAAGCAGAGATTTGGTTATTATGCGCATACGGCTTGGCTCCCACTCAGACTTTTTGCACTCTGGGTTTGCCCAGAATTCCCGAGGGCCTGAGGATCAGAATCAGCACCAGCAGGGAAAAAGCCAGAGCGTCTTCATAGTCGCTGGAAATGTAGCCGGTGGCGTAGCTCTCGCAAAGCCCGAGCACCAGCCCGCCCACCATGGCCCCCGGTATGGAGCCGATGCCGCCCAGCACGGCGGCGGTAAAAGCCTTTATGCCGGCAATAAAGCCTATGGCGAAATTTATCTGCCCCACGTGCGAGGCTATGAGCACGCCGCCTACGGCGGCCAGGGAAGAGCCTATAATAAAAGTAAGGGAAATAATTTTGTCGGCGTCAATTCCCAGTAACATGGCCATCTTGCGGTTCTGAGCCGTGGCCCTCATGGCCTTGCCCATGCGTGTGTATCTGATGAACATGGTCAGCGCCAACATGGAGGACGCGCTGACCGTGATGATCAAAAAGTCACTCGAACCGAGCATGTTGGAAAAAGGTTCCAGAAAGGCAAATTCCGGAGTGAGGCGCGGAAAAGGCAGAAAATCGGAAGTTTGGGCCAGAATGACATAATTCTGCAAAAAAATGGACATGCCTATGGCGGAAATCAAGGGCGAAAGGCGCGGTGCGCCACGCAGAGGTTTGTAAGCCACTTTTTCCATGGTGTAGCCGTATCCGGCACACCATATTACAGCAGCCAAGGCCGCCAGCACCAGAATGGCCATGGCCGGAAAACCGGCTATGCTCAGCACGCCGGCCACGATCATGGCCGTGAACGCGCCGATCATGTAAATTTCGCCATGGGCGAAGTTGATGAGCTCGATTATGCCATAGACCATGGTATAGCCGAGGGCGATAAGGGCATAAATGCTGCCTCTGGTCAGACCGCCGAAGAAGAGCTCGAAAAAGTACTGAAAGTCCATATTGTTTCAACTTATTGAGTACGAGGTGCGCGCCCTGCCCACTCACGTTGTGGGGGGCTGTTGTCAACAGCCCCCCAGTCATTCAAGAATAAAAATAGAATCTATAGGCAGTTCGTTGCCGAAATGTTCTAGAACACGGAAACGAATTTGCCGTTCTTGATCTGGTAAATATTGAAACCTATTCCTTCGGCTTCGCCCTTCTTGTCAAACTTGATGGTGCCAAGCGAGGTTTCCACCGGATTGTTGCGCAGGGCTTCGGCGATCTTCTGAGAATCAGTGGCTGTGCCGGCCTTTTCAATGGCGTTCACCAGCACTTGGGTGGCGGCATAGGCATTGTCGTAAAAAGCGCCGGGTTCGGTACCGAATTTCTTAACATGGGCTTCACGGGCATGTTTGTTCATGGGCAGGGCGGCCACATCGCGCGGACCGGAGGCATACACGCCTTCGGCGGCGGACCCGGCCACTTTGATGAACATTTCGTCTTTCACGCCGTCGTCGGAAACAAAAGCCACCTTCACCTTGCGCTTCTGCATCTGCTGCACAAGCTTGGAGGCTTCGGGATGGTAGCCGCCGAACATCACGCAATCCGCGCCGGACTGGGCGATTTTGCGGATAACGGCGGTGTAATCCACAGCGCCGGTGGTGATGCCTTCATAAAGCACAACCTGGGCTTTGCCGCTCTTTTCTATGAATTCCTTGGAGAAGTCGGCGTAGCCTTTGCCGTAGTCGCCCTTGTCATGCAGCAGGGCGATTTTTTTGGCGCCAAGCGTTTCCAGAGCGAATTTCACGCCCAGAGCGGCCTGCTCATGGTCGGGCGAGATGGTGCGGAAGAAAAACGGATACGAGCCGTTGGTAAGTTCCGGGCTGGTAGCCGAGGGCGAAACAGAAACAATTTTGGCCTCGTTGTAAATGGGCAGAGTGGCCTTGGTGGCCCCGGAGCAGGTGTGGCCCATGACCACGTTGACTTTTTCCGACACAAGCTTTGTGGCGGCGTTGGTGCCCATTTCCGGTTTGCACTGGTCGTCCTGGGCGATTATTTCAAGCTGCATGCCCAAAATTCCGCCCTTGGCATTGGCTTCTTCAACAACAAGGCGGGCCGCATTAAGCGCCGGCAGACCGTAGGAGGCCAAGTCGCCGGTATGGGAGCCGCCCACGCCGATTTTGATGGTTTCGGCCGCCAGGGCCGGAGAGGCCGCCAAGGCCATGGCAAAAACCGTTGACAACACTTTCAGGCGTTTGGATTTCATTTTTCCCCTCGCAGGTTGATATATAATCCGCTTTTGTTATGATATATCTTGATATGATAACTTAAAAGCCAAGATACCGCAAGATATGGTCCAAACCACATTTGTCTTCTCCGGGGGAGAAAAGCGCGCCGCGGCTTGCCCGCTGATTGTTTCCGCCAGCCGCGCTACGGATTTGCCCGCATTTCACGACGCTTGGTTCATGAACCGTCTGCGCGCCGGTTATTGCGCGCGCATTAATCCCTTTAACGGAAAGCCGGGTTATATCAGCTTTTCATGTTGTCGGGCCATTGTTTTTTGGAGCAAAAATCCAACCCCCCTGTTGCCGCGCCTTGGGGAAATTTCCGATATGGGTTTCCAATTTTATTTTAATTTTACTCTGAATGACTATGAGCGGGAGGGACTGGAAAAAAACATTCCTCCGCTGGAAGAGCGCGTGGATGTTTTTGTAGGTCTGTCCGAGCGCATCGGGCGGGAAAGGGTGATTTGGCGCTTTGATCCGATTATATTTGGCCCCGGCTTGGGGCCGGACGAAGTTTTGCGACGCATTGAGCGCTTGGGGCGTATTTTATGCCGCTATACGGAAAAGCTGGTGTTCAGTTTTGTGGAGATTTCCGGTTACAAAAAGGTGCGCCGTAAATTGGGGAAGAATGAATGGCGTGAGCCGGACGGGGAAGAAAAGCTTTTCATCGCTGCGGAGCTGGCCCGGATGAACGCGGGTTGGGAACATCCTCTTGTTGTGGCCGCCTGCGCGCAGGATGTTGATCTGTCGCAATACGGCATAATTTCCAACAAATGCGTGGATGGAGAACTTGTTTGCCGTCTGTGCCCCGGCGACCTTGCCTTATACGGAATAGCGGCGAAGAGAGATCTGGGACAGCGAAAGACTTGCGGGTGCGCGCCCAGCCGCGACATCGGGACTTACGATTCCTGCGGGCATTTGTGCGCTTATTGTTATGCGCTCAGTTCGGATGGAGCCTACGCCCGATTTCGCGGCGATGCTGATAGAGAATTTCTGTAATCCATCCCCCGAAAATTCCAAGGCTCCGGCCGATATAAATCGCGTGAGGCTATGGACAAGGTCATGTCCCAGGTTTGCAGGCTGAGCACGCGCAACGCGCCCATGCCCAGAAGGGCCAGGCGGCGGCTGAGGGGCAGGCCGGGGGCGCGCAGATACAGGCTGCGGCGCAGGTCGGACAGCAGGCGCAGGGCGCGAGGAAAAAAGGACATCATCAAAACCATGCCTAGAGAGGCGCGCCAGGCCAGTTCGGCCAGGCGTGGGCGGATGCGGCCGCGCAGGGGCGGAAGATCCAGAATACGCGTTTCCAGCGCGGCAAATCCGGAAAGATACCAGCATAAAACCCGGCCTACCAACAGCGGAGTGAGGGCCAGAGGGATTGCCAAAGCCAGGCCCAACATGGTACAGAGGCGCGCTCCGAGCATGAGCGCCCCCTCCAGGGAATCGGCAAAGGCTCCCGGATGCTCGACAAGATACAGGCCCAGGCGCGATACCGTCCACAGCAGCGCAAAAAAAGCGTAAACGCGAATCAGACGCGCGCCTTGAGGCATGAGGCGATAGGCTGTGACTCCTATGAGGCAGGCCGGGAGAAAAAAGAACGGCAAGGCCTGCCAGGGGGCAAACCAGGCCGCCACTCCGGCCAGCGCTGTGCCGGCCACAAGCGCGCGAGGGTCGGCGCGCATAACCAGCGAGCGGACGCGGACGGCCCAGCGTATGGCCAACGGTTTTTTTGCAGGCATGGATGGTCTCTCCCTGAAGGAAGTGGTTACAAAAAGGATTTCCTCGACCTCGTCGTTTTGTCAATCAAATTTTCCCCTTGAAGGGGGAGGTTTCAGGCCATAAAGGAAATTTTGATGAACCAAACTCCTTCACTTCACTCCATTCACCGTCTGGTGTGGACCGCTCTGCTGGCTGCGCTGACGGCGGTGGGAGCCATAATTTCCATTCCGATCATACCGCTGAACCCGGTGCCGGTTTCCTTACAAACGCTTTTTGTGTCGCTGTCCGGGCTTATTCTCGGGCCGCGCCACGGGGCGATGGCCATGCTGCTCTATTTGGCGGCGGGGTGCCTGGGCCTTCCGATTTTTACCGGGGGCAAGGCCGGGTTTGCCGTTTTGCTGGGACCCACCGGCGGCTTTGCCTTGGCTTTTGTTCCCGCGGCTGCACTTTGCGGGTTGGCCGGGGGCGGCGTGGGGGGGCAGACTCGTTCATTCATTTTTATTGTGGCTGTATGCGCCTGCGCCACAGCATTGACCCTGTTGGCCGGATCTCTGCAATTGGCCTTGATAATGGATATTTCGTTCTACAAGGCGCTGTTTGTGGGGGCTGTGCCCTTTATTCCCGGTGGCGTGGCCAAATGCCTCGCCGCTGCCGCCATATACAGACTTTTGGCAGCGAGAAAGCTGCTTCCTAAATGAACGATCACATAAATACTCCTGTAAATGTTCCGCCCTCTTCGCCGCTTATAGAGGCTTCTTCTCTGATATTCCGCCATGAAGGAGCGGAGCGCGACACTCTACGCGATTTGTCTTTCAGCATTGAGCGCGGTAGCCTTTACGGGCTGCTTGGCGTGAACGGCAGCGGCAAATCCACGCTGCTTGCGGTGTTGGCCGGACTTTTTCCCATAACTTCCGGCAAGGCGCATGTGGCCGGATGCGAGCTGCCGCGCGAGTCTTTTCGCCTGCGCGGCAAGGTGGCTCTGGTGCCGCAATCACCTGACAGCTACATTCTGGGGTCGCTGGCGCGTGAGGATCTGCTGCTGGGCATCGCACCCGGCGACGAAGAAGCAAAGCGGCGTGCTTTGAACTATGCCCGCGACTTTGAGCTGGAGGACTTGCTGGACAACCCTGTGCACACCCTGTCTTACGGTCAGCGGCGCAAGCTGTGCCTGGCTTCGGCCCTGGCCGCGCAGCCGGAGCTTTTGCTGTTGGATGAGCCGTTTGCCGGGTTGGACTATCCGGCTGCTTTGTCCATGCGTGGAATTTTGCGCAAGAACAGGGCTTCCGGGCTCACGCAGGTGGTGGTGGGGCACGATCTGGATTTGATGGCCGATATTACCGACAGCTTCATACTTATGCGCGAGGGACGCATAATTCAGTCGGGCAGGCCTGTGGATGTTTTTCCCCACCTGTTGGCGGCTGGGGTGCGGCCGCCGTGCGCCTGGATGCATGGAAAGGATTGTGCCCCGGAATGGTTGAAGATTTCAAAATAACCAGTTGCCGGATTTAGAGATTTTACAAATTAAATTAGCAAAATCCCCTGATAACTCTGATACGGAGATCAGCTCGGCAACACGGAAAAAGAACCACCGGCAACGGCCAGCGGCTTGCCGTCCGGGCCGCTGATCCGCGCTTCGGTGAAAATTACTGTCCGGCCGGGTTTCAGCACCGAGCCAACGGCCGTAATTTCTCCAGTGGATTTTGGGTCTACCGCGCGCAGATAGCGCATGTTCATTTCCACTGTTACAAAACGTTGTTGTCCTTCGACTATACTCATAACGGCATGAGCCATGGCCTCGTCGGCCAGAGCTGCCAGAACGCCCCCGGCAACCAGCCCCACGCCTTGGGTAATTCCGGCAGATATGGGCATTGCTATTTCGGCCATTCCATTTTGAGCTTGAACAAGGCGCGCTCCAAGCAGTCTGAACAACTGATTCACCTGTTGATCGGGCAGGCGCACGGCGGCAAGATAAGATTCGTGAGGCATGACAGCTGTGTCTCCTTTTTTTCGTGCAAAGGTATTGACGGATTTTGGAATTATCAACAAAATATGGCTCTCCATCGCCGGCATTTTCAAGCCAATCACATGGGGTGCATATGAAAAAAAAACTCTTCGCGGCCGCTCTGCTTGCGGCGGCGTTTTGCGGAGCCGCGGATGGATTTTGCGGCGACACGAAGCAATATAGGGCCAAACTCGACGAAATAGCGAAAAAATCCGATATCTGCGCGGACAAGGCCGTCAGCACTATGGATATGCTCGAATGCCAGCGCGCCGAGGTCAAAGCTATGGACGGCCTGCTGAACGAAACCTATAAGGCTCTCAGAAACGATATAAAACGCAACTCCAACTACGCTGAAACATTAAAAAAAGCTCAACAGGACTGGATAAAACTGCGCGACGAGGCCATACTGCATACCGTGAAAAGCAGCGGCGGCACCATAGCCCCGGTGCTAGGCAATGAAGTGCATATCAAAATGCTGGCCAACAGAATAGAGCTGTTCATTTTACTTATTCCCACCCCTCTGGAGGATTGACAGGCAGGGATTTGAACCTTGGATACCCTTATGAGATATACTCCCTTAGCAGGCGGTTCGGGCTGAATTTCGTCTGGCGGCATGTCTGAAAAGTGTTGATATGGCTGCATTTTGCGGCAGTGGGCGGAAGCGGCAAACTTTCGGTGTGATTGGGCCGGTGTGCACGGAAGTATGCACAAGCATTTATGCGGCGCTATGCGGTTTCAGCCGGATTTAGCGTTTTCAGGCCGGGAAAATTAGTACCGGCGAGTTCTCGGTCGCATGTTACCAGCACGGCGTTCCGATAAAGGGCCGAAGCGGCCACAATAGCATCGGGCAGCTTGCGGCGGGTTTCCCGGCGCAGCCTGATGGCGATATTCTCCACATGCCCATTCAGGGGGACAATTGATACGTTGTCCAGAAAATCGCGTATTGACCGCTCTTCATCCGGTGTGATGCCGTGGAAGGACAGTAGTTCCATTTCGCTGATAACGCTGACATGGAGATTTTCCGCATCCACCCCTCTGATAAAGCCAGTTATTACCGGGTTTCCCTTTAAAGTCCCGAGGATAATATTGCTGTCGAGCAGGAATTTACCACTCATCACGCAACTTCCTCTGAATCTCGACGGGATCACCAGCGAAGGTAGCGCTATCGGCAAGGCATCCGATAAAGCGTTCGATCGATTTCTTCGGCGCGACTTCTTTAATTGGCGATAAAACCACCAAAATTTCCGCTTTACCAGCAGGAATGCTGTCAGGCAGCGATAAATCAAGCTGTAAACGGCGGTCGGCCGGGATTGTCACGGTCTGTTGTATTGTATTCATAGGCAATGCCCCCTATCTATTTTGGCGGCTGGCGCGTGAATGTTCAAAGAAAAGCTCTTTACCAATAAAAATATGTTACGTCATTGGCGCGTGGAGTCAATAGCCGCGTTTGGAACGCCGTAACACAACGAGTTAATATCACAAGCATAGTTTGAATAAAATGATATTTGATAAAGCCCGCTGCCGAATTCAACCACGGGCACAGCGTTAGTCCGAAATGGGCTATGACTATGGCAAAACGTAGCATTTAACCATTTCTTGTTCTTCCCATACAAATATTTTCATCTGCCAAAAGATACGCTCTATATGTTGGGCTAATTTGAGGAAATTCTCTTCCGAGGGACAAGTATCTACCTTTGAAAAAATTTCTTCATAATCTTTGCCAAACTTGTCGCACCACAGTCGTAATCCATATTTATCGATATATTCTTTGAAGCTATCCTTTTCAGGGCATTCTCCCGTTTGTAACCCTGCACAATGTCCTAAAAAACAGCTCACTGTAATTAAAAGATGCCTAGCCTGCTCCGTTATCGTAGCCAAAAGTGTATCAGCATTTTTACTTTTAATGAACGCTTCTTTTGCTCCTTGTATATTAGACAATGAGTCTTTGATGGCCTCTTGCGCCAACAAATAGTGTGTATTTGAACATTGATATGTACTAGCAGACTCGCGGCATATAAAATATTGCTCGTATGACTGGATGGCAATTGATAGCCAAACATCGCTCCATTTTGTCGGTGAATTAAGCTTATCGAATAAATGTGGTAATGAGTGGTAAAATGATTCTTTGAAATATGCTTGTAACAGCAAAGAGGCAAACATCTGAATTCCTCTGTCCCTCTCGCTCTGATTTTCTAATATCATCATTACTGCCAAATCACTATGAACAAAAGCCGTAATCCCTAGTCCCATATTTATTAATTCTGTTTTGATGAAACAAAAAAAAAGAATTATCTTGTATTAAATCTTTGGCCATAGGGTTTTGATTCTGTAAACACAACTTTTTTTAAGGACATAATTGGATGTCTGGCGTATAAATATCCAAATATGTTCTTTATAGCCCAGTTAAAAACTTCCATATATTCTTTTTTAAATCTGCCATTGTCTGATAATTCTATCTTGATGTTATATGGCGATGGAGTGTTGTGTTTAATTGTTTTCTTGGCGGCTTGCTGTCTACTGTTTTGTCCTTCGGTATATCCTGAAATGACTTCATTTAATTCGTTTTCCATCTTGTCTTTAGCTATTCCAAAAGAATTCTCCCCAATAAGGCCTTTTAGCTGCTCCAACTCTGGTGATCTATATGAGCTAATGAAGAATGCGTGACTATATTTGGCTGCATGTCTATTAATATTATTAAGTATGTCTATATCAAATTTTTCTTTAAATCCTACCATAAGTTTTTGGGGTGAGACTGGAACAGCTATAACTGAAACAATATTTATATCTTTATAGACAAGAGGGGCGGGCTCATCGTATTCATTTTTAAAAGTAAAGGCGATACAGTCTGGTAAAATATATATTGGTATTGAAGATTGGTATACAGCCCAAGAAAATTTAGCCAATGAGTCTATCCTAGCTTGTGGCGCTAGGCTTAGCATAAGAGAATTTTTTTGAGCATTAGTCGCGGATTCTCTTGCTTTTTCAAGTGTTATATGTTTGTTGTCTTCTATGAAATCAGCCAAGTTATTTGCCTGTAATGGGAACCATATGGGAAACAGCTCTTCGAGAAAGAAAATAATGATTTGCCGTAGCTTTGGCATGGGAATTGGCAAACAGTTGTTTTCAAGTTCAGGCGCAATTTTGCCTAATTCTGCTTCCGATACTAAAGCCTGGAAATCCGCTTCAGCTAAAAATATCTTTTCAAACAACTGAATGTCGCTAAAAATACCAAAAATTTTTGTCATCGCAGCATTTATTATTTGCGACATGGTTTCACGGAAATGTGCATTGCGTAGAATTAGATGGGTTACATACTCTGACGCAATACTCGAATCAACTAACTCTTCATGTGTGCACAAAAGAATTTTATCGCGTAACCGAGACAATTTATTCTCATAGTCCCTCATGTCGTTATCAAGTGTCATGTCAGAATCATCTGAATAAAAACACTCACCAGATCCCAAGTTGCTAATTCCTTTGGGGCGTAGAGGTGCTGCAAAATTTTTATTATACGAATAAACCTGTTCATTAGACGCAAAAGGCCGCATAACAGCTCTAGGGATATAGTGCTGATTTTTGCCCCCCATCACACACCTCATATATGTTGTCAAAGCCATTTTGTTCTAATTAGATATAAATCGCATAAAATTAATATATCACATTTGTAAATGATGGCATAGAGCAGTTTATTGTTGTGGCGCATGTGCGCTGCAACGATAAATGCCCGCCTGGAATCCCAGGCCGCTAACCTTCATTACCACGGAGATAAGTTATGATCAACGACAACGCTCTTGAACTGTTCCAGAATCTGCCCAAAAATGTAACCTTCAATCTGGACTCGAAAAATGCCCTCCCGCCGTGCCTGTGCTGGTTCGCGGACTTTGGCGAAGACTTTCCAGACCCGGAAGACGTATTGCGCGAACACTTTGCCGCTTCCGAGGAAGAAATCAAGGCTCTCGACAAAGAAGGTGGAACGAAAAGCATTCTTCTGCGCTATAAAATTGTCGATGCTCCTGCCAATGTTGCAGACTCTGTTCCTCCAGAGGAGGATGCTGTTATGACCAGGATTGCGCTTGCTGAAAGCCAGTGCGGCAAAAACTTGCTCTATGTAAACCAATTGGGACCGGATGACATCATGGTTGCCGGACGTATCAAGCCCGATGAACTACCGATGTTCATTGAATATCTTGCAATACTATATGATGTTACGGGCGTACCTGAGGAACCGCCGTCACTTTTGGCCTCCGGCCAGTATGTATTTGGTTCTGACGATGAACCGATGGAATGTGATGCGATTTTTGGCCCTTGGAACTTCACCCTTCTGCACGATAATACCTCGGACGGCCTGAAAGCAAAGGTTGCGAGCTTTCTTGCCGTGGTCAATCCGGAAAGAATGTGGGCTGCCTACACAGGGGAAGTTGACGGCTTACCGAGAACAACCGTGTTGGAGCTGGTTGAAGCCGGGGGCAAAGTATATGACGAACCGTATCTGCTTTTTGAGGTTGAAGCGGCTACCGAGCGGTAACCGCTTAGGGGGTACCGTCGAGCGGCTTCTGAAGCCATGCCAAATCAGGAAGTCTGTTCTGAAAAAGGGCTTGAAAAGGCGTCAATAAGCACGGGAAATGTCTTGCCCTGTAAGCGGCAGGTATGGCGTAGGATCAATAATTGCTATTTACCATGACCGGAACGCCATGGACAGAAAATTGGCCCGTGCTGTAGCGGCTTCGCGCCGCTTTTTCATCCACCGCATACGGCACATTACGTTACGGCTTATTTATTGCCGTTACCTTCCAGTTTGGCGATCAGGGTTTTCCGGTTGATTCCGAGCCGCCGCGCGGCCTCGCTTTTATTGCCGCCGACCTGTTCCAAAGTGTCGAGCACGGCCATGCGTTCAATCTCTTCCATGGTCATGTTGCCGAAGTCTCTTTTGAGAGCGTTACCGCTATCGTTCTCTTCCATAAGGCTTGGGGGAAGTTCGCGTTCGCTGATGTACTCGCCAACTAGGAGAACCACGGCCCGTTCCACGGCATTTTCAAGTTCCCGCACGTTTCCCGGCCAGGAATGCTTCAGCAATCTGTCCATAGCGGCAGGGGTGAATCCTTTGATCACTTTGGAATTTTTTTCCGAGAACATCTTCAGAAAGTGCATGGCCAGAAGCGGTATGTCTTCCTTGCGATCCCGCAATGGAGGGAGCTGCAAAGAGACAACATTGAGCCTGTAATACAGATCCTGCCGGAACCGGCCTTCTTTCACTTCATGTTTAAGTTCTCTGTTGGTTGCCGCCAGGATGCGCACGTCCACTTTTATGGTCTGATCGCCGCCAACTCTCTGCAGTTCTTTTTCTTGTATGACGCGCAGCAGTTTTACCTGCATCGCCAGGGGAATTTCGCCAACCTCGTCAAGAAAAATCGTGCCTTTGTCCGCCGAAAGAAAGCGGCCTTCACGTCTTTTTTCAGCACCGGTGAAGGCTCCTTTTTCATGCCCGAACAGCTCGGATTCAAGCAGCGTTTCAGATAGGGCGGCGCAATTGACGGCCACATACGGCCCTTTGCGCCGGTTGCTGTTCGCATGAATCAGTCTTGCTACAATCTCTTTGCCCGTTCCCGATTCGCCGGTAACCAGAACGGTAGCCTCCGAGGAGGCTATGGTGGAAACCATGCCCAAAAGTTGCCGCATGGCCGGGCTTTTGCCGATGACATTTTTTGTATTTAAAGAAGAGGATAAGCTGTCCCGCAAAACACGCACCTCATCCCGCAGTGTAGCGTGGTCGAGAGCGCGCTCCAAAGCCAATTTGAGCGCGTCGAACGCCAGGGGTTTTGTCAGGTAGTCGTATGCCCCGGCTTTAAGGGCCTCCACGGCGCTTTCCACGTCGGAGTAAGCTGTCATAATTATGATGGGGATGGCCGGGTTATACTCCCTGATGGCGCGGGTGGCCTCAATGCCACTCATTCCGCTCATGCGAACGTCCATCAGAATGAGGTCAAATGGTTGTTCCCGGCAGAGCGCAACAGCGGCTTCTCCGCTGCCAGCTCCAACCGTCGCATACCCCCATTCCTCCAGAAGCGTACGCAACGTCTCACGATGATTCTGATCATCATCCACTACAAGCAGTTTTATGGTCGGCGACGAGGACATCTATTCTCCTATGCTCTTTTTTCCAATGGAAGTGTAATGGTGAACTCGGTTCCGGAACTCGGCGCGCTGTCCACGCCAATGCTTCCCCCGTGCCCCTCTACGATCTGGTGAACTATGGCGAGCCCAAGCCCTGTGCCGGAAGGTTTTGTTGTGAAATACGGGGTAAATATGTACGCCTGTTCGTCTTCGGAAATGCCTTTGCCGGTATCGCTGACCGTTACGCTGAAAGTGCCGGCGGCCGGAGACAGCCGGGTTATGATCCGTAATTCTCCGCCAGGCTCCATGGCCTGGACCGCGTTCAGAAAAATATTCAACAAGGCCTGGGTAAGGCGCTCCTGGCTGATATGCACCGGAGGAAAGCCGGGCTCCTCTTCAACATGTATGTGTATGTGTTTCGTTTTGATATCCGCTTCCGCAAGCCGCAGCGCCCGGTCAATGACCTCCCGCAGATTGGTTTCGGAAACTGTGATCACGGCTGGCCGCGCGAAGTCCAGAAGTTCCGACACAACCCGATTCAACCTGTCCACCTCATACACCATTGCGTTTGCGGCTTCTTCCTCCCGGCCTCCCGGCTGCGTTCGTTTTGCCAGATAGGTGGCTACACCTTTGATGGTGCTCAGTGGGTTTCTGATCTCATGGGCGACCCCGGACGCCAGCTTGCCGAGCGCCGTCAGGCGTTCATTGCGTTGCGCTTCGGCCTGCAGGCGCTTTATTTCCGTGGTATCTCGCAGAATGAAGAGGTTGCCCAGAAATACCCCGTCGTCATTCTTCATCGCGGCCGCGCTCAGACTGACGGATACCGGCTTTTTGCCGATCACCTGCAACAGCGCATCCCGCTCAAGAATTTTTTCCGTCCGGGCAAGCTCATTAATAATTACGCCCCAATCCAGGCCGGGGAGTTGGGATAAAGGCGTCCCTGAGGTGTTTTTTCCGTGTATATTGAGCAACTCCAAAGCGGTATTGTTGACCATGGCAAGATTCCCCGCAGGATCGCCGGTCAGAAGCCCAAGGGGCAAATTCGTCACTACTTCCGCGGCCATTGCCTGGGAATCCTGCAACATGCGCCGTGATCGGCGGTAGTTGTGCGCCCAGAACAGAGAAATAACTCCCGCCAATCCCATGGCCGTAATCAGACCGGCGGAGAAAACGCTGTTTTTAAAATCCTGGGACAGGGCTTCTTCAAAAGGCTGTCTATCCAACCCGACAAAAACAATACCAGGTGAAGCCTGCGTCATATCCGAACAGTCTTGTGGCGTTTCGGAGCCTCCAGGACGCCAGCCGCACCAGTCGCTCCATTGGGAAGAAGACTGATGCCCGTTTTTTAGTGGAATAAAAGAGCGAAACACTTCAAACACTTTTTTGCCGTTCCACTCCTGAATGCGCCAGACTGGTGTTCCACTCACATCCCCGAGCGGAAGTTTTTCGTTTTTCAGTTTTTCTCCGATTCGCGAGGGATCACTGTGCGCCAGTATGTCGCCGTGTTTATCGGTAACAGTAATAAAAATGATCCCGGGCTGTTTCGCGGTTTCTTCCACCAGAGACTGCAACAGCCTGGGGTCGCTCGTCTGCATGCCCATCCAGGTTCGCGTACCGGCCTCCAAAGCCCAGATCAGAGCTTCCGCCCGATCCGTCATATTTTGTGTCATGTATCCCTTTTCTCTTTGGGCATTCGTAATGGAGAGCACGGCTATCGCCAGCCCGAGAATGACCGCCATGCCCAAAATCAACCAAGGCGAAAGCCCCAGTGAAAGCCTGCGGAAGGCAGGGGATGGTCTTTGTTGATTATTGTTCATATATGCCTGCGTTTTTGAAAGTAACTCTGTAAAAATATGCATGGATTCAGCAAATGGTCAACACATGGTGAGTAAATTTAGGGCATTTTTTTGATTAATAGGTAAAATTAGGATAGCTACCTGGCATTCCGGTACGAAGTTGTTTACGGCAATATTTATTTTTCATTAATAATTTAAACGTATTAATAATTATTTAGTTTGTTGGCACACTGCTTGCCTAATAGGTGTCACAGGCTGTTGGTGAAAGCAGGCAATGGGATGCAAGCTCAAGGCCAACAGAACAAAAGTACTCTCGGACAGTTACGTAAACCTTTAAGGAGATAAAAAAATGACCACTATCATGTCAAAAACTACCATGTTTGTCGCCGCTTTGGCCCTTGCCTTTGCATTCACCTTTGCGGCCGCATCGCCTTCTCAGGCTCAACCTCTTAACTCCACAACCATTTCTCAGGGCTGTTGCTGCGGGCAGGGCGGTTATGGAGGTTACGGCGGTTACGGCGGAAATCGCGGTTGGTAGTCTGAATGGCCTGAATAAAGCGGAGTAGCATTATGAGCCTGAAAAGAGCCGTCTTGGCAGGTCTGTTGCTTATAGGCACAGTGTTGCTGGTTACGGGCTGCGGCGGACACTGGAGATGCTGCTGGTACTGAGGCTGTCAGCACCTACTTTCTCTGCAATTCAATTGAAGGAAAAAATCATGCACAGAACAAGAGTCTATTCGACGGCAATGACGTTGGCTATCGTGGCCATGCTCGGGCTCATCGGCATAGCGAATGCCCAACCTGACATGGGATATCAGAATATGAGTCCCGAACAATACAAGTCCATGCAGAGTACCTATGCCGACTTTGACAAAAAGGTGGAGCCGCTTCGGCAACAGATTGACGCCAAGCGATACGAACTTAATGCCCTTCATTACCAGGGCACGCCGCGGAATGACCCCAAGGTTCAGTCTTTGATAAAAAAAATCGGTGACCTTGACGCCAAACTATACACCGCCCGCGCTGATTTTCGCAGACAGCTTAACGACAAGGGCATTCCTGCATACGGCGGCACGATGGGGCGCGGAATGATGCAATATGACGACTGCGGGTGTAGGTAACAATCAATAGTGCAATAGCGTCGGCGGAATCAAACCGCCACTTCAAGGAACAGTTTTGATTTTTATAAAGGAGCGGCCCGGAATCAACCCGGACCGCTTCATATTTGACAGGCTTCGTCAGATGTACCCTATGGGGCGAGGCAAGGACTATAATGCACCACTTAATAGCTTGTTATGTCAGCATAAATAAATTTTTCTTTGTACCGTCAAAAATGCCGTCAAATTTTAACGGTGCGCTATAGGCGGGGACACTCTTTTTTTACCCGGCAAGTATCTCCGTCACCACGTCCGGAGCCTTCTCTATGATCTTCAAGTAAGCCCGCGCTGCCTGGTCTGGTGTGCGTTTGCCCTGTTCCCAATTCCGCAGGGTATGCAGGGACAGGCCGAAGCGTGCGGAAAACGATGCTTGCGACAAGCCCAGGCACTGGCGAATCGCTTTCACATCCACCACAGCGGGGATATGAACGGTGTAGGATGCCGTCGGCAAGGCCCCCTGGGCGATGGCCACGGCCTCTCTCATGCTTTCAACTATACGGCTGCCGCTCATGGTTCACCTCGTTCGATATGTTTGCACCAACAGGGCGGAAAGCTCCTTCAGCGCGTTCCGCTCCGCCGGGCTGATATTGGCCTTTTCATCCTTGGCGAAGATGTTCAGGGCAAAGAGCGGGATATCCTGTGAGTGAAAGAAGTAAATCACCCGATACCCGCCACTCTTGCCGCCGCCGTCCCGTGCAAAACGAACTTTCCGAATGCCGCCAGTCCCTTTGCAGTATGTCCCCCGCATCGGGGTTTTGCGCCAGGAAAGCAACAATTTTTTCCCGCTCCTCATCATCCATGAGCCGCTTGGCATCGCGCAGAAAAGAGGGCGTCGAAATGACAGTCATAGGAGCGGTTGGCATGGGTTAAATATAAGTCATTGGCTTACTGGTGTCAATGTAGCCATCAAAAATCACGCCAGATCAACCATTACTACTCAAATGAGTGTCGCCGGTTGCGCGCAGGTGGCAACTTTCGCTTTTTGCAACGCTTAACCATATAAACTTATTCACCTTCAATTGCAGAGGGAGGCAATTTTCTTGTAAAAGTCATACCTTCATGTAAAATCATGAGTTGGGCATGGCTTTTGCCAGTGCTACCAGATAAAATCATGATAATTTTGAATTTATTTTTGTCATCCTCGTGACTTTTTTCAAGCTGATCAACCGTGCCCGCCGACCGCGACTGTCAACATCGCCAGAAGAAAGTCCCCCTGCATTGTGGGCGGAGTGGCATGCAGACTGTGGCGACGAATGGAAGGCAGAACTTCCCCGGCAAGCCATTTTGGAAACGGCAGTGCGCCGGGCTTATCGGAACTTGACAAGAAAAAATGCAAACTTCAGACGCGGCTTTTCATGCAGGTCATGCTGTAGCCCAGAAATTTCCGCTCCCAGTGGGGATAGTCTGTCCATGCTGCAACGTCCAATCTTACGTATATTTTTCCTGTCTCGGCATGGCCACAACAATTTCATGAAAAGTGTTGACAACATGGTTTCCCGCCTTATAATGAGTGAGTGCTCATTTTGTACTACCACAATAATTTAGTAAAAAATGTTTGATATTATGGAGTGTTGCCACATATCGAGTGAGTGATCAGTTATATTAAATGTATATTATTTTTAAAAAAAGGATAAAAAGTGAAACGTAAATCGATAAAGAAGGGTGACTCCTTAAACAGGCTTCTAACGGAGGCTGCGAAGTGCTTTTCGGAAAAAGGCTTTGAGGGAACCACTATTGCCGAGATAGCAGACAAGGCGGAGATGAGTCAAGGTAATATCTATGTACATTTTCCAAGTAAAATCGAACTATTCAGATCTATTATCGCCAATGAGTACGCCCATGCGGCCAGGCGAATAACGGAGACTTTGAATGACGATATTTCGATGCAATCAGTTATCAGCGAGTTGTTTAAATGCGTTCGAAATAAAAAATTCCCCATGGATCATCGGCTTTGGCTGGAAATTATGGCGGTGGCCGCGCGCGATAAAGATATCCGCAAAACCTTCCTTGAAAGCGATAAACTTTTACATGATTCATTTGTCGCGCTTCTGCGCAGGGCTGCCGAACTGGGAATTATATGTGGAAGTGATGATTTCGATAGGGTTACAGAATGGGTGTTTGCATTAATTGACGGCATGGTCGCCAGGATCGCGGATGGAGCAATTATTGACATCGAGCGCCAAGTGGAATTTTCCGAACATATTGTAAAAATGGTCTTTGAAGGCCGCATCGAACGCTAATACGGCAGTTCATAAGGAGAGAAAAATGTCTGATCTTAAATTAAAACGGTCTTATGGGGTTAAGCCGGTACTGTATCCTGAGCCTGTGCTTTTGGTGTCTTCATATGATGCTCAGGGTGTTCCCAATATTATGACTGCTTCATGGGGGGGAATCTGTTGCTCGAAACCCGTATGTGTTTCAGTGTCAATTAGACCGGCATGCCACACTCATGACGCTATATTATCCAGAAAAGCCTTTACTCTCGGCATAGCCAGTGAACACATCGCCGCGCAGGCCGACTATGTTGGGATGGTATCGGGGAAAAAGTTCGACAAATTCAAAATTTCAGGGTTGACGCCTGTAAGGTCTGATCTGGTTGATGCTCCTTATGCCGCTGAATGCCCGGTAATTATTGAGTGCGAACTTACCCACAGCATGAGCCTTGGTTTGCACACCATGATGATTGGCGAAGTGAAGGATGTAAAAATTGATGAGGATTGCTTCGATGCGGGCTCAACCATACCGAAACTCGACAAAATAGCGCCGATTTTGTCTGACGGTGAGAACAATCAATACCATCTCATAGGCAAAAGCGTTGGCAAGATGTTCAGTCTGGGCAAAAGTTTGATACGAAAATAACCATCTATCCATTCGAAAGAAAAACGTGATGAAGCATATTTTTGACAATGTGACACTCGGCGGCATCGAATCCCGAAATCGCCTTGTGCGTAGCGCTACAATGGAATGCACGGCGCCTGACGGCACGTTGGCGGCGGAGAACCTTCTGCCCATCTATGACGCTCTGGGGAAAGGCGGGGTGGGAATAATAATTACCGGAATGGTTGGCGTCGACGGTTATTCCAGAGCATTGCCCTCGATGATTAAGGCATACGACGAGTCGTTTGCTTCTCAATTGCGCGTCGTGGTTGACCACGTTCACAGCTTGGGTGCAAAAATTATCGTCCAACTTAGCCACTGCGGCGCGGCCGCCGGTCATATTGATAGTGGCGCGCATCCCATGGGGCCATCACCTCAAGGTTCGCAGGTAAAAGGGATGACAGAGAGTGATATATCCAAGGTTGTAGAGGCTTTTGCCCATGCCGCCTTACGATGCAAAGAGGCGGGCGCTGACGGGGTACAGTTGCATGCCGCACACGGACTATTATTTAATCAGTTCCTTAGTCCTCTATTTAATCGCCGCCAAGATAGCTACGGGGGTGATATCGCTTGCCGCTCCAAGCTCGTATTTGATGTTTTTCAAGCGGTACGAAGTCATGTGGAAATGGATTTTCCTGTTTGGATAAAAATCAATTCGCAAGATGGTGTCGAGGGTGGCTTGACGGCAAGCGAAAGTCAATGGGTATGCGCAGAGCTGGCGAAACGTGGCATTGATGCGATTGAAGTGAGTGGAGGGTTAGCGACCGATACCAAATCCACACCGCTTCACCCCGTCCGTTCCCCAAAAGACGAAGGAAGGTTCGGGGAGACTGCCTTGGGCATCGCAGACAATACCGACGCGACTGTTATCAGCGTATGCGGGTATCGCACTCCCGCCATTATCGAGGAATGGCTAAATCGTGGTCGTATAGAAGGCATAGCCTTGTCCCGCCCTTTGATATGCGAGCCAGCTTTGCCACATCGCTGGCAGAATGGTGATCGGCGCATTGCTCGTTGCATCTCCTGCAATAAATGTGGGCGACATGAAAATGAATACGGCTGCCCAATGTTTAATAACGGAAATTAATGAGTTTGTGCTTTTTGGGGCTTATCCGGATAGTCATAAGGAAACCGGTTTAACCAAAGCAAAACGGCGGGTCGCTTCATCAGCAACCCGCCGTGTTTAATAAAATTTGTGGCGGAGAGGCAGGGATTTGAACCCTGGATACCCTTATGAGGTATACTCCCTTAGCAGGGGAGCGCCTTCGGCCGCTCGGCCACCTCTCCATGTTTGGTAGCCAATTTATTTATGGTGATTGCGTCGCAATGTCAAGCTTTATTTATTTTGACAGCACGACCCAGCTTGATTATACTACAAAGATCGTGAATACAAAAGAGGTAGCATTAAATGGCTAAGCCCAATACTAATATTCCCGCATCCGCGCGTAAGCCTGAGGGGACTCCCGGCGCTTCGGATATTCTTGACGATCTGAAAACCGAGGTTTCAGTCGAGGCAGCCCCGCTGATGACCTTTATTCTTACTCACGCCAGAACCATAATGATTTCTCTGGCCGTGTTTTTGATTTTGGTGGCTGTCGGTGGGGGGTGGCGTTGGTACAGTGGAAAAAGCGCCTCCGAATCGCATACGGCCCTGAGCCGTGTGATTATGTCCACCCAAGGCGAAGAAAAGGCCAAAGCTCTTGAGGCTCTTGCTGCTAAAAATTCCGGAGCCTCCCGTCTGGCCGTGTTGCTTGAGCTTGGCAACACCTGGCTTTCGCTCGGCAAGTATGACAAGGCCGCCGAGGCTTACAAATCGCTGGCCAAAATCGATAGCGAGGGCGTGCTGGGTTCCATGGCCGCCTTGAATGAAGCCGGAGCTCTCGGAAAGGCCGGAAAGAATGCCGAAGCCCTGCTGGTGCTTGAGGCTATTGAGCCGGCCATGCCCGAAAATACGCGCGGCCCGGTGCGCAACATGATGGCCGAAGCCGCTCTGGCCGTTGGCAACACCAAGCAGGCCGCCGACATCTTTAACACTCTGTCCGCTGCCGCCTCCGGGCCTGAGGCCGAATATTATCGTTATCGCGCCCAGAGCCTTGAAGCGACTTCAAAGGCTTCTCCGGAAGCGCCCAAGGATTCTCCCGCTCCGGCAACAAATAATTAGAGCCTGTTACGAATGAAATTAGCAAAATACTATTAAGTAGAGCAAACATGAGCAAAACAATTCTGACCGCTCCGTCCGGTTCAAAACACATTTTACTCGGCAACGAAGCCATAGTGCGCGGAGCCCTGGAAGCCGGGGTTAATGTGGTCACCTGTTATCCGGGCACACCTTCTTCCGAAGTTCCCGACACCTTCCGCCGTCTTGGCGGCAAAGGGGCGGACGGAAAGCAGATTTACCGCCTCGAATATTCCGTGAACGAGAAAGTGGCGCTTGAAGTGGCGGCCGGGGCGGCTCTGGCCGGAGCCATGGCGCTCACCACCATGAAGCATGTGGGGGTGAACGTGGCCGCCGACCCGCTGCTGACCATGACTTATACCGGGCTGCCCGGCGGCCTGGTGCTGCTCTCGGCTGACGACCCCGGCTGTCATTCCAGCCAGAACGAGCAGGACAACCGTTATTATGCGCGCATGGCTTCCATGCCCTGCTTCGAACCGGCCACCGCGCAGGAGGCCAAGGATATGACCGTGGCCGCGCTGAAGCTGGCCCGCGAAACGCAGCAACCGGTTCTTTTGCGCACCACTACTCGCGTAAGCCATATGCGCGGCTCGGTAAAATTCGGCCCCTTGCCCGAAGAAAGGCCGTTGGTACCTTTTGAGCGCAACCCCGGCCGCTATGTTCCGGTTCCAGCCGTGGCCAGGAAGCGGCACCTGGTTTTGGCCGAAGCTATGGCAAAACTTAAGTCCACAGCTTCCGATTCTCCGTTCAACAAATTTCGGGGCGAAGGCCGGTTGGGAATTATCGCCAGTGGTATCAGCCGCGCTTATTTGTCCGACGCAATCCATGCCGGGGGCCTGGAGGGGCGTTTCGCCCTGCTGGAATTGGGCATGACCTGGCCCTTGTCGGTAGACTTGCTGGGCACTTTTATGTCCGGATGTGAGAAAATTCTGGTTCTGGAAGAAGGAGAGCCACTGCTTGAGCGCGATGTGAGGGTCATGGCCCAAAAGTTGGGCTTCACTTTGCCGATTTTTGGCAAAAATGAATATCTGACTATTTTTGGTGAATATTCCACTCCGCTGGTGGAAAGGGCTCTATCCGATTTTGTGGGTGGCAGATATAACCCCGCGCCTATAATCCCGGCTACAGAGGGGTTGCCGGTGCGTCCGCCGAACCTGTGCCCCGGCTGTTCTCATCGGGCGGTTTATTATGCCGTGCGTAAGGTATTTGGTAACGACGCCTTTTATTCCAGCGACATCGGATGTTACACCCTCGGCCTGCTGCCGCCGCTCAGCACCGCTGATTTTCTTTTCTGTATGGGGTCTTCCGTTTCGGCGGGCAGTGGCTTTGCCGCCGCTTCGGGCAAGCAGGTGGTGGCGTTTATCGGCGACTCCACGTTTTTCCACTCCGGAATTACGGGGTTAGTCAACGCGGTTTTCAACCGTCACAATATAATTCTGTTCATTCTGGATAACGGGGCCACCGCCATGACCGGGCATCAGCCGAACCCGGGAGTTGACCAGGAACAGCTTGGCGAGGCCGCCCTGCATGTGGATATTGAGGGCTTGGTACGAGCCTGCGGAGTATCCGAAGTTGCCCGCATCAAGCCTTTCAACATTAAAAAATCCATGCAAGTTATGGAAGACATGAAGGGCAAGAGCGGGGTGAGGGTAATTATTGCCCAGGAATACTGTGTTCTATACGCCAGGCGGGTGCTCAAAAAGTCGCGCGCTCGGGTTTCACGAGTGGCCGAGCAGGGAAGCGAAACCGCTGCCTGCCTTACACAGCTGGCCTGCCCGGCTTTCAGGCAGGACGAAGACGGCTTCATCAGCGTGGATAAAAACCTTTGCGGCGGTTGCATGGTATGCTTGCAGATCGCTCCGGGGTGTTTTGCCGGAGACTCTTATGAAAAATAAAAGACTTAGAATATATATGACCGGCGTTGGCGGTCAGGGCACACTTACGGCCACCACCCTGTTGGCTCGTGTGGCTCTTGACTGCGGTTTGGAAGTGGTAGCCGGCGAAGTGCATGGTATGGCCCAACGGGGTGGAGTTGTGGAGTCGGCGGTTTTGCTCGGCGGCTGGATGTCGCCCAAAATAGAACCGGGCCAGGCCGATGTGCTGCTGGGCTTCGAACCTCTGGAAACTTTGCGCGCTCTGCCATATCTTGCACCGGGAGGAACCATTTTTTCCAGCCTCGACCCCATGCCGCCGGTGGGGGTCGCCTTGGGGCGTGAAATTTATCCGCCGCTGGATGATATAAAACGCGCGACGGAAGAAGCCGCGGGCAAATGTTGGTTCATGCACTGCCGGGCCATAGGCCAGGAGGCCGGTTCACTGCAAAGCGGCAACAGCGCCCTGCTGGGAGCTCTGTTCGCGTCCAGGCTTTTGCCTTTCGGTCTTGAATATCTGGAAGCTGGTATTACGTCCTATTTGCCGGGCAAGATTGTGGAGGCCAATATCAAGGCCGCCAGGCTTGGCGCGGGAGTGGTGACCGGGCAGACCCGCTGACAAAAACAATTTTTTGGGCGGACATGATTTTTTTGCTTGACTTGAGATGCCAATCGCGATACTTTTTCTCGGCTTGACTGCCCTTGTAGCTCAGTAGGTAGAGCGCATCCTTGGTAAGGATGAGGTCAGCAGTTCAATTCTGCTCAAGGGCTCCATCGATTTCAAGCCCCCCTCTTGGGGGGCTTTATTTGTTCACTAGGCAGTGTTGTTACGAGCGCTTTTTCTCCCTCATAACAACACTGCCTGAAACAGCGCCTCCGGCGAAATTTTTAGGCATCATATGCGGCACAGTACAGTGGACAGCGGATGCTTGACTTTTATAATTTGATATTTATTTCCATGAAATAACCATATAATGCCTTAAGACGGGGGTACAGCATGGCGCGTATCACGGTGGAAGACTGCCAGGAGCGTGTTGGCAACAGATTTTTACTGGTGCAGATGGCCATAAAGAGAGTGCATCAATACCGTAGTGGCTATGAGCCGCTTGTGGAATCGCGCAACAAGGAAGTTGTCACCTCCCTGCGTGAAATAGCCGCCGGCAAGGTTATGCCCGAAGACCTTACCCAGTATAGGCCCATTGAAGGCGAATTTATCCCTTCCGACGATTAAGCTGATTTGTCGTAACCGTATCGCGAGTTCCGAGCATGACCAAACGAGATTATTATGAGGTACTGGAAGTCAGCCGTGACGCTTCCGACGACGAGATAAAGAAGGCTTATCGTCGACTGGCCATGAAGTATCACCCTGATCGCAACCCCGACGACGAGGATGCGGAACAAAAATTCAAAGAAGCGGCCGAATCCTACGAGGTTTTGCGCTCTCCGGACAGCCGGGCCAGGTATGACCGGTTCGGCCATGCGGGAGTTCAGCAGGGGGCCGGAGGCTTTGGCAGCAACGAAGATATTTTCGCTCATTTCAGCGATATTTTTGGCGACCTTTTCGGATTCGCCTCGGGTATGCGCGGGCCAAGGCCCATGGCCGGCATGGATCACCGCTATAATCTTACCATTACATTCGCCCAAGCCGCCAAGGGCGATGAAATTTCCCTCAAGCTTCCTAAGCGCGTACCCTGCGATGAATGCCAGGGTACCGGAGCCGCCGCCGGCACCCAGCCGGAAAGCTGCCGCCATTGCGGCGGCAGCGGGCAAGTGCGCCGTTCCCAGGGATTTTTTCAACTTTCTGTAACCTGCCCCATATGCCGTGGCGAAGGACATATCATTCCCACGCCGTGCCCCAAGTGCAAGGGCGAAGGCATCACCCAGGCCGTTCGCGAGCTTTCAGTGCGCATTCCTCCCGGAGTGGATACCGGCACCAGGCTCAGAATTCGCGGCGAGGGCGAACTTGGAGTGCATGGCGGCCCTCCCGGAGACCTCTATGTAGTAATTTCCGTTGAGGCGGACAAAGTTTTTCAGCGCCATGGGCAGGATTTGCTGTATGTACTGCCCGTGTCATTCGCTCAGGCGGCGCTTGGGTATCGCACCGAAGTACCGGGTCTGGACGGCATGTTATCTATGGACGTGCCCAAGGGCGTGCAGAGCGGTACTGTTTTGCGCCTGCAGGGCCATGGCATGCCATTCCTCGGGCAGAGCGCGCGCGGAGATTTGTTGGTGGAAATAAAGGTTAATACCCCCACCAGCCTTACCGAACGCCAAGAAGAACTGTTGAGGGAATTTGAAGAAATTGCCAGGGCCGAAGAAGCCAGCCCCATGGGTAAGGTTAAGAATATGGCCCGGAAAATCGGTAATTTCATAGCCGGTGAATGAAAAACCGCGTAAAGCATCGCGATAAAACTACGATGAATATGGATATGGGCAATAATTTTTTTTCTTTTGGTTATGTCCGCGATCATCAACCGCCGTCCAAGATATTTAAAGCCTATCCGCACAAATTGTATTTTCGGGTAACCCTCACCGACCTTCTTGATCATAATTATCTGATTCAGCAGCAAAAAATCGCCAACAAATTCACAGGCATGTCTCAAATGATCGTTGATGCCTGGGGTCGAGCGCTCAATGAAATTTACGGGGACAGCGATTTTTGTAAAATACTGCGCGGCACCAGACAAGGACTCATCCATCGTACCGAGTCTGAGCGCAAAAGCATTGAACTTGCCAGAAAGGCCAAAGCCCCGGCCGCTTTCGTCTGTGAGCACACCGGTTTGGTCACCGGTTCGGCTCCGGTGTACATCGGCGAACGTATAGGCGCTTACTGGACTTTTGGGCAATTCACTATGGAAAAGCTGCCCAGGGAACGGATTACGGCCTATGCCGCTGAAGTTGGCGTCGAGCCGGAAGCCCTGTGGCAGGCCTATGAGCGCATTCCGGTTCTGTCCAAAGATGAATTCAATCATCACGCCGAACTTGTTTTCGTTTTTGCCTCCCAGGTTTCCGAAATGGCCTACTTGCAGTTCTGCCTAAGCAATGATCCGGTGTTCAATATTCCCAGCCGGGACGACTGCGAAGCCGCTCTGAGTCGCTCCCTCAAAGGAGAGCGGGGCGGAAGCGGCTTTGGCGTGGCTATGTGCCTTGATATTGACGACTTCAAAATTTTTAACGACACTTTTGGCAGCAATTTTGGTGAAATACTCATAAATCATGTATATGAGACCACTTGCCGTTTGCTGCCCGAAAACTGTGGTCTGTATCGTTTTGGCCTTGACGAATTTTTTGTTATCTGGGACGGGGCCTATGCCAGCCAGGCCAAGGCTCTTGCGGAAAAATTGCTGGCCGAGTTCCGTAAGCCCGTACTCCACAATGATGTGGAACGCTATTTTTCGCTCAGCATAGGCATGGCCATATACCCGGATCACGGCCCCACTGTCGAGGAAGTGTTTAAAAGCATAGACATTGCCATGTACCGGGCCAAAAATTATGTTAAGGGTCAGGCCTTGTTTTTTTCGCGTTTTGAGGGCGATACATTTGATCATCGGGCCAAACTGGAAGAACGCATGCGCCATGGTCTGAGCAATGATTTTGCCGACTTTGTTCTTTATTATCAGCCGATCGTGTCCATGACCGAACAGAACTGGGTAGGAGCGGAAGCCTTGATTCGTTGGGATGATCCCGAGCTGGGCATGATGTACCCGGATCAGTTCATCCGTCTTGCGGAATACCTGGGAATTATGACGCCTATGAGCGACTGGGTGCTGCGCACTGCTTGCAGGCAATGCTTAAAATGGCATCAGGCCGGTTTTAAAGACTTTAAAATCAGCATAAACATGTCCATATCCCATTTGCTGGCCAAGGATCTGGTAAAACGCATTACAGGGCTTCTTGACGAAATTGGGCTTGACCCCAGATTTCTTATTCTGGAAATACCTGAAACAATTGAGTTGCAAAAGTTGACCATTATCAGCAACGAGCTTGATTCGCTGCGTAATTTTGGCATAGGCATTTCCATGGATGACTTCGGAACCGGCTGTGCCTCATTGAGCAATTTGCGCACTATGCCTCTTGATTTCATTAAAATCGACAAGTCGTTCATGCTGGGGCAGCCTAATGTTTTCCTGAGCAAGGAATTTTTGCAGGCCATGATTGATCTTATGCACAGCATGAATTTGAAAATTTGCGCCGAGGGCATTGAAGATGGCCGTTGGCTGGATCAGCTCGCCGATATGAAATGCGACATGCTGCAGGGATATCTTTTTGCCAGGCCCATGCCGGCCGAAGATTTCACCACGCTCCTTGAGTCCAATCCTTCCAATCTCATTGAAACTCTCGGTACCAGTTCTTCAATGACCGACGATGACTTCTTTGACCAAAGTATCTTTGAAGACAAATAAAAATTCTTGCGAGTGAAATTAGCAAAATGCACTGACGGCCCGGACCACATCCGGGCCGTCAGTGCATTTTAAGCAGACCAGCCATTGGATTCAAAGCATCAAGGCATACAGCGGTGATTACAATCCCGATTTGTTCACAACTTGGTATGATTCGCTATAACTTCATAACGCATAAAGCAATAAAAATGCCCCTTGCGGGGCCTTTTTATTTTAAATTATTCAGTTATCCTAATGGTGTCCGTTTCCGTTTTTTTCATCCTTGCCGCATATGAACATGAACCAGCCGATATACACGGCCAGAGCGACCGGCATAAGCAGATAGGCTTGGTTTTTGGTCCAGAGCATAAATGAATAAAAAGTGTGGAATTCCATGTCCATTATGGTTCTCCTTTGTTAGCCGCTTTTTAGTGCGCGTCTCTGTATTCCGGATGCTCATAAAGCACCGGCATGTTCCAGGCGAAGAACCGATATACGCTTATGATCATGGTCACCACAAAGGCCGAGATGCAGAATTCCCATATGGACGGGAAGTAGCGCAATTCGGAAGGAAGCTGCCAGTTGTAGGCAACCATGCTCACGTTGAAACGGTTCAGCACAATGCCGCCCACCGCGAAAATGGAGGCGAAGCGGGCGAAGGACACGTTTCTGTTGCGCACGGCAAAAGCGTACATGACCGAGGGCATCAGGATGAAGCCGAACATTTCCACAAGCCACCACTTGCCGTATCCGGTGAGCAGATAGTGCCAGTTGTTGCTCATGGCCATGTCGATGACGCGCATCATGAAGAGGCCCATCAGAATGCACGAGGCGGCCCGAGCCATGCCCAGCACTACACCGTCGGCTTCGCGAAGGTGCAGGTCGTCCATTTTGTGATGCAGGCCCTTGTGGGCGAACATACCTTCAAAGATGACCATTGAAGTTCCGGCCACCATGGAAGACACAAAGAAGAACACCGGCATGAAAGGTGAATACCAGAGCGGATGCAGCTTGCCGGGCGAGATCAGGAAGAGCGAACCCAGTGAGCTCTGGTGCAGAGTAGAGAGGCACACGCCGAAAATGGTCAGGATCAGGGTGAGCTTTACCACATACTTGCGCACATGCAGGAGCCATTTGAATTTGGGGAAATCCGCAAGCCATTCCATAATGGCCGGGGAGAATTCAATGAACAGCACGGTCACGTAAGTGGCAACGCACAAGCCCACTTCGAACAGAACCGAAGTGGTGCCCGGCGACCAGACCAGAGGATAGGGCAGGCGCAACGGATGACCAAGGTCATACAGCAGGGCGATAACCACGAAGAGATAGCCCAGGAAGGCCGTGGCTATGGCCGGGCGCACCGCCGAATGATACCGTTTGAGGCCGAAGAGGTAGCAGGCGGCCGAGGTGCAGTAGCCACCGGCGGCCAGGGCCACGCCGCACAGAAGGTCAAAGCCGATCCACAACCCCCAGGGCTGATCGTCCGAAAGGTTGGTGATCGAGCCGATGCCCTGTGTGAAGCGGATAACGGTCAGAACCAGGCCCACCGCCAAAATGATCGCGGTAATGATGTTGCCCGGAGTGACCCATTTGAATTTTACTTGTTCATGATGGTCCATGATTAGGCCTCCTCCTTGCCTTTGGCAGTGTCGGAAGACTGTCCCTGGGCGGCCAGGGCGGCAGCTACCGCCTCAGCCTTTTCCTTTTCGGCTTTTTCCAGGGTTTCGGCCACAGCCTTGGCTACGGCTTCGTCCTGTTCTTCCTTGGCCACCTGTTCCGAACGCTTGGTGATCAGGTAGGCGCCGCCGAGCAGGATCGGCCACAGACCGATGATCATGGGCACAGAGCCGAGCGCGCCGGCGGTGAGCTCGGCATAGGGCCGTTCATTCATGTTCTCGTCAAGGCCCAGCTTGTTGAAGGGCACACCCGATATTACCACCCAGGCAGTGCCGCCGGCTTCTTTTTCACCGTAAACATGCTGCACATAGCGCTGCGGATCTTTGGCCACTCTGGCCTTGGCCAGACGCATAATGTCTTCGCGTTTGCCGAAGATCAGGGCGTCCATGGGACAGGCCTGCACGCAGCCGGGCAGCTGGCCCTGCTTGATGCGCGGGTAGCAGAAGGTACATTTGAGCACAAAGGGGTCAAAGGCTTCATAGTACTGGAAGCCGGGGATATTGAAGGGACAGGCCACCATACAGTAGCGGCAGCCCACGCAGAGGTCGCCATCATAGGTTACCGCGCCGGTGGGGTCCTTCTTGAAGGCTTTAACAAAGCAGGCGGCGGCGCAGGCCGGGTCCTGGCAGTGATTGCACTGCAGTTTGCGGAAAACAGGCTTGCCGTCCACATTGTACTTGTTAACCACGGTCCAGGCATCGGCGGTGGTGCGCCGGGGCTTGTCCAGCACCGAGAGGTCGTCCAGCGGTTGTTTGGGCATGGGAAGCTTGTTCACTTCCTGGCAGCCCATTTCGCATCTGCGGCAGCCGATGCAGCGCGTGGTATCGTGCAGAACGCCGTAGCTTTCTTTGTAATAAGGGAAGTTGCCGCCCCCTGCCGCCTCGGCCTCGCCGGCCGTGTTAAGGGCGGTGGCGGCCACGCCGGCGCTGCCCATAAGAGTAAGGAATTTTCTGCGGTTCATATACTCGTCCCCCTACTTCTTACGTTCCGAATGACAACCGGCGCAGTCGGTCTTGGCGACCGGCTCAACCTTCATTCTGTCGTGGCAGCCCATGCACTGCATATGGTAGGCGGCTTTAAGAGCCGGCCGGCCCGCGGCGTTTGCGGACTGTTCCTTACCGTGGCAGCTGGAGCACTTGGGCGGGGTCATAGACGGGGGGCTCATATGGTGGCAACCCTGGCAAAGCGTGGCCTTGTCGGTGTGAAAGGCCTGGCCGAGCTTGTCGCTGTCAACCGAGGAGCCGATATAATTTTCGATATGGGCGCGATGGTTGAATTCATTGGCTTCGTACTTGTCTTTGAGCGAGCCGATAATCACCACATCGGGCACCTTATCATAATCGGGAAGCCCGGCGGGCTTGCGTTCGGCCTTGACGCTTCCGGCCAGTTGAACCTTTTCGGCCAAGGGCAGCTTGTCGGCCACTCCGGCTTTGGTCTGGTCGTCGGTGGGCTTCAGGCCCGGCACATGGCATACGGCGCAGTAGGCGGCATTGCGTTCAGGCTTGACAAAGCCGTGGCATCCGGCGCATTCGGCCTTCTGCAACTGCTTCTGATGGCAGCCCACGCAACTGCGGGCGCTGTCTTCCTTGTGCATGGAGGCTTCCAGCGAAACATAGCCGCCGGCGGCGGAACCTTCGGCCGTGTGGCATGAGCCGCAGGTGCCTATGCGCAGGTGATGGCAGGTGCGGCATCCGGCAACTTTGCCTTCATGCACCTTGTGGTCAAATACCACAGGAGCCATGGCGGCCTTGCCGTCTCCGATGGCGGTAACCGGGAACATCACGGTCTGGTCGGGCTGGCCGCGCATCAGGCGGGGCACGTCCTTGGTGGACTGCTGCTTGGCCACGGCTTCGGCGGAATGGCATCCGGCGCAGTTGACCGGAGCCTTGGGCGCCTGCTTGACCACCTTGTTGTGGCAATCAACGCAGAACGTATGCCCCACGGTGGGGTAATCGGGTTTTACGCCGTGCGCTTCCAGATGGCAGACGCGGCAGGAATCTTCCTTGCCCGGCGTTTTTACATTGTGGTGGCAGGTGGCGCAGTTACGCGCCTCGCCGGCCGGGGGGGGCACAAGCTTGGACGCCACATGGGCGGCGTGGCTGGCGGCGCCGTAGCCCTGGCGCACAAAGGTTGAAACATACTTGCCGGCCAAGTCGTGGCATGATTTGCACTCGCCATCCTGAGGGCCGGACTTAGTGCCCGACTTCTTGATGGCAGTGTGGCACCCCATGCACTTTTCATGGTAAAGGCTTTGCAGTTCTTTGGCGCTCTTGTCTTCAAGACGCATGAACTTTAAAGACATTTTTCCATCCTTGGCGGACAGGTGACAAGCCGAGCAATCTTTGCCCATGGCGGCAAGAGCCTCGGTATGCTGATCGTGCGCGAAAATGGGCTTGCCCATTTCCAGCTTCTGGTATTTGGCTATGGCGTTGATTTTAATCAAATCAGCCCGGGCTATGCCGGGCTTCGCCGCTTCGCCGGCGGCCCACAGGGAGCCGGAGGCGCCAAGCACCATCACGGTTACAGCTACCAACAATAAAGCACATTGCAGCAGTGGTTTACCGTTCCTCATTGTGACAGTCCTTATCTGGAAGCAAAACGTGTTGGAACCCCTCTGACACCTCGCGGGAGATTGCGCAAAAAGGCGCAAATCCTGCGCGTTAAAACGAATCAGTTCTTGTAAAACTAATTCGCCACAGGCCCGAAAGCCCCGTCATTAAATGATAAGCCAGCTTATTATGCTATAAAAGACGTTGCGTCAAGGGGTTGGAGGGCAAAAGCACGGGCCGTGTCCGGGGCCCGTATCAACCTCGCCAGTCGTTGAGCGAAGATTATCAAGGCGGTTTTCGTCAATAAGCCGGGATGGGCGTAATATGTTATAACCGATTAGAAAAACCGTTAAAGCGCAGCAGAATTTCCTTCATCTTTTCCGGCTCTATGGGCTTGGAAATATGCTCGTCCATGCCCGCTTCAATGCTTTTTTCACGATCCTCGGCCATGGCGTTGGCGGTCATGGCTATAATCGGTATGGAGGAGGCATTGGGTTTGTTGCTTTTTCTTATGGCTTCAGTAGCGGCATAGCCGTCCATTCCGGGCATCTGTATGTCCATGAGAATCAGGTTATAGTCGGCGGACTGCCAGAAATTCATGGCTTCGCGGCCATCGTCGGCCACATCCACCGCCGCCGCTCCGAAATTCTTCAGAAATTCCAGAGCGATTTCCTGATTGATGATGTTGTCTTCCACCAAAAGCACGCGCATACCCCTGAGTACGGCCGCGTCCTCGTATTCTTCGGCCGAAACGGTACTTTTCGTGATATCCGCGTCCGACGCCCTTTTCGACTCAAGGTTCGCGGCGGCTTCCTTGAGAACAATATGGAAGCTGAAAACGCTGCCCTTGTCCGGCTCGCTTTCCACCTTCAGCTCTCCGCCCATATTTTCAATCATATGCTTGCATATGGCGAGGCCGAGGCCGGTTCCTCCATAATTGCGGGCCACCAGGCTGTCGGCCTGAGTGAAAGGGGTGAAGAGCAGCCCAAGCCTGTCTTTGGCTATGCCCGTTCCGGTGTCACTTACCGCGCAGTGAAGCACAACGTTTTTTTCGCCCGGGCCGGGTCCTTCTCGCATTTCATGATGGAAAGAAACGGCCACTTCGCCCTTGGAGGTAAATTTTACGGCATTGCCCAGCAGGTTGAGCAGAATTTGAGATATGCGCAAAGGGTCGCCTACAAGGGCGTCGGGAATTTTCGGCGAAATTTCCAGGCGCAGCCTGAGGTCTTTTTCCCTGGCCTTGGGCAGAATCATGTTTTTGGCGCCGCGCACCAGATCTCTCAGACTGAAAACCTCTTCGGCCAGTTCAAGTTTTCCGGCTTCAATTTTGGAGAAATCAAGCACGTCATTTATTATGCCCAGCAGCAGCGACGCCGAAGACTGTATTTTTTCCAGATAGCGGCGCTGTTTTGTGGGATCGTCGCTACGCAGCGCCAGATGGGTGAGCCCCAGAACTCCGTTCATGGGCGTGCGCAGCTCGTGGCTCATGTGGGACAGAAAATCTCTTTTGGCCTGGTTGGCCGCTTCAGCCATGGCCAAAGCCTTACGCTCCGTGATGTCTATGGCTGATTGCAGATGTAGAATACGCCCGTCGTGCCAGCGTATCATGCGGTCGTTGAGCATGTAGGAATGCCCGCCCCGGTTTATTTCCCATTGTCTGGTGGCGTCGAGTATGGGGTTTCCATCTTTGTCCAGTAAATACTTATGGGAGCAGTCCGGGCAGGGAGAATCTTGCCCGCGCGTGCCTTTGTAGCATGGTTCCTTGAGAAGATCGGAACGTTCCTTGCCCATAATACGGCATAGGCAGGCATTGATGTAAACAAGTTCATAAGTATGAGGATCGATTATCTGGATCGTAACGTCCACATTATCCAACAGCGTCTCCAGAGACAGCATGGCCAGATCTTTGGACTTGTCGAGCTGGATGAGTTTGTAGTTTTTGTAACACAAGGTCGACAGATTTTCGGCAAACAGAGCCAGCAGCTTTACAGTGCGCTCGTAGTATTTTTTGCTTATTTTGGGCAGGGCGTTGTATGCGGCCTTGATTTCCTCGGGGTCATGCCCGCTGGCCAGGGCAAAAGATTCTATTTCACTTTCGGGCACGTTGGACGGCTTGATCGCCCCGAACAGCCAGTTGGCCAGGTGCACGCCGTTAAGCACAATAGGGGCTGCGGCATTAACCAAATTCAGATTTGCGCACTTATTGTAAGCAACCTGTCCGGCGCAGTAGGCCGTGTGGCCGACTTGCCGGTCGGATTCCACGCAACCGTGCATAGTGGACGATTTGGAACGCATTAATTGACAAAAGGGCGCGAAATTGGATGGAGCGGTGATTGGTTCTCCGTTTATATCTGTAATGACAGAGCCCATGCCGGAGATTTCGGCAAAGGAATCCTGTAGGCGCTGCAATTCGCTCAGAGAGATTATATCGAGAAGTCTCTTGGTCATTTATCCGTTCCTTATCAAGGCTTCCCGCGCCGCCGCAAGCAGACCGTCGAAATCTCCGGGGACGAACCATTGTATGGTCTTGTCCGCCTTGAACCACGTCCACTGCCTTTTGGCGTAAGCTCTGGTATTGCGTAGCCATAAAAGCCGGGCTTCGTCAAAGGAAATTTCCTCGCGTAAAAAAGCCAGCAGTTCCCGGCAACCTATGCCCGACCATCCGGGCATGGCGGGGTCCGGGGATTTTTGCATTGCCAGCCGCGCTTCATCCATTGCTCCGGCTTCGAGCATGGCGTCTATGCGCGCGTCAAGGCGCGGGGTAAGCTCGTCCAGAGGCAGTCCAACCCCCAGAACAACGCCGGCCGCCGGGGCTGGCCCCAGACCTCTGGCGTGCCACCAGCTGAAGGAGTGCCCGGTGGCCCGCCACACCTCCAGAGCGCGCATGATTCGCTGACGGTCATGTGCGTGGATGCGCGCCGCATATTCCGGGTCCACGCCAGCAAGGCGCGCATGCATGGCGGTCAAGCCTTCCGCGCGGCATTCTTCGGCCAGAGATGTGCCCACTTCTGGCGCAATGTCGGGTATTTCGGCCATGCCTGTCAAAAGCGCGCGCAAATAGAACCCGGTTCCGCCCACCATCAGCGGCAGCCTCCCTCCGGCAGCGATAGCCATTGCCTTTGACGCGGCCATTTCCGCCCAGCGCGCCGCCGACAGTTTTGCTTCGGTGGGCAGAAATCCGTAAAGATGATGCGGGCAAAGCTTTTGCTCTTCCGGGCTGGGTTGCGCGGTTATAATGGGAAAATCCGCATAAAGCTGGCGCGAGTCGGCATTGACGATCTCCCCGCCGAGCTTTTCGGCCAGATACAGCGCGGCCGCGCTTTTGCCCGCGCCCGTGGGACCAGCCAGGCACAGCACAAAGGGCGGGGACGGACGAGGTTCCGCTTTGGAGGATTTACTCATATTATAGCATTTTGCTTTTGAAATTATCCATGACTCAAAGCTGATTTTTTCAACTCGAGTCCGATTGTCCTGCGCCGCCCTTCACCGGCGGCTCGGAATCGCATGTTATTACGGCGGCTTCGCCGCCTACGTTACGAACGCTACGCGCGTTCGGACGGCCCTACCAACGCACGGGCCGTCAGAGCATTTCGCTCATTTCATTCGCAAAACGCTCTAAATTGGGGCTATATTATTATTTTATGGAT
>JAVBLG010000129.1:0-34133 GCA_031553655.1 Desulfovibrionaceae bacterium | reverse complement strand
TTCCCCCAGACCCCCATCCCCTTTTTCCAAAACTTTTATTTGTGGTCATGCGGGTGAGAGATGGGTATTTTTTCATAGCAAGCTCCTTAAACTAAACATCCCTGACCACTAAGGCAGGATCCACCTTTGAGGCGCGCAACGCCGGACTCAGGGCGGAAAGGGCGGACAGCGCCAGTACCGCACCCAGCACGACCAGCAGATGATCGAACCTGATCACGCACACAGGGGCTGAACCGGCAATGCTGGCTGAAAACAGCCAGTCAATGCCATAAGCCACACCGACAGCCGGAACCCCGGCCAACAGTGTGCCGCACAAGCCGGTGAGCATAGTTTGGGACAGCGGGTAAAGCAGCAGGGAAAAACGCGAAAAACCCAGCAGGCGCAGCATGCCCAGCATGCGATCTTTGCGGCGCACGGCGGCCAGGGTGGAACTTACGGTAAAGGCGGCAAAGCCCGCGCCCACAGCCAGAGCGATGATGACCGTTATCTTGGTAAGCGCTTCGTCAAGCCGTTTGATGTCAGCAATGCTCTTGGCTTTGGTTATCACGTTTATGCCCAGCGAAGCCAGATATTTGTCCAGAGCCTCCACATCGTCAAGGCTTTTGGCGTAAAGGCGGAAAGATTCGTAGTGGCGTTCACCCTCGGGTTGGGCATCACCGGAAAATTTGCGGCCTGGCACGGCGATATAGTCGCGATAGTCCTGTATGTCCTCCAGAGCCGAAAGGGGCATGAAGGCCACATCGTGCACAGTGGCCTCGGCCGGAAGGATGCCGGTAACCTCAAATTCCAGGCGCATGGATTCCAACATACCGTCCGGGCGTTTGCGACCCAGGCGGGTGGACAGAGGCTGACCGGTTTCCACGCCCAGTTTGCGTGCCGCCGAAGCGGACAGCACCATGCCGGAAACCGGAAGATCGGCCTTGGGTTCGGCCGCGCCAAAGCGTTTCAGCAGCGGGTCGCCGGTGGCGGTGGGCTCAAGGGTAACGGCGATGAAGCGGCCGTCTTTACCCTCAAATTGCAGTTCGGCGGCCACATCTCTGGTGCGGGGCACGGCAAAAAGCACGTCGGGCCGTTCCTTGAGGGAATCGATCAGCTTTTGAGTATAGCCAGAGCTTCCGCCGCCGGAGGGAACGAGAATCAGCGCGGTGGGGTCTTGCAGCAGATGGTTACGCAGACTTTCCACCAAACCCACGCGCACCCCGTTCAGTACCAGCAGGGGAGTAAGCATGCTGGCCAAGGCCAGCACGGCGCACAGGGAAAGGATATATTCATGCAGCCAGTCGCGCAGGGCCAGACGAACAGAAAGAAATGAAGGACTCATTTAAGCATGCCCTCCGCCCGAGGGGCGATCCCGGTCTGAATTGCGTATTTTTTCAGCGCCGCCGAGATTTGGTATGGCATTGCCCCAGCCGTCATCTATTACAGCCTCGGTTATCCCTTCCGCTCCGGTGGCAAAATGTACGGGTATTTCCCGCAGGTCGAATTCTTCCACAATACGCGTGTCATGAGTAACCAGCAGTAAGGTGACGCTCTGCATTTTTGCGGCTTTCACAAACATCTTCATGACATTGCGGGCGCGTACCGGATCAAGGGCGGCGGTGGGCTCGTCAGCCAGCACCACGTCGGGGCGCGAGGCCAGAGCCCGGCCTATGGCCGCCCGCTGGCGCTCGCCAACGGAGAGAGAATTGGGCAAATCGTGCAAAAGCTCTTTTATATCCAGGAGCTCGGCTAGTTCCCGCACCATTGCCTCTGTTTCGGCCTCGGGCATTCCGCGCAGTTGAGCGGTAAGGGCTATGTTGTCCGATACGGTGAGAAAGGGCAGCAGCCCGCCGGTTTGCAGCACATAGCCGATATGCTCGCGGCGCAGGGCGGCCATGTGATCTAGGCGATCTGCCATCCAGGCTGCAGCCAGATCCACAGATTCGTCTCCGGGGTTGAAAACAAAACAATCGGCATTGTCGGGCTTGAGCACCATGCCGAGAATGTCCAGGGTGGTGCTTTTGCCGCAGCCGCTCGGCCCGGTAATGGCCGCAGTTTCGCCGGGAGCTACCGTAAGGTTTTTTATGCGCAACCGATAGCCGGACCTCTGCGGTCTGGTCAAAACCAAATTATGTATGGAGTACAGCATAATGTAGAATATTATTGTATGTATTTCTTAAGCGATTTTTACAAGCTCCGCCTTCCGACTTCCGATTAAGGAAGCATGTCGAGCGGCACGCGATACACCCATTCGTTGCGGTTCTGTGCCCCGAAACCTTCCCAATGGGTATTGTCGCGGTCATATTCTTCGTAGCGGGCTATACGTGCCGAAAGGTGGTTCATAAAGTCTTTCTGTTCGCCGGTGCTCATGCGATACCAGTCGTCTTCGGTGAGGGTCATCACCCGACTTTGATAGGGCAGGCCATCCAGAAATTCAGCCAACACTCCGGTTTGGGCCAGGTTCTGTCCCGGCGAATGACTGAAGCGGCTGGGGTCGCGGGTGAGCTGGGCCGCGGCCGAAAGGATGCTCTGGAAGAAGTTTTTGGCGTCATCCTTGAAAAAAGACTGGCGGGCGCTCTGCAAAATAATGTTGAGCTGCTCGCGGAGCTGGCTGAGTTGTGTTTTGCTGAGCAGCACGGCGGGCGAGGCCACCAACACAGGCTGGGCTGTGGGGTCATTGGCCAGACGTTCCAGATCAGCGTCGGCCATCCAAGCTTTAACCACGCCGGGGGCGCGTTTGCCTTCTTTGGCTCCCAGGAACTGCAACTGCATGGCATAGCCGGTGCTTTCCACTATGCGCTGGGCTTCTTCCTCGGGCGAAAGAGACTTTTTGGAGGCCACGCCTTTGTCCGGGGCAGGCAGCATTTTGCCTTCGGCGGTGGCCGTAACCAGCGCGCTGTAGCCTTGGGCCAGGCGACGGCCGACGGAGTCGAATTGCGCCGCGCCTTTGGCCGAGGTTGAGGCGTCGAGGGCGATGTAGCTGGCCTTGTTGTCGGACTGACGGGAGAGTTCCATGTAGGCTTTCATGGCCGGAGCGTGATCTTTGACGCCGATCGGGGTTTTGAGATGCACCACGGACAGGTATATGCCGTTGGTTCTGAGGTAGTCGGCCATGACGCTGGGGCTGAAGCCGGTGGACGCGGTGGGGTCGCCCTCGCGCAGCGGCCCGGCGTCGGTAACCAGCAGCATTACCCTCGAGCCGAATTGGCCCCAGTTGAGGTGCTCCACAGCTTCTTTCACCCCAGCCATGGAATCTTCATCAAAGGAGTGGGAGGAAACCGTGGCTTCCTGTACTTTGGCAAGGGCGTCTTCCAGTTCTTTTCTTTGTTTTACAGTTTTGAAATCGCAAACCACTTGGGCAAGGTAGCCGAGGCCGGGGGTCTTTGCCAGACTGTTGCGGAAGGCCACCACGGCAAAGGCAAATTTTTCGCCATGAGGATTTTTTTCCAGCTCGTCGTAAATTCCTTTAACCAGTTTGAGGGTTTGATCTATATATGGCTTCATGGAAATGGTGGTGTCTATGACAAAGACAAAACCGGTGCGCAACATGTCGTCCGCTGCTTGAGCGCCGGATTTGCCGCCTTTTCCGCCATCACTGCCGCCGTCGGAGCCGTCAACAAGGCCGGGGTCGATGGAGGCCACTTCCAGCAGCTTGGTTTTGTCGCCAAACTGGGTGTCGATGTTAAGCACCGGCAGCAGATAGAAGCTTTTTTCCGAAACGGCCCCGTCGGCCGGTTCGGAGGCTACAACCGGGTAGTCAGGCGGAACGGCGTTTTGCCGGGCAATGGTTTCGGCGTATTGGCGCACCTTCTCAGGCATTTTGTCGTCCACGCAGGTTTGCACCAGCGCATCGTGATTGCGGAAGAAAAGCGCGGGCATGCGGCCCATGCGGTCGGTAAAGACCATGGTTATGGCCTGAGGCCACACTGTGGCGGCGGCATTGTCGATCCAGCCGTCGGGCCTGCTGTCGGAAACGCCCACTTCCATGCGCTCGCCCTGGCGGCCATAAACGTAAAAAGCGGTAAATGTCTTGACCTTGTCTTTGATCACGGCGGCGTCCTGGCTTGGCCCGGCGTATAGTTTGGCCCCCGGGTGGGAGACTATGCGCTGGTACAGGGCCTTTTTGCCCGGCATCAGTTCCGGGTGGCGCGCGGCCTGAGCGGCGTCGGCGCAGTTGACGGCAAGAAGGCCCATCCCCATAAATATGGCGAGAATCAGACCACAATATATAAACAATTTTCCAACACGCATAATATTACCTTTTTTTATTAAAACTTATTGCAAAATAAAAGTTTTTGGTAAGGGGAGGATGGGGGTCCGGGGGAAGGAGGGGAACCCCTTTTTACCAAAAAGGGGTTCCCCTCCTTCCTTCGCCGTCTTTACTTCTTCCCTGCGGCGGCGGTGATTTTATTAATCCAGTCAATGGCCTTTTGATTGTTTTTTCCGGCTTCGGCTTCCAGCCAGCCCTTGAGATTTTGCAGAGCTTGGGCGGCTTCGGGGCTGTTCGGCGCGGCTTTGGCGTACCAGGCCCAGGCTTCGGCGGCATCTTTGGAAATGCTGCCGAAGGGCGGGGTGGTGGGGTCCATGCTGCGGGCCAAGGGCACATAGGCCGCTTCCTGTTTTTCGTCAGCGGCGAAGAGCAGCAGGCGATAGGCGGCGTCCTGTTCTTCGGGCGAGGCGGCGGGCAGCTTGCCGTAAAGAGCCATGGCGGTCTGGCCGCCGGGCGTTCCGCCGAAGAACTGCCGAACCTGATCGCGGGCCGAGGGCGGCGCGGCCGGGGCGGGCTTCGGCGCTTCAGTTTTGGCTTCAGGTTTTGGTTCCGCCGGCTTTGGCGCTTCCGCCTTCGGCTCTACCGGTTTTGGCGCTTCGGCTTTTGGTTCTTCGGGTTTGGCTTCGGCCTTGGGAGTTTCTTTTTTGGGCTCCTCAGGCTTGGGAGCTTCAGCTTTAGCCGGTTTTTCTTCCGGCTTGGCCGGTTCTGGTTTGGGCTGTTCGGATTTTTGTTCCGGAGTCGAGGTTTCGGCGTTGGCCTGTACAGGCATTGATTTTTGCTTGGTGAACCACCATGCGCCGCCCGCAGCCGCTACAAGGAGCAACAGCACCAGCAGAATAATCGGCATGGAGCTTTTGGCGGGGGTGGGAGGCGGAGGTTCGGGCAGAAGATCCGATTCCGGCTCAGGGCGAGGCTCGGGCTGAGGTTCCGGCTCTGGTTCCGGGGCCGGCGGTGGGGTTGCCTTTTGCGGAGCCGCGGCCAGTTTGTCTGTTGCGTCCATCATGGAGCTGTTAAGACTGGTAATGGCCATGACGGCGCGCTGTGGGGCCGCGCCTTCGGCGGCAAGCGACAGGCGGTAGTTTTCGTTGACGTCCAGGTTGTTCACCACGGACGGGCCGATGTGCAGCACAAGTTCCTGCTCGTTTGCCGTATATGTTTCCGGCTCTATGAAATCTTCGGAATTTTGCCAGCCGGAGCGGCCCATATAGGTTTGATCCGAGGCCCGGCACAGGCTGAAGCGCCAGTTTCCGGCGGCCATATCGGCAACTTCGGTCAGGCGCAAACGGGCATGGCCGCGTCCGCGTTCCATATCGTTTTCAAAGACAGCTTTCATTTTTTGACAACCATATAAATAAAAGTTTTTGAGGGATGGGGAGGGGTTCGGGGAGGGGAAAGGAACTTTTTTCAAAAAGTTCCCTTCCCCTCCCCGATTACATCACATACTAATCCGCCCAATTATATTACCCAATCTTGTATTCTGCTCCCGATTATACATCTGTCCGCCTTCAAAATCGACATTATCCAGCAACATGGCATAGAGGGCGCGCATCCAGTCCATAAACCAGGCTTTTTCAAATGATTCCTGCATATCGGGCAGGGAAGGAAATCCCTTGGGCGCCGGCAGCGGATTGAACAGCACGTTTGGCGTGCCGCGCATGAATACGGTGCGGTCTTCCTGGTTTTTGGCGCGGGGGCTGCGGCCCAGCCAGTCGGCATAACTGTTGAGGATGGTTGCGGCCATGCCCACTTGTTGCCACACAATGCGCTCTCTGGAAGTATTGGAATAGGCTGCGGCTTCGCGCAGGGCGTTTTCCATTTCGGCGCGCAGTTGCAGGCGGGCCGCACCAAGGGCCAGTTCGCTGACCAGCTTGGAAAGCTCTTGCGGGGGGAAGGCGTAATATTTCTGGATGGCCTGGTTGTCGGACAGTTCGCGCAGGCGGCTTATCCAGTGGCCTTCGATCAACTCGGCGAAATATTGGGCCTCGTCCTTGTGGCGGGGGGCCGCGTCGCTTTTTTCCGGGGCGGGCTTGAAGTCTTCACCCAGGAGCTCGGCCATGACGTCGTCGGCTGATGCCCCGTGGCCTATGCTGACGTGCGGCTCTTCGCGCGTGGGGCCGTCTTCGGATTCGAGAAAACGGCGGCGAGCCTCGAAGTATAGATCGTAAAGATCGTGATCGCGGATGGTCAGACGGTTCAGAAACTCGCCCATGCGCTGATTTTGCAGCATGCGTGAAAAAATTTGCAGCAAATCGCGGCCAAGCTGTTCCTTCTGACGGCGTTCCTCTTCCTTGTCGTCGGTTTTGTAGAAGGATTTCAGGCGCAGGCTGAGGCGTTCGCGGCGTTCGGCCAGGGTGGTGAGGATCTGCTCGCGCTTGATGTCGGGGTTGCACAGAGGTTTCAAGGCTTCGCGGATGCGCGATATGCCGCCGTCGTTGAGCAACATGGCCGCGTCCCAGGCTTCGCGCGGGTTGCGGAAATGATCGGCTACGCCGGAACTGTTCATAAAAGCCGCTTCCAGGGCGTCCACATACTTTTGCTGGTCGGGGCGGATGCCTTTTTCACGCCCTTTTTCGTCATATTCCAGAACGGCGTCAAAGCGGAAGTTGGGGTTGCGCAGCAGAAACAGGTTATTGAACGCGCCAACCCCGTCCCAAATGCGCGGCCAATCGTGCTGCTTGCCAAAAAAGTCCAGCAGTGAAGCATGCAGACGGTTGTCCCAGCGGGTTTCCACCGAGGGCGCGCCTTTTTTTTGTTCAAATTCCATGTCGAACTTGGTCAGCACGAAGTACAGGGCCACGGGCTTGCCTCGACGCATTTCCGGGCGTTCGCCGTGGGCGGACAGCACCCAGTCGTTGATCACTCCGGGCAGGTCCTGCACTTCCTGGTTGCTGGGTCCGATACACAGCAGCATGCTGGTGAGTTCGCGCTCGGCGCAATAGCGTTGGAAAAGATAGGCTACCTTGCCGCGCAGGAAAAGCTCTTTGGTCATGCCCGGTTTTTCCAGCTCGCGGCGCACTTCGGCGAATTTGTAGCGCGAGCGGTAGCCGGGGAAGTCGAGCAGGTCTGTATGGTCAAAGTAATCGTCGGGCTTTTCGCTCATTACAATGGTCAGTTCGGCGGTGAGGGCGGTTACCACGGAGCGGGGCAGGCTGACCGGTTCGTTTTTGACCGTGCGGATCAGCAGTTCCGGGCCTCCGGCATCGCCAAGCCCGCCGAGCATGGCCACGTCGATGATGCTGCCGTCGCGGGGGATGAGCGCGTCCAGAGGGCAGAAGGCTTCGGGCGCGTGGCCAAGCTTTTCCAGGGCGCGCAGCAGCAGGCGCAGCAAATCGGTGAACTGGGGCACGTCGTCCCATATCAGGCTGTAAAGGCGCACGCGCTCCTCAAGACCAAGCTTCGGCCCCAGATCGAGAGCCCGCGTCCAATAGGAACGCTCCAGCTCCTGCACGCGAGACTTGGCCTGGAAGTCTTTCACCAGATACTCGCGCAGATCTTCCATGGCGTCCAGGTCAATGTGGGCCGCGCCCGCGCCCTTGCGGGCCTGAAGCTCGTCCAGGACTTTGTTTATGGCTTTTACGTCGGGCACATCTTTGTGCTCGCAGTCAGCATAGTAGGTATTGGCCACAATTTTGACCAGGTCGGTTTCCGTAAGCAGGCGCACCTGCACGGGAAAGCCTTCGGGCAGATGCGCCGGGCGGCTCATGGTGAAGCGGGTGACCAGACCTGTGGATTCCTTGCCGCCTTCGGGGTTGATTTCGCTGATGAAATCGCGCTGTTCATTGCCGAAAAGAGCCGGCAGCCCCCCGCTGGCGTCGCGGGCCAGAGCGGAAATAAGGTAGGATTTGCCAGCCTGGCTGGGTCCGAAAACCCCGGCGCACATCTTGCGCCGCGCCGCTCTGGCACACTGGCGGAACAAGCGAGACGAACGCCGCAGTTCGGCTTGCAGGCCTTCCTGCTCGCCGCGCACTTGTTCTTCATTGTCGGCCGCCCAAATTCCGGCTTCTTTGGAAGCCTCGGCCAGCCCGAGGCAGAGTTGTTCAAGGTCGTTATGCATGAATGGGACTCCTATAACACAATGCCGGTATCCAGCCACACACCCTCGTCAAGAGGCAGGGTCTGGAGGCGAATTTGCACGTCGCCGGTCTTCACCGGATTGCCGAAGCGGTCGCTGATTTCCTCAATTTTGAATTCGCCTTCATCGCGCTCCTTGCCCTCGGCCTGGCGACCGTCGTCGTCTTCTTCCAGTTCGCGCACCAGAAGAGACAATTTTATTTTAAAGGGCAATTTGTCCGCAGAGGCTCTCCTTATATCTTCTTTCGCAAAATCAAGAACATAGAAACGTGTAGTCGTCCAACGTTCCACATCCAACAGGCGGAAGCCCACGGCAATGGGCCCGGCGAAAGCCACCTCGCGGTAATAGGTTTTTTCTTCTTTGGCATTGACGTCTACTTCGAACCAGACTTTGGGCTTTTTGATTTGCCCGTTGGTATCCATTTCGCCGATAAAACGCGCTGTGGACGTTGACGTAAGCGATGTGGGATCAAAGGAAAAACCTTCCAGATGGCCTTCGGCCAGCGAACAAAGAATGGCCCCCACCACGACCGTGGTTTTGGGATCGGTAATTAAACCGCTGGCATCAGCAAATGGATACCAGTTGTCCACGCGGTATTCGCCCATTGGCAGCACGCGATCCGGAGGAACCGGCAGCTTGGCGAAAATGGACGCCACTATGGCCTGCCAACGACTGGGCCGCCCCGTGAGCAGCAGTGCGTCGCAGTCATAACGCTGCACCACCTCGCACAAATTGGCCAGCACCCCGGAAATGGTCTCGCGGATCACCGCATCCACCTTTTGAGGGCTGATGCGCACCGGGGTGTCCATGAGGCTGAAGGAATTATTGCCCAGGGCCTGGCGCGCCGCCGCTTCCACGTATTCAATCACCGCCGCGCTGGGCGGGGTCTGCGGCCTGAAAGGCCAGCTATTGCCCCCGCCGTCCTTCGGAACCGCGCTTTCAAAAAAGTCGGCCAACTTGCAGGTGAAGCCGCCCTCACCAGAAAGCGGGTTGCTCTTCTCATAGCAATTGAGTATGCACAGCGCCGCCGGGGTGAGCAGCTGGCGGGCGCACTGGGCGCGGCGGTTGCGGCTTTCCTGCGAGCTGTCCATTATGTCGCGCCCGAAAAGCGTGGTGAGAAATTTGTCGCTGTAGGCCATGCCCGCAGCTGTGAGGTGCGCGCCGATGCAGGGCAGCAGAATGGACTTGATCACGTCGCGCACAATATCGTCGCCGGCGATATTGAAGCCGTCGCGCAGCTCCAGATGTGGGCGCATGCGCGAGGACGCGCTCATTTCACTTTCCAGCACAAATGTGGTGATGGAGAGATCCGTTGTGCCTCCGCCAATATCTATGGTGGCTATACGTACACAAGGGCGACTGCCGTGCTCCGTCCGTTTTGTACCGGTGATTTTGCACAGACTCTGGGCATCACCCTGGTATTTTTTTGTGATTTCATTGTAAATGTACACAAGCTGGGTGCAGGTGGCTTCATCCCAGTTGCAGCGCACGCGCGGGCTTAAGCGGTAATCAGTGCCGGGCACGGTTTTGCTGTGATCGCTGATGTAAAAATCCTGCCAGCCCAGAATCTCCCACAGCACCCGCACCGCCCAGTTCACCCAGCGGCGGTATATGCGCTGCTCGGCAATGGGCATGCCCGCCGGAACAGTGAAAATAACTTGCCGCAAGCGGCGCGGCACATTGGGCAGCTCGCGTCGCCCGCGCTGGCCTGGCGAGTTGATGGTGGTGAGGGCCTGTTGCAGCACCTCCACCAGTAGAAACATCATCAGTGATGAGCGAGTGAAGTTGGAAACAAAGGCCATTTCCCGCTCCTGCTCGCGCAAAAGCGGATGGGTGCGAAACAGTTTTTCATGCATGCAGCACAGCGGAGTGCCGCTGGAATTGACCACCCTGGGCAGCGGCCCGCGCGTAACCCTTGGTTCGGGGCCGCCTTTGGTATTGTAGCGCCAGCCCGCCAGCCAGTCGCGCTCGTCCCATAAATAACGCTTGGGGCTGGACATGCCGGTAATGCCCTCGGCACAGAGCGCCTGAGTGGAAAGCCGCGCCGCTTCCGGCCCGATGCGTACCGGCGAGGGCCATACAAAGGCCGGGGTTCTTCTCCCGGATTGGCGGCTCAGGTTGTCGTCGCCAAAATTGGCTTCAGAAAATTCCAATCGCGTTTCAAACGGCTCCACATAAATATTCTCGGGCTTATCCAGATCACGCAATTGCAGCAGGTAACTGTCGTTGAGATTGGTGCCGCGCTGGGTGCGCGTTTCCACCAGGATGCCCGTTGTGCGTGAATTGCCTATATCCAGCACCAGATCAACATCAATGAGCGTGTCCGTGGGCTTGATGGCCTGCACCGTCACTCCGCGCATGGATTTTTGCAGAATGTCCAGCATGGTCAGGTATCCGGCCAGATATTCCAGCGCAAATTCGTCTTCGCGGCCTTTTTTGCGCGCCTTGTATGCATTCCAGGCATTGCGCAGCCATTGATCCACCCATCCCTGATTCAGAAACCAGGCATTGTCGCGGGTGCGCACGGCCAGTTGAAAACCGGCATGGGCATCCACATCAGCCGGAGACAGGGCAAAGTACATGTCCACATCTCGGGGCGGCTCCTCCAAAGTCATGTCAAAAACTATGATTACCCGCAGGCAATCGGGGTTTTCCGGGCTGCGCACCAGACGCGCCCTGGCCCAGTTGGCCGGGCCGCATTCGAAATGAGCGCCCCCGTCCTCCCATTTTTGATCGCGCATCCGCAAAAAAGGCACCGGCAACCATTGATCCAGCCACGGTTCGAGAGCCTTCTTATAAGGAACTTCATAGATTCCGTCGCGCACAACTTCGCCGCTCAAATCGTCGCGCAGGCCGCCGTCTTCATCTTCCACCAGGCAACGCAACATTTTTTTGCCCGCTTCGCCGCCGGAACCGGGTTTTTCCTGAAAAAAGCGTACCCCTTTGCTTATGTCGGCGAGGTTGTAGGCAAAATCCAGAAATTGCGGGCAACCGCCGGGTATCAGGCTGACTATCGAACGGTAAGTGGGAATGGAATACATGGTTGCTCCAAGGAGGGACGCGGTTTGTCAAAATGCTGTGTTTTGGTAAATATAATTTGCTATTCCCTAACGAAAGGAATTTTATATGACTGCGAGCCGCCGCCCAGCGGCCCTGTGAACTTCCAATAGCATGGTGTCTCCTGACCTTCGCCCCGGCATTCCATTTCCGCCGGAGCCCATTGCTCGCCGGCTGAACAATAACCCATTTCACTGGTAACGACCAGCTTGCCGCTGGAGTCGAGCTTGCCTTGCGTAGCCCCGAAACATTCACCGGCATAGGCCGAATCTATAATGTGCCGTTTGCCCCTGCCGTTGGCGTCAAAGCAAAAACGCTCGGTAATGATGCGCTTGGTTACATACTCCGGCCGCGTGCCGCGCCAGCAACCCTCCAGAAAGTCCAGCTTGCCGGTCCGTACAGCCTCTGGCGGAATACGCAACGGGTCGCCGCGCCTGGGTTTGTCGCTCTTAGCAGTTTCTTTTGGCGGTTCTTTTTCGCGTGGTCCTTTTTTAGGTGGCTCACCTTTAGGCGGAACTCCCTTGGGTGGTTCACCCATGGGTGGAGCTCCTTTGGGTTGTTCAACCTTGGGGGCTTTGGGATCCCTGGGTTTGGCCGGTTCCTTTATTTTGGGTTGGTCCTTGCCCTTGGGGTGCTTTCCCTCCGGCTGTTTTTCCGCAGCTGGAGTGGCCTTGCCTTCACCGGGTATAGTTGTTGTTGGCAAAAATTGCGCCGGGGAGAGCGGGCCGGGGTCGCCTTTTTCTTGTGCCCTTTTGCCCGGCGACGGACTGCCCGGCTGCACCGGCTTAACCGGAGCAATTATTTTGGGTTCCACCACTTTGGGCTCCACGGGTTTTACCGGAGCGGGTATGGTCGGGGTGATGACCGTGGGCGCAACTTTACCCGGCTGAATTGGAATCATTTGCTTGCCGGGAGCAGACGGCTGGACGGGGATTACAGGCGCAATTACGCCCGGTCCGCCTTTTTCCGGTGTGATTTGGCCGGGCACAACTCCGGGAACGGAGGGAACGGACGGAACAGGTATGGCCGGAGTGGGAGAAGGAACCCCCGGAATAAAGGGGCCGTAAGGAGCCTCGCCAGGCTGCGCGGGCCGTGTTTGACCAGAAGAAGGATCAATAATAACCGGTGTTCCCGGCGCTATATATGTCGGGGCCGCATAGCCTGGTGTTACCACTCCTGGTTGCGCCGGGGGGTGCTGCTCGGGATAGGGCTGGCCCGGCATCGGCTGCGGAGCCACCATTTTTTCCTCTTCTTCCTGCCCGGCGGCAAGGCTGGTTCCGGCATGAAGCAAAAACGCCACGGCCAGCGCGGCACAGCCGAGCAGACGACGCGGGCGGGAGGGATTGGTGCGCATGCTGTGGGAAGTTGGCATCTTGTTTATGAATTTGGACATATGTTCCTCATTGGTATTTACCGTGGCTCTCTCAGAGGTCGTTGCCGCTATGAAATTTTTGTTCTCTGCCAAGGAAGAAAGTTTTTTTGCGGAGGGAGTGTACTTTTACGGTACTCGACCGGAGTAAAAAAACTTTCTGACGCGGGCAGAGGGCAAAAAGACATAGTGGCAACGACCTCACTTGCGGATGAATGGTCCGACGGACATCGCCCCATGCGCATAGCGGCACTGCATGGCTTGCCCGTCGTCGCGGCAGACGATTTCCTTGGTTTTCCACACGTCACCGGAAGGGCAACGCGCATCGCCGGAAATTATGTGCAGAACCCCGGAGGAATCAACTCTGGCCGAAGCCGACCCCCGGCAAGTTTCGCCCCGGCGCTCGTCAAGCCATTCGCGGCGGCCCTGTCCGTTTTTGTTAAAGCAGAAGGTCATGCCGCCTCTGGCCTGTTTACCGTCGCCATATTTGCCGTCAGCCTTGCCGCGCCAACAGCCTTCCAAGAAGTCCTTTTTGCCGCTTTCCGCCGCGTCTTTAGGAATGCGCAGCTCGTCTCCGGCTTTCTTTGGCGGTTCTTTGGGCGGTACCGGCTTTTCTTTTGGAGGTTCGGTCTTTTTGGGCGATTCAGCTTTTTTTGGAGGCTCGGCCTTTTTGGGTGGTTCCGGCTGTTTTTTTGTCTGTTCAGGAACGGGCTTTATTTCGGTTTGCGGCAAAAATTGCGCCGGAGACAGCGGGTCGAGATCTTTTTCCGGCTTGGGCTGCCCTTTGGTTTTTTCCGGAACCACTGGCTGCACAATGACCGGTTTCACCGGAACAGCAGGCACGGCGGGAACAACCGGTACAATAACGGCAGGTTTTTCCGCTTCGGGTTTTTGCGGCTCTTTAATCACCTCGGGCACGGGTTGGACAATAACAGGTGGTTCCACACCCCCCCCAGGCACGGGGCGCGTTTCGGGCGTTTTCATCGGTGTTTCCGGCACATTTTGCGGCACGATTATTACCGTACTACCACCAGGAGTTACAGACGGAGTGGGCGTGACAATAACATCCGGACCGCCGGGAACTTTGGACGCGGGGTCCTGTGCCGGAGGGACAGGGGCCAGCATTTTTTCTTCATCGGCGGCAAAGGCCGCCGGAGCCGTAATCAGCAAATGCGCCGCCAAAACCGTGACGATGTGCTTTTTTGTAAAAGAAAGTCTCACTATTCGTTTTTCCTTGGCAGTACTTATCGTAATATGAGTTATTTTATTAATTTTATTAAAATTTCGATTCGTTTTTTCTGCATCGCTCGTGGCAAAATGTAGCGGCTCAGTTTGGCGTCAAACAAGTAAGACAAGCTTTTGCGAGCGAGTGGGCTCTTTGGCCCTCTCAGCGAAAAAAGCGCAATCTGACGCAGTATCACGGCAAACCGAGCCGCCAGTCAACTAATCCATTCTGTAGAAGGGTACACTACCACCCCAATCCTTCCCCGCCGCGGACTTGCCCGTGCAAACAGCCCGGCCGGAGTCATCGCTCCGGCATTCGATTTTTTCTTCGGCATAGCTGCGGCCATTGGAACAAACTTGTTTTCCGGCCTCTATACGCAAAACCCCGTCGCTGCCCATGGCGGCCGAGGCCGGTCCGGCGCAGTCTTCACGCCCGGTTTGGCGCACGGTGACCGTGCCTTGCCCCTTGGCGTCGAATTCATATAGAACCACAATAGGTTGCTTATCGGCCTTGTTAACCAGGCCGCGATCGCACAGCCAGCGCCCGCGCAAAAAAGCCAGATCCGCCGATTGCTGCGGAATGACCAGCGATTCGCGCGGCGGTTCGGCCGGGGCCTGTGCTATCGGCGCGGGCTGCACGGCCGGGCACTGTTCAGCCAGATCGCGCAGTTTACCTTGCGCGACAGCCAGTTCAGCCTTGAGTTTTTCTTCTTCCCTTTCGAGCTTTTCAAGTTCACCGCTTTGAGGCGGGACGTTGTTTATGAAGGGCAGGGCCGGAAGATTGAGATCCAGGCCGGGGACAATGGGCTTTGAACCTCCGAATGAAGCGGTTAAAAGCACAAAAAGAACGAGCAGGAGCAGCAGCGGCAGAAGCCAGAGCAGCCAGGGAAAACCACGACGTGGTTCTTCGATCGGGGGCGGTGGAGGAGGTGAGGCTGCTTTGGGCGCTGCTTCTGGGGATGGAGGCGGAGGCGGGTTTGCGGCAGGTTTGGCTGAAACAGGGGATAAACGCGCCAGATCCTGGGGCCTGGCCCCGGCCGTGCCCGGTCCAAATCCCCAGCATGTGAACACCGGCTGTCCGCCTATGGCGTAAATGCAGTTGTCGTCGGGGTACTGTAAGGCCAGTTCGAGAATGGCCCCTCTGGTTGTTTGCGCGTTTATGCCCGACTTTTTCATATCTTCGGCTATGCGCTGAATGTCTTTGGCCATGCGGATGGTTTCCGCACGCATTTTTTCCTGTTCTTCGAGTGGCAGCTCACCCAGCTTGCGCACCGGACCCTGCACCGGGCTGTACCAGTCCACGGCGCTGCCGTCCTGATGCTGGCTGGGTTCGGCAAAAAGCAGGGCGTATTCATCTCCGAGGCGCGAGCGCACCAGCTCCCTGATCTGATGAAAACTCTCGCAGACCAGAATGCCCTGATGCGCCAAGGAGTGTATTTCACTCTTCGGAGTAGTAGCAATGAAGTTTGTACTCATGCTGTTTCCTTATATTATCACCGCAAGGGCACATTGATGCCGTTCTGTCGCAAAAACGCGGCCATGTCCGACGCGGGCAGTGCCAGAGAGGTTTGGCGATAGCTTGTTTCGTCGAGGCTGATCAGCGTATTTATGCCCACCACCATACCGTTTTCATCAGTCAGCGGGCCGCCGCTGTTACCTTGGGAGAGTTGCGCGGTGTGCGCTATGAGCGGCGGGTTGCGCTCGAGCACGGCGCTGATGGACCCGTCGGAATAAACCAGTTCCGGGGCGGAAGATATCTGTCCGCGCATCAGGGCCTGATATTTGGGATCTCCTTGAGAAACGGCATAGGGATAACCCCAGGCATTTACCTTGTCGGCGCGTCTGGGATTGGCGCGCAGTGTCAATGGCTCCACGCCGCTTGGTCCGGAAACGCGCAGCACGGCATAATCGCGCCCGCCTTCCCGACTGCTGGGGCTGGCGGCGACCAGCTTGGCCTCCAGAGCTTTGCCCAGCTTGCGGTTGATTATAAAAATGCGGCCGCGCGTTTCGCCGGCCACATGGCGGTTGGTCATAACAAGATCCGACGCAATGAAAAATCCGGTGCCGGTGCTCACCCCCTGCTTGCCGATATTCAGAACAAATACTGTGGCGTCTTCCACCTTTTCCACCGAGGTTTTACGGGCAATCTGCTGCGGAGATTGCGTCATTTCCGTCGGGACCGCGGGCAGGGTAGCGCTGCCGGGCGCCGATGATTGCGGAATGCTTCCGGGAGGGACGGGCTGGGGCGCTCCGCTGGAGTATGCCGGTTGGGGAGGGCTGCCTTGAGCCGGAACTGAAGGCGTTGAAGCGCCGGGTGAAACAGCCGGATTGCTTTGGCTTTGCGGAGTCGCAGGTTTTGCGGGTGAGCCTTGCGGGGGCATATTTTTTTGTTGCGCGGGAGCAACCTTGGGGGGCAGGCCCAGGGCCTGCCGGATAACGCAGGGGTCGAGCCTGGCCATATTTTCCAGTTCGGTTTTTTGTCTGGCAAGAGCGGCCACGCGATCGCGTCCGGCCTTCAGCGCGTCCGGGTCTTCTTCGACTTTGCTCTGGGCGGCTTTGTACAGCATGTATAATACCACGCCGATGGCCAGAAGCAGAATTGCGGAAAGCAGCAACGGCACGGCGCGTCCGGACCCGCCTTGCCTTTTTTGATTGTTGTTATCCATAAAAATGACCCCCCAAAAACCTTTCTTTTGCGTGTGAACGTTTCCATTCGTTGTGGATCTGCTGACAACGGGGATTTTGTTTCCTGGCGAGGAAAACGGCATTTCCGGTTCAGGGATAGAGCTCTTTTGGTTTATCCCTGGCCGGAAATGCCATTCGACGCGGTCCGGGGGGGCAAAAGACGCTTATCAGACGGTTAACTTCTGTTTTCGGCCATCCTCGCCATAAATTCGTTATTCATGTCCGACTTGGTGCTGGCCACGTCCTGCTTGACTTGTTCGGCTTCCCTGATGGAGCTGCTGTAGGTTCTCTGCTTGCTTTTCATGCGGCTTATGGCCATTTGCTTTGGCGCGGGCGAAACGGACGGGTCTTCGGGCACGGAAACGCCCTGAACCTTGCTTTCCTGATCCATCGCGGCCAGATATTCGGCGTCGCGGTTCTGGGCCTTGTCTATGATCTGGCCCAGAATGCGTTCGGATTCCTCTATGCCGCTTCTGATTTCATTATATGAGGATTCCAGCTCGATTTTGGAAATTGCGCCCATCTTGTACTGGGCGATGACATTTTTGAATTCCCTTTGATAGCACTGAATGGCCATGCGAGCTGAGGCTGTGGAGGCGGTAAGCCCCGAAATGTCGCCGTCCAGGTCGCGCATATAGCTGGCCATTCTGGCGTTTTCATTGGCCATTTGCTTTTGCTTGCCCTGGGAGTAACCCACAGCCGAACCGGCGGCCGCGCCCATGGCCCCGCCAACGGCCGCGCCTTGCCATTTGCCTCCGGAGGCCATTAGGCCCACCAGAGCGCCTCCGAGCGCGCCGACAAGGCTGCCTGTGGCCGTGCTTTTGGCAACACTTGATTCATCTTCGCGCAATTCTTGTATTGGCGCATAACAAGCCGGAAATCGTTCCACTCTTGTTGTTTGCGCTCCGTATTTCGAGGCGCAACCGGATGTGAGCCCCATGGAGAAGAATGAGACAATTATCAATAATGACAACGATTTGAACCGCATATATTATCTCCTTTGGTGAAGAGCCCTTAAATATGCCGCGCTTAGGCACAATTTTAATTTTTGCGGAATTTGTTTTTGGGCTTTGACGGAAAATAGTAGTAAAAAATTTTTTTATATATATATCCTTAAGAAAAGACCATTGCAATAATAGTTATAGAACAAAAAACATGCTTGACATGCAAGTGGAGCGGCAATATGCTGAAGCGCTTTAAGGCGGGTTGCCGTTAGGCGGCCTGCCCGTACTATTTTTTTCAATATATAAAAAAGGAAAGATAATGCCCACTATTAACCAGCTCATCCGCAAGGAACGCAAAAAGGTGCTCAAGCGCAAAAAGACTCCCGCGCTGCAAGCCTGCCCGCAGCGTCGCGGCGTGTGTACCCGCGTGTACACCACAACCCCCAAAAAGCCCAACTCGGCTCTGCGTAAGGTTGCCCGGGTGCGTCTGACCAACGGCATTGAAGTTACGGCTTACATTCCCGGTGAAGGACACAACCTGCAAGAGCACTCCGTGGTGATCATCCGCGGCGGCCGCGTAAAAGACCTTCCCGGCGTTCGTTACCACATTGTGCGCGGTACCCTCGACACTTCCGGTGTTGCCGACCGCCGCAAGAGCCGTTCCAAGTACGGCGCCAAGCGTCCCAAGTAAAGCCTCCTCAATTCGATTGAGGGGCTTTGCGGCCGCCCGAAAGGGCCGCCGGTCGCTGTAAAGGCGGCTTGAACGATTTTTTTCAGGGTGAAACGGCATTGCCATGCGCCCGGCTTTTTTTGAAAAGCGGCGCAGGACCGGTGTGCCGTGCTTTTTTTTAATTGAATTTTTAAGGAGTTATCCATGCCCCGTAAAGGTCCTATTCCAAGAAGAGAAATTTTGCCTGACCCGATTTACTCGAGCCGTCTGGTGACCAAGTTTGTTAATCGCCTCATGTACAGCGGCAAGAAGGGCGCAGCGGAAAAGATTTTTTACAGCGCGCTCGACATCCTTGGTGAAAAAACCAACGAAGAACCGATTCGCGCCTTTGAAAAGGCTCTTGATAATGTCAAGCCGCATCTTGAAGTAAAGGCCCGCCGCGTGGGCGGCGCCACCTATCAGGTGCCTATGGAAGTGCGCCCGGATCGTCAGGTTTCTCTTTCCATCCGCTGGCTGATCAACTATTCCCGCTCGCGCGGTGAAAAAGGCATGATCGCCAAGCTTTCAGCCGAATTTCTGGATGCTTACAACAGTCGCGGCGGCGCTGTGAAAAAGCGTGAAGATACCCACCGCATGGCTGAGGCAAATAAGGCTTTTGCCCACTACCGCTGGTAAAATTCGGTGCGTTTTTACACTCTGGCAGCGTTAAAAAGGTTTTTTGCTCAAGTAGAGTCTTATAAGATACTCCTTTCGCAAAAAACCTTTTTGCCTTGCCGGAGTGTAAAGGCGAGCAGAATTTCTCCGTGGTTGCTTTCCTGCGGGAAGCGATCGCCTTTTTGGATGAAAGTGAACTTGTTTTCCGGAATTTTCGGATTATACCCTGAAAAAACCGGGTAAATTTCAAAGCGCATGCGATTATCGCCTGCGCTTTGTCGATATTTCTCAGGAGTAAAATTGTGTCACGTACAATCGCTTTTGACAAACAGCGCAATATAGGCATTATGGCCCACATTGACGCGGGCAAAACCACCACCACCGAACGCATTCTTTTCTATACCGGCGTTACCCACAAGCTTGGCGAAACCCACGACGGCGGCGCCACCATGGACTGGATGGAGCAGGAACAGGAGCGCGGCATTACTATCACTTCAGCCGCCACCACCTGCTTCTGGAAAGACTGCCGCGTCAATATCATCGACACCCCCGGCCACGTGGACTTTACCATTGAAGTGGAACGTTCCCTGCGCGTGCTTGACGGGGCCGTGGCTGTTTTTGACGCCGTGGCCGGTGTTGAGCCCCAGTCTGAAACCGTGTGGAGGCAAGCCAACAACTATGGTGTGCCCAGAATATGCTTTGTTAATAAAATGGACCGTATCGGAGCCAATTTCTTCCGCTGCGTGGACATGATCAAAGATCGCCTGGGCGCTACCCCCGTTCCCGTGCAGATTCCCGTTGGCCAGGAAGACAAGTTTGAAGGCGTGGTTGACCTGGTGCACAGCCGCATGATCCGTTTCAATAAGGCCACCAAGGGCGTGGAATTCACCTCCGAAGATATTTCGCCCGAACTGATGGATGCTTTTGATGAGCGCCGCCTGGCCATGCTTGAAGCCGTGGCCGAACAGGATGAAACCCTGCTGGAAAAATATCTGGCCGGTGATGAAATCACTCCTGACGAAATCATCGCCGGGCTGCGCAAGGCTACCATTGCCCAGGCCATAGTGCCGGTTTTCTGCGGCTCGGCCTTCCGCAATATGGGTGTGCAGCCTCTGCTGGACGGCATTGTTGATTACCTGCCTTCGCCTCTGGACATTGACGCCATGAAGGGTCACAACCCCGAGGACGAAACCAAGGAAATCTCCTGCCCCTGCGACGACAAGCAGCCCTTGGCCGGGCTGGTGTTCAAGCTCTTTTCCGACCCGTTCATCGGCCATCTTTCCTTCTTCCGCATTTATTCCGGGGTGCTTGAATCGGGCACCAGCGTCCTGAATGCCAATACCGGCAAAAAAGAACGCATCGGGCGCATCCTTAAAATGCACGCCAACAAGCGTGAAGACGTGAAGTGGGCCGGAGCGGGCGACATCGTGGCTCTGGTGGGCCTGAAACAGGCCTCCACCGGCGATACCCTCTGTGACGAAAAGCGCCCGGTTGTGCTTGAGTCACTAAATATTCCCGAGCCGGTCATTGAAGTGGCCATTGAGCCCAAAACCAAGACCGACCGTGACGCTCTGTCCGTGGCCCTCGGCAAGCTGGCCAAGGAAGACCCCTCATTCCGCGTAAAAGGCGACGAAGAAAGCGGGCAAACCCTTATTGCCGGCATGGGCGAACTGCATCTGGAAATTATTGTTGACCGCCTTACCCGTGAATTCGGCGTGAATGCCAACGTGGGCAAGCCGCAGGTGGCCTACCGTGAAACCATCAGCAAGCCCTCCAAGTCGGACATGAAGCATGTGAAGCAGAGCGGCGGGCGCGGCCAGTACGGTCACTGCGTAATCGAAATCGAACCCAATGCGGAAAAGGGCTATGAGTTTGTTAACTCCATCAGCGGCGGCGTGATTCCCAAAGAATACATCCCGGCCATTGACAAGGGCATAAAAGACGCCCTGAAGTCCGGTGTGCTGGCAGGCTTCCCCGTTGTGGACGTGAAAGTGAACCTGGTGTTCGGCTCTTACCACGACGTTGACTCTTCGGAACAGGCTTTCTATGTGGCCGGCTCCATGGCTATTAAGGACGCCGTGTCCAAGGCTGGCCCGGTGCTGCTTGAGCCGATTATGGACGTGGAAGTGGTCAGCCCCGAAGAATATATCGGCGACGTCATGGGCGACATCAACGGCAGGCGCGGGCGCATCCAGAGCATGGAAGCCAGGGCTGGTGGTGTGCAGAGCGTGCGCGTGCATGTGCCGCTCTCTTCCATGTTCGGCTATGCCACCGACCTGCGTTCGCGCACTCAGGGCCGCGCTACTTTCAGCATGCAGTTCCATCATTATGAAAGAGTTCCGGCCGCTTTGGCGGAGGAAATCGTTAAAAAGAAGTAATATCGACTTCGTCGAATTACTTCTTTTTAACGATTTGGCTGCCCGTGCTTTGACAGGGCAGCCCGGAAAACTCAAGGCAGCCAGGTAATTTAGCCAAAGGCTCTTGACTAAAAAGTATCAACCCGCGAGCCGGGGGGAAGAGGCTCTTCCCCCCGGTTTTCAATTTAATTTTTTTTTAATTTTTTTTCGCGATCTTCAGTCATACTTTCATAAGCGTCGACAATTTTGCCCGCATGGCTCAGCACTGTTCCGGCATTGACGCTTACCGCCACCTGCAGGGCTTCACCCAATTCCTGGGTAGTAACCCCGGCGCTGGCCGCTTTGCGCGCATGCACGGCGATGCACTCCTTGCAGCCTGTGGTTACCGCTACCGCCAGAGCGATAAGTTCGCGAGTTTTCAGATCAAGGGCATTTGTTTCTATTTTTGTTAGAGGCTGATTGGCCAGAGATAGTCCGGGGCTCAATCGTATAAGCTTTACATAGTTGTCTTTGGATCTGTCGAGAGTTTTTTCCCATCTGTCACTCATGGTTTGGTTCCTTTTTCCGGGCCGTGAGGCCGTAAAGGGTTGTCCTCCGTTTTCCCGCCTTGCGGCCGAGGGAGCGCGGGCATATGTATGAGCATATTTGTTTCTAAAAATAAAAATCAAGGATTATAACAACGATGAACGACAATCTGCCCAAGGGGTTCAGGCTTTCCGCCGCCGGCGCGGGTTTTCGCAAGGCCGGGCGCGATGACCTAGGCTTTGTGCTTTCCGAGGTTCCGGCTGTGACGGCCGGGGTGTTCACCACCAATGCCTTCAAAGCCGCGCCGGTGCGCGTGTGCATGGAAAGGCTGGAGCAGGGCATTGCCGCCCGAGGCGTGGTGGTCAACGCCGGTCAAGCCAATGCCTGCACCGGAGACAAGGGCCGTGAAATATGTATGGAGACCCTGCGCAAGACCGGGCAGGCCTTGGGCGTTGACGAAACAGATATTCTACCTATGTCCACCGGGGTAATCGGCGATCAGATTCCTCTGGATTTGTGGGAAAAAGCTTTGCCGGAACTTGCCGCCAACCTGGGGCGCAAGAATATTGAGGATTTCACCAGAGCCATGATGACCACCGACGCCTTCCCCAAGTTCGGAGCGCGAGAAATACGCCTTTCCGGCGGCATGGCCAGAATTTGCGGCATGGCCAAGGGCGCGGGCATGATTTGCCCTAATATGGCCACCATGCTTTCTGTAGTGCTGTGCGATGCGGAAGTCGCCAAGGAAGAATGGACCGAAATGTTCCGTCGGGCCGTGCAAAACACTTTCAACCGCGTTAGTGTTGACGGAGACACTTCCACCAACGACACCCTTCTGGGCTTGGCCAACGGCGCTTCAGGGGTGAAGGTTGCCGATGAGGAAGACAAGCAGGCTCTTTATGAAGCCCTGGAAGATATTTTGGGCAAGCTGGCCTATATGCTGGTGCAAGATGGCGAGGGCGCGAGCAAGGTAATCAAAATTGAAGTGCGCGGCGCGCATTCCGATGCCGACGCCGAACTGGCGGCTCGCACCATGGGACATTCCCAGCTGGTGAAAACAGCCATGTACGGGCGCGACGCCAACTGGGGCCGCATCGTTGCGGCGCTGGGCCGCAGTGGGGCGCATTTTGCCCCCGGCGATGTGCGCGTTTCCTTGTGTGGGGTGGAACTGTTCCGCAATGAGCAGCCCGTGGGCAATGATGCCGACAAAGTTCTGGAAGGGCCGCTCAAGGAAAGGGATCTGCATGTGGAGGTGGTTATAGGGGAGGGGCCGGGCCAATATATACTGCTGGCCTCGGATTTGACTCACGACTATGTCACTTGTAACGCGGCTTACAGATCTTGATTCCATAGAAACAATTGCTGGACAGTCACGCCACGAGCTTTTTTTGTCCCCGGCTGCGCCAAAAAATTATTCAGATTTAAAATATCATGCCGCACTAAACATTGCATAATGCAACATTTAGTGCGGCAATTCGGCCCTTTTCATTTTTTTATTTAAAATATTAATCCATTTTTTCAATGTAATAGATTGTGGCATAGTCATTGCTCATCAAAATTTACTTACGGTTCCCATCCACCGCGGACAGAGTCAGTCGGTGGATGGGCCGACTGGGGATTGAAACATATTAATCGGCTCAAGCAACCCGATACCGGAGTTTAAAAAATGTCCAAGACAAGCATTGAAGAGAAAACCAAAGCCTACTATGTGGGCTTGATGAATTCCGTGGGCTATCGCAAGGGCGATCTTGCCAAACCTGTTATCGGCCTGGTCAATTCCTGGAATGATGTGAACCCCGGGCACAAGCCTTTCAAAGAGCTGGTTCAGTTTGTACGCGAGGGAGTTTGGGCCGCCGGGGGAACTCCAGCGGAATTCAATGTGCCCGCGCCCTGCGACGGGATAGCCCAGGGCGACGGTATGCACAGCATCCTGCCCCAGCGCGATCTTATTGCCGGGTCCATTGAGGCCATGGTGCGCGCCCACAAATTCAGCGGGCTGGTGTTTTTCTGCTCCTGCGACAAGATAGTGCCGGGCATGCTCATGGCCGCCGCCGCTCTGGATCTGCCTTCCATTTTTATCAGCGCCGGAACCATGATTCCCTATTGCGAAGACGGACGCGAATTTGTAACCCCCGACCTCAAGGAGGCCATAGGCCAGCGCGCCGGGGGGCACATTGACGAACGTACCTTTGACCGCTGGCGCGAGAATATATGCTTCTCCGGCGGAACCTGCTCCATGTTCGGGACGGCCAATACCATGGGAACCTTCCTCGAGGCTGTGGGGCTGGCCCCCTTTGGCTCAGCCACCATGTTGTTCGCGGCGGCGGCGAAAACCAGGCAAGCCCGCGACGTTGGCGAGCGCATTGTTGCCCTTACCCGCGAAGGCCGCCGCGTTTCGGAAATATTGAATGAAAGAAGTCTGAGTAACGGCATAAAATATATTTCGGCCACAGGCGGTTCCACTAATGCCGTAATGCACCTTATGGCACTGGCTAAGGTGATGAGTGTGAAAATGGATCTGCGCGATTTTGACAACATCCAGTCTTCGGTGCCTGTTATTGCCAAGTTCAAGCCTTCGGCCCAACCCAACATTCATACCTATCACCAGGCCGGAGGGGTGCCCGGTGTGCTGTCCACCATGCGGCCGCATCTTGATTGTTCAGCCGAGCTGGCCATGGGCGGCACCCTCGGGGAATATCTTGACGCCAATCCGGTGAAGGTAAACCGCGAAATTATCCATGAGCTGGACAAGCCCATGCATGAAAATGGTTGCTTCTCCATTCTGTACGGCAACCTGGCCCCTCTTGGCGCGGTGGTGAAAAAGAGCGGGGTGGAGCCGTCAATGTTCCGTCATGTGGGACCAGCCGTTGTTTTCGACTCTGAAGAAGAAGTGCGCGACTATCTTCTGGAAGCCAAAATAGAAAAAGGCAGTGTTCTCGTGGTGCGCTACGAAGGCCCCAAGGGCGGGCCGGGCATGCGCGAGCTTTCCATTCCGGCGGCCATGCTGGTGGGCCTTGGCCTGCATACTTCAGTAGCCATGATTACCGACGGGCGCTTTTCCGGAGCCAGCCGGGGGCCGTGCGTGGGCCATATCAGCCCTGAAGCCTGGGATGGCGGCCCCATTGCCTTGGTGAAAAACGGCGATACCATTGAAATTGACCTGGACAAGAAAATTATCAGCCTGCATGTGGATGATGCCGAACTGGCAAAACGAGCCAATGATCTCAAGCACCCCGAACGGCCTTTGCGCGGCGTGCTGGCAGCCTATCGCGCCGGTGTCGGCGGGGCGGAGCAAGGTGCTTTGTGGCTCTATAAAGAGTAAATTTTGTAAGGAAAAGCCTCTGGCGGCCAAAGGGGCAAGCCCCTTTGGAAACCCGTTGCAGGGCATATTCTCGGGTAAAAAATAAAAGTGAGGATTGAATCATGAGCAAGGAAACTCCCAGACTGCGTGGCGTGCTCTCGCCGGTGCTTACCCCCTTTGACAAAAATCTCGCCCCTTCCCCGGAGCGTTTCATACAGCATTGCAAATGGCTGGTGAGCAGCGGCGTGGGGCTGGCTATTTTCGGCACCAATTCCGAAGCCAATTCCCTGTCCGTGCCCGAACGCCTTAAGCTGCTCGAAACTTTGCTGGCCGCCGGGGTGTCTCCGGAAAAACTTATGCCCGGCACCGGCTGCTGCGCTTTGCCCGATACTGTGGAGTTAACCTTGGCCTGCGTGAAAGCCGGATGCGCCGGGGTGCTGATGCTGCCGCCCTTCTATTACAAGGGCGGAGTAAACGACGACGGTCTGTTCCGCTCTTTCTCCGAAGTGGTGCAGCGCGTGGGCAGCTCTTCCCTGCGCGTCTATCTTTACCATATTCCGCCGGTGGCCCAGGTTCCGCTGTCCCTCGGCCTTATCGAGCGTTTGATTAAGGCCTACCCCGGCACCATAGCCGGAATAAAAGACAGCTCGGGCGACTGGAGCAATACCGACGCCCTGCTCAAGAATTTCCAGTCCGACAGCTTTGACGTATTTTGCGGCAGCGAGGTGTTTTTACTGCAAAACATGCGCGGCGGCGGCGCGGGCTGCATAACCGCCACCGGCAACGTGAACCCGGCGGCCATTGTTGATTTGTATAATAATTGGAAGGCTGCCGACGCCGACGAACGCCAGGCCAAAATAACCGCCACCCGCAAGGTTTTTGAAATTATGCCCATGATTTCCTCGATGAAAGCGGCTATGGCCTGGAAGCGTAATGATCCCGAATGGGTTCATGTGCGCCCGCCGTTGATGGACGCTGCCGAGGGCAAAATAGCCGAATTGAAAGAGGGCTTGAATAAGATCGGATTTGAGATGCCCGGAATATAGAATTATACGTTCTATAACCTACAAGCACTGTATGCATTTTTTGGAAAAGCCTCCAACGTGGATTTATCTCCGCTCTGGAGGCCTTTAATTTTAAAAACAGGCTCCATTTATAAAGGAAATTTCGATGAAACAGGAAATTCGCACCACCAAGGCTCCGCTTCCCGGCGGGCCGTATTCTCAAGGCATAAAAACTGGATCAAGAGTTTATGTCGCGGGGCAACGGCCCGTTGATCCAGAAACAAATGCCATTCCAGAGGATTTCGCCAGCCAGGCCAGACTGTGCCTGAGCAACGTGCGAGCCGTTCTGGAAGCTGCGGGGGCAAGCATGAGCGACGTGGCGGCCGTTACGGTTTATCTGGCTGATATTGGACACTTTGCCGAATTCAACGAAATATACAAACAGTGTTTCGACGCCCCTTATCCCGTCCGCACTACGGTTAGCTGCGAATTGCGGGGGATCTTGGTAGAGGTCAATGCCATCGCGGAAATGTAGAGCCGTTTACGAATGAAGTGAGCAATGTGCTCTGACGGCCTCCCGGGTTGGAATTCCTTCCGCGCGGGGGGCCGTTATTTTTACTCCTATGCATTGTCGTATTCAATAGAGTGTAAGGATTGAATAAAATCTTGCGCAAAGCGCGGACGGTTTACATTGAACTTATTTTCACATTGTAAATGCTGGATTATGAAAATAATTTATATTATACGTCGTATGGTATAAATTTTATTGGATAATGGTAAACCACAAACCACGGGAGGCGCTATGCAGACGGATTTCATAACGCAATTGCACGGTTGGATTGCCCAGATCGACGCGGTCGTCTGGGGGCCCTATGTTCTTATACCTCTGCTGTTGGGAACCGGAGTATATTTGACGTTCGGCCTGCGATTTATGCCGTTCCGTATGCTTGTTCCAGCGTTCAAGCACATGCTGGCCGGGCGCAAGCATGGCGGAGGCGAAGGTGAATTGACACCATTCAACGCACTTATGACTTCCCTGGCGGCCACAGTCGGCACCGGCAACATTGTGGGCGTGGCCACGGCCATTTCCCTGGGCGGACCAGGGGCAATGTTCTGGATGTGGATGACCGCTCTTTTCGGCATGGCCACCAAATTTTGCGAGGCCACCCTGGCTGTGAAATACCGCGAAGTGCTGCCCAACGGCAGCTATGCGGGCGGCCCCATGTACTATATCCGCAAAGGGCTTGGCGAAAAATGGAAATGGCTGGCCTGGCTCTTTGCCCTTTTTGGCTCCATTGCCTGCTTCGGCATAGGCAATCTTACCCAGGCCAATGCCATCTCATCCAATGTGGTGAAGAATTTCGGCATCAGTAGAGGGATGTTCGGACTTTCGCCCGAAGCGACCATGGGTCTTGTTTTGTTCCTGATTTGTTTTGTGATCATTGTGGGCGGGGTCAAGCGCATTGGTGAAGTGGCCGGCAGGGTTGTACCATTCATGTGCGTTTTTTACGTAATTTTGGGAATTTACATTCTGCTCGTCAACTATAAGGCTGTTCCCGGCGCTTTTTACGACATTTTTGCTTATGCCTTTGCTCCCACTCCGGCCGTAGGCGGCTTTGTGGGCGCGGTGGTTAAGGATACCATTCAGCGCGGCGTGGCTCGCGGGCTGTTCTCCAATGAAGCCGGCCTCGGCAGCGCGCCCATAGCCCATGCCACCGCCACAGTGAAGGACCCGGTGCATCAGGGCTTTTTGGGCATGATCGACCCCTTCCTCGACACCATAATTGTATGTACCATGACCGGTCTGGTTATTATCACCGGTGGTTTGTGGAGCGAAGGAACAGGCGCCGCCGTTCTCACCGCTACTTCCTTTGAGGCGGCCATTCCCGGTTTCGGCAAGTATGCGGTCACCGTGGCTCTGGCACTTTTCGCCTTTACCACCATCCTGGGCTGGTGCGTGTATGGCGAGCGTTGCGTTATGTACATATTTGGGCACAAGGCATCTATGCCTTTCCGCGTCATTTTCTGCCTGGTGGTTCCCATCGGGGCTGTTTTCCCTCTCAATTTTGTATGGGATTTTTCTGATCTGGCCAACGGGTTGATGGCTCTGCCCAACCTTGTGGCATTGCTGCTTCTCAGCCCTATTGTTTTCAAGCTGGCGCGCGAGCATATGGAAGAGCGCAAGAGACAGATTGAGTCGGGCGACAAAGACGCCATTTAACACGAGTAACGCATGAGTGCCGCCGACGAGTTTCTCTTGGCGGCACTCATGACATTTTTTATAATGTTTTACTCGCCGCGTTCGCAAAATGTGCCAGGTTCAGGCGAAAATCATCATAATATAGATAACAAACAAGGCCACATGCGCCGCGCCGCTGTGAGCATTGGTTTCGCCCGTTGTCAGCGAAGACTGGCAGACCATGAAGGTTGCGGCCATCAGCAATATTTCGGGCATACTCAGCCCCAGCTGTACCTGCTGCCCGGTGAGCAGGGCCACGCACACCACCACAGGCACGGTGAGTGATATGGTGGCCAGTACCGAACCCAGAAAAAGATTCATGGCCCTTTGGGGCTGATCCCGCAGAATGGCGCTGAACGCGCCGGTTCCTTCAGGGGATAGAATTAGCAGGGCTACAAGGAAACCGGCGAAGGCGGGCGGGGCATTCAGCAGCGCCATCAGCGCGTTAAGGGATCCGGAGTTGAGTTTGGTAATGCCGATAACAGCCACAAGGTGCACGGCAAGCATAGTAAAATGCCAGGCCGTGCTGTGAGATGAAGCCTTGCCGTGCCCGCCGTCTTCGTCCTCGTCTTCATAAACAAAGAAATCCCTATGCGTAACCGTCTGTATACGCAGAAAAAACAGATACAGGCCCACGCATGCGGCGGAAACTACAACAAGTTGTGCCGGGGTGTAGCTTTCCGCATCCATAACCGTAGGCATGGCCAACACCACCGTGGCAAGGGGGATGATGGATATCAAATAATGCTTGATGCCCGTGAAGTTGAAATTCTGGCTCTTGTATTTATAGCCGCCGAAAAGCAGCGCCATGCCCACAAGTCCGGCCATGACGATCATGATTACCGAATAAATGGTGTCGCGCATCAAGGTTTGTGCGGCATTGCCCGAGAGCATGAGTATGGAAATCATGCCCACTTCAAGAATTACAATGGCCAGACTCAGAATCAAGGAGCCAAAGGGTTCCCCGAAGCGATGGGCCAGCACGTCGGCATGGCGCACTACGCTGAAGGCGCTCCACAGAATGGAGGCTACGGCCAGGGCGCTGAGCGCACAAAGAGCGGCAAAGCTCTGTGCACCGGCGGCAAACAACAGAACCGTTCCAGCCGCCACTGTCAGCACCAGGGAATATTCTTTATGCCGTGTATGTTCAATATGCAGTGCAGATTTCATGAAAAATCCTTGTTTTTTCGCGGTTTAAACCAGATTTTCGCTGAAAGCGGTAATCTTATTATCTATAAAGCCACTCAAACTATAGAATAAAAACAATAACTACTGATAGGCTATATGCAATACTGTTTTTTATTCAAAGCATATTTTTATGCTTGTCATGTGAAATAAAACGCTTAAACATGATTCATCTCTTAATGCTTTTCATCCGCGCCCGAGGTGTGTATATAGTGAGGTATGAGGGTTTTGCCCTTCACGTTTTGAATTCCTCCACACGATGCGAGCCTTGTTTTCTTCGCGGTGCGAACCTTTTTTTCTCATAAAATGTTATAACAGTCTGTGGAAAATTAACCATGGAAATCATCGATCTCGGTTTGCTCCGTTATGCGGAAGCGGCCGAACTGCAATACGCTATGGTTGAAGCAGTAAGTGGAGGCGCGGAAGATCGCCTGCTTCTGCTGGAGCATCACCCGGTAATCACCTTTGGCCGTCACGGCGGAGAGGAATTTTTACTGGCCGGGGAGCAATATTTGCGCGAGCGAGGCATAGATTTGGTCAAAAGCACCCGGGGCGGCAAGATAACCTGCCATTATCCCGGCCAACTTGTGGCATATCCCATAATTAATATTGCTCGCTGGAACAAAAGCGCTTGCGCCTTGCCGCAACGAGGCCTGCATGGACTGTATTACGGCATGGAGGAAGCGGTCATCCGCTGCGCGCGGAGCTTCGGGCTGGAAGCGGCCCGGCGCGAAGGCTTCCCCGGAGCATGGACAATGGCCATGGGCAAAATATGCTCCATCGGCACGGCCGTGCGGCGCGGAGTAACTTATCACGGTCTGGCCCTGAATGTGGCGGCCGACACTTCCCTTTTCGATCTGATAACCCTGTGCGGGCTGCCGGACGCGGCCCCCGCTTCCCTCAGCGGCGAGCTTGGCCGCGTCATAACTGTGCAAGAGGTCAAAGATGTCTTCCGATCCCATTTTATCGAATTGTTCGTCTGAAAAAGATCCCGGCGAAACAAGCGACGCGGTTGCGTCAGCGGAATATGGAGCAAGCGTCTCCAAACCAGGGGCATCCGTGTCTTTGTCGCATGGTGGCGATTCGGGTTCACCGGGGCTTGGCGGCCCCTTGCGCCTTCCACCCTGGCTGCGGGTGCGTCTTCCGCGAGGTCCGGTTTATGCGGGCACCATGAATCTGCTCAAGGAATTGCGTCTGAACACGGTTTGCCAGGGGGCGCGCTGTCCCAATCAGTTTGAATGTTTCGCCAGAGGCACGGCCACATTTATGATTCTGGGAGCAAACTGCACGCGTAATTGCGCTTTTTGCAATATCGGTTTGGGCGAGGCTGAAGCGGTGGACCCCGGAGAGCCGGGCCGTCTGGCTGAAGCGGCGGCGCGCATGGGCCTCGGGCATGTAGTGGTAACCTCGGTTACGCGCGATGATTTGCCGGACGGCGGGGCAGGGCATTTTGCCGCTGTAACGCGGGCGATACGGGCTGCCTGCCCCCGGGCGCGCATTGAGTTGCTCATTCCCGATTTTCGGGGCGACGAGACGGCCTTGCGTCTGGTGCTGTCCGAGCGCCCGGACATAATCAATCACAATGTGGAAACCCCGCCCGCCCATTATCCGCGTATTCGTCCTCAGGCCGACTACCGGCAGAGCCTCACCTTGCTGAAACGGGTGAAGAAGGCCGGGTTGACCGGCAAAAGCGGCTTTATGGTGGGCCTTGGCGAAACCGACGAGGAAGTGCGCGGGGTGCTGAGCGATCTGGCCGCTGTTGATTGCGATATAGTGACCATAGGGCAATATCTTGCGCCTTCGCGTAGACATACCCCGGCCCAACGTTACGTGCATCCGGACATGTTCGCGGAATATGCGGCCTGGGGGCGGGAGCTGGGAATAAAGGAAGTGTTTTCCTCACCCCTGGCCCGCAGCAGTTATCATGCCGGAGAGGTCAGCGAGGCGTTGCATTCAAGTGTTGGCGGCAAGCTTTAGTGCCACTTTGTAACCCTCTCCCTTCAGGGAGGGGCAATCCGTACGGCTACTATCCGCCGTAGACGGAGTCAGTCGGCGGATGGAGCTGACTGTTCAATCCCGCTCCACATACAGCAGTTCTAATTATGAGTTTATGGATAAAACTTGAGTTTTTTTAGCGGCTCAAAAGGATGAGCATCCATAGGGAAACTTGCTCCTCATGACTCTGGCCTGAAGCTCAAAGGCTTGCGGTGAAATGTATTTGTCGGCCCTTCTGATTAAAGCGTACCTGCGGTTGGGAATGTCGCCGCCAAGATCAAAAATATCAAAATATTCGGCTACATTCTCAACCGTGAACATATCGAGTATGGTTATGCCCATGCCCACACGCACGTAATGTAGCAGCAGGGTGTAGGTATTGGCCGTGACCACCCGGTTAAAATCCATGTTCTTCCGCGCCAGCACCGGCCGCAGAAAGCTCTCCACTGTGCCGTGCGGCGGAAAGGAAATGAAGGGTACCTGCATTATGTCCGCAAGAGCGGGGTTGTCCGGAAGGTTGAACGGATTGCCCTTGGGGCTGGCCACAATCAGCTTTGAAGCAAAAAGCGGCTTGCTCACGATGGTGTCGTCAAAATCCAGCAATGGGCATATGCCGAAATCGGCTTCGCCGCTGTTTACGGCGGCCATGATGTGGGCAAATCCCCCGCCGGACACTTCTATACGCACCTCCGGATATTCCTTCCGGAAAGCCACAAGGATGCCGGTGAGGAAGTGTTGGCCTATGGCGTGGGTTGAGGCCACATGCACCTTGCCGCGCAAAATGCCGGGGTCGCTCCCCACCTCCTGCAAAATTCCCTGCACATGCTCGAAAAGAGGTATGCTTTTCTGTAAAAGCAGTCTGCCTGTCTCGGTAAGCACAAGCTTCTTGTGCTCGCGCTGAAACAAATCCACATTCAAAAGCCGCTCCAGATTTTTGATCTGATGGCTTACCGCCGACTGTTCCAGTCCGAGCTTTTCCGCCGCGCGGCTCATGGAACCCAAATTGGCCACAGCGTTGAAACCACGCAGCCATTGCAAAAAATTGCCCTGGGGAAAGTTGGCCACAGCTTCTCCTTCTTGAATTTATTTTTCACGACATGAAATTAATTCATATTAAAATAATTTTAGCCTAAAAAATTTAATCCTGCTATAGGAAATTAAAACTATAACCCAACGGGGCTGAAATTTACAGGAGGCTCCATGAAATTGACCATAGCCAGACATGTTCCAAGCGCGTTGCGCATGGGCGGGCAAACTTCCTATGCCGGGGGCGTTCTAACTGTGGGCCTGGATGATGTTAACCATATCTTTCCCCATCAGAGCGGCATAAGGCTGAAGGAAGTTTTTGTGGCCGCGCCCGGAGATTCTTTGCGCTTCGGGCCGGTACTTGATGTGGTGGGCATGCGCTGCGGGCTGGACGGCACGGCTTTTCCCGGGATATGCGGACCGGACCCTTCGCCGGACGAGCGTTCTCTGAGAGTGCTCGATCGGGCGGCGGTTACTGTAGTGGCCAACTTGCCCGGCATCCAGGAAGGCCTCATTGACATGACGGCCGGGCCGTACACGCCGCTTGCCGAAATATTCCAGCTTGTATGCGTGGTTGACGTGCCCCCTGGTGAAGATAGGGAGCGGACCGACGCTGTGCTGCGGCGTTTTCAGTGTCGTCTGGCGGAATTTCTCGCGGCGCACTCCACATATGCCGCGCCCGAAATGGTGGAAGATCTCTCCTGGCCGCCGTCCCCGGCCCCCGGTTTGCCCAAAGCCGGGGTGGTTTATCTGGCGCAAAGCCAGGGCGCGTTGCGGCGCACCTATTTTGAGGGCCGCCCCATGGATGATTTTGTCACCCGGCAGGTTTCGCCGTTGGAATTGCTTTCCGGGGCCATGGTCAGCGGCAATTATGTACTGTGCTGCAACAAAACCTGCACCTACATCCATCAGGAACAGCCCATAGTGCGGGCCATGTTGGATCAGCACGGCAAAAGTCTGGATTTTAGCGGGGTTGTTTTGGCCGTGGAGGCCAGCTCTGCTCCGGCCAAAGAGGCCAGCGCCGCGCGCATCGCGGATCTGGTCAAGGAACTGGGCTGGCATGGCGCGATAATAAATCAGGAAGGCGGCGGTAATACCGATACCGACATAATGCTTACCTGCCGGGAACTGGAACGCGCGGGTGTAGCCACTGTGCTGCTGGTGAATGAATTCGCCGGAGCTGACGGTGGCACGCCTTCGCTGGCCGATGTTACGGACGAGGCTGCCTGGATGGTGAGCACGGGAAATAACGACTTTTTGCTGAATTTGCCCGCTGTGGAGAGCGCCAGAGGTTTTCTGGACGCGCTGCTGGGGGCCGCGCCGCATCAGGCCGCAACCCTGCCGCTGACGCGCATTTACGCTTCCACCAATCAGTTAGGGTTTAACATTCTATCTTGTGATACGGTATAGTGCTTAGTTGCATAAGCATACTTATATAGCATTTAGCTTTTGAAATTATCCATCATCTGAAACTGTTTTTTTAAAATTAAGGCTGATTGCCCTGCGCCGCCTTTCACCGGCGGCTCGGAATAGCATGTTATTACGGCGGCTTCGCCGCCTAAGTTACGGACACTTTG
>JAVBLG010000124.1:0-8805 GCA_031553655.1 Desulfovibrionaceae bacterium | reverse complement strand
CCCCCCCCACCCCCCCCCCCCCCCCCCCCCCCCCCCCCCCCCCCCCCCCCCCCCCCCCCAAGCTCAAACCCCGCTTCCCGCAAACTTTCCACGCTCACGGCTCCGGCCCTGGCCAAACGCAGGAGACCGCCACCCACAATTTCCACCAGGGTGGAGGGCAGACCTCCGGCCGGGGCTGGGGGGGCGTTGAAGATGCCGCCCACGTTGACTGTAAGTTCCGGGTCCAAATTTTGCGGACTGGTTACCGGAGGTCGCCCGCTGATATTGGCGCTGCTGGCGAAAATTGCCCCACCGACGGCCGTGGCCAGGGAGCGTGCTGCCGGATGCGGGGTTATGCGCACGGCCAGCTTGCCGGTTCCGGCGGAAACTTCCGGCGGCACGTGGGCGAGGGCTGGCAGAAGGATGCTAAGGGGGCCTGGCCAGAAAATTTCCGCCAGACGCAGGGCCGGAGTGGAGAAAACGGCCAGGCGGCGCAAGTCTTCAATTTCAGCGGCCACAATGGGCAAAGGCATGTTGGCGGCGCGGCGTTTGGCTTTATATATGGAGGACAGGGCGTTCACATTGCCGCAAATGCAGCCTATGCCAAAAAAAGTTTCGGTGGGATATATCAATGTTCCACCGCTTTTGAGCAACGCGGCAGCCTCGTCCAATTTAAGCATATTTACAACTACCACCCGACAGTATAATATAGTTACTATGTCATCCAAGCCGCTGCGTATAATCACCATAGGAAATCTGCGCGTCCCTTTTTTCAAAGATGCGGCGGCCCATTATCGGAAGCGGCTCGGGTTCTACTTTAAACTCAAAGAAGATATTTTAAAAGACGGGCCTGGCTCCCTGCCTCCGGCGGAACGTTCCGCGGTTGAAGGGCGCGACATACTGGCGGCCATTACCCCGGCGGACATTATGGTCTGCCTTGATGAGCGGGGTAAAAACCTAAAATCGACCGAGTTCGCCGCCATGCTTTCGGAACTGACGGAAAACGGCGTAAAAAGGCCATGTTTTGTAATAGGTGGGGCCTACGGACTGGACAATGCCGTGCTTAAAGCGTCCAGGTTTACAGTTTGCCTCAGCAACATGACTTTTACCCATGAAATGGCCAGGGTAATTTTGTTGGAGCAAATTTACCGCGCCGAAACCATCATCCGTAAAATGCCTTATCACCATTAACAGCTTAGAGCGTTTTGCGAATGAAATGAGCGAAATGCTCTGACGGCCCGTGCGTTGGCAGGGCCGTCAGAACGCGTAACGTTCGTAACGTAGGCGGCGAAGCCGCCGTAATAACATGCGATTTCGAGCCGCCGGTGAAGGGCGGCGCAGGACAATCGGACTCGAGGTGAAAAAATCAGCTTTGAGTCATGGATAATTTCAAAAGCAAAATGTTATAAGGTAAAAGACAATGTTAAAGGCAAAATGACATTTTGCCGCGCAAACTTTTTGAGCAATTAAATGTCCGCAGACGCCAGAGAATCTACTAATGCCATCCACCAGTTGCTTGATACTGCAAAGGTGGGGCTATGGAAAATTGATTACACCATCGGTATAGTGTCTATACACGGCGAAGCCTGCATCAAGTCGCTCTTTGGCCTTGATCAGGGTTCGCTGACTGTCAGTTTTGAAGAATATCAGAAAAAATACTGCCACCCTGATGATGCGCCCATAGTGGCCTCCACCATGATCTCTTACCGGGAAACGGAAAAGGTGCGCGAGGTGGAACACCGCGCTTGGAACGCCAAAAGCCACTCCTGGCGATGGTGCCATGTGCGCATGATGCCATCACCGGAAGACGGTGATAATTTTTTCACCGTAATCGGTAGCATACAAGACATACATGACCGGAAGGCCAACCACCGGGCTGCGGCCAGTCTGCGTAAAATTGAGGAAGAAGAACGCATCAGGCTGATGCTGGACGCCACCCCGCTTGGTTGCAGCTTCCGCAACGAAAACGGAGAGATAATCGACTGTAATCAAGAGGCAGTCAGACTTTTCGGGCTGTCCGACAGGCGGGAATATCGCGAGCGTTTCAGGGATCTTTCGCCGGAATTTCAGCCCAACGGGCGCCGTTCCATGGAATATGCCAGGGAAATGGTGCGGCTGGCCTTTGAAACCGGCTACCGGCGCTTCGAATGGCTGCACCGCAACCTGCGTGGCGAGCCCATCCCCGCTGAAGTAACCTTGGTGCGCGTGAACTTGGGCGAAAAGTATATGCTAGTGGGCTACACCCGCGATTTACGCGAAATTAAGGCCACTCTGGAACGCATGCGCAAGGCAGCGGAAGAGTTACGTGAGGCCAGAGATCAGGCAGAAAAAAGCGCCAGGGCCAAAAGCGACTTTCTGGCCAATATAAGCCATGAAATACGCACCCCTATGAATGGCATTCTTGGCATGGCCAACCTGCTGTCAAAAACTTCGCTGACGGGCAAGCAACGGGATTATCTGGATAAAACCAAGCATTCCGCCACATTGCTGCTGCGCATTATCAACGACATTCTTGATTTTTCCAAAATTGACGCCGGAAAATTAGAAATTGAGAATATACCGTTCTCTCTCATGAAAACATTTCAGGAAGTAAGCGAAATGGAAGAAGCGCAAATGGTTGACCGCTGCCTTTCGCTATCCATAAATATTGACCCCGACACGCCGGATGTGCTGATGGGCGACCCCGTGCGGCTGAAGCAGGTTTTGCTCAACCTGACCAGCAATGCCATAAAATTCACTCCGGAAGGGCGCATAGATCTGGAAGCGGCCAAGGTCACTTCGCCGCCCGGACGGGCTATTTTACGCTTCGCTGTACGCGACACCGGCATAGGCATGCCCGAAGAGCAAATCGCCACCCTGTTTGACCCTTTTACCCAGGCCGATTCGTCCACCACACGCAAATACGGGGGCACAGGTCTTGGCCTGACCATATGCAAACGTCTGGTGGAGTTGATGGGCGGTAAAATCAATTGCGAAAGCTCGGTGGGTCTGGGAACCTGCTTCAGTTTCACCGCCAATTTCGCCCTGCCCCAACACGGGAAAGCGGACACGGGTGCCGCCTCGGAACCAAAGAAGGTAGAACCGGGAAACGATCTGGACGCCAAGCTGGCCGGGGCCCGCGTTCTGCTGGCTGAAGACAATGAGATCAACCAGCTCATAGCGTTGGAACTGCTGCGCGAAAAAAGACTGATGGTGGATGTGGCCGTCAGCGGCCTGGAGGTTCTGGATCGCCTGGAGCACTCTACTTACGATCTGGTGCTGATGGACATACAGATGCCGGAAATGGACGGGCTTGCCGCTACCCGCAAAATACGCGCTAATGAAAAATACAGGGATTTGCCTATTGTGGCTATGACTGCCCACGCCATGACCGGCGACAAGGAAACCAGCCTTCGCGCGGGCATGAACGATCATCTGTCTAAACCCATAGCCCCGGAAGAGCTTTACGCGGCGCTGCACAAGTGGCTGATCAGGACATCCTGAGGTGGTGAGGGGAGAACCGCTTTTTCCCCAGAAGAGGTTCCCCCCCTTACCCCGCGATGCGCGGCGCGCCTACTTTATGAAACTCACCTGTTTGCAGATGGATTCAATCTGTTCTTGCTTTTTCTGATTAAAGACAACCTTGTTTTCTTCAAAAAGGTTGCGCCCGTGGGTGTCGATGGAGACAATCAGCGGGCCGAATTCTTTAACCCGGCACACCCACAAGGTTTCGGGCATGCCCAGATCGCGCCATTCAGCGCGTTCTATTTCCTCCACCTGGGTGGCGGCCAACACGCCGCACCCGGCCGGAAACACCACGTGCAAGGCTTTATGTTCCTTGCAGGCTTCCATGGTGCCCGTTCCCATGCCGCCCTTGCCCACCAGCAATTTTACGCCGGTCTGGGCCACAAATTCCTTTTCGAATTTTTCCATGCGCATGCTGGTGGTGGGGCCGATAGAAACCATTTCAAACTTGTCGTCGCCTACAGGGCGCACAATCGGCCCGGCGTGGAAAATAGCCAAGCCGCGCAAATCCACCGGAAGCTCGCGTTTTTCTTCTATCAGGCGGCGGTGGGCTACGTCTCGGCAGGTAACAAGGTAGCCGTTCAGATAGATGATATCGCCGATATGGATGTCGGCAAGATCTTCATCGCGAATCGGTGTGGTCAAGATTTTTTTGGCGCTCATAACGTCACCCCCGTATGCGACAGCACTTTGTGGTTCATGTCCTTGTCAAAGGCGATGAGGCCGCGTCTGTGCGACCAGCAGCCCACATTGACAGCCACGCCTATGGTGGAGGGGTGGCGGGCCGTGTTTTCAATGTGTACGCCCATAACGGAATACTTGCCCGACATGCCCTGCGGCCCCAGACCGATGGCATTGATGCCGTCTTCGAGCAATTTTTCCATTTTGGCCGCGCGCTCATTGGGGTTGTGGGTGCCTATGGGGCGCATGAGAGCTTTTTTGGAAAGCAGCGCCGCGGTTTCCACCGAGGTGGCCACGCCTACGCCAACCAGCAGCGGCGGGCAGGCATTGAGGCCATAGGTGGTCATAATATCCATGACAAACTCGGTAACTCCCTCATAGCCCGCGCCGGGCATGAGCACCATGGCTTTACCCGGCAGAGAGCAGCCTCCGCCGGCCATGTAGGTGTAAATTTCCACGTCGTCGCGGTCAGGCATGATTTCCCAAAAAATGGTGGGCGCACCCTTGCCGATATTTTTGCCGGTATTGTATTCGTCAAAGGTTTCCACGCAGTTGTGGCGAAGGGGCGCTTTGACCGTGGCTTCAAGCACGGCGTCGGTAAGAATTTTTTCAATTTCGTTCAAAAGGGGAAAACGCGAACCGCATTTTACCCAGAACTGCAAAACGCCGGTATCCTGACAACTGGGGCGATCCAGATCCATGGCCAGTTTCTGATTGAGCGCCATGGTGTCATAAATAACCCTGGGCATGGCGTCGGTTTCTTTGCTTCTGAGTTCCGCCAGCTTGGCTTCAACGTCGTCAGCCAGCTTTTTGCCGACCAAGGCAACAAATTTGCCCATGATGTCGGTCATGCGCTTCACGTTCTGCTCTGCGCTCATATACGTTCCTCCTGTTGTTGATAGGGGCTGTCTCTAAAACTTGATAACGAAAAATCATCTCATGACAACACTGTTCAGCAAAAGGCGTTCCAAATAAATTAATTTAAATAATTAAGCATATTATAAAATATTAAAATGCTAGACAACACAAAATGCTTCATTTTTGTTTCACAATGTGGCATAATGTATTATTATGTGGCAGAGGTGATTCATCAAAACTTCCTTTACGATCTGAAACATCCCCCTTCAGGGTGAAAATTTGATTGACAAAACAGCGAAGTCGAGGAAATCCTTCTTGTAACCCTCTCCTTAAGGGGAGGCCATCCGCATGGCTCCTATCCGCCGCAGACGGAGTCAGTTGGCGGATGGAGCTGACTGTGGATTGAAACATGGTACAAATAGGATTCATCGCTCCAGATCCACTCATGCTGGAATATGCCGCCATTGCGGTTGAAAACCGGCGCGAAGCCTTTTATCTGGAACACGGATTACTGAGCAAGGGCGTAATCAAGGCCCGCCAACTGGCGGAAAAAGGCGTCGAATTGTTCATATCCCGTGGCGCCACGGCCAGAGGCATTGCCGAAGCCCTGCCCCACTGCACTGTGGTTATGGTTCCGATTACCGGCTTCGATTTACTGCGGGCCTGGCATGCGGCGCGTAAATACGGAGAACGGGTAGGGGTGGTGGCCTTTTCGGAAATGACCAGAGGCATCGGCTGCCTGAACGAATTGCTGGATGCCCGCCTGACCGTATTCCCTCTGGAAAAGGAAGAAGAAATCGAGGAGCGCGTGGCCGAAGCAAAATCCGCCGGTATGGACGCCCTGATGGGCGGAATCGCCACCGCGCTGGTGGCCGACCGAGTGGGCATTCCTTCCATCGTGGTTAGAAACGGCCTGGAATCGATCACCGAGTCTATAACCGAGGCTCTGCGCATAAGCCGCGCCCTGGAGCAGGAAAAAGCTCGTAACCTGCTGCGCGAAGCCGTCATAACTTATGCGGATAACGGCATTATCGCCATAGACACCGAAGGCCGCGTCACGCTCATCAACCCCAGAGCGGAAAAGATGGCGCGTCGCAAGCCCGGTTCTTCCACAGGCGCGCTCTCCCGCGACATATGGCCCGAGCTGCGTCTTGAGGAAAGCCTGACCAACGGCGGCAAGGAATTGGGCAATGTAATCAAATCCTTTGGCCGCGACATAATCTGCAACAAAATCCCCCTGACCGTAAACGGCAAAACCCTGGGGGCCGTGGCCACCTTTCACGATGCGCACACCATCCGCAAAATGGAAGCTACGGTCAGAAACAAGGCTCTCGACCCAGGCCACAAGGCAATCGCGCGTTTTTCCGACATCTTGGGTGACAGCACGGCCATACGCCGGGCCATAAGCGTAGCCTCGGACTATGCGCTGACCGATGCCACAGTGCTCATTCAGGGCGAAACCGGAACAGGAAAAGAACTGTTCGCCCAGAGCATACACAATCACGGGCACCGCTCCGGCGAACCATTTCTGGCGGTAAACTGCGCGGCTCTGCCGGTACAGCTCCTGGAAAGCGAATTATTCGGATATGCGGGTGGGGCCTTCACCGGAGCCAATCCCAAGGGCAAGGCCGGGCTTCTGGAATTAGCCCACGGGGGTACCGTATTTCTTGACGAAATAGCGGAACTGGAACAGAGCACACAAGGTAAAATCCTCCGTGTATTGCAGGAAAAACGGGTCATGCGCCTGGGTGATGACCACCTCATGCCCGTCAATGTGCGTATCATAGCCGCCACTAACAAAGATCTGCGAGCTATGGTCGAAGCTGGATCCTTCCGCGATGATCTTTACTACCGGTTGAATGTGCTGCGCCTTGTTCTGCCCCCGTTGCGGGAGCGGGCCTCCGACATACCCGCTCTTGCCCGGCGCCTGCTGAGCGCCTGCACCCGCAAACACGGAGGGCCGCCGGAACTTGCCCCTGGTGCGCTCGACGCCCTGTGCCGCTACTCTTGGCCGGGAAATATCCGCGAATTGCAAAATGTTATGGAAAGAATCTCCGCTACTGTGGCGTCTGCCACTGTGGACGCTGGCATTATCCATACACTAATGGACGATGCGCGGCCGGGCTGCCGCTGCCTGCCAGGAGAAGACGCCGAGGCCGAAGACTTGCGCGCGGCCTTGATCCAGTGCAGAGGGCGCGCGGGTAAAGCCGCCGAGCTGCTCGGCATAAGCCGCTCCACTTTGTGGCGTCGCCGCAAGGCCCTTGGTGTGTAGCGAGTCAGTTTGGCTTCTTCGTCAGGCTAAATTTTCCGCTCGGGTCATTTGGCCGCCGCACTACGCCGCATCGGTTGTCGGCGGGCGGAGCCCGACCGACGCGGCTTGGCGGCTCAAAGGCGCGGCACGCCGCGCGACTGCCGTCGGCTTTAAAGAAGAGTACGCTCGCCTCGCGGAAAATTTGCCTTCCTCGTCTGACGCCAAACTGGTCCGCGCTACACCCGAAATTGCTCCAACTTACCAAAGGAAGTCACATGCAAAGCTTGCATACCGAATTCGCAGGCATATCCCTGCCCAATCCCTTCATTCTGGCTTCGGCCCCGCCTACCAATTCGCGAGAAATGCTCGAACGCGCCTTCACGGCCGGATGGGGAGGCGCGGTAATCAAAACCATAAGCCAATATGAGTCCGACGCGCTTTCCGATGTGCGGCCGCGCATCCGGGCCGTGCGCTCCGGGCGCGCTATAACGTCTTTTGCCAATATAGAACAGGGTTCCGCGCGCGGGGCCGAAGAATGGGCCGAAGACATCGCCGCCATAAGGCGCGCCTTTCCGGAGCATGCGCTCATAGCCAGTATTCTGTACGGCGGCTCGCCAAAAGAAGAAGCCTGGCGCTCCGCCGCGAAAATCTGCGAGCAGGCCGGAGCCTCCGCCCTGGAGCTGAATGTCTCCTGCCCGCACGGCGGCGCGGAAGAAGGCGGCATGGCCGCCATTGCCAACGACCTGGAACTACTCGGGCGGGTCATAACCTGGGTGCGTTCATCCACCACCTTGCCCATTCTGGTCAAGCTGCCCATGGCTTGCGATTTTGAGGCCGCCGCCATAACCGCCAAAAACAACCGGGCTGACGCCATAACTGCCATCAATACCATTTCCTCTTTGCCGGGCATAGACATAGAAAGCTTTACCCCACGCCTTTCCGTCGGAGGAAAAGGCGCTTTCGCCGGGTTGTCCGGTCGGGCCATCAAGCCCATTGCCCTGCGTTGCGTGGCTCAGGCCAAAACAGCCTCAAATCTTCCAATATGCGGTGTGGGCGGCATCTACAGCCACGAAGACGCCGCCGAGTTTTTGCTGGCTGGGGCCGGGTGCGTGCAGATATGTTCCGCTGTGATGGAACACGGCTACGGCATTATCAACGATCTCACAACTGGCCTCACCGCCTGGCTGGAGCGCAAAAATCTGACTTCGGTACAAGACGCTGTGGGCCTGGCTTTGCCTAATATCGCCAAGCACCGCGCCCTTGCCCGCAGTACCTCCGTGGCCGAGTACGCTCAGGAAATATGCGCAAAATGCGGCTCATGCGCCACCAGTTGCACTGACAGCGGCTATCAGGCCATATCCTGGGCAAAAGGAGAATATCCGCGCATAGACCACAATCGCTGCGATGGCTGCGGCCTGTGCGCCCAGGTATGTCCGACCGGAGCCATTTACATTTGAGCTTTCGGGGGAAGGGGGGAACCCCTTTTTGGTAAAAAGGGGTTCCCCCCTTCCCCCGGACCCCCATCCCCCTTT
>JAVBLG010000106.1:0-31726 GCA_031553655.1 Desulfovibrionaceae bacterium | reverse complement strand
GGGTGTGGTCCGCCTCGGTCCGGGGGTGGTCTGGGGGGGCCGTGGCCTACCAGTCTCTCACCACCCGGGGGGCCCCCGCCCCCCCCACGCCCCCATCCCCCTTTACCAAAAAACTTTAATTGGAGGTACGAGGGTTATTATTTTGTTCTTAAGGTCAACTTTTAATTCATATGTTGATATGCCGAACAAATTTAGTTCAAACTATCGGCTTCGAAAACAAAAAGTTTTAGGAAAAAGGAGAGGGGGTATAGGGGAGGGGAAAATAACTCTTTTTCAAAAGGGTTTTTTCCCCTCCCCTATTCTCTCTCTAATCTTTATTCTCTATTTACCCATAGCCGCTTTTACCTTATCCGGATACGCCGGCAAGCGCCGCACGCGCGCGCCGCAGGCATTGGCTATGGCGTTTATTATGGCCGGATGCGGCCCGCAGAGCGGAATTTCGCCCACGCCCGAAGCGCCGTGGGGGCCGTCGGGTCTGGGGGTTTCCACATATATTATTTCGATATTGTCGGGGATATCCTTAATATAAGGAATGCCCGCCCCAGCCATGGTGGCATGCTTTTTGAGATCCTCATAGTCTTCACTGAGAGCCAGACCCACGCCCTGGGCTAGGCCACCGTAGATTTGGCCGTCGGTGATGGTGCGGTTGTTGATTTTGCCGATGTCGGCAACCATAGTGAGCTTTTCCACCGAGGTTTTGCCGCTGGCAACCTCAACCGCCACTTCGGCCATGAATACACCGTACATGTAGCAGCAGAAAGGCGCGCCCTTGCCCTTTTCATCGCAATTGGAGGCGGGAGCGGTCCACAGACCTTTCTGACGGGGTTCGCGCCCGGCGTCTTTCATGCCCTGATAATCGTAGAAACCGCCGCCGGGTTTACGCATGGCTTCAATGAGCGCCTCGCAGCCCACGCGGATGGCGTTGCCCACCATGACCTGCGAGCGCGAGCCGCCCGCCGGGCCGGAATTGGGGGCCTTGCTGGTGTCGTTGAGCACTTGCCGGATTTTATCCATGGGAATGTTCAGAGGCCGCAGGCTTTCGTGAGCGGTGCCCAGAACACCGGCGTCAGCGCCTTGCCCGTGGTCTTCCCAGCAGCTTCCGACGGTCACGCCGCCGTCGGGGTCGAGCTGCACCCATACTTCGGAATTGTCGGGACCGTCGAGGCCGGAGCCGTAAACGGCAACAGCCACACCTACGCCGCGTTTAAATTCGGCGGTGGAATTGGCGGCGGCCTTCTTTTTGGCTTCTTCATATTTGGGCCGCAAAAGGTCGATCATCTGCGGGAAGCTGTATACTTCGGGCTTTTGCTGCGAAGGGTTGGTATCGCCCGGCTTGTAACAGTTGATTGCGCGCAGTTCCAAGGGGTCCATGCCCAGCTTTTCGGCCAGCTCATCCATGAGCGATTCGGAAGCGAATTCTATTTCCGGCCCGCCGTAGCCGCGGAAGGCCGCGCCCCAGGCGTGGTTGGTGCATACGGTAAGACCACGCCCCCGCAGGTTGGGAATGCCGTAGCCCGCACCGATGAACTGCGCGCCGCGCAGGGTGAGCAGGTCGCCGAATTCCGAATATGGTCCGTGGTCAACGATCCAGTCGCCTTCCAGAGCCATGATTTTGCCGGTTTTCTTGTCGGCGGCAACGCGCAGAGTTGTCCAGAAAGGTGAACGCTTGCCGGTGTAATTTTGCTGCTGCTCATAATTGTAGCGCAGATGGCATGGACGGCCGGTGGCCAGTACGGCCACGCCGATGAGCGCTTCCATAGTGGGGCTGAACTTGTAGCCGAAGGTGCCGCCGGTGGTGTTCTGCACCATGATCAGGTCTTTGCCGAACTCCAGGCCCAAGCCGGGAGCAATCATCAACCCGTGCAAGTGCAGGCCGATGGATTTGGAGTGGATGACCAGTTTGCTTTCGTCAGTAAGATAGCCGTAGCCCACGTCGGGTTCAATGGGAAGATGCGGCTGACGCTGGGTATAGTATTCGCCTTCGGCCACAACCATGTCGGGCGACTTGAAGAAGGGGACGGTGTCATCGCCTTTTTCCAGACCCTGTTCAAAATAGATATTGGGCGTACCGGGATGTATTTCCATGGCGTCGGGAGCCATGGCGTCCGGGGCGTTCATGTATTCCGGCAAAAGTTCAAGATCTACTTTCACTTTTTCGGCGGCGGCACGCGCGGCGCATTCGGAACTGGCGCACACTATGGCCAGGGCGTCACCATATTGGAACACCTTGGTATCATTAAGAATAGGCCTGTCCCAACCGTCGCCCTTGTTGGTGGGGAAGGTAATCAGCCCGGTGATGCGGTTTTTGCCCTTAACATCCTTGTGAGTGAGCACTCTGAACACTCCGGGCATTTTTTCAGCTTCGGAGGTGTCTATGCCCTTGATGTTGGCATGGGAAACCTTGGCTTGAACCAAAGCCAGATGCAGGGTGTTGACCGGCATGCGCAGGGCGGCGTCGGCGCCGAACTCGGCGGTGCCGGTAACCTTGGCCAAAGAGCTGGGACGGGTGAAGCGCGTGCCCCAGATGCGGCCGTCGGCCGGAACCTTGTATTGGATGTCTTCAAACTTTTTTTCGCCGCGCATAACCGCAGCCGCGTCCATTACCGCGTCCACCAGGGGAATGTAGCCGGTGCAGCGACAGGCGTTTTTATGTTTCTGGAACCATTCGCGCACTTCTTCGCGGGTGGGTTTCAGATTGGTATCAAGCAGGGCCTTGGCTGATACAATAAAGCCGGGAGTGCAGAAACCGCACTGAGCCCCGCCGTGGAAAATCCAGGATTGTTGAAGGGGATGCAGATTGTCCGGAGTGCCGATGCCCTCAAGGGTGGTGATGGCCGCGTTTTCCGGAACCCTACCCATTTTAGTAATGCACGAACGCACCACCTTGCCGTCCAGAATCACGCTGCAAGCGCCGCACTGGCCCTGGCCGCACCCCACCTTCACACTGGTGAGCTGAAGTTGCCCGCGCAGCACGTCGGAAAGCAAAGCGTCTTTATCCACCAGCAGTTGCCGGGGGATTCCGTTGACCACGATAATTTTTGTGAGCATCAGCGTTCTCCTTGGCGAAGGGTTATATGTGCTTTTTTAAGCATGAAAAAGGTAACAATAATGCCAACTTTATAAGAATATACAAAGCAATATATGCTTGTGTCAGCATGATTGCAAGAAATGTTTTTTAGTTCCTGCCATGAAAATAGCGGTAAATTGTAAACGGAGACGGGCAAAAAAGAGGCGGGCGCATGATACGCCCGCCTCGGGTAACAACAAAAAATGAGACGTGTTGATGTGCTAAAACTTGTTAGTCTCGCGTCTACCTGAGGGTTTCCATGACCCTTCTCAACTCTTGCGCCATGCGCGAAAGATCTTGCACGGCGGCGGACGACTGCATCATTCCATCTGTGGTTTCATTTACAATCTTGTTGATTTCGTCAATGGCGCGGTTAATTTCCTCGGAAGTGGCGCTCTGCTCTTCGGCGGCGGTGGCAATGGAATCCACAACTGAAGAGTTGGCGGCGGCCAACGACACTATTTCTTGTAAAGCCGTGCCCGAGGAATTGGCCAGTTCCGTCGCCTCGGATATATTGCGCACCGCTGTTCCCACTTCATCTATATTGGTGCGCGCCGACTGTTGAATGGAACCGATATTGTGTCCTACTTCCTGGGTGGCGGTCATAGTTTTTTCGGCCAATTTACGCACTTCGTCGGCCACCACGGCGAATCCGCGCCCGGCATCCCCGGCTCTGGCCGCTTCAATGGCCGCGTTAAGCGCCAGCAGGTTGGTTTGATCGGCTATGTCCGAAATAACGTTCATCACCCCGCCGATGTTTTCAGCCTGCTTGCCGAGTTCCTGCATATTATCCTGCAAGGTAACGGCAACGGTGTTGACCTGGTTTATGGCTTTTACCACGCGATTTACCAGAGTTGCCCCATCTTCGGCTTTGGCCTTGGTGTTGTTGCTTTGATCCGAAGCCTGACCCGCGCTTCTGGCCACCTCGAGCACTGTGGCATTCATTTCGGTCATGGCGCTGGCAGTGGACTCCACGCGAGCGCGCTGCATTTCGGCCCCGCGCGAAACTTGTTCCACTTGGGCGGACAATTCTTCCGAGGCGGCGGCCACACGGTCGGATATTTCCGAAGCCTTGCGGGTGACCTCAATCATAATATTTTGCCTGGCCTTAATCTCTGTAAGGTCGGTGATAATTTCAATATAGCCCACGGCTTCCCTTTTTTCATTGCGCAAAGGCAGGGCGGTTACGGCAATGTCCATGCGCTTACCTTGAGGGAATACCGTTGTTTCCCCGGAAGTCGGGGCATTCTTCTGCACTGCGCAATTGCCGAAGCAATCCTTGGTGCTGCATACGTCGGCCTTGAGATGTCCGCTGCACCTGGTGTTGAGGTGCTCGCCGCCAATCACTGTCTGGCCGGAAGAGTTCATGAATACGATGTTGTTATTCTTGTCGCAGGCCATAACCGGCAGGGGGAAAGAATCGATTACCCCTGTGTAGGCGTCGCCCACGTCATTTACCGCTTTGGCCAAGTTGGAGAACGAACCGGACAGAGCCGAAGAATCGAGGCGATCGCGAAATCTGCCGCTCAAAATTCTGGATGAAAGATCGGAAGCCTGATGCATGACATTATCGAGCACAGCCGGTATTTTCTGAATGGCGGCGATCATTCCGCCTATTTCGCCCTTTTCCGTTACCCGGATTCTGTGGTTAAAATCACCGCCGGAAACAGCTTCGGCAAAAATTGACACCTCGCGCAGCACCTTCACAATGCCAAGAACAATGAAGAGCGCAAGGACAACTCCCAGCAGCATGCACACCGAGCTGACGGTCATGAGGCTGGCGCGGGCATCGCCGTTGTTCTTGAGGGTGGCCGCGCCAAAAGCCAGCATCTGCTTGTCCACGTCGGCGCTCAGATCGCCTGATTCCTTGAGCATGGAGTCCACAAACTTTACCGCGCCGGTCAGGCCGTCGTCGATGCTTCTGGCCCGCACAGCCATGTCTTCAAAAATCTTGCGCACCTTGTCCACATTTTCCACCAGAATCTTAAAAAGCCTTTTGCCTTCGTCGGTGCGCAACGAATCTCCAAGCCCCTTCAAAGAAGCTTCCATTTTGGCGAAAGCCCCGCGCACCTTATCCGCTTCTTTAGGATCGAGTGATTCGGAAAAATGGCTCATATTCGAAGCCGCCACAACAAAGTAGCTCCAAGTGTCCGAAAGCTCGTGCAGGGCAGCCACGTTGCCGGCTGTTGTGACCTGGGCGTCAATGCCTATCATCTTGTCGCTCATGTCTTGCATGGCCGGGACAACAATATCTTGATATTGCTTGTAATGCTCCAAAATATTCTTTTCAATTCTGTCCGCATCGCTCTTCAATGTGGTGATTCCATTGCTTATGCGGTTCAAAATTTCCTTGCGTTGGGGCAAAACCACAAAAGTGAGCGCTTCTCTGATTTTTTCCCTGGCCACATCCAGATTAGTTCTGGCGGAACGCATATTGGCCTGGTCGCGCGAGTCCACAAAACGAAAAATCCAGGCCACTGTTTCGTTCAGATTAGTATCGATATCGCTGGTATACACGTTCAAACGAGCCAAACGGCGATACTCGACAAAATCATCCGAAGCCTGCTGCAAATTCCGGTAACCGATAAACGCGATCACCCCGGCAAATACTATCATAAGTAAAAAGCCGAAAATGATTTTATACTTGGTTGTCATGGCGAACCTTTCATCTTTACATATTGTTTAACCCGCAAGGGTAAAAAAAGGATTATTGTGTTATCGGCAAAACCATGCCAAGGTTTAGACGCAGCCTATGCCGCATTTTGCAATACTGATAAATAAAAGCTCGCAATAACAAAAACAAATATGGCCGGCGGTTCGGTTATTATGCCTCGTTTTCATATATAGTCGTAACAATCTATTTCGTGCCGAAGATGCGGTCGCCGGCATCACCCAGACCGGGCAGTATATAGCCGTGCGAATCCAATTTATCATCAATGCAGGCGGTATAAATTTCAACGTCGGGGTGCAGGCTCTGTACTTTGTGTATTCCTTCAGGGGCCGCCACTATGGACAGGGTTTTTATGGTAGGGCACCCGGCTTCTTTGATTATATTAATGGCTTCCACCATGCTGCCCCCGGTAGCCAGCATGGGGTCGAGAATAACGGCCATGCGCTGATGAATGTCGCGGGCCAGCTTTACATAATAGCGCACCGGATCGAGCGTGCTTTCATTTCTGAACATACCTATGACGCTTACCTTAGCATTGGGAATGAGGTCGAGAAAGCCGTCAAGCATGCCCAGCCCGGCCCGCAAAATGGGGGCCGCGGTTATTTTTTTGCCCATAATGCGCTCGGCCTCAACAGTTCCGGCCCAGCCCTTGACCATATATTTTTCCGTAGGTAAATTCTTGGTGGCCTCATAGGTAAGAAGGCGGGTTATTTCATTGGTTATGGCCCGAAACTCGCTGCTGGGCAACGTGTGGCGGCGCAAGGCTCCGAGCTTGTGTTTCACCAGGGGATGTTCCGCAACATATACAGCCATTTTATTCTCCTGTTGTTTTTATTGTTCTTCTATATTTATGTTGAGTCATATCTACTTTGCTTCAAGGCAATGATCAAGGCGGATTTTCATGAAATTTTTTAAACTTTCTGAAGAAGAGGAAAAAACGCGCCTGGATGTATTTCTCGGACGAAATTTTCCTGAAATCTCCCGCGAAAAGATAAAAAAAGCCATAAAGGAAGGGTATTGCCGCATAGACGGGCAAACAGCCGATTCTCCGGCTAAACGGCTTGTGGCCGGGCAATCCTTGGAATTTTGCCTTCCGGAAACAGAAAATATTCTTGAGGCCGAAGAAGGCGAACTGGAACTTTTATGGCGTGACGAGCACATGGCCGTGTTGAACAAACCCGCTGGCATAACCGTGCATCCCTGCCCTTCCTGCCCCGATCACACCCTGGTCAATCTACTGCTTTCGCGCTTTCCGGAATTGAAAACCCAGGACGGCCCGCGCCCCGGCATAGTGCATCGGCTCGACAAGGAAACCAGCGGAATCCTGCTGGTGGCCCTGAGCGAAAACTCCCGTCTACGTCTTTCGCGCATTTTTGCCGAGCGCGAAGCCCGAAAGGAATATCTGGCCCTGGTTTACGGTGTGCCTGAATCAGACGGTTTCATGGACAAGCCCATAGGGCGGCACCCTACTTTGAAAACCAGGCAGGCCGTTGTTCCCTCCTCAAAGGGCGGCAAGGAAGCACAAACCGAGTACAGTGTCTTGTACGCCGACCCGGGCAAACGATATTCGCTGCTGCGAGTGCGCATTCACACCGGACGTACACATCAGATCAGAGTACACATGAGCCACCTCGGACATCCGCTTGTGGGTGACTCCATGTATGGAAAAGCAGGTGATCCCTTCAGCCCGCGCCAAATGCTCCATGCGTGGAAAATAAGCTTGCCGCACCCCTTGAGCGGCGAAAATATGAGCTTTTCCTGCCCTCCCCCACCCGATTTCATTCACGCGGCCACAAGCTTGGCCGCGTCCTTGCGCCGACTGGTGATTACCGGGGTGCCCGGCTGCGGTAAAAGCACTCTGGTAAAACTTCTGGGGCAAGAGGGGTGGCCGGTGTGGAGCGCCGACGAGTCTGTTTCACGCTTATATCAAAAAGGGAAGGACGGCTGGCTCTTTCTGCATAATCGCTACGGGGGGCGTTTTACCGAAAATAGCGCCGAGGTCGAGCGAAGCGAGCTCTTCAAGGCCATGCGCCAAAGCCCGGAAATGCGACGTGAGGTAGAAGAAACCATTCACGCCATGGTGCGCCACGATCTGGCCGTTTTTTGGCAAAATGCTGAAAAAAACGGCCACAAGGCAGCTGTGGCCGAAATTCCTCTCTACTTCGAGAGTGGTATAAGCCGAGAGCGCGCCGTAGACCAATTGGCTGTAGGGGTGCGCTGCACTGACGAGGCGCGTAAAAAACGCCTGGCCGAAAACCGTAACTGGAGTGAAAGCGCCATTGCCGAAATAGATTCCTGGCAATGGCCGCAGGAGAAAAAGCTGGCCGCCTGCGATCTGGTGGTGGATAACTCCGGCGACGAAAAAAATTTGGCAGAAGGCGCAAAGACGCTTTTAAAACAAGTTGAAAAGCTATATCTAGAGAAAGAGGAAAAGCTGGCCGCGACGTTAAGAGAAATATTCTCAAGCTGATATTAAATCTGTATTCCTCTAAAATATATGAATATACTTAACCTGGATAACCCCATACTTTGCCGGGCTTTTAATGCCCACAGCTGTGAAACCTTCAGTGTAGGCTACAATAGTAATTGTAATCTTGTTGTCAGCAGACCGCTTTCCGCCCTGAAAATATACAACCGGCTGCGCGACAACGGCTTTACGCCTGATTTGGTTTTTTACTGTGATTCCGGAAATATACCGTATTTCACCGATGTGGAAAAACTGCCCTGCCCCACTTTTTTTTATAGTATAGATACGTATTGCAATCACTGGCACTTTCTTTTCGCCAATGCTTTCGATCTTGTTTTTGTGGCTCAAAAAAGCCATGTGCCCATCATGCCCGAAGGAGGGGCCAGAGCAAAGTGGCTTCCACTTTTCGCCATGGAAGGCAAAGATGCGGATCGCGGTGAAGAAAGGGATATTCCAATATCTTTTGTGGGCACCCTGAACCCCAAAAACATTCCCGATCGCGAACCTTTCTTGCGTGCTTTCGCCAAGTTGCAGCCTATTTTCATAGCCTCGGGCGAATATATTGGTATTTTTAACCGTTCCAGAATAGTGCTTAACAACACAGCCGCTTCAGAAGTAAATTTTCGCTGTTTCGAGACCATGGCCTGCGGGGCGGCCCTGCTTACCGAAGCCAGCCCTCACGGTCTGGACGAGCTCTTTAATACAGGCGAACATATACTTCCATGTTATAAGAGACTTGACGCGCAAAGCGCAGCTAGCATAGCATGTAAAGCTCTGGAAGAGCCCAAGAGGCTGAAAGAGATGGCCCAAAGAGGGCGCGATCTTGTGCTCTCAAAACATCTCGACACGCACCGGGCCGCCGCCGTCATAGCCGAGGCGCGCGCGGCAGGCATTGACAGGGCACTCAAACAACGTCTTGATGAGTCCGACAGGCTGAAAGAACACATGCGGGCCGTATATACTATGATTTACGCCGATCTCAATAACCCGGCCCTGGCCCGATACAAGGAATATTACAGAAGATTGTCCGAAAAATAGCCACGCGGCGACGTAGGTTCGCCGCGCGCAAAGCGGGAGTTAAAATGGAGATTATACGCCAGAAAAATATCTGCCCTGCCGTAATCAATCTGATAGGCCGCCTCGACGCCACTCAGGTTGCGCTGCTGACTGGAGAGGTTGAGGAAATAGTGCGCGAAGGATGCGCCAAGGTTGTCATAGACTGCTCTCAACTGGACTATGTGGCCAGTGCGGGTTTGCGCAGTTTCCTCATGGTGGAACGTACCCTCAGCCAGGCTCAGGGCAAATTGGCCTTCTGCGGATTGAAAGACCTGGTCAAGGAAATTTTTGAAACTTCCGGTTTCTCCGATATTCTGCCAAGTGCCGAAACCGCGGAAGACGCCAAGAAAATGTTGGAATAACAATGAGCGAAATAAACACCGCGCCTCTGGTGAACCTGCTTTCCGCCGATATTGAGTTTTTGCCCCAACTGCAAAAAAAAGTATCCGAACGGCTTGAGGCCGACGGCATGTCTTCCCGTGCGCGTTACAAAGCTCAATTGATACTTGAAGAAATTTACGTCAATGTGGTGCACTACGCCTATCCCGAAAGGCCGGGAGAATTCCTGCTGGAATACGGCTACAGCAATGGTGCGGCCCGTCTGATAGCCTTTGATTGTGGGCGCCCTTTTAACCCTCTTGAGCACCCAGACCCGCAAACCGACCTCCCCCTTGAAGCTCGCCCCATAGGAGGGTTGGGCATAATGCTGCTCAAACACATGGCCTCCAGCGTGGGCTACACTTACGAAAACGGCTGCAACCGGCTGGATATTGTTATTAAAAATGAATAAAGAAGCCGCTTTCCTATATTAACAGGAAAGCGGCGCCACGGAAACCGTGCCTTAAATAGTGTGCCGGGCCACAAGCCCACACAGCCCCCCCTGCGCGTTCCGATCACAAAACCGTACCGCACCACATAAGCACGGGCCGCTGTTTAAAGTGGCCGCTATTGGGCGTTGCGCTCGATAAGATCTAATGTATTGGCCGCCTGACGCCCAATTCTGGAACTTTTGCTCATTTCACGTTCAAGGGAAGTTATGCCTTTAATCACCGTAGTATGGCGCCTGTTAAATTGCTCGCCTATTTCCCGCAAGGACATGCTCGTGTGCTTACGGGCCAGATAATATATGGTATTACGGGCCATAACGCATTCCTGACGTCTGCTGGGCGAGCAAAGCTGCTGCAAGTTCAACGCAAAGCTGTCACACACCAAGCTTATGATTTTCTCGATATCCAGACCTGGGGGGGCGGACTGTATGAACTGGCCCAGCACATCGGAAGCGAGATCCATACTTATGAGCTGATTAAGATGCTTTGCTTTGAAAATCAGATTGTTGAGGCAGCTTTCAAGCTGGCGCACATCGGAATTGATGCGTCTGGCCAACAAATCGGCCACCGACGCCGGCAGCCTGACCTGATGAAGCCTGGCCTTTTCCAGCAAAATATTGCGCCTGGTGTCCAGATTGGGACGACTTATGTTGGTGATCAATCCGGAACAAAAATGAGAAACAAGTTGATTGTCCACATTGCGCAGCTCACGCGGGGAGAATGAGCTGGTCAATACCACCCTGCTGCCTTTGGACTGCAAGGCTTTAATGGTAGCCAGAGCCTCATCCTGCATCTTTTCCTTGCCCTGCAGAAAATGTACGTCTTCCAGTAGAAAAACGTCGGCGCTGCGCAGGCGTTCCTTAAAGCTTTCAATGTTGCGCGTTTTTAGCGCCGCTACAAAACGTGAGGCGAATTCTTCTGCCGTAAGGTAAAGCACTCGGCAGGACCCCAAACTTTCGCACACAGAGCGTCCTATGGCCTGGGCAAGGTGGGTTTTGCCCAGCCCGGAGGCCGAACTTAAGAACAGAGTTTCCGAAGACGAGAGGCCTGTGCCGCAAAGCCCTCTGGCTGCGGCAACGGCCACTTCATTGGATGGTCCAATCACAAAATCCTCAAAAGAGAAGCGCCAGGAGAAAGGATTCCGCTCTTGCACGGAACAGACCGGCAGCGGCAGCTGCACGGGCCTTGCCTCTCTGACGCTTCGCCCGGTCGGAACGACCAGCTCTCCGGATACGGATCTGACGTTCCGCCCTGTGGGGACAGCCGGTTCTCCGGATACGGAAATATGAATCTCCACCTGCTCCGTCTTGCAGCCAAGAACTTCTCCCGCAGCGACGCGTATTTTATCCGACAGGCGCTCTTTGAGCCAGTCGGCAACAAATGAGCTTGGGGCTGTAAGGTAAATAGATAGATCCTCCACCCGGCCGTCCAGGGGAGCTATCCATACTTTAAATACGCCGGAATCCAGCGATTTTTGAATGTTATTGCGGATGAGAAGCCATTGTGTTGTCATGAAGGAGTTCTACACCGTTCGTATATATATACGCAAAGAGCAAAAACTTGCTTTGCCGCCAAGGCCAGCCAAAACACAACCCCCAGTCTATCATTGATATAACATATTAAAATATAAATATATTTTTACAAGTATGCTGTTTATGCGGTTGTTGCCTCCCCCTTGATAAACAAGGATTTCCACACTATTCACAGTATAAATCCACATAATGTAAAAAAGTTTTCCACAGTTATGATTCAATTTTCTCCATTATTCGCATATTTTCTTCAAAATACATGCTAATTCTTTAGAGAAAAGTTAAACTTTAAGTTTAACTTGCAATATGGCGGGGATAGCGACCACAGCTAAAATCTTCTCCCTCGGGGCAATATTTCAGGCGCTCACATTTGGCCCCGGCTACAGTAAAAATTTCCGGAAAAGTTTCTTTGCAGATATCAAGCATCATGGCGGCCACGCGCCTTATTTCCCATTGGGCGCGCATGCAGCAGCGCTGTTCGAAAAAATTAAGCAGCGAGCGGCAGTTCATGGTTACCACTATGCGCGTGGCCGCCGCCTGTGGCAGTACAAAGCGCGCGTCTTCATTGGCTTTACCCCCGGTGCGCCCGCCGGCTTCCAATATTTCCCGCAAATCGCGATAAGTAGCTCCGGCTTCGGCCATAAAGGCCTCAAAACGCTCCCTGGCCTTGTCGTTAGCGGCAATGGCCGGAGGAACCACATAATCGAAATTGGAGCCGTCAACATAGCGCTGGCTTTGCTGAGAATAGGAAGCCAGGCGATGGCGTACCAACTGATGGCTCAAAGCCCGCGATATACCTTCCAGGGCAAAACTGAAGCTCACGTGCTCAATGGGACTCTCATGTCCTGAAGCCAGAATACGGTGCACAAAATCGGCCTGGCGCTCGCGGGAAATCTCACCATCCAGAAGTTTTGGCCACATATCACCCACAAAACCGGCGTGGTAGCATTGACGAAAAGCCGCGTAAACCAGCGACAGCCCGTCAGATGTATGCGAGAGAAGGGTTACCTTAGGTTTTATTTCATTATTTATAGACATGCGAACCTCCTGTTTTTTATCTTAAATTACAAAAGAAGGGGGTATTTGATATTCACCTGAGTATACCTTGACCGCCTCCCCCAGTATAGTACCATAAAAAAGGGCCGCCCGCGCTCGAGGGGCTGTATCCAAATGCGTCTTTTGTCTTGAATCAAAATTCACTATTTGTAGACAGCCCCTGGCGGACAGCCCCTGACAAAACGGAACGCGCGGTTAAAGCTGCCGGCCCGCTTTAAGCATTTTTTTCTTTTTTTAATTCAACAACCCGGTCTCTTTGAGGTTGGCTCGAATGTTGGCCACAGATTTAGCCAGTGCGATCTCTTCTTCTTCATAAAGATCAAGTTCCACAACGTCCGCAACGCCCCCGGCATTGATTCTTGCGGGCACACACATGAACATGCCGTTCGCGCCATATTGCCCGTTGAGGTAAACAGAGCACGGCAGCACACGGCCCGAGTCGTGTATGATGGCTTCGGCCATTACGGCTATGGCGATACCCGGAGCGTAATAGGCCGAATATCCAAGCAGGGCCACAACCCCAGCCCCGCCATTAATCGTTTTCACCCTAACTTCTTCCATTTGCTCGGGGCTTAAGACGCTCGACACCGGCACCCCGCCCATGGTAGCGTGCCTTGGCAGGGGCACCATGCCGTCGCCGTGCTCGCCAATGATTATGCCATGCACGGTATCGGCCGGAACTCCGGCCATGGCCGCGATATTGGCACGCATACGGGAGGAGTCCAAAGTGCCCGAAAGCCCAACTATGCGTGAAGGCGGCAGCCCGGTGGCCTTTACGGCGGCCATGCACATTACGTCAACAGGATTGCTTACAATAATGAAAACAGCTTTTGGCGAATGCTTCAAAGCCTCTCGGCATACCTGGCTGACGATCTCCATATTGGTCGCAATCAGGTCGTTGCGGCTCATGCCGGGTTTTCTGGTGATTCCGGCGGTAACAATAATTAAATCGGAATTTGCCGTATCAGCATAATCGCCGGTGCCTGCAATAACGCAATCGTGCTCTTCCAAAACCGAGGCATGCCATAAATCCATAGCCTTGCCTTTAGCCGCGTTTTCATTAACATCAATCAAAATCACGTCGCCGAGTTTTTTGCGCAGGCAGCAATGGGCCGCCGTGGCCCCCACATTGCCCGCGCCGACTACTGTTATTTTTGTACGCATCGATTTTCCCCTGTGTAAAAATTTTTAAGTCAACACTGCCTCGGATTATTGAAAAGCAGGTTCAGGTAAAGTAAAAATTAAAGAGCTATAGCATATATCATTTTATACAGCAGAAAGCGTACCAAAAAACGACATGTAATACATTTAAAGATATTATGGCTAATATTCCTCTATTTGCAGACAAATATTTTGAAAAATGAAACTTAACGTGTCTTTCTGTTGCAAAAATGTTTCATAACGGAGCAACAAAACATGAACGCAACATATCCCTTCAGAGAAGTGGACTTGTCCAATTGGAAAAGAGCGCGTCATTACGCTATATTCGCAGATAGGGAATACCCTTTTCTGGGCGTCACCACCGAGCTGGATATAAGCGCCTGGGACGATGCCAGATTGCGGAGCGGCCGAAAATTTTTTTGCGCCTTTCTCCATAATGTGATGCTGTCGATGAACTCCATTGAAAATTTTCGGTATCGCATCGAAAACGGCAAGGTATTGCTCTGCGAAAAAATTGATCCGGCCTTTGTTGTGACCAGCCCAGAGGATGAACTGTATTATTTCGCCATAGCTGAACTGGAGGACAACCCTGAGGACTTTGACCGTAATGTGGAAGAAGCCAAAATAAAGGCCTTGGAAACCCGCTGCCTCGACGGCAACAGAAGCGACCTGGCTTTTGTGTCATGCATGCCCTGGTTTGGCTTCAGCGACATAATCCAGCCCATGTGGCTGAAATCTCCCGATTCCATTCCCAGAGTGGTGTGGGGAAAGTATAAACGCGAGGGTGGCCGCGCTTCAATTGCGTTTTCTATTACCGGGCATCACGGCCTGTTTGACGGCCTGCATATTGCCAGGCTCCTGGAGCGTATACAGAAAGGGACTGCGGCGAAAACAAGCCCATAACCGCACCCGAAACAAGCCCCGGCTGTTACGAGATGTTTCGGGTGCCGGAGGCATTCATCAGCCTAGCATCTTAAAATTCTTATACGCCTTGGAAGTGGCCACCCGCCCGCGCGGGGTACGCTTTATAAGCCCGCATTGAATAAGGTAGGGCTCGTAAATGTCCTCAATGGTGCGCACTTCCTCACCGCAGGCCACGGCCAGGGTTTTTATACCCACCGGGCCGCCATCGTAATGATTTATGATCACCGCCAGCAGCTTACGGTCCATGTGGTCAAGTCCGTTTTCATCCACTTCCATGCGCATAAGGGCGTCGGCGGCTTCGCCTTCAGTCACCCGCCCTTCTCCACGCATCATGGCAAAATCGCGCACCCGGCGCAAAAGCCGGTTGGCTATGCGCGGTGTGCCGCGCGAGCGCCGCCCTATTTCCAGGGAACCGCCCTCGGTAATTTCTATGCCCAAAATTCCGGAAGTGCGCCGTACTATTTGGGCCAGATCCTGCGGGGTGTAATATTCCAGTCGGGCCACAATGCCGAAGCGATCGCGCAATGGCGAAGACAAAAGTCCCAGCCTGGTGGTAGCCCCCACCAGAGTGAACGGCTCCAGATCTATTTTAACGGTGCGGGCTGCCGGGCCCTGGCCGATGATCAGGTCCAGCTTGAAGTCTTCCATGGCCGGGTACAGAACTTCTTCCACGGCTATGGGCATGCGATGTATTTCATCAACAAAAAGGAGGTCGTGGCGGGACAGATTGGTGAGAATGGCCGCCAGATCGCCGCTGCGTTCCAGAACCGGGCCGGAAGTGCATATGATGTTCACTCCAAGCTCCGAAGCCATAATCTGGGCCAACGTGGTCTTGCCAAGGCCGGGGTTGCCATAAAAAATAGTGTGGTCGAGCGCCTTGCCCCGCTCACGGGCCGCGCCGACATAAACGCGTAGATTGGCCCGCAGATCATCCTGGCCAATAAAATCGTCAAGGTTGCGCGGCCGCACCGACTCGTCGGCAACGGCAAAGACCTCGCAGGTTTTATCCATATTTTCACTCATAACCTGTCCGCCGCCAGTGCTTTGAGCGCGGCTCGCAAGGCTCCGGGCACGTCAAGATCCGGCTCGGCATGCAAAACCTTACGCGCCACAGCCGAAGCCTCATCTTCGCCATAGCCCAGGTTGGCCAGGCCGTCGATTACGTCGCGCAGCACTGTGGCCGCGCGCCCTGGCGCGGCGGATACGAAAATTTCCTGGCCGTCAGTCTTGAGCTTATATTTGAGTTCCAAAAAAATATGTTGGGCGCTTTTTTTACCGATTCCTGAAACGCGGGTCAGCGCCAGCACGTCTTCTTCCAACACCAGACGGCGTAAATCATCCGGACGAAAAATGGACAAAACGCCAAGGGCGGTTTTGGCCCCCACCTTAGAAAGGGAAATAAGTACAAGAAAAGTCTGCCGTTCATCAAAAGTGCTGAAGCCGTAAAGCTCCATGGCGTCTTCGCGCACCACCAGGCAGGTGTGAAGACTCATGTGCCCACCCCTTTGCGGTAGGCCAGACAGAGTGTGCGCGGGCAGAAAAATTTCATAGCCCACCCCCCCCTCGGTCACTACCAGGCAGGCGTTTCCATGCGTTTCGGCCAGGCGGCCCTCAATATACGCGATCATTATTAAAAATCATCCCCCTATGCGATCCATATGCTTGCGCGCCACGCCATTCTTTTTGCGGTTTTCCAGAATAGCGGCCCCTATGGGCTTACATTTTCCCGCCAATTCAAAAATGCGGCGCACCGCCTCCATGCCCAGTTTGGGATGGCGCAAAATGGGCCGCAGCCTGTATTCTCGATCGGCAAAAAGGCAGGTGCGCAGATTGCCGTCAGAAGTTATGCGCAGACGGTTGCAAGAACCGCAAAAGTGATTGCTCAGGGGGGTTATCAGGCCCAAACGCCCCAGCCCACCCTCAATTTGAAAAAGCTTTGCCGGCCCCCTGGTATTGCTTTCAACTTGAGCCGGACTCAAGTCGGCCAGTTGCCGGGCGGCGGCCAGAATATCGGCGGCGGACCAGAAGTTGGCCATGTTCCACAGCGTGTTCTCGCCCATAGGCATAAACTCTATGAAACGCACATCTACCGGGTTTTTACGGGCAAAATCCAGAAACGCGCCAAGCTCGCCGTCATTTACTCCTCGCATGGCCACAGCATTGATTTTTACCTTTATGTCAGCCTCCATAAAGGCGTCCACGCAACGCAAAACCTCTGGCAGCCCATCGTGCCCGGTGATGGCAGCGAATTTTTCGCGATCGAAACTGTCCAGAGAAATATTAACCCCGTTGAGGCCAAGCTCTTTCAGTTCCAACACGTGGGGCCGGGCCAGGGTGGCATTGGTGGTGACGCGCACGTCAAGAGCTGGGTAACGCCCGCGTAATTCGCGCAAAAAGCCCATAAACCCCTTGCGCACAAAAGGCTCCCCCCCGGTAAGGCGCACCTTTTCAATGCCGAAGCCGTGCGCCATGCCCACCAGGTCCAGAATTTCCTCGTAGCGCAGCACATTGGGGTGGGGAATATCCTTGTCCATGGGGCTGCGGCAATAGCGGCAACGCAGATTGCAGCGGTCGGTTACCGAAAAGCGCAAATAACTGACCCTTCTTCCATGAAGGTCTATTATACGCTCCCGCGCCGCATAGGATGTCGGCGGGCGGAGCCCGACCGACGCGGCTTGGTCGCTCAAAGGCTCGCTACCGCTCGCGACAGCCGTCGGCTTTAAGGAAAAAGAGCCGTCCTCCGCGGCTTGGTCGCTCAAAGGCTCGCTACCGCTCGCGACCGCCGTCGGCTTTAAGTTACACTCACCCGCCGCATAAGATGCCTCTTCTACCTTAAGATTCCCAGGACCTTCCGCGTTCATTGCCTCTCCAGCTCATGCCCGCCAATAACAACGCTCGCGACCTTACTGGACTGCCCTTGCCCCTTGGGGCAATCTTGCTTCAAAAAGCAGATTTCGCAGGCCCCTTTGAACGGGTTGTTGGTAACCACGGCATAACGTCTGGCCAGGGAGGGGCCGTCACCCGCATAGGGAATGCCGGCGGCCTCAAGAGCTTCGCGCAGGTCGGAATCGGGCTTCGGAGCCGGGGCGCATCCGGCATCTTCAATTTCGGGAATAACTTCGTTAAGGCAGCTCATGCACATGGCCTGGGCCATGGCATTAAAAATATAACCGTCGGAAGGCGAAGTTTTCCATATGCCGTCAATGGCGTCTTCCACATTTTTGTCCAACCACACCGCCAGATATTGCTTTTTGCCCACACCTATCTTTTTGCAGCGCAGTTCGGGCATCCAGCTTTCCCAGCCCTCGGCCAGCCTTTGAAGTGTATCGCCGCCGAGGCGGGTTTCCTGGCTTGTATTCATGATCAACTCCATATCAAAATACGGAGCGAGCTTGACATCTTCAATTGAATATTTACTCATGAAGGCTCCTTGCGAAAATTATACAATATTATATTTGCGCACGACCGGCCGGGAGTCAAGGGGCACTTGACGGCAAGGCCTTACCCGGCGACTTTACTTTATCCCGCCTGCGCGTATATAAGGGATACGGACTTCAGCACTAAAGAGGTTATTGTCATGGGTTTTTCAACAGATCCGCCGGACAAGGACGTACTTAAGCCCCGGCTTCCGCTCAGCCCGGAGTTTGTTCCCATGCTGTCCGAAACAATGATTCAGATTCAAGGGATGATCGCCGCCACCCAGGAATCGTTGGCTGAAAACCGCGCGCTGGAAGCGCGTGAGGCTTCATCACCGCTGAACATTCCGGAAAAGCAGCTTGGCTCAATAGTATCATCCACAACCTGAGGCAACTTTATCCGCAAGGACCAAAAATGAAAAGTAATAAAAACAACCCTGATGATTATCCCGGAAGAATACGCTATGAATATGAGCAAGAACCGGGAATCAGCCTCAAATATGCGCACGGCGTGTGGGGAGGCATAAATCCGCAGGGTGAGATTGAGATTAATTTTTATGTGGAAAGCGACAAAATGCCGGCATTTTCCGAGCGCCTTATCTCGCCCGACGGCAGCTTCGGGCATGAAATAGTGCCCTATAACGAAGAAGAGCGCATCATAACAAGGCATGTGCATTCCAAGGTCATTTTGAGTTACCACACCGCCAGGGCCGTGCAGGAATGGCTTGAGGACAAGCTCGACGCCCTGGATTCCGAGGGCGGAAGCGCGCCGCTGATATATGATAATGATAACGGCATAGAGCAGTGAGCAGAGGCCTCTTCCGCTCCGAGCTGGCCTGAACCAATGTAACCGAAAAAATAATGAATCATACCTTCCATATAATTACTCTCGGCTGCCAGATGAACGATAATGATTCAAAATGGCTGGCCAGGGCTCTGATCCAGTGCGGCTTTAAGGAAAGCCCCCTGGAAGACGCTTACGTAGTGGTAATCAACACCTGCTCTGTGCGTGAAAAGCCGGAGAAAAAACTTTTCAGCGCAATAGGCCGGGTAAAGACGGCACAACGCGGCCTTGATGGCGGCTTTATTGCCGTAGCCGGCTGCGTGGCCAGCCAGCTTGGAGCGCGGATAATGGAACGCTGCCCGGAAGTGCGCCTGGTGGTGGGCGGTGACGGGCTGACCATGGCCCCCGAGGCGATTGAACGCCTGTGCGCCGACAAAAAGTTAAAGTTATGCCTTACTGATTTTTTACCCGAATATCCCGAGCGAGATCATTTTCTGGAGCAGGCCCCGGCCCAACCCATAGCCTATGTGAACATAATGCAGGGCTGCGACAATTTCTGCGCCTACTGCATAGTGCCATTTACCAGAGGCCGGGCCAAATCGCGCTCACCCGAGGCCGTGCTGGCCGAATGCCGGGCGCTGGTGGCAGGCGGCACGCGCGAAATATGCCTGTTGGGCCAGAACGTAAATGCTTACGGGCTGGATTCCAGCGGCGTCGGCCTTGGTTTTGCGGGGCTGTTAAGACGGGTTTCAGCCATTCCGGGGCTTTTGCGCCTGCGTTTCATGACTCCGCACCCCAAAGATTTCTCCCCGGAAGTGGTGCAGTTATTCGGCGAGCTGGACAATCTCTGCCCGCGCCTGCATCTGCCCTTGCAATCCGGCTCAAATGTCATACTTGAACATATGGGGCGCAAATATACGGCGGAAAAATATCTTAGCCTTGTGGCAGATCTCAGGCGAGCCAGACCAGACATGGCCTTTTCCAGCGACGTGATTGTGGGGTTTCCGGGGGAGAGCGAGCGGGACTTCCAAGACACCTGCCGCGTGGTGGAAGAAGCCGGGCTTATGTCCAGTTTTTCTTTTTGCTATTCGGATCGGCCAGGCACCAGAGCCTCGAGCCTGCCCGACAAAATTTCGCCCGAAACACAGCTTGACAGGTTGGCCCGTTTCCAGGACATGCAAAATTCCCTCAGCGACGCCTGGCTCAAGGCGCAGGAGGGACGCGGGGAATGCCAGATTCTGCTTGAAGGCCCCAGCCGGAAAAACAGCGGCAAACAGTGGCAAGGCCGCGATATTTACGGAATTCCGGTGAATATTATGTTAAAACACGGCGAGGGAGCTGCGGGAATGGTGCTTTCCGCCACGATAACCGAAGCCAGAAAGCATTCGCTTATAGGCATACAGGCAGGTGTGTCGTGATAAAAATGAAAGTTCTCGGACTCACTCTGGACAGCGCGTCCAATTCGCCCATACTGATTTTGCAGGAAGAAAACGGCAATGAAATTTTGCCGTTGTGGATTGGCGCCATGGAAGCCATGGCCATTTCGCTTACCTTGAGCGGCATTAACGTGCGCCGTCCGCTTACTCATGATCTTATGCTTTTGACTATGCAGGCGTTAAAAGCCAACCTTCACGGCGTGGAAATAACCGATCTGCGCGAGGGCGCTTACTTGGCCGACCTTTTGCTTGTGCAGGGCGACACATTGTTTCGCATCGACTGCCGCCCCTCCGATGCCATAGCCCTTGCCTTGCGCGCTTCCGCCCCCATAAGCGTAAGCGCCGACGTATTGCGCATGGCCAGAGAAGCCCGCAATATCGGCAGCGCCGACGGAGACACGCCGGCGGGTATGGACACAGCCACGGGCATGGTGCGCACGGCTGCGGAAGGCCTCATGAAAACCGAGGCGGTAGCTTGGGATCATCCTCTTAAGCCCGATGAACCGGATAATCCTGAAGAGCAGGACAAAAAACTCATGGAACTGCTCAAGAATTTGGAACCTGAGTCTAAGAGAAGGATGTGACAAAGTTATATCCGCCCCCCCTCCGCTACGGAAAGCTTTAAATATTTTCCAGCCAATCTCTATCAATCCATAACGCATTAAATTGTAATATATTTTATTAACAATATTTCCTGATTTCAGCAAAAAACGCCCTAAAGAAAGCATTCTTCCGTCCGATTATTATCACTGACTGTGGGGGGAACTTCCATAACCGTAAAGGCATGTTAACGCGTGTACGGAATGGTTTTGGGGGAATAGAAAGGTTAACTGGCCAGTCAGTTTAACACACGGTGGAAATACATGCTGAATTACCATAGATTCAAAGAAATAAGCGAACTTTTCTCCTCGGGTAAGACGGATGAGGCCCGCAGAATGCTTATGGAACTGCAATCGCGTTATCTGGCCATGCACGATCAGGTTGACGCTCTTAAATCTCAGGTAAGGGAATTTGAGGATATTCTGTATTTATCCAAAAACCTTGAGTACGATGGTTCTTCTTTCTGGCTTAAAACAGGCAAAGTGAAGCAGGGTCCATTCTGTCCGGAGTGTTACGAGCGCGACGGTTCCCTGATGCGCATGGAAAACATGCATGGCGATCTTTACTGTAATGTTTGCGGAGCCAGGCGCACCAGCTCCGGGCAAGGCGCGCCCGCGGAAAGCAAAAAAGTTATTCAGTTTGTACAATAGACATATAGCGCAAAAATTGATTTCAGAGTAAGTTGATAAGCGGAGAGGGGACGGACACGGAATTTTCAGCGCCCGTGCTTTTACGGCCCGAGGGAGCTGCGGAATTATCCGGCAAAAAAGCGTGCCTTTTTTGCCGGTTTTTTCTTAAAAATTCTGGCAAATATTTTGCATGTGCTTCCATATGGAAAATTTTGCCGTGAATATTTCGGAAAAAATTCAAAGCCGCCCTTGTGGCAGGATTGGGAAATAATGTTTTCACCAAATCAGCAACGCATGTTTCATCCTGCGGCTCATAGAACTCTGGAGCGCCAGGGCGTTCATCCGGGCAAACCTGGAGAAAAACTTTTAAAAGGGCATTCACCCCCAACCTCAACCGCCTGCCCCGAAGGCTTGCGTCTGATAAAAATGTCAAATCAGTTTTCAACCGCTACTCCGGTTCCCTTTACAACAGCCTTGCTGTTGGTGCAGGACGAAACCAACGCCGTCATCGACAGACGCGCCCTGCGTGAAGCCGGAATAGCTAATATAAAAATTTTTACTTCCGGAGTTATGGCCGCCAGGCTTCTGGTGGACACTCAACAGGACGACGACGAGGCCGCGCCCGACGTTGTGCTGTGTCACACAAATATGGCCGACATGAGTTCGGAAGATTTTGTGGCCCTGATACGCCTGCACCCCGCTTTGCTGTTCACTCCGGTAATTTTTATAGCCGGATACAACAGCGATGCTGAAAAAGCCAAAGTTCTGGGCAGCGGATTCAGCGGCCTTTTAACGCGCCCATATTCCGTGAGCGATTTGCGCCAGGCTCTGTTTTCCGTGGCTCAGGACGAAGCCGATTTGAGCATTTTGCGGGCGGCTAAAAAAAATCTTAACACCGGCCGGTTCGACCGGGCCTTGGCCGCCTACGAGCCGCTGAGCGCCCGCCTGAATCCCGAAGAAACCTTCAAGGTGGCCATGGAAAACCTCAAGGCCCGCGAGTGGGACAGGGCCATACAGGCTTTTAACAAAACCATGAAGCTTTCCGCACTGAAGGGCGAATCGGAGCTGGGCCTGGCCACCGCCTGGAAGGGTAAGGGTGATCTTAAGCTGTACAAGCACTATATGGAGAGATCCGGACATACTTTTGCCATGGCCGCCAAATGGCAAAAAGCGCGCACCGTATATGCCAAACTGCTGGTTGAAGAGCCTACAGCCAAAAGCCCGTTTATAGCCGCCACCGAGCGCCTGATGCGTGAGGGGCGCTATGATGAAGCCGCGGAAGCCTTTGCTGCCGGTTATGACATGTCTCCAGAGGCCGAGGCGCGTAAATGCCTGGCAAAATCGTGTCTTTATGCCGATAACCGCGAGCAGGCCGTAAGCGGTCTTGCCGCCGGGCTGGCAAAAACCTCGGCGGCACATATGGCCGAAGATATAAAAGAAAATGTGGGCGATTTTATTGAAGCTTACGAAAACCACCTGGAAGCAAAACGCGAAGAAGCTCGTGAAGTGGCGTACAAGGCCAAAATGGCGTCTCCTCGCACCGGTGGCATAGAACTGAACGAAGAAGAAGAGGACGATGTCTACAGCGAAGAGGAGATACAGTTCATTGCCGAAGAGGAAAAGAAAAATCCTACTCCACTTGGAAATATTCAGCCGGGCCTGCTTTCGGGCATCCCCATAATCGGTGATGCCATAACCGTGGCTCGCATGACCTGGAAATTATATAATTCCAGCAAGAAATAATCTGGAATTTTAAATTTGTTTGATGCCATCAGAAAAGGCCGCTCCGATGTTTCAGGGCGGCCTTTTCTGATGGCATGGACATATTTTTTTACTCATTTCATTAGTAAAATGCCTATGCTGTCACGTTGAGGCCTCTACCGGAAGATGCGCCCTGCCAGACCGCCGTGGTACTGCCGGCAGAAACGCCGCCCATACCCATATATACTGAAAGACCGCGTCCGGAGGCCACGTTGCGGGCAGTTTCTTCCGTGCTTTGCCCGGTGGAATCATAGCTTGAGGTTCCCTGACCGGAAGAGGTACGGGAATTGGAACTCTGCCCGTTTTCGGCGCTGTTGGCGGCCACTCTCTGATTTTCCAGGCCTTCAGCCAGCTCAATAGCTGAAATAACGCCGTCCTGATTGGAGTCCATGGGATCGAACATGGCCTTGGAAAAACCGGAATCGCTCAGATCCATTTTATTTTCAGCATCATCCCCGGCGTCGTCACTATCGACTTCCAAAACGGCCCGACTTGCTTCAGCAAGCTGTTCGGCCAAGGTTCCAGGAATATATTGATTGTCAGCCGGAAGCGCGGGCAACTTGACTTGCGTTGTTTCACGTCCGTCGCCGTTCGCCTTGCTCGAAGATTCATCCACAGCCCCGATTTCGTTCTTTTCTTTGGCTGCCTTCAGTTCGCTGAGAATATTTTGCCAGGATAGCGACCCTATGCCTGAAATTGAGCTGATATTCATAACTCCCCCTCCTGAATCAAATGCGCGTCGCCCTGCTGTCAGCGGCCTTTATATGAAAAAAATCCTCAAAAAGTGCTGTAGCTGTAGGAAAAAATGTACTTATGCAGATTAACAAGCAAAAGGTGTGCCATTATAAAAGTGGAATTGAGGGGAAAATTTTTCCGCATAACGCCATGGAACAATTATTGCTTCTCCGATGAACGGAGAGAAAAATTTTCACTGTGATGTTCGACACACGGAAGTGTCATTCGTATATGGCGCGTCATGTCAAAAGGATTTCTCACGACGTCGCGCAACAGGGCGGAATAACTAGAAAAGTATTTCACTTGCCCTGACGAACAGGAGATTTTATGAGCGTCAGTTCAGTATCGTCATTAAACACTTCATATTGGCAACAACTTTTCGGAGAAAGCAGCTCCAAGAAGTCCAACAAGAGTGGTGGAGACGACCTTGGCTCTCTTCTCATGCAGGAATTGGACGCCGACAAGAGCGGCGGATTGAGCCTGGAAGAATCTGGTCTGGAAGAAAAGCAGTACAATGCCCTTGATACCGATCAAGACGGCACCGTAACTCTTGAAGAGTTGCAGGCCGGTTTGGAATTGCAGCGCCAAGCCATGATGGGCCGTATTCAAATGGAAGTCGGGGAAAGCAGCCAGAGCGGCAATTCGGGCAAACTTACCGGGCAGGAACTGCTGTCGGCCATTATGAATGGCGAACAGCTTGGTGCGCCGCCGGACGGTCCTGGAGGCACTCCTCCCCAGCCGCCGGCAGATGACGACTTGGCCGCCAAGCTTTTCGCCGAGCTTGATACCGACGAAAGCGGCGGAATGGATCTGAGCGAATCTGGACTCTCCAGTGCCGTATTTGACAGTATGGACACCAACCAGGACGGCGTGGTGTCGGCCGAGGAACTTGCCGCCGCCCTTGAAAGCCAGCGGAGCTCATCTTCGTCACAAAGCAGTGGCACCTCCGGCACATCAACTACTTCTAGTACATCCGCAACATCAGGCACATCTGCCGCCACAAATAATGCGGCTGCCACAAATGCTTTCGGAACCAGCAGAGCCAATGCCTTTTTGTCTTCCATAGCCAACAACGCTTATCTGGCCAGCATGTACCAGCAGAATGTGAATGTCCAGAGCATGAGCATGACGGCATAGCATTCCATATTTCGGAAATATAAAGCGGGCCGCTCCTGAAATGGACGGCCCGCTTTATATTAAAAATTGCACCATAAAGTTTTACTAGGGGCTGTTTCCAAATAGCGGATTTTGGACCAAGGACGAGACAAGCGGGCTTATTTGCGAAGCAAGTGTACTCTTACGGTACTCGACCTGAGCAAAAAGCCCGCTTGACGATGTCAATTGGACAAAAGACGCATTTGGAGACAGCCCCTAGAGATACTTAGTTAGGCTTATCCTGCCTGAGCATCTTGACGGCGCAAAATTCTCCGCACATGGCGCACACTTCCTCATCGCGATGCTCTCCGCGCCTTTTGTCTACCATGTCCGAATCAAGTGCGGCAGCGCGCATTCCTGGCCAGTCCAAATTTTTCCTGGCCTCGCCCATGGCCTTTTCCCTTTTCAGGGCGGCCGGTCGGGCCAAGGCCACCTCTCCGGCCTGGGCTGCTATGCGCGAGGCCATTACACCGGCTGTAACGTCATCAATATCCGGCAATGTAAGGTGTTCGGCCGGGGTGAGATAACATAGAAAATCAACCCCAGCCTGCACGGCCAACGCTCCGCCTATAGCTCCGGCAATATGATCATAACCAGGGCAGGAATCTATGGTCAGCGGCCCCAATACATAAAGTGGAGCATTATGAGTTAGTTTTTTTATACCTTTAATCTGGGCTTCCACCTCATGCAGGGGAACGTGGCCAGGGCCTTCAATCATGGCTTGCACACCAGCCTTCAAAGCCTCACGAGCCAGATGCCCGAGAGTAATCACTTCATCCCATTGGGCGGCGTCACCGGCGTCGGCCCCGGCTCCAGGGCGCAGGGCGTCGCCAAGCGACAAGGTTACATTGTATTTGGCGGAAATGCGCAACAGCCGGGCATAATCATTCAAAAGTGGATTCTCTTTCCTATTGTCGCGCATCCAGCGGGCCAAAATGGCACCCCCGCGCGAAACTATGCCCAGCATGCGATCCTTGTTGGCCCACTCCGCGGCGCGGGCGGTTATTCCGCAGTGCACGGTAATGAAGTCAACGCCCTGTTCCGCTTGAGACTCTATCTCCTCAAAAAGCTCTTCGGGGGTGAATTCAGCCGGATTTTTGCCCTTGTCTATATAACGTTGAGCCACGGCGTATAGCGGCACTGTGCCTATGGGCCGCGGACATGCCGCCAGCATGTCACGCCGTATGGTCGGCAAATCACCGGCCACGGAGAGATCCATAATAGTGTCGGCTCCGGCAGTCAACGCGGCCTCGAGTTTTTTCAGTTCGCGGCAAGGCGAATTACACATGGCTGAAGTGCCGATATTGGCGTTTACCTTCACCCGTGCAGGCTGCCCTACCACAAGGGGGGTCAGATTGGGGTGCCGAGGGTTGCCAAGCAGCACCATTTTTCCAGAGGATATTGAGTTCATAATTGCCTGTTGAGAAAGAGTTTCCTCGACGGCTATTTTCGGAAGATGCTCGCGGCAAAGTTCGAGCAGAGCGGAATTGAGGACGGCGGACATGATGGTTTTCCTTCATGCGCTCGCGGAATGAAAGAGGCGGAGAACAAATCAGCCGCTTTGTCTAACCTTCCGGCGCGGTTTAAATGCGGCAACACGGCAAGGAAAGAAGGCGGCAAAAATATACCCTGGGGCTGCTTCTACTTCCCTGCGTCGGTATTATCCGCATCAGGTTCAAAGGGTCTGGAGGCATTATCTCCACTCTCAGCCCTGTAGCCGGGCCCCCCTGTATTTGCTTGTGATAAGAATACGCCGCAAAAAATGCTGGGTCAATCAACAAAATACTGGTGCATTTTTAATCACCTAGCGATGAGCATATCAACATGGAAATAATGGCATGATAAAAATTGCACCACTAAATATAGCAAGAGTGCATCACAAAGGTTACCGGTGAATATCTAGCCAGTAGTAAATCGGATAAATATTCACCAGCAATAAAAGCAATGTCACAACGAAATACGCATCAGAGACATGTTCCATATTAAGCTCTCCTCGAAATCTCTGCGTACTTCCGGACGCGAGAACATTCTCGTATCAGTGCAGCTCGCTCAAGTGCAAAATGCTTGGAGGATTTATTTCCGTTTCAGGCTTGCAGTCACGCTCTTTTAAAAGCGTTAATAATTTAAATAGTTATCGTCACCAAGCAAATATTCACCATCAATAAAACACAACACATTAGCGGTGCATAGTGAACCACTAACATAATGCAGCCATTTTTAAACTCCCCGCTTATTCCAATCTTGAAAGCACTATGAAAACTTCAAGTGGGTCATGCAAAGCCTCAAATGTCGCCTGTCACGTATTCAGAAGTTCAACTCCATATTGAATCATGACGGACATAGTATAACTGCATAGAAACCAGAACAACGTATCAGGGGCATCATCAAAGCTGCAGCGAAAATGCCCGCTCTTGAGCCGATACGTAGACCTGTCATTCCAGAATTGGACCTTATCCCCTCCTCTCTGCATCGGTATATCTCGTTCAAATTGGAGTCATGATTTCCGCTGCCAGCTTCTAGTCGAGCTCTTTCGATAGCAATGTACTGCAAAAAAAGTGAATGATAACGCTATAAAATAACTGTATATTCTACCTGTCACCTTGTGATGAAGTATGCACCAGCAAGAAAGGGGGGATTGGTTGTGGTTCATTACGCACCAACGACACAACAAAATCATTTAAGCATCTCATGTTTGATTTCAACCATGAAAATAACTCCAGAAAACGTCAATCGAACCATGCGGAATATCGAACACTGCTTGCCCCATATCAAGGGGTTAAAGCCTCGTCGCAATACATCAGACATATGATAACAGCACGCAAAGCGCGGGCGATGCTGTTAAGGATATGAAAGCTACGAGCGGAAGGTCATGGTGGACAGGTGTTCACAAAGCCCCGATGCATCCCCCCATCTTCAGTTTTGTAACCTGATTCTCTGTATTATCTTGTCATAGAATGCACTATAAAAAATATTCACTCAAACAACAAAATTACTATTTACTTTTTCACTGTTGTGTGGTGAAATATGCACCAGAAAATAAAACGAAGTGCGGAGGAAATATGCACCAGCACCATAATAATACATCTTCATGGTCTCCGTTTGATTCCAACCATGAGAACATAATGGAAAGCTTTAAGCAGGCCGCACAGGCCCTGCAAAATCTCGAACACCGTCTGGAGCGCGTCCAGAAAATTGACTCAGCGCTGAACCATATAGGGCATGGGATGATTGTGCTGAACCCGGATGGTGTTATCGAAGATCTTAACAAGGTCGCAGGGGAAATGCTCGGTCTTGATCCGAATGACGTTATTGGCAGACCGGTGACAGAGTTTTTGCAAGCACCCGAGCTGGATAAAGCCGTTATCTTGGGAGTGGAAGCCAAAAATATGCTTATAAGCAGCCCTAAAAGCCTCTTTGCAGCCGATTACACGCGTTTTGTGCCCGATAATGCCGCCCACGCTCATGCCTTCATTCTGTTTCAGCCCGTAGAACGCCTCCAAGAAGCTGAAAAAAGCATTCGCCAAAAACTGTCTCATAGTTGCTTTTTGGCCAATCCCCCCATGAACGAAACGCTGCCCGCGCAAAAAAAGGACGGAGGCAGCCAGAAAAAAAACGACGAATTTGAAACTGGCTCAACCAAGGTTGAAGGGATAGGGCATACCGAAAGAATGGAAGCCAAAATGGATGGAGCGGACTTGGCCGACGTGGAGGATGTGATTAATGTACCTGACATGGCCGACGCCGAGGAAGAGGGAGTGGCCTATGACTCACAAGACAATATTGATGCTGTGATACTGGCCCACATCAATAAAATTATGAGGGCGGAAGGCGGCAATATTTCCCGTGCCGCTAGACGAATGGGCATAGACCGTAATACGCTCAAACGCAGACTTAACCCTTGACGCCGCAGCCGGGAGTGAGCCCTACTCTACTGGTCCCCCAAACAAAACAGGGGGACCAGCCATGCGATATTTAGTTTTCGACCTTAACTTTAGCCGGCACGATAGTTCTTTTACATCCAGTACAGCTATACCTTTCTCAGCCAAAGACTGCCGCCAATATTTTTACAACAAACAGGAGTGTGCTTTAAAAGCATCTGAGAATGTTTTTTGCCAAGATAGTTACCGAAAAGGAGGATTTCAAAACTGTTATTATATTGTAAAAAGGCGCGAACAAAATAATCTTCATTCCACGCCCACCCACGCTTCAGCCAGTCTATGGGATACTCAAAAGGATAGAACATATCGTGAATATGTATTATCACTCCTGAGGCCAAGCGAGGAAGCACTTCAAACAACAGGTAAAGAACATCACTTCCTATTTTACCGACATGAGAGCTGTCTATAAATAAAAAATCTCCGTTTTCAAGGCAATCGAACACATCCAGAGGAACATCTTGAATAGGAGAGCTGTGTAGTGTAACACCATCTCGGCCTGCGGTCCCCATATTTTCAAGCAACCTCTGCGGATCCGGCTCTATAAAGGTCAAAATTGGCTGTATTTCCATGAAATTTTCTATGGTATCCAATGTAACGCATGAACTGAAACCAGAACCGATCTCGATCAGGTGTTTCGGCTTGAAATGCAACAGCATGGAAAACAGCCAAAATGCATCCGCATGGCAGAAAAAAATGTTGTCCAGATAATAACGGAATTCGGTTTTCTTTTTCTCTTCAAACGGGAAAAGCGGATAATATTTTACCAAGTGAGAGTATAGTTCCAGCTGTTGCCGTTCTCTGAGGTCCACTCCCGGAATGGAAGCAGGCAAAGGAACATCATATATACGTCCGGCGACTCGCTCCACCTCGGCTTTATCCGGCAGTGGAGAATAGTAATGCCCCGGAGGATAATGCAAAAATGTACGATCTATATGTGTCAGCGGATCTTGCGCGCGGCTTAAGGTGTAATACTCCGCTATCAAATTCAAAGCCTCATCACGAGGCATATCAGAATTTTTAATTTTTCTTAGAATATTAAGCATGCACACTCCTGACGATGATAGTTCAGTTTGCGTCCAGCCAAGCCTTCACCTTATCGAGCTGTGTCTGTATCGATCCCGGCCCGGTACCGCCCGGTGTTTCGCGGCGAGCCACAGCCGTGGCATAGTCCAGAACCTTGTAAACGTCTCCCTCAATCAACGGGCAAACGCCTTTGAAGTCGTCCAGGCTCAAATCTTCCAGTCCCACACCACGGCTTTCGGCCAAAGCCACGGAAGATCCGGAGTAATGATGGGCCTCGCGGAAAGGCACGCCCCGCCCCACCAGATAATCGGCCAGCTCCGTGGCATTTAGAAAGCCTGCTTTGCAGGCGGCGCGCATACGCTCGGGGTTGAACTTGATCTGTTCAAGCATGGCGGCCATAATCGCCAGCGAAGAGCTCACCGTCTTATCAGCGTCGAGAAACGGCTCTTTGTCTTCCTGCAAATCGCGGTTGTAGGTAAGGGGCAGCCCCTTGAGTGTGGTCATCAAGCCCACAAGATCTCCATATACCCGCCCGGTGCGGCCGCGCATCAGCTCAGCCACGTCGGGATTTTTCTTCTGCGGCATCATGGACGAACCAGTGGAAAAGGCGTCGGGCAGACGAATAAAGCCAAAGGCCGGATTGGCCCATAAAATTATTTCTTCGCAAAAACGCGACAAATGCATGCTGATCAGGCTGGCGCAAAAAAGCGCTTCCAGAGCGAAATCGCGATCGCTCACTGCGTCCATGGAATTTTCAAATATACCGTCAAGCCCAAGGGTATCGGCCACCATTTGCGGCTCTAGCGGATAAGTGGCCCCGGCCAGAGCTCCGGCGCCCAGCGGCGAAATGCGCACACGCTTCTGAACGTCGGCCAGTCTGGCGTGGTCGCGGCGGAACATGGCGGCATAGGCTAGCAAATGTTGAGCCAGGCTTACGGGCTGGGCAGGCTGAAGGTGGGTACATCCGGGCATTATGTCGTCCTTGTGCTCCTCGGCCCGCTTGGCAAAAATATCAACCAATCCTTTAAGCAACTCGGACCATGCCGTCAGCCTCACTGAAACGAACAGGCGAAAATCCAGCAGGGTCTGATCATTGCGGCTGCGGCCGGTGTGCAGTTTTTTTCCAGCCTCGCCAATAAGCTCGGTAAGACGCGACTCAATGTTCATATGCACATCTTCCAGCTCGGTCCTCCAGGCCATCTGCCCGGCCTCAATCTCGGCCTGCACCATGTTAAGGCCCTTGGCAATCAGATCAGATTCTTCACGGGTTAGTACACCGATCTCGGCCAGCATGGCGGCATGTGCCTTTGACCCGGCTATGTCCTGGGCGTAAAGCGCCCGGTCGTAAGACACCGATTCACTGTATTGCAGCAACATCTTTTCAGGAGCCGCCGCGAATCGGCCACCCCAGGATTTATTTTTGGTCATTGTTTTTCCTGACGGGGGGGGGGGGGGGGGGGGGGGGGGGGGGGGGGGGGGGGGGGGTGGGGA
>JAVBLG010000036.1:0-16645 GCA_031553655.1 Desulfovibrionaceae bacterium | reverse complement strand
CGCACCCCCCCCCCCCCCCCCCCCCCCCCCCCCCCCCCCCCCCCCCCCCCCCCACAAAAAAAGGAAAATTGCCATGCGTATACTACCTGGCGAAACAGATATATATGCTCTGACTGATTCAAGGCTTTCCCTTGGACGAAGCATTGAAGAAGTGGCCAAAGCTCTGCTTGGGGCTGGAGTGAAGATTATCCAGTACCGGGAAAAAAATCTTTCCGGTGGTAAAATGCTTGAAGAATGCCGCAGTTTGCGCCGCCTCACCAAAGAGGCCGGAGCGGCTTTTATTGTTAACGACCACGTGGACATCGCCATGTTGGTGGATGCCGACGGCATACATGTGGGACAGGACGATTTGCCGGTGCCCGAAGTGCGCAAACTTGTCGGGCCGGACAAAATTATCGGCCTGTCAACGCATAGCCCGGAGCAAGCCAGGACCGCCAAGATGCTCGGGGCGGACTATATAGGCGTGGGCCCGCTTTTTGCCACCAATACCAAGGCCGATGTATGCGCCCCGGTGGGGCTGAAATATCTGGACTGGGTAGTTGCCAACATGGATTTACCCTTTGTGGCCATAGGCGGAATAAAACAGCATAATATAGCCGAGGTGGCCGCGCACGGCGCTAAATGCTGCGCTCTGGTGTCAGAGCTGGTGGGCTCCCCGGACATAGCCGAAAAGGTGGCCGAAGTACGTGCCGCCATGCACGGCAAATAAAAAAAAATCACCCCCCTCGTATGCGCTGACTAAAAATTTGTCTATGAACTGAAACCGCCGCCAGGTTTAAAGCTTGGCGGCGGTTTTTTGCGTACTTGCCACCATTGAGCGCACGGCCGGTTTTATCCTCCGGAGCGCAATGATAATTGCGGCTTTCGGCAATGCATTATAGCAAACCGCAATGCGCAAAATGCTTGCGCAACAATTGCGCAAAAGCGCAAGCAGGCTCTCCAAAAGTGACTTTTTGCCCGTCCTTGTTCACTTTCTGAAGATTGTTTAGACTTTCTGTAGAGTATTGCGTTTTTTTCAGAACACTAATTGACCTTTTGCTGATTTCTTTTATAGAATATCTCTTGAACATTTCGTGTAATATGTGAGTCACTCCTGTACGCGCATGAATAGCCTTGTGGCTGTTCAAAAAAATTCGGACAAAAGTTGTAAGCATCAAACACATATCGCAGGCTTGCCGCCCGGGGGGGAAGAATATGGGCAGTCCTGATTATGCGAAAGGTGTGGCCTTTTTTCTATATACGGCCATACTTGCATCTATTCTATTCGTCGGTGGGTGCGGCACACGCAAGGTAAGTAAAAACTACAAGCCTGTGCTAAGCAACGACGTGGTAAAAACCGCCTATTCCCAGATGGGAACCAAATATCGCAGCGGGGGGGTGTCGCCTGAAAAAGGGTTTGACTGCTCCGGTCTGGTCTGGTGGGTTTATAACCGCCACGGCGTGGACGTGCCGCGCATGACTACCCATCAGGCCAAAACCGGCCGCTATGTAAACAAAAACAAAATGAAACCAGGCGATATAACTGTATTCAAGATCGCAGGCACACCCAACGGCCTGCACACCGGCATATATACCGGTAACGGCACGTTCATACACAGCCCCAAGCCGGGCCAGCGTGTACGCATGGAAAGTGTTGAAATACCATACTGGCAAACCAAGCTGGTAGGGGCGCGACGCGTGCTGGATAAATAGAAAGTTTAGAGCATGTTTCGAATGAAATTAGCGAAATGCTCTGACGGCCCGGATGTAGTCCGGGCCGTCAGCCCAATTCCACAGGATAGGGGCTCTCCGGAGGCACTCATTCGATTGCCCTGCAAAATCCCTTGCACCGGTTGACACAATGTTTTCTTGGGGTTAAGAACTTGGGAGTCTTTGTTATTATATGAACAATGGAGTCTTATAAAAGCTTTTTCACCCTAAGGAGGCGGGAATGAGCCTGGAACGGCGTGATTTTATTAAACTTTGCACCAGCACGGTGGCCGGGTTCGGAATATCACAGATGTTTCACCCGGCAATCAGAGATGCGCTGGCAGACACGCTCACCGGGGCAAGGCCGCCGGTGCTGTGGCTGCAGGGGCAGGGCTGCACCGGATGTTCGGTAACATTGCTGAACACGGTGAACCCCAGCATAGCCGATGTACTTCTTAAAATTATAAGCCTTGAGTTCCATCCCACAGTAATGGCCGGAGAGGGCGAAGGCGCGATCAATCACATGAACGCCGTGGCCGCCGCCAACAAAGGTAAATTTTTCATTGTTGTGGAAGGCGCTGTGCCGGTTGAAGCCAAGGGGCGCTACTGCGTTATCGGCGAAGCCCAACATAAAGAAATCACTATGGTTGACGCCCTCAAGGATTTGGCCCCCAATGCCGCGGCCGTTCTGGCCGTGGGCACCTGCGCCGCCTTTGGCGGCATACCGGCGGCCAAGGGTTCGGCCACCGGCGCAATGAGCGTTTCCGCCTTCCTTAAGAAAAATAATATCAAAACCCCGGTAGTCAATATATCCGGTTGTCCTCCGCACCCCGACTGGATTGTGGGCACAATTGCCGTGGCCCTGCAACTGGTCAAAGAAAAGGGGCTTGAAGCCGGCCTTGGCGAAGTGGTCAAGCTGCTCGACAAAGAAGGCCGCCCTGTTCCTTTCTATGGCGAAAGCACCCACGAAGGCTGCCCGCATCTCAAAGATTACGATGCAGGCAAGATGTGCCCCACTTTCACCCAAAAATCCGGCTGCCGCTATGACTTGGGCTGCAAAGGCCCCTCGGCCAATTGCGACTCCTTCAAGCGCAAATGGAACGGCGTGAACTGGTGCGTGGACAATGCCACCTGCATCGGCTGCACCGAGTCCGACTTCCCGGATGGCAAATCTCCATTTTATTCCAATTGAGGGGGCGATAAATGACCAAAGCTACAATTGCCATTGATCCGGTAAGCCGGATTGAAGGCCACCTTAAAGCCGAAGTTGTTGTGGAAAACGGCAAGGTAGTGGACGCCCACTTGAGCGGCGGCATGTATCGCGGCTTTGAAACCATTCTCAAAGGCCGCGACCCCCGTGACTCCACGCAGATCGTGCAGCGCATCTGCGGGGTGTGCCCCACTTCCCATGCCACGGCCTCGGCCACGGCTCAGGATAATGCCTTCAAAATAAAGATCACCGACAATGCGCGCCTTACGCGCAATCTTATTTTGGGAGCCAACTACCTGCAATCGCATATCCTGCATTTCTATCACCTTGCCGCCCAGGATTTCGTGCAGGGGCCGCCCACCGCGCCCTTTGTGCCGCGTTACGCCAAGCCCGACCTGCGCCTGCCCGCCGAAATCAACAAGGTTGGCGTGGACCAGTATGTTGAAGCTCTGGACGTGCGGCGCATCGCCCACGAAATGGTGGCTCTTTTCGGCGGCCGCATGCCCCATGCCCACGGCATAGTGCCCGGCGGCACCACCGAAATTCCCTCCAGGGACAAAATTATCGAATACGCCGCCCGCTTCAAAAAAGTGCGCGCATTCGTGGAGCAAAAATACCTGCCCGTAGTCTATCTGGTGGGTTCGGCCTACAAAGATCTGTTCAAGCAGGGCCAGGGCTATAAAAACTGCATGAGCTTCGGCGTGTTCCCCATGGATTCCAAGGGAACCACCCTGCAAAAATCGGGCGTTTACATCAACGGCAAAGACCTGCCCTTTGAACCGGCCAAGATTACCGAAGATGTAAAATTCTCCTGGTTCAAGCAAGACACTTCAGGCCTGAACTTCACCAAAGGCAAAACTGTACCCGACATCGAAAAGAAGGGCGCGTACAGCTTTGTGAAGGCCTCGCGTTACGACGGCATGGCTGTTGAAGTGGGCCCCGCCGCCAGAATGTGGATAACCAACCCCGAAATTTCCGCTGTGGGCCGTAAGGCGCTCAAGGATCATTTCGGACTCGATGCCGTGAAGTTCCGTGATCTTGGAGCCGACAATGTGTTCTCGATCATGGGCCGCCATGTGGCCAGAGCCGAGGAAACATTGATGGTCGTGGCCGCGATAGAAAAATGGCTCAAGGAAGTCAAACCCGGCGAAGAAACCTGGACCAAGTTTGAAATTCCCGCCACCGCCGAAGGCTATGCCTGCATTGAAGCCCCGCGCGGCTCGCTGGTGCACTATCTCAACGTGAAAGACAAAAAAATCGACAACTACCAAATCGTGTCGGCCACCCTGTGGAACTGCAACCCCCGCGACGACAAAGATCAGCGCGGCCCGGTCGAGCAGGCCCTTATTGGCGTGGAAGTGCCCGATGTGGCCAATCCCGTTAACGTGGCGCGGTTGATCCGCGCCTTTGACCCGTGACTGGGCTGTGCCGTGCACGTGCTGCACGCTGAAACCGGCAAGGTCACCGTTATCGAAGCGAAGTAACACGCTTTAATGACCGAATATATGCAAGGCCCCCGAAGCAATCCGGGGGCCTTGCTTTTTCTAAACATTTTTCTCATGAATGCTTTTTTTCACATTCGCAGTTGTCTCACTTTGATAACAGTCTCATTTCGAGAGGCTTTTCACAAGGTTCATCCAAAGGCAACTCTCTGTTTTTATTAGGGTGGAGCGAATTGGAACTCTCCTTGCTATGCTTGGCATGAATTACGCTAAGGAGAGCATTCCATGTCTCAAATAAAATATGTCATCAACAATGCGGTGAAGCAGCCCGGAGAAGGGGCCGCTCTTGATATTTTGTCTCAGGAGCAGGCGGAAAAGGCCCGGAAGTTCCACTCTGGTTTTGCCCAATATTCGCCCACGCCGCTGGTGCCGCTGACCGACCTTGCGGAACATTTCGGCCTTGGCGGGCTGTGGATAAAGGATGAGAGTTTCCGTTTCGGCCTCAACGCCTTCAAAGTGTTGGGCGCATCTTACGCCATGGGCCGCTATATGGCCGATCGTCTTGGCTGCGACATAGGCGACACCAATCCGGTGGAGCTGTGCTCCGAGCCCATACGCCACAAGCTGGGTCCTATTACCTTTACCACGGCAACCGACGGCAATCACGGCCGGGCCGTAGCCTGGACGGCCGAGCAGATGCACCAGAAAGCGGTGGTTTACATGCCCAAGGGCTCTGACCCCACCCGTTTGGCCAACATCCAGTTCCACAAGGCCGAAGCCAGCATTACTGATTTGAATTACGACGACGCCGTGCGCCTTTCCAACAAGATGGCGCAGGAGCACGGCTGGATTATGGTGCAGGATACGGCTTGGGAAGGTTATGAGAACATTCCCACCTGGATTATGCAGGGGTACACCACTTTGGCGGTGGAAGCCATGGAGCAGCTCCGGGCCATGGGCACAGTGGCTCCCACGCACATTTTCCTTCAGGCGGGCGTAGGCTCTTTTGCTTCGGCCGTGCTTGGCTGCATGGCCGCGGCGCTCGGCAAGCGTATGCCCACGGCCGTGGTTGTGGAACCCAATGCCGCCGACTGCATTTATCAGTCTGCTCTGGCCAATGACGGCAAACCGCACAATGTGGGCGGAGATCTTTCCACGCTTATGGCCGGTCTGGCCTGCGGCGAGCCCAACACCATCGGCTGGCCCATTCTGCGTGACTATGCCAAGGCCTACATGTCTTGTCCCGACTATATCGCGGCCAACGGCATGCGCATTCTGGCCTCGCCCCTGCGTGATGACAAACCGATTGTGGCCGGGGAATCAGGCGCGGCCACCTGCGGCGCGCTGCAATATATTATGCAGCATCCCGACGGGGCCGAACTGCGCCGCCAGCTGGGTCTTGGACCCGGCTCCCGCGTGCTTTTAATCAGCACTGAAGGTGACACTTCGCCGGATATGTACCGCAAGGTGATCTGGTTCGGCAGTCATAATGATCCGGCAGTGCGATAGAGAATAACCGGAATACCGCCCCCCGGCACCGACAAACGAGAGTTTTGAAAGGATGGATGGGGGTTTGGGGGAAGGAAGGAACAATTTTTTAAAATTTTTCCTTCCTTCCCCCAAAAATTATCTGACAAACTTGCTCAAAACCTTATACACCTCATCCACTTCCAACGGCTTGCCCACATGTGCGTTCATTCCGGCGGCCAGGCATTTTTCGACATCGCCTTTGAATACATTGGCGGTCATGGCCACTATGGGTATGCTTTTGGCCCTGGGCACGGGCATGGCTCGAATGCGCCTGGTAGCCTCAAGCCCGTCTATTTCGGGCATGTGCACGTCCATGAAGATAAGGGAGTAGCCGTCGGGATTTTGGGCGAATGTTTCCACGACCTGCCTGCCGTCCATTGCCAGGCGCATGTTCAGACCGGCTTCCTCAAGCATGGCCCGCACTATTTCTCCGTTAATGTCATTATCTTCGGCAAGAAGCACGGTTTGCCCGTCAAAACGGGGAAGAGCTGACGGCGTGGCTTCCGTATGGAGCTGAAGGCCATTCCGGGCCGCGGCGACCTTTACGGTAAAACTAAAGCATGAGCCTTTGTCCGGGTCGGATTCAACACGGATTTGCCCGCCCATCAATTCCACGAGTCTCTTGCAGATTACAAGACCCAAGCCGGTGCCGTCAAAGCGCCTGGCGATGCCTCCGTCGCCCTGTTCGAACGGGCGGAACAGCTTTTCCAATTGCTCTTTTGCTATGCCTATGCCGTTGTCGCGCACATTGAAGCGCAGCGTACATTCCGCGCCGTTTTTTTCCTCCAGGCGCGCTTCAAGGGCCAGTTTGCCCTTTTCCGGTGTAAACTTCACGGCGTTGGAAAGCATGTTGGTCAGGGTCTGGCTCAGGCGCTGCTTGTCGCCTATTATGCGGCGCGGCACATCCGGGGCGACGTCAATCTTGAGCACATGGCCTTTTTGGGCCATTTTTTCGTCAAGCATATCAACAATTGTTTCGATTGTTTCTTCCAGATCGAAATCGTCGCAGGCCAGTTCCATTTTGCCGGCCTCGATCTGGGACATATCCAGAACGTCGTTGATTATGCCCAGCAGATGCCGGGAGGCGGAGGATATTTTTTTGAGGCAATAGTCCTTGCTTTCGACATTGACGGATTTAAGAGCCATTACCCCCATGCCGATGATGGCGTTCATGGGCGTTCGCATTTCATGGCTCATACGGGCCAGGAAGTCGCTTTTGGCCCGGTTGGATTTTTCCGCTTCCTCTCTGGCGGCGATCGTGGCGAGTTCGGCCTCTTTGAGCCCGGTTATGTCCACGGAGTGCTGCAAGTGCACCATGCGCCCATCCGGCCAGGCGATCAGCCGGTCGGTATTTTTGTAATAACGTAAGGTGGCGGTGTTGTGTTCCTCCCATTCCACAATCGCTCCTGGATTGGCCGACAATTGATGCATGGGGCAAAAAGGACAGCGTGATTCCATGCCGCTTTGCAGGGTTTTCCAGCATATTTCGCCAACTCCGGCGGACTTGATGCCGAAGTGTTCGCGCATTTTATCGTTGATAAACAATATCTCGTCCGTCTCCGGATCGGAGACGTAGAGATAGGCGTCCATTCCGTTAAGAACGCTCTCGAGCATGCTGATGGATACGTCCGACACGATAATACTTACTTTAAAGCTTTGAGGATGTCGGACGCCTTGGGGTTTTTCAACGCCGCGCCGTCAACCACAATACCTGGAAAAGTTTTAACGCCGTAATTGGCGGCCACGTTTCTGGCTTCGAAGGCGTTTACATTGCCCGCGTCAAATCCATATTTGATAACCTCGGTCAAGTCTCCATCGGGCAGTTTGAATTTGTTCATGAAGGAATAGATGAAGGGCTGCTCGTCGTCGCTTGAGACAGAGTCGTATTCATATACAAAATTTTTGGCCTTGCCGTATTTCTTCACTTGCGCTTTTTTGGCCGCATCCCAGGAGGTGAGCACATGGTTGAAATAGGCCATGCCTTGGGCCGGATAGGCATAGCTGACCCATATGCCGCAACCCATCAGCTCGGTACCATATTTTTCGCCGCTAACGCCGAAAACGGCCACAGTGGTGTCCTTGGGATTCATTTTATCTTTGGCGGCTATAAGCTCCCGCCATACGCCAAGGGAGCTGTCCTTGCTGAAATCAATAAAAACCAGAACTTCATGCTTGCCGGATTTGGGGCCGAAAATTATAGGGTAGACTTCTTCACGCCAGCGAGGGCGCTTGGCGACTTCATCCTGAATGTTGCTGGACTTGCCTCCCAACTGTTTCAGCATGGCCTGCTTCTCCGGCGAGGCCTCGCTGCTGGGCAAACGGCTGTGTATAAAGGGGTTGAAGATATAAACACCGCTTTTGGGAGAAGCGGTTTCAGAAGGCGTTCCGGCACCGGCTCCGGCCCCGGCGGCGCAGCCTGAAACAAACATCAACAATGCCAGCAAAATTTTTATGTACATTTTTTTTACATTCCAATGTTGGATATGCGTTAAAGGCCCATAATCCATGCGCGCAGTCGCGTCACTGACAATCCGCTTTAATGGCGATTTTCCCCGTCAGCCATGGCCTGTTCCAGATTATCGAGCCATAAATTCACAAAAGCCGAATACTCAACCATGCCCTTGAGCACGGGGCGACAGGTTATTCCGGCCTCTTCAATACGAGCCTTCCACGATTCTCGGCCGTTTCCGGCCATGTCGTGCAGGGCGTGACGGCCTATGACCGCAAGCAGGGGCAGCAGCCAGGCCACGCGAACTCCGGAAACGCTTAATCCGGCCAGAACGGCATCAATATTGGCCGATCCATTCATTGTGCCGATAAAAACCAACCTGTCTTCGTAGGCTACGGCTCTGGCCAGCTCTTCGTAAAGGCTGTGCGCGGAATGTTTTGCGCCATGCCCCATAAAAACCACGGCTTCCTCTTTGGCCCGCCCTTCAGGCAAATGCGCCAGAACGGCGCGGGCCGCCGCCCGGCAGTCTCCCGTGAGCAGGGGCAAGCCCACGCGAACCTCGGCAAAACCCCGCTGACCACTCATAGACTCGGCCTCGGCCACGATGTCGGCATATTCCGCCCCCGGAATCAAATGCAACGGTTGCACGGCCACATGGGTAAATTTTTCAAAATACATTTTCTGCAAGGCCTTGCGTACCGAGTCGGTTTTCTGCCTGGCGTCGGCCAGTCTCTCGCGCACCAGCGGAGAAGTGAAGGCCCAACGCAGTCCCACTCCGGGAAAGCGTCTGCGCGCTTCTTCCTCCACCAATTTCAGCGCAAACTGGCTCTGACGGCCCATGGCCCCAAACGCGGCCAGCAAGATACCTTTTTTCATACTCAAGTTTAGCGAACCCGGATTAAAAAGTAAACTTTCTAATCCGGGTTCGCAAAGTTTTCGGGTTAAAAAAAAGTTACTTTAAGGATTTTTCAACAGCCGCAAGCGAGGCTTCCCCCGGCTCCACCAGCACCGGCTCAAAACCGGCGCTTCCGGCCGCCTTGACGGCCGAATTGATGTCTTTTAGGCCCGAACCGGTAATCATCAGGGCCACGGTTTCATCCTTGCCCACAAGCTTCCTTTCCGAAGCAAGTTTCAGCCCGGCCAGGGCCGTGGCCGCCGCCGGTTCGGCAAAAACGCCGCTCAAGCGGGCCAGTTCGGGAATGGCGGCCAGAATGGCCTCGTCAGGCACGCGCATGAAAGCGCCATTGCTTTCGCGCACGGCGGCCATGGCCTTGACCCGGTCGCGGGGCAGACCGGCGCTTATGGAGTCGGCCACGGTTTGAGCGTCTATGGGCGCTTTGCTGAATACGTCTTCATTCTTTTCAAAAGCCTGGGTCATGTAATCGCTGCCGGCGGCCTGAATGCCATAGATGCGCGGCATTTTCGAAATAAGGCCCATAGCCAGCAGATCCTTCAGCCCTTTGTGCAGACCGGCAATAATGCAGCCGTCGCCCACGCTCACAAAAAGCGCGTCCGGGGCTTTCCAGCCCATCTGCTCGCACAGCTCGAAAGACGCGGTTTTTTTGCCTTCGGCCATGGCCGGGTTGTAGGCGGTGTTGCGGTTGTACCAGCCGAAGCGTTTACAAGCCGCGAGGCAAAGCTCAAAAGCCTGGTCATAGCTGCCCTTAACGGCAAACACCTTGGCTCCATAGGCCAGAAGCTGGGCTATTTTGGCCGGGGGCGCGGCGGCGGGCACAAAAATGACGCAAGGCTGATCCATGGCCGCCGACATACCGGCCAAAGCGGCGGCGGCATTGCCGGTGCTGGCGGTGGCTACCAAATCCGCGCCTTTGGCCTTGGCCAGGGCCACGGCCAGGGCCGAGGCCCGGTCTTTGAACGAAGCTGTGGGCGAACGCCCGTCATCTTTCAGCAGCACCTTGCCTACGCCATAGCGCGAGCTCAGGCGCGGGGCTTCGTAAAGCGGGGTTCCGCCGGTGAACAGCGGCGGCACGGCGGCATCCACGGGCAGGGGCAACAGGGCGCGATAACGCCACATGCCCTGCTCGCGGCTTTCGGCCAGAGCCTTGGGATTGAAGTCGCGCGCGGCTTTTTCATAGTCGTAGCAAAAATCGAGTATGCCTTCGTTGCCGTGTTTCGGGCAAACGTAATCAACTTCGCCGGGCTTGTATTCCTGCCCGCAAACCACGCATTTCAGGCCGGTTACATAAGGGCCGGTCAGATGGCTCATGACTTCTTCCTGTGAGGTTTAAGATCTTCGAGAAAATTCTCATGCACCTCAAAGCCGAGTTGCGCGGCTTTGTCGGCTGCTTCAACCGCTCCGTCGAAATCCTGAAGCTCAAAACGGGCCAAAGCCATATTATTCCAGGCCGGGGCAAAAGCCGGCTCTTTGGAAATCATTTTATTGCACAATTCCACGCAGGCATCATAATCGCCCTCCATAAAAAGGGCCGTGCTCATGGCATTTTGGGCCTGAAGGAAATCCGGATCCCACTTGAGGGCTTTTTTCAAGGCCTGCACCGCCTTTTCCGTGTCGCCCCGCTGTAGATGCACAAAACCTATATTGGCCCACGGGATGGGAAACTTGGCCCTGGACGCCGCGGCTTCCTCATTGTAGCGCAGACAGCCGTCGAGGTCGCCGCGCTCGAGGCAGATGCCGCCAAGCTGTACATAGGCCTCGGCCAGATGCGGCGAATTGCGCACTGCCGCCAAAAAGCAGTCTTCGGCGCCCACAAAGTCGCGCTTGCCCAACAGGGCCAAGCCCAAGTTGTAATGATGGTTGGCGCAATTGGGCGCTTGGGATATTTCCGCGCGCAGGTCGTTTATGTATTCGTCAATGTCGTCATAACGCTCTTTCATGGCAATGCTCTATTCCTTTATATTTGTAACAAAGTTTTTAAGCTCGAAAAATGTCGCCGTGAGGATGCAAAAAGAACCTTGCGGCGCTAGGTAGTGTCGTCATGAGATGATTTTTCGTTCTCCGGCAAGGAAAAAAAAAATTTACGAAAAGAGTGTACTCTTATGGTACTCGACTGGAATAAAAATATTTTTTTGACGCAGCCGGGAGCGGAAAAGCGCTCGTGACGACACGGCCTAATCGCCGGGATGTTGATTATACCCCTCTTTCAGCAGCAAGTCGCGGTACCAGAGGCAAAAATCAAAAATCCCAAGATATTTTTCGTCGCGGTTCACTATGCCCAGGGCGCATTCCAAAGCGCCGCGCCCATAATCGTTGTTATACTGGCCTTTTTGGGCGGCTTCCTGCAAAAATTCACGAACAAGCTGCTGGGTGGTTCGTTTGGTCACATCCTGGCGTATATCAAGAGGATCATTGGGTTTTTGAAAGGGATCCCACTTGTCGTAGCCGATACGGTCCACAAATTTGCGGCGACGAGGCGACATGCGCTCGTATATCTGCTTTTTCTGATCTTCCTGCTCGTCATTGAGAATCTGCGGGGTGCCGTCGCGAAAAATGGTGGCCCGGATCATTTGCCGCCTCCCGGTTTTACCCCCAGATATTCCTCGTCGTATCTGGTCAGCAGGGCCATGGAAACAGGCACGTGCACCGTATGCAGCTCCTTGTAGCGGCTGCCGATGCTCTCGGCCAATTCTTTGCTCAATTCCTCAAGTTTGTTGTGCAAGACATCCATGTTTACCGCCGGATAAGGCTTGCCCGGCTCAAAACCGGTTTTGCCGCAAACATGCGACTTGCCGCCGAAAGAAGTGGGAATACCGTAAAAACGGCAGGTGAGCGGCCTTTTCTCGTAGAGAAGGCAGGTATTTTCATCGCTCAGAAGCGGGCAGCGCAGGCGCACCTTGGCGGCTTCGTCCAGAATTTCCTCGGCGGGCTTGCCTTCGCGCGAGGCCCGGTAAAAATCTCTTTTTATACGCACGGCCTGTCTGTCCACTTTTCCGGCCCGTTCCAGAATAGCGGAACGCTGCGGGCCAAAACCGTAGGTTTCTTCCAGGGCGCGGTTGATGTAAACGGCCTCGACCAGCGTAAGGTCGAACATGGCCTCGCAACAATCGCTGCATCCGATGGAGCAGGCCCGGCAGGAAGGATTGGCCTCCTGCACCCGCGTGAAAATGGCATCGGCCTCTGCGGCCAAAGCCTCATAACGGGCAAAAACAGCCGAAAAATCTATGGTCATATTATATATCCTCAAGACATTAGAGTATTTTGTGAACGAAGTGAATAAAATGCTCTAAGGCCTGTGCGTTGTTGGGTCAGAAGTACTTCAAAATGTTTTAACAGGTGACATGTAACGGCATATAAATAAAAATGCTCTGGCGGCGTCAACCGCCTCCAGAGCACTTCCACTTCACAGATGCACCAGGGGAGTTTAGCCCCTGGAGAGTGGTCACGAGGCAAAAACAGCCTCGCGACGGCACGCTCTAGTTTTCTTCAACGGTAATGGCGTTCGGCTCACACACTTCGACGCAGGATTCGCAGCCGAGGCATTCTTCTTCGTTCACCGGAACGGATTTGCCGTCTTGAATTTCGTAAACTTCCACCGGGCAAACGTCAACGCATTCACCGCAGCCGATGCATTTGTCATGATCAACAGTTACTGTCCAACCCATTTTAAGCCTCCAACATATTTTTTAATTACTCTTTCCTCTGCCAGAAAGAAAAACGGGAACATAAATTCAGTACCCTTCCATGGAAAGGGATAGCGTCCGACATGTGGGGTGTCAAGTCATAAAATTACTTTTTCTTCTCATAAAAATCATATCGTGGATAAAATTGCCTGCTATTGCATTATTTATATAATAAGACGGGCATAATGGGCCTTACGGTCGCGCATTATGATCAACATAACCTGAGAACTCATGCGGTTCTGGCGGAAAGCCTTCAGCAGATCGGCACGACTGTTTATACGCATATTGCCCGCATTGGTTATTATGTCGCCCGGTCGTAAAAAATCGGCCGGGCCTCCGCTTTTTACATCGGTTATCTGCGCGCCGCCGCGCCAATCCCGCACGGACAGGCCCCAGCGCGCCCGCATAAGCTTTTCGGCGGCGGCATCAGAAAAGGCGGTCGGGGTCATGGTTGCCTGCAAGCCTTTGCCTTCGCGCAAAAAGCCCACATCAACCCGCTCACCCGGAGAAATATTACGCAGCACGCTTATATAATCGTGGCGATCCTGCACCGTGGTCTTGCCTATGGTCAAAATCACGTCGCCGGGCTTGATGCCGGCATGGGCCGCCGGGGTGTCTTCGTAAACGGCGGTTACAATTATGCCCATGGCTCTGGGCAATCCTATGGCATTGGCCATGCGCATGTCCACGTCCTGAGCCGCCAGCCCAAACCACAAAGGAACGACGTGCCCCTGATTAAGTAGTTCAGCCACCACCCGCCGGGCTTTGTTCACGGGAATGGCAAAGCCTATGCCTTCGCCGCGCAGATCTATGGCCACGTTTATAGCTATGACCTCGCCCAGAATGTTCAGAAGCGGCCCGCCGCTGTTGCCGGGGTTGATGGCCGCGTCAGTCTGGATCAGATCGACAAATAGACCGTCTTCATTGCGAATGGTGCGGCCAAGGGCCGAAATAACGCCCGTGGTCACCGTGTGGCTGAAACCAAAGGGATTGCCTATGGCGATAACGGTTTCCCCAGGCATCAAATCGGACGAATTTCCCAGGCGTACCGAGGGCAGCCTTTCCTTGGAATGTTTTACCTTCAGCACGGCCAGGTCAAAGTCCGACTCCGCCCCGGCTATACTGGCCTCATAACTGCGGCCATCCAGAAGATGCACCTTTACTTCGTCGCCACCGGCCACCACATGAGCATTGGTGAGAATAAGCCCTTTTTCGCCGTCAATAATTACACCGGTACCTAGACTTTTCTGCACTTTTTCCCTTTGTCCGGGAAAAAATTCGGGCGGAAAAAACCTGTCCAGCGGCAAGGCCCGACGTCCCTGAATAATTTTGGTGCTGGTGATGTTTACCACCGCCGGGGCCGACTCTTTCACAGCCTTTACCACCGGAGTAACACGCTCGGCGGCCGGCTCGGCCGAAGCGGGCGCGCAGGTCAGGCAAAGCAATGCCGTCACGATCGTTAGTTGTAATAAAAACAGCTTGTTTTCGCGCATGCGTTCTCCGGTATTATAAGAGCGGAAGGATAAAGACTTTTTTTTCGTACTCGAATATAGTAAATACGAAAACTCAAAGAGACAAGAGTGCTATACATTTTTAACAGGGCTGGCGCGCCTCGACGCGGAGGCTGGCCTTGATCTTTTTAAACCTGGAGTTTTGATGCCTTCCACCTATATAAGTGAACTCTGCGCCGCCATTGAAGCGGTCGACCCCGCGCTCAGAAGCGCGGCCCAAAACCACCTCGATAATCTCACCAAACCCAGAGGAAGCCTGGGCCGCCTGGAAGAAACGGCCGCAAGGCTGTTCTGTATCGGCAAGGGAAGTAGCGCCCCCCTGCGCGTGGACCCTGCGGTGTTGTATACTGTGGCTGGCGATCACGGCGTGGCCGAGGAAAACGTGTCTCCCTATCCTCAAGACGTCACCAGGCAGATGGTGCTGAACTTTCTCAACGGCGGGGCCGCCATCAATGTGCTGTGCCGCACCTTCAGCCTGGATTTACAGGTAGTTGACGCAGGTTGCAAGGGAGGGCCTTTTGCCCCTCACCCACTGCTTGTGAGCCGCCGCCTGGGCGAAGGCACAGCCAACCTGGCCAAAGGCCCGGCCATGAGTGTGGAAACCTGTCTGACCGCCATAGAAAACGGTGTAAACATCGCCGGCGAAGCCGCCCGGAAATACCGTTGCATCGGCACCGGCGAAATGGGCATCGCCAACACCACTCCAGCCACCGCTCTTTTCTGCGCCTTATACGGCCTTAAGCCGGAGGCGATTGCCGGGCCGGGGGCTGGTTCCAGCCCCGAAGGGGTTCGGCACAAGGCCCAAGTGGTCAACGAGGCTCTTGAATTGCACAAGGATGTAATCGCCTCCAAGGACTACGTGGGCATCCTGGCCGCCGTGGGCGGCTTTGAAATTGCCACCATCGCCGGTATTATGCTGGGCGCGGCCAAGTGCGGCCTCCCTTTCCTGGTGGACGGCTTCATCTGCACCTCGGCTTTTGCAGTGGCCTCGGCAATTTGCCCCCAATCCGCCGATTACGCCTTTTTGTCCCATGCCTCGGCCGAGCCGGGCTTTGCTCCTGTTCTGAAAAAGTTAAATGTGCCCGCGCCGCTGCTGAACCTTGGCATGCGCCTTGGCGAAGGAACAGGCGCGGCCGCCGCAACTGCGCTGTTGCGGGCTTCAGCCAATATTTTCAATGAGATGGCTACATTTTCATCAGCCAACATTGCGGATCGCCAGTCTTAATAAAAGGATACTGAATGGATCCTGTACTTGAATTCAAAAATGTAAGCCGCTCCTTTGCCCTCGACCGGGGATTTTTTTCCGGGCAGGGCAGCATCCAGGCCGTAAGTGAAGCCAGCTTTGTACTTGAAAGCGGCAAAGCCCTGGGACTGGTAGGTGAATCGGGTTGCGGAAAGTCCACCGTGGGGCGCATGGCCGCCGGTTTACTGTCCCCCACCTCGGGAGAAGTGCTGTTTCGCGGCCGCCCTCTGCAGGGGCTTACTGAAGCCCGCGGGCGTTTGCAGATGATCTTCCAGGATCCCTTTTCCTCCCTCAACCCGCGCCTGAGCATTGGCGCGTCAATTGCCGAGCCTCTGGCGGCTCAAGGCATGCCCAAAGAAAAAAGGCGTGAGGCCGTGGCGGAAATGTTAAAGCTTATCGGGCTGTTTCCTGAACAGGCCGGGCGTTTTCCCCATCAATTTTCCGGTGGGCAGCGCCAGCGCATAGCCGTGGCCAGAGCGCTAATCACCAGGCCCGACGTGGTCGTGTGCGACGAGCCGGTGTCGGCCCTGGACGTCTCCGTGCAAGCCCAAATTCTCAACCTGCTCTGCGACGTGCGCGACACCTTCAGCCCGGCGTACCTTTTCATCTCCCACGATCTGGCCGTGGTCGGCTTTATGTGCCCAAAAATCATGGTTATGTATCTGGGCCGTGTGGTAGAGGAAGCCCCGCGTGAAAAACTGCTGAAAAGCCCGGCCCACCCTTATTCGCAAGCTCTGCTGGCGGCAATGCCCGAACCGGAACCGGGCGTTGTCCCGACCGAACATCTGCGCGGCGAGCCGCCAAGCCCACTGGATCCGCCGCAAGGCTGCGCTTTTCACCCCCGCTGCCCACGCGCCATGGAGGCATGCCGGGAAAAAATGCCCCCGTGGACGGAGTTGGGAGATGGGGCGCGGGTAAGGTGCTTTTTGTTTGGATGATGCTTGGAGGAAAGTGGGGGGGGGGGGGGGGGGG
>JAVBLG010000132.1:0-5473 GCA_031553655.1 Desulfovibrionaceae bacterium | reverse complement strand
CCCATCCCCCTTTCCTCAAAACTTTTCATTTTGGAGCCTTTTGTGAATTAAATTAGCATCATAATTTAAATATTCGTGCGTTGTATTAAAAGAATACCGCAAATTAAATTACCTATAAACGGGAATCCCATCTGCCGAAGTTAGATTGTAAGAGCAGAAGGGAATAAGCCGTTTGTCGGCGGTGGCAACATGTATATGGCAGCGTCGCACTCGGTCGAGATCGATATTGTAAGCATCCTGAAAGGCCATTGCCGAAATGGTGAAGCGTTGCTTGAGGTTTGATTGGGCCAAAAAAACATCCAAGCCATCACCCGGGGGCGAAATAATCGGTTTGGGCGAAATGTCCCCCCAATGCTGAGCCACAAAATCTCTGGCCTTGGCGGCTTCGCCCCCGGAGGCGCAACAACAGCTCTGTCCGCCGGAAAGCAAGGTTAGACTATTGTCCGCTCCACGCTGATAAAGAGAGCTGAAAGAACAAAGTTCATGTTCCGAGCTTGGAGGGTGAAAGTCCGAGGCCTTCACCATGCCTTCGCTTTGCTCCTCAAGAGCGCGCATCAACTCGGGCAAAGTGAAACGCGGCGAAACCTCCCGCCGTGTCCCCCGATTTGCGCCGGATGGCTGAGCATGGCGTTTTGCAGTCCCGACTATCTGGCTTTTTGGCCCATATTCCCTGTGCCCCCCCCAAGGATGTCGTCCGAACAAGGCAACCGGCTGCAAATGCAGGCCACGCACGTGCGGGCCAAATGACAAGGCCTTACGCAAAAGTGCGCCCAGTTCTACGTCGTTCACTCCACGCGCCACTGTGGCCACAAAAAGCACGGACAGTCCGGCCTCCACACAGTTGCGCGCCGCATTTTCCTTGTCTGCCAGGTATGGCGCGCCACGCATGGCTATAAAGGTTTCTTCCGCAAGGCCGTCCCATTGCAGATAAACCAAATTGAGTCCGGCGTCCTTAAGGCGGCGAGCATAACCTGGTTCGCGCCCCAAGCGCAGGCCGTTGGTGTTAAGCTGCACAAACGGAAATCCCAGAGAATGAGCAAGATTGATTATTTCCGGGAGGTCATCGCGCATTGTTGGTTCGCCCCCGGAAAGCTGCACATTAGCAGGCCCGGCGCGTTCCATGAGCATGTCAAGCTGCTCCCTTATTGTGGAAAGATCAGGGTCAATGTTTACCGCTGTATGCGCCGCGCAGTCGCCAATCACAGAATGGCTTTCCATCTGGGTACTCGCCGCATCGCCGTGAGCCTGGGTATTTTCGGTCGAAACTCCTCCGGCCGAAGCGTAGCACACCGGGCAATTCATATTGCAGCGCCTGGTCACTTCCACCAGAGAGCAACAGGTGTGTTGTGCATGTTCCGGGCACAGCCCGCAATCAAAGGGGCAGCCATTTTCACGGATGGTCGCAGGTTTAGAAGGTACATTTCCCACCTGGTTGCCGTTTTTCCAGGTGGAAAAATCGGGAGTTCCAGGTGCATTCACCCATACGGGCACACAAAAAAAACCATGTTCAGGGCAGCTCTTTTCCATATACACCGCATCGCCGTCAGTCATGTAGCGGGCATCAATAGGACGAAGACATTCAGGGCAGAGACTGCGGATGCGACGCAAGGTCGTCTTAACAATATTATTCATGGGCAATAATTTTTTTAATCGAGAACATGCTTTAATACTTCATAAAGTATAATCAACGAAGTTCCAATGGAACTTCGTATGTCTCAAGCAAGGACAATATTTTCTCCCAACATTCTGCAAAAAGATCCCCGCAAAGAGCGAGATTGGGTTGTTCCCCGGCTTTGGGCCGCGTCGCGCCGTTGGCTTCGCTTATCCCCTGCATAATCTGAAAACAGGCAGTGCCGCCGTAATTTCGCATCCGATCCGCAAACCATTGCTGATAGTCACTTATCAAGGGAACAAAGGAAGGGTGCGCGCTTTCTTCGTCTTTGCCGCGCCCGGCCACGCAGCCAAGCACACAGGCTCCGCCGGTGAGCAGGCCGCAGGAGCCCTCGGAACCTCCCATACCAAAACACAGGCCATGCATTGCCCGGACAAGATCAGGATTTTGACGCTCGAAACCGCGCATAAGCAACAGCATAAGAAGCTGGCTGCAACAGTACCCCTTGCGGGCAAAGGGCAAAATTTCAAGCATTATGGCGTTCATTTTATTGTTCATCCTTTTTTGGAGCGTATAGTCACGGATTTTTTCTCCAAGGGAAAGATCAACGCTTACGCGCCACCCACAACCCATAACCGCACTCCCGCCAAGGTACGGAACGGTAAACATCGGCCGCATCAGAGCAATGCCACAACATTTGAGCGGCAAATTCCCTGAGGGCGCGGGAATGGTCTTCAAAATGTTCCATTTCCCAACCCGCGCCGCGCATGGCCGACTCCAAGGAAGATCGAGTTACAAGACCGGGCATGGCGGAAGAAATGCCGCTGTTTTCCGTTTTAATATACACATCGGACAGCAGCAGGCGGCCGCCCGGGCGGCAGGCCGAAGCAAAATTATTCAAAATTTGCTTCGTATTTTCAAGCAGGCAAAGTACGCATTCACATACAATACCGTGCAGGCTTGACGGGGCAAAAGGAATATTTTCGGCTCGTGCTCGCACCATAGGGGCACTGCCTCCCAGCGTACTCGGATCAAGTCCAACGGCAAAATGTCCCATGTCGCGCATGAAGCGCGCACTGGCCCCGGCCCCGCAGCCGATGTCGGCAATGACGGATTGCGCGGGGAAGGAACACAATTCAAGGCCGCGCCGCGTTAGTTCAAGGCCTCCGGGCCGAATGCAAGACATTGATTCCGACATTTATCTACTACAAAGTAAAATTTTAACTATTTATCTTCAAGTAAAGCTTCAACTTCCAGCATTTTGCCCTCGGCCAGATATTTGGGCACAAGCGTAAGTCCACACTCCGGGCAGCAGGGCAAAGACACGTCAAAGGCGCTTTCCAAATAGCGAACCTGCATTTTCCGTTGTTCCAGGGCACAGCCGCAAGTCTCGCAAATCCATTCGCCCTCGTCCGGGGCATAGTTGGGTTCCATGCTCATAGGCGCTCTCCCGCGCCGGGCACGATCATCCTGTGGCACCAGGCGTCGTGCAGAAGATACGCGCCATCGGCTTCCACAGTGTAGCGCACCCAAAAAGTCACATTGCGCGGCCGCCACGAACCGGCATAATGCCCGCTGCCGCGCTCCAGAAAACGGCTTTTACGCGTCTCTATGGCCAGCACCGCGGTTTCCACATCGTCGCGCAGAATGTGTTTGCGTTCAAGCTCTACCAGAAGTTCCGGACCAATGCGCACTTGTCGAACAGGTTCGGCAATATTTTCATATCCGTATTTTAGCAGTATTTTACGGCGCAGCTCCGCCCGATTGGCACGGCGGGCCGACAGCCCCGGCGGGGGCGTTTTTCCGGCCAATTCCGAATTGATGTCCTCATTAGCGGAAAACGGCAGCAAATCCAGAAGGTACAGGCATTCCGCCCCCTGATTTACCAGCCGGTCGCGGCACATTATGCATGAGGCCAGCGCTTTTTTGCCCAGACTTTCGGCCCTGTGGCGGGCCGCGCTGTCGGCCAGATCGGGCTGTGCTGCCCACACCAGCCCCCCGTAGCCGCAACAGGCCGTTTCCGCTCCGGTGTGTTTAGGTTCCTCAAGGGCGAAGCCGAAGCCAGCGGCCAGGCCGCGCACTGCCCGCTGCCAATTTTTGTCGTTGCGGGCCGCGCAGGGATCGTGAATGACCAGAATATGTTCCTGGCGCGGCATAACTTGGGTAGCGTCATCCGTCATAAAGCGACTGGAGGCATTTACGATTGCCGCGCCGGAGCTGCCCGGACTTGCGCCCTGTGTTTCGTCATAATGTCGTTCCAATATTTCCCACAGCGAAACACAGGCAATATCTGGCGCGGCCTCGCGAAATGTTTTCAGACACGAGGCACAGGCCATAATCAGCGTGGGGCGGCCCATTTTATCCCACTCCGCACGCAGGCGCTCAATCACTCCGGCAAATACGTTCTCATTGCCCGCCCAATGCGCGGGCACTCCGCAGCAACACAAAAACAACCCCACACCTTCGGGCATAATCGCGCGCAAAAACTCGTATGTTGCCCGCACCTGCCCCCCACGCGAGGCTGATAGCTGACAACCGGGAAAAAAAGCCCAAGCGTTCTTCTGCCCGCCGGGGTCGCTCATAAACAGGGCGCAAGCATCGTCATTGGCGCTATCCATATCTTCCAGAGCGAATTCGTGATCCGACGGCGGCATATAGCCGCGCTTGACCATGTCGCGCCGGGCCATGAGGCACAGTTCGGCCATGGAAAACCGCTCCGGACAAAGTTCGGTGCATTGGCCGCAGAGCATGCAGCCGTTAATCAGCGTATTGGCTTGGCGTTCACCCATAACAATGGAAGCATTATTGAAAATCTGCCGCGCGTAGCCGCGCGGATAAGATCCATATTTTTGCAAGTATACGCATTCTTTCACGCAAGCCAGACATTCACAACGTATGCAGCGGGCCGCTTCGCGCGCGGCCTCTTCCATAGTGTAAACTTCGCCTTGCGGCGCAACCGCCTCTTGGGGGTGCACCCCGTCCAGTGGTGTATATAGCGGGCTTTCATATGAAAGCTCGCCTTCGCGCCCAGCCATAAGCGCCACGCCGGTCACCAGGCGTTCCAGTGTAAGAGCCGCCCTGCGCCCCTCACCAGCCTGGCGCGACGCCGAAGCATACACATGGCCGGTTGGGCTTTTTTCGGTCAGACCTCCGGCGCATATTTTATCCCCGGCCAAAGCCGTTAACGGATCAAACCCAGCTTCCAGTTCGGAAAAAATATCTATTGCCGCATCGGCATCCACAAAGAATGCCGCAAACTCTTTCCCCGCCTCTTCCAACAGCCCCGCGACCAACTCTTGCCGTCTGAACGAGCACCCGGCTTTTTCCAACGCCGCAAGTTCCTTGTAAACCACATCTTCAGACAATTGCGGAAAGCGCCGCAACAGGGCCCCATGCGCTTCGTCCTCGTGAAAAACAGTCACCGGCCAAGCCTTGCGTGAAAGCTCAAAAGCAACCGTCAAGCCCGCCAGTCCATTACCAATCACGGCTATGGACGCGGGTTTAGGCGCACGGGGAAAGCTCCTGCCCTGCCGATCCACAGCGGACACGCACGCCGCTTCAAGCGCGCCGATTGCCAGGCTGCCGCCCAAATCACGGCGCAAACAGCGCTCTTCACAGGGATGATCGCAAATGCGGGCCATAATCTCCGGCAGCGGCAAATGCCGCTCCAATACCTTGCGGGCTTCGCCCATTTTACCTGCGGCCATATGCTCCATAAAGGCCCGTACATCCATGCGCAACGGGCAACGAGCCCGGCATTTGGGCATGGCCTCCTGAGTGCAGCGAGCCTCAATTTCACGCAGCCTGGTATGGTCCATAGGGGATCCTGGTTAATGTGGGGGGGGGGGGGGGGGGGGGGGG
>JAVBLG010000109.1:0-8121 GCA_031553655.1 Desulfovibrionaceae bacterium | reverse complement strand
CCCCCCCCCCCCCCCCCCCCCCCCCCCCCCCCCCCCCCCCCCCCCCCCCCCCCAAACTCTTTTTTCCCAAAAGGAGCTCATATGTTCTTTTCCGGATTTTCACGTCGCTCTCTGCCTGCCGCCAAGGGGTACGAGCCGGCTGATCTTGTTTTGCGCGGCGGCATGGTGGCCAATGTTTTCACTGGAGAGTTGGAGCTGAAAGATGTTGCCGTTCATGGCGGCATGATTGTGGGGGTTGGCCATGGTTTTGAGGGCGTGGTGGAGGAGGATTGTTCGGGATTAATTCTGGCCCCTTCATATATTGACTCGCACCTGCATGTGGAAAGCACCTACCTCACGCCTCCGGGACTAGCCAGGTTGATTGCGCCTTTTGGCGTGGGCGCGCTGATTGCCGACCCGCATGAAATAGGCAATGTGCTGGGCCTTGCCGGGGTAAAGTTTATGCTCGAAAGCAGCGAAGGCCTTGAGGTGGACTTTTTCTTCATGGCTCCCAGCTGTGTTCCGGCCACAGATATGGAGACTTCCGGCGCCAGTATGCCTGCTGAAGATCTGGCCCATTTGTTGCGGCACCCGCGAGTTTTGGGCCTTGGTGAAGTTATGAATATGCCCGGAGTGCTGAACGGCGACGAGGCCTTGTGGGCCAAATTGTCGGTTTACGCGCAACGCCCGCGCGACGGGCACAGCCCCGGTTTGACGGGCAAGGAACTTGGCGCTTACCTTGGCAGCGGCATTCATACCGATCATGAATGCTCCACAGCTGAAGAGGCCATGGAACGCATGAGCATGGGGGCCAAGGTGCTGATACGCGAGGGCAGCCAGGCCAAGAACCTGGAAGCGCTACTCCCGGCGGTGAACGGGCGCACCTTGCGCATGGCTTGCTTATGCACAGACGACCGCCATTTGAACGATCTTGTGGCCGAGGGGCATATAAACCATGTGCTTAATCTGGCTGTAAAGTATGGGGAAAGCCCCATGCGGGCGCTGATTATGGCAACGCTCAACGCGGCGGAAACCTTTGGTCTTGGCGATCGCGGGGCCATCGCGCCGGGACGGCGGGCCGACATTGTGGTTCTGCCTTCGTGGGAGCGGGAAGAGGCCAACTTTACACCTTTGAGTGTGTACAAGAATGGCCGCAAGATAGCCGAACGGGGCGAACTTGTGCCACATCTTCGAGAGCGGCCCATGCCTGTTCAGGCTAATTTGCCGTCGAGCATGAATGTGGGAACCAGACTTGACCTGGGCAGTTTTGTGGTGCCGTTACGCAAGTCCCACTGCCGTATTATAGGCTTGAAGGCCAATGAATTGCTGACCACAGAGATAATTGAAAGCACACCTCAGACCGAAGGCCGCCTGTGCGCCGATCCGGCGCGCGATTTGGCTCGGTTGAGCGTTATCGAAAGACATTGCGGCAGCGGCTATATTGCCCACGGGCTGGTGCGCGGATTCGGGCTGGCCGAAGGGGCCATAGCCACATCAGTGGCTCATGATTCGCACAATATTATTGTGTTGGGCATTTCTGAGGAAGATATGCTGGTTTGCACCTTAAAGATAAGGGAGATGGGCGGTGGGCTGTGCGTGGCGCGGGGGGGTAAGGTGCTGGCGGCCATGCCTCTGGAAGTCGGCGGACTGATGAGTTCGGCCAGGCCGGAAGATGCGGTTTCCCGGTTGGAAGAAGTACATAATGCCCTGCGCAGTCTAAATTTTGCCATTGCCGAGCCTTTCGGCATGCTGTCATTCTTGGCGCTGCCGGTTATTCCTGACTTGAAGCTTACGGACAGAGGGCTCTTCGATGTGACGTCTTTCAGCCACGTTCCTTTGTTTGTTGATTAAATAAATTTTAAGCAAATTCAGTGCGACTTATAAAGAGCGATTTTTTTGTTTTATGACAAGGAAAAAGGCTTTTTTTCGACGAGGTTAGTACTTTTTTTTAGTACAGCCTCGGCGCAAAAAAGCCTTTTGACATCGCCATGGAGCAAAAGGCGTTTCTTTATAGCATTTAGCTTTTAAAATTATCCATTGCCTGAAACTGTTTTTTTAAATTAAGGCTGATTGTCCTGCGCCGCCTTTCACCGGCGGCTCGGAACAGCATGTTATTACGGCGGCTTCACCGCCTAAGTTGCGGACACTTTGTGTCCGTACGGCCCTAACAACGCACGGGCCGTCAGAGCATTTCGCTCATTTCATTCGCAAAACGCTCTATATCCGCTCGCAGACCATATCACCCATCATCCTGGTACCCACCAGGATTTTGTCTGGTTCCATGATGTCTTTGGTGCGGAAGCCGTCGGCCAGGGTTTTATGCACGGCTTTTTCCACGAAAAGGGCTTCATCGTCCAGGCCAAGGCCCAAGCGCAGCAGCATGGCAGCGGAAAGAATGGCCGCCAGTGGGTTGGCCATATCTTTTCCGGCTATATCGGGAGCGGAACCGTGGATGGGCTCGAAAAGGCCGGGAGCCGTATCGCCGAGCGAGGCCGAGGGCAGCATGCCGAGCGAGCCGGTGATGACTGAAGCTTCATCGGATAGGATGTCGCCGAACAGGTTGCCGGTGAGAATTACGTCAAACTGGGCCGGGTTGCGCACCAGTTGCATGGCGGCATTATCCACATACATATGCTCCAGTTCCACATCGGCATAGTTCTTGTGCATGTCAACAACCACATCGCGCCACAGGCGAGACACGTCGAGCACATTGGCCTTGTCCACCGAGCAGAGCTTTTTCTTGCGCTTTTGTGCCAGCTCAAAGGCAATTTTGGCGATGCGGCGAATTTCATTTTCGCCGTAAATCATATTGTTGAAGCCCACCCTTTCGCCGTTTCTGGTTTCTATACCGCGCGGCTCGCCAAAATATACGTCGCCGGTAAGTTCTCTTACAACCACAAGATCAAGGCCCCAGGCAGCTATGTCGGGCCGCAGCAGGCAAGCGCCGGAAATTTCCGGAAACAACATGGCCGGGCGTAAATTTGCGTATAGACTAAGAGCTTTGCGGATGCCCAGCAGGCCGGCTTCAGGCCGTTCGCGGTTAGAGAGATGATCCCACTTGGGGCCGCCCACTGCGCCCAGAAAAACCGCGTCGGATTTTTTACAGGCGTCAATTGTGCTCTGGGGCAGGGGAGAGCCGCAGTTGTCAATGGCCGCGCCGCCAATAAATTGTTCGTTGTATTTGAATGTGTGGTTATACTTTTCTTCCACACGCCTGAACACCTTGACAATTTCGGCGGTTATTTCCGGACCGATGCCGTCTCCCGGCAACAAACAGATATTCTTGATCATTTTTTTTGTTCCTGACTTTTACACAAAGCATTTTCATATTTTTCCAAACGCGAGCTGGACATTATCATTTTGGCGGGCTATTGCAAAGTGTATATTGTTCGGGGTCGGTGCGCCGGCTCTGGTATATTTTTTGAATTGAGTTCGTTTTGCCGCGAATATGGAACAGCGGCAAAACGGGTTGCCCGGCACAATGGAGGTCGCATATGGCAATGGATACTGAAACTTACGAGCCGCCTTTGGATGATGAATCGCAGGCTTTTCTGGAGTCTCTTCCCAATCTTGAAGCAGACGAAACCTTTGTTTTTTCCTGCCATCCCGGTGTGCCCTGTTTCAATCGGTGTTGCGCGGATCTTACTATGCCCCTGACGCCGTATGACGTTTTGCGGCTCAGGCGCGGCCTGGGCATGAGCGGAGAGGATTTTTTGAGTTCTCACGCTAATCTGCGCAGCTTTCCCGACACTGGCTTTCCCCTGCCCCTTCTTAAAATGCAAAATATGCCCGGAAGCCCCTGCCCCTTTGTTTCCCCTGCCGGATGCACGGTGTATGAAGACCGTTCCGCCGCCTGCCGCGCCTACCCCCTGGGGCGCGGAGCCAGAATGGGAAAAGGCGGTTCGGTTGTGGAACGCTTTTTTCTGGTAAGAGAAGATCATTGCCTGGGCTTTGATGAAAATCAAACCCAAACTCCGCGCAACTGGCTGTCAAGCCAGGAGCTTGCGCCCTATAATGCTTCTAATGACCGTTATATGCGCCTCATGGCCATGGTCAAGGTGTCGGGCCAGCCCATTTCGCCCCGGTTGGCTAAAATGTGCGTTCTCTGCCTGTATCAGGTCGACGCTTTTAAGGATTTCATTCTGGAAATGGGTATTTTCGACAAGCTTGAACTGGATGAAATCAGAAAAGAAGCCGTGCTGCAAGAGGAAGAGGCCCGCCTGGATTTTGCCTACGACTGGCTGGAGTTGGTTATTTTTGGCGAGGCCCGCCATTTGGCGCGCAAAGCATAAGCGGCAACCATGCTCAAGTTTGATTTTGACGTGAATAAAGCCGAGGGGCCGGGCTGCGGCCCTCTCGGCTTGGTCCATCCCAAAATGGCCTTGAATTCCGAGGAACTTGAAACTCGTCTCGTACCATTGCGCCAGGCCGGGAAAAAGCTGGTATTCACTAATGGTTGTTTCGATATTCTGCACCCAGGTCACGTAGACTTGCTCTCGCGGGCGCGCATGTTGGGCGACGTTCTTGTTCTGGCCCTTAACACCGACCAATCGGTACGCATGTTGGGCAAGGGCGCGGGCCGTCCGGTAAACCCATTGGAATTTCGGGCTTATGTGGCGGCGCACCTGGAATGCGTTGACCTTGTAACATCTTTTTCCGAAGAAACCCCTCTCAATCTGATCAAGGCCGTGCGTCCCGATGTGCTGGTAAAAGGCGGCGACTGGGCTCCTGAACGCATTGTCGGACGCGCCGAAGTGGAGAACCGGGGCGGTCTTGTGGCCAGCCTGCCTCTATTGTCCGGATTTTCCACCACCGGCATTATCCAAAAAATTATCAATACCCATCCCGTATAGAACAAACCTCAATTTTCCCTTAAAATTTAAGTTTCATTATTGATGATGCGTAAAAAATTTATGCACCATCCTCTTGACTATTGGGGAAGAGGTTTTAATTTTTTTGGAGAAGATATGGAATTAATCTTAATAATTAAACTGCGATACGTATAAAAAGTAGATGTTCGATTTGTCGTCGGACGAGGAAGACAAGGTTTTGCGAGCGAGTGTATTCTTTGTTGGTACACGCAGCGAGAAAAATGGTGGTCTGACGAAGTATCACGGCAAACCGGGCCAGCTACCAAAAAAAAGGGAGGACTTAATATGTTCGGCATTACACGTTACATTCCGAGTCGTGAGCGTGGCCTTGCGCGGCGCGACCCCTTTTTTGGGGAAATAGACTCCATTTTTAATGAATTTTTCAATTTGGAGACTCCATCCAGGTTTACCGGTTTCTCTGGCGTGGATATATATGAAAAGGATGGAGCCTTAAATATGGCTCTGGAAATTCCCGGCATCGGCCCTGACAAGTTGGAAGTGAAGATTTTTGAAGAGCGCGTTTCCATCAGGGGCAAAGTTGAAGAAGAGGAAAAGCAAGAAGAGGAGGGCAAGACTTGGTACAGCAAGCGAACTTCACGTACGGTCAATTATGACTTTGCCCTTCCGGTGTCCATTGATGCCGAAAAGGCTGTGGCTAAATATGAGGATGGTTTGTTGAAAATTACCGCGCCGCGACGTGATAAAAACGGTGGGGGGAGGGTGCTTTCCGTTGAACGCTAGGGGCTGTCTCCAAATTCGCCTTTTGTCCAATGGCTGCGTCAAGCGGGGCTTTTTGCTCCGGTCGAGTACCGTAAGAGTACACTCGCTTCGCAAAAAAGCCCGCTTTCCTTGCACTTGAATCAAAATTCACTATTTGGAGACAGCCCCTAATATGCCTTATCCGTGTTTGATATAGTTTTTTGTATGCTATATGCATTATAAATAGTTTATAATAACTTGGTCATTAATTTGGCCTTGAGAACAAAAAAACAAGGGGAAAAGTTCTTTTATAACAAGGACTTTTCCTTTATATTTTTTGTTCTTCCAATTTTTGTGAAAAAAAGCACTTGACGGAAAACCGTCATATGCTAGAGTCCCATCAAAACATTCCATTATTTTTATAAAGCGGAAGAAAGCCATGTGAGAGTGCGCGGATTTATCCCGCGCCGCCGAAGGGGAAAGGGCAACCGAATCTCTCAGGCTAAAGGAGCATGGCCGGACGCACTCTGGAATCGGCAAGCGCCAGTGACAGAGCACTTGAGAGAGCTGCTATGTCACGAGCGCTTTTTTTATTGCTCCAGAATGGCGTTTTAACGTCTTTTGGCTGACGTTCGATCTTTTTCCCGCGAGGTTGTCGCGGGAATAGCCTGCCACTTTCCCCGTGGTTACGGCGTTCTTCGCGCCGTTCATGTGCGGGCGCCTCTCTTCTTTTCCATATAACATTCCACGTTTCGCCCCATTCCAAATTTATCCCTTCACGTACCCAGGCCGGACGCAATTCATCCGCCTCCGGTTTTGTGTTTTTGGCCCAAACGCTATAACACTCTCACATTTATGCAAGGAGACTTGAATGGACTCGTTGACAACACTTGTGCAACAAATTAACAGCTTCCTGTGGGGACCCTATTGCCTCATTCCGTTGCTGTGTGGAACCGGCCTCTTTTTCACCTTCAAATTGCGCTTTGTTCAGATTCGCAAATTTTGTTCCTGTGTCCGGCAGGTTTTCGGCGGCTTCAATTTGTCCGGCGAAAAGGCCGACGGCAGCGGCATGAGTTCCTTCCAGGCTCTGGCAACGGCTGTTGCCGCCCAAGTGGGTACGGGCAACATGGTTGGCGTGGCCACCGCTCTGGCTATGGGCGGACCCGGCGCCATCTTCTGGATGTGGGTGGCGGCCTTTTGCGGCATGGCCACCATTTTTGCCGAAGCCATTCTGGCTCTGTCTTTCAAGGGAACCGATGAAACCGGACATGTGGTGGGTGGCCCGGCCTACTACATTTCCAAGGGCCTCGGCTCCAAAGCCTTGGCCGTGTTCTTTGCCGTGGCCATTATCCTGGCTCTGGGCTGCATCGGTAATATGGTGCAGGCCAACTCCATTGCCGACTCTTTCGCCACCGCTTTCAATGTGCCCACTTTTGTGGTTGGCATTGCTGTGGCCATTCTGTCCGGCTTTGTGTTCTTTGGCGGCATCGGCCGTCTGGCTTCCGTTACTGAAAAGATGGTTCCGATTATGGCCGGCCTGTATCTGGTTGGCGGCATATATATTCTTGCCTGCTACAGCAGTGAATTCGGCCATATGATCAACCAGATATTCTCTTGTGCCTTCAGCACCGAAGCCGCCGCCGGAGGCGTGGTGGGCGCCACCATGAAAGAAGCTATGCGCTACGGTATAGCCCGCGGCCTGTTCTCCAACGAAGCCGGTATGGGCTCCACCCCCCATGCCCACGCGGTGAGCAAGGTGGCCCATCCGGTTCTGCAGGGATTTGCCGCCATCATGGGCGTGTTTATTACCGTTCTTATCTGCACCATGTCCGCCTTTGTGGTGCTTTCCACAGGCGCTCTCGACGGCCAGACCACTGGTGTTGCCCTGACCCAAAAGGCCTTTACCACCGGTTTTGGCGCTTTCGGCAATGCCTATGTGGCCATTATTCTGTTCTTCTTCTCTTTTTCCACCATTATCGGCTGGTATTTTTTCGGTGAGCAGAACGTGAAGTTTCTGGTCGGGCGCAAGGGGCTGCTGCCTTACCGTGTGATGGTGATGGGCTTTGTGGTTCTTGGCTCTACCCTCAAGGTTACCCTGGTTTGGGAATTGGCCGACCTGTTCAACGGACTGATGGTTTTGCCCAACCTTTTGGCCATAGTTGGATTGTCCAAGCTTGTTTCCAAGGCGCTTGAAGATTACGAAATCAACTTCCTACCCAAGCTGAACGGACGCGTCCCCAATGCTCCTGAAGCGAAGTAGTTTCAGCTGAACGGGGACAATCCGTCAGGTGTCACTGTAATATAAAATTCGACGTAAAGTTTGTAGTTAAAAAATAAATGAAGCGCCGCGCATTTGCACGGCGCTTCATTTATTACGTATATGACAAAGCACGCGTCATTATAATTTTTGCCCACTTCATTCGTAGCGGGGTCTAAGCGAAAAGTTTTGAGGAAAAGGGGATGGGGGTGCGGGGGAAGGGGAAAAGGAACTTTTTCAAAAGTTACTTTTCCCCTTCCCCCGGCAACTTCGTTTTACTCTTCGGTTATTGTTCCGGAAATGGCCACTTCGTCG
>JAVBLG010000115.1:0-12487 GCA_031553655.1 Desulfovibrionaceae bacterium | reverse complement strand
AAATTGCCGGTTATGCGGATTATATGAAATATCGCAGCGAAGTAGCTCTCAGATCCGCCGGAGCCATGCGCACTGAAGGCAAGGAATATATCGTCAAAGATGCTGACGTTGTTCACTTTTTGTTTAATGTTTAGAGCATTTCGCTTGCGAAATGCTCTAACGGCCCGTGCGTTGTTAGGGCCGTCTGGACACGAAGTGTCCGTATGATATAATGTCCGCGTCACACCGGCAAATTACGGCCTGACCGCGTGAAAGCCGGTCAGGCTGATTTTTTGAGGAGAGAACGAAATCCATGGACAGCGCCAAACAATCGAATATCAGGGCCGCAGCCAGATTTTTAGGCATCATCTACATTACCGTTTTCACCTTTGCCTCGCTGTATGCCCCTCAACCTCTGCTGCCGACAATCAATTCCGAATACCGAGCTCTGAGTGAAGCCACCATCTCCCTGCTGATGACCGTGGCTCTGTTGCCTTTGGGCATTGCTCCGTTGGTGTACGGGGCCTTTTTAAGCTCCATGTCTTCGCGGAAAATACTAACCGTCGCCCTGCTGTTACTGGGCTTTTCCGGCGCGCTCATGAGCTTTTTCCAGAATTTCGGACTGGTGATCACGGCCAGGCTTGTGCAGGGCTTGTGTATACCGGCCATTTTAACTTGCCTCATGACTCATATTTCCGGAAAATTCAACGGAGCTACCCTGCAACGAGCCATGGCCATTTATATAGCCGCCACCATCCTAGGAGGGCTTTCCGGACGCCTTTTGGCCGGATTCATAGCCGATCAGGCCGGATGGCGCGGAGCCATTTTGGCAGTTGGCGCGGCAACAATGTTGGGAGCCTTGCCCGCCGCCTTTCTGGAAGGACAGGGGCAGGCCAAGTTCGCCAGAGTTAAGTTAGGAGAGTTTTGGAATATTTTCAGAACCCCCGGCATATCCGGTTTAATGCTCATCGATGCTCTGGGCTTTTTCGTTTTCGCGGCCATTGCCAACTGTCTGCCTTTTCGCCTTGCGCAAATAAACCCCGACGTGTCGGACTTGCGTATTTCACTTATGTACATAGGTTACGGCATAGGAATTTTCGTGGCCTTTGCCTCGCGCCGCACCATAGCCTTTTTCGGCGGCGAATGCCGAGCCATTGTTGTGGGCATGTCTGTCTATCTGGTATCGCTTCCGGTTTTTCTGGCTCCAAGCGAAATAATGGTATTTGTAGCCATGTGTCTGATTTGCCTGGGCCAGTTTATGGAACACAGCATAAGCCCTGGGTTGATCAACCGCCTCACTCATCACGACAAGGCGGCCACCAACGGGCTTTATCTTTCAATATATTATGCGGGTGGAGCCCTGGGTTCCTATCTGCCCGGTTTCATATTCCAGTCCTTTGGCTGGACGCCCTTCCTTAGCGCTCTGGCCCTGTTCCTGCTGCTCGCCATCGGCATAGCTGTGCGTGTAAACGGCATATGCCGCACTGCACCGGAGCAGGCAGGGTAGCCTGATGTTACGGGGGGAAGGGGGAAGGGAACTTTTGGAAAAGTGCCCTTCCCCCTTCCCCCGAACCCCCATCCCCCTTTCCTCAAAACTTTTTAATTTACCCGAACATCGCCAAGCTACAGAGTATTTTACGAATTAAATCAAAAAGATACTCTGACGGTCCGTATATTAAAACAACCGTATCTGATGGATATAAAAAACAAGGGAGGAACCGTGAAGGCTCCCCCCTTTGTTTCAAACGTATATAATTCGTGAAATAGGCTTCGTTGCGGGAATGTATTCCCTGGACAATGCCTATTCTTCAGCCTTGTTCTTGGCATGCTCCGCAATAATTTTTTCCGCAACTGGGGGCGGGGCTTCTTCATAATGGGCGAATTCCATAGTGAACACGCCCTGGCCGCCGGTCATGGAGCGCAAATCCGGGGCATAGCGCAGCACTTCATTCATGGGCACATGGGCCTTAATTTCGGTGATTCCGCCCTGGGAATCGGAACCAAGCACCTTGCCACGGCGTGAGGAAAGATCGCCGATAACGTCGCCCATGTTTTCATCAGGAATGGACACACTGAGCAGCACGATAGGCTCAAGCAGCACAACCTTGAGGGTTTCCATGGCTTTCTTAAAGCCCAGGGAACCGGCCACCTTAAAGGCCATTTCCGAAGAGTCGACGGTGTGATAGCTGCCGTCGTAAACCTTAACCTTGAAGTCCACCACCTGGCAGCCGGAAAGGAAGCCGCGCGCGGCCGCTTCCTGCACGCCCTTGTCAATGGCGGGAATGTACTGGCGCGGAATTACGCCCCCCACAATGGCGTCTTCAAAAACATAGCCGGAACCGCGCGGAAGGCCTTCCATCTCAATCCAGCAGTCACCGAACTGGCCGCGCCCACCGCTCTGCTTCTTGTGGCGGCCCTGAACCTGGCATTTGCCGCGCACGGTTTCCCGATAGGGAACTTTGGGTGTTTTAAGAATAATTTCGGTTTTGTAACGGCGCTTGGCCTTTTCCACCGCAAGTTCAATGTGCAGTTGGCCCATGCCGGACAGAAGAATGTCGGCCGACTCCTCGTCGCGAGAAAGCTTGAGGGTGATGTCTTCTTCCTGCAATTTCTGAATGGCCGAAAAAACCTTGTCTTCGTCACCCTTTTCTTTGGGCGAAAGCGCATAGGTGATGAGCTGCGGCGGCAGAGCGGGCATGGGCAACACGAACGGCGATTTTTCATCGCACAGGGCATCGCCGGTGCGGGTGTTCTTGAGCTTGGAAGCCGCGATTATGGCTCCGGGGCCAAGGAGTTCCTTGCACGGTGTCTGGTTTTTGCCGTTCAGCCAGGAAAGGCTGCCCAGGCGTTCCATTTCGCCGGTGCGCATGTTTTTGAGGCTGGATTCGGTGGATATGGTCCCCGAAAGCACCCGGATAAGCGAAAGCTGTCCGGCAAAAGGATCGGAAAGGGTTTTGAAAACAAAGCAGGCCGCCGAGGCTTCATCGGTGGAGGTGCGTTCCTTGCCTTCGGCATCCATAAAAGCCGGATGATCCAGAGGTGAGGGGAACAGGTCCTGAATAGCGGCCAGAAGCTGCGTGCCCCCCTTGTTTTCCAGAGCGGCGCCGGGAACCACCGGCACGAGAGCACGCGAAATCACGCCCTTGCGCAAGCCTTCGGCCACTTCTTCCGGAGTGAGTATGCCCTCTTCCAAATACTTCTCCATGAGTATTTCGTCAGACTCGGCTATATTTTCAATAGCCGCGTCGCGCATTAGCGAAGCATCGTCTTTCAGGGCATCAGGCACGGGAATGGCCTTGGTGGAACCGTTTTCACCAAAGGCCAGGGCGCTGTCGGCAAGCACGTCCACAAGACCGGTAAATTTTTCGCCCTCGACTATAGGCAGATACAAGGGAACGGGCTTGATGCCCAAAATGGGAGCCAGACCGTCATAGGCCATTTTAAAGTCGGCCCGGTCGCGGTCCACCTTGTTAATGAAAACAATGGCCGGCAGGCCTTCGTTTTTTACCGCGCCCCAGAACTTTTTCGTGAGCGGGCGTACCCCGTCCACAGCATCTATAACAAATACGGCGGCATCCATCCCTTTGAGCAGGCAGGCTATGTCACCGGTAAAGTTGCCGTCGCCGGGCACGTCCATAAGGTAATGGCGGTTTTTGTCCCAGAGATAAGAAGCGAAACCGGGCTGAATAGAACCCCGGCGGCGGGTCTCTTCCGGTTCATGGTCAAGGCAGGTGGAACCGTCTTCAATGGCTCCCAGGCGGTTGAGTATGCCGGTTTGAAAAAGCAGCATTTCCGCCAGAGAGGTTTTACCGCAGCCCCCTGTGCCTACCAATGCATATGTGCGCTGCGCTTCCAAAGGTTTGGACATAGATTTCTCCCTTGTATTTCAGTACGGAATGAACCAATAGAAACCTGTTAATTTAATTTAAAAAACTTCGATTAATTTTTCTAATGTTATCTTGTACTGTTCAGAATGTCCATAATAATTATAATAAATGCGGTGTTGGACGGTGTGGGATTTCAACCGCTGAACACTACATAATAGTTGAAATGATTGCCTTATAGAATCATCATTGGTAACAATCGCTTTACAGAATCAATAAAGGGGCCCCGGGTAAAGCCATGAGTGTAAGTACAATAGTCATAATGGTCCTTCTGGGCTTGAGCGCCTTTGTGGTGTTGCGCATTCTGCGCGGCGGACTCGGCAGTCTGGAGGATTCGCTGAAAAATATGGATTCGCGTATCAAAAAAACAGAGGCGGGCATAAGAGAGCAGGCCCTGTCCATGAGCCGCGAAGAACAGATGCATATAATGAGCGTGGCCCTGCGGGAATTGCTTGAGCTGCCCGGCTGCATGCCGGGAACCCGACTGGAGGAAAACCGGGATCGAAGCCTGTGTATAATATACCCAGGGGGTGAGATAGACATAAATTTTTCCCCCAGAACAGCACATCTGGCATCAGTAAAAGGCCGCACCCTGCACGGCAGGGGAATCTGGCTGGTGAACGACGCGCGCGAAGGAGAAAATTTTTTTGACGATATGGATATGGCTGTACGGTATGTGCGCACACTACTGGGTAAAAAGGATACGCCGACGGAAAACGCAAATGAGGGAGTTTGATGCGGCGCAGTGCGGCGGACCTTAAAGCCGACGGCAGTCGCGAGCGGTAGCGAGCCTTTGAGCCGCCAAGCCGCGCCGGTCGGGCTCCGCCCGCCGGCATAAGATGCGGCGCAGTGCGGCGGATAAGAGAAGCCCCCGGCATAACCGGGGGCTTCAAGTTTAAGGAGGATGCATTATGGTTTTTTGGGGGTGTTTTTAAGTCATTTGGGCTGTACTTATAAAGGCTACCATTACCGTATATATTAAGGCATTGTAGGGGCAATCCGCATATCGCCATCAACAAAGCCGTTATTTGCGGTGAACCTTACGAAACATTGTATACTTACCCTATAGCAACAGGCGTGCCATTTTTTCCATAAACGCAACAACGCTATTTACCTACATCTTTTTACAGACTTCAAATTATCGTATTTTAAGTGTATACATTTTTGATAGTCTTGCCTTTTAAGCGTAAAAAAATTATTCACCTTATCAAGATATATCCACCCGGAGTTGACAACATGAATGCCTTCCCAAGCGAAGCTCATGTGCCAAAAGAAAAATATTTGCCGTATTTATTTGTAATTATGGCATATTTATTTTTGGCCATGATTCTTTATTTTGTTTCGCTGTCGTCTCTGGAACACATCATGTCCACCACATCACGGCTTCTAGCGGAGCAAGGAGCCGCGATCATCCGCATTTTCGAAGGGCACGTCCACTCCAAAGCAATGCCAGGCCGTGATTCCGACCTGCAAAACATGTTTGAGACGCTGGATGAGGACAATATACTTTTTGCCACTGTAGTTGATCACAACGGCATCATACTGGTACACGGTGATTCCGAACGGGTGGGCAAACACCTTCGCATGAATGGACGCGAAGTTTATCAGGAACAATTGGCCGAATTAAAAGCCGATGATAAAGTACGCTGGGGCATATTACGCATAAGCGGCAACAAGGTTTTCGCCGTTTACCGCCATTTTTATCCGCAAACTCAACTAGTGCCGCCGGGAGATCCTCCCCCGGTAATCATCTTAGGCATGAACTTGATTCCTTATAAAAAAATACATTCCCAGGCCGTACAAAGTGTATTTGTGCGCTCTATGGCTATTTTCACTGTATGCCTGGGGGGATTTTTCATAATTATGCAGGGAATGCGTCTGAAAGAATCGCGCCGGAAGCGTGAGGCCGCCGAAATAATGGTGCGCCGCCTCGAAGCCGAAGTAGCCCGCAAGGAAAAACTGGCAGCCGTCGGCACTCTGGCTTCGGGTGTGGCCCATGAACTGCGCAATCCCCTGAGTTCGATCATGGGGTATGCCTATTATTTCAGCCAATTTTTTAACGAGGGCAGTGAAGAACGCAAATATGCCGAAACCATGAGCAGGGAAGTTCAGCGGCTCAACAGGGTTATAAGCGATTTACTCTGCTTTGCCCGGCCCGCCAATGTAATTCTCAAGCCGTGCAAGGTGCAGACTATTGTAGAGCATGCCCTGCGCCTGCTGCGTCAAGATGCGAAAAGACAGGGAGTTGAAATCATTTTCAATCCTCCCGAGGCTTTTCCCCCGGCCATGCTTGACGCCGACCGCTTTATACAGGCGCTTCTGAATGTTTGCCTTAACGCTCTGGACGCCATGCCGGGAGGGGGCAAACTTACTTTAGCGTTGTCACATTTAAACAAAGAATATTTTTTGCTTGAAGTGCGCGATACCGGCACGGGTATAGCGCCCGAGCATATTTCGCGCCTGTTCGAGCCGTACTTCACCACCAGAGGTCACGGCACCGGGCTTGGATTGCCCACTGTGCATAAAATAGTGGAAGCCCACGGCGGCCAAATTACCGTTGATTCCGGACCGGAAGTCAATAACGGCAAAGGTTCGGTTTTTTGCTTTATACTCCCCTTCGGCAAAATATCTGAGGCGAAAAGATGAAATCCAGAGGACTCATACTGGTAGTTGATGATGACGCGGTACATCGATCCATGTTGGTCACCGTGCTGAACTCCTGGGACTTTCAGGTTGACGAGGCCGATGACGGCGACGTAGCCATAGGCAAGGTGCGCGATAATTCATATAATTTGGTGCTTATGGATGTGCGCATGGCAAAAATGGACGGTATAGCGGCCATGCGCGGCGTATTGGCATATAACCCAGCCATTCCGGTAATCATGATGACCGCTTTTTCATCGGTGGAATCGGCGGTGGAAGCCATGCGCCTCGGGGCCTTCGACTATTTTGTCAAGCCACTCGATTTTGAGCTGCTGCGTCACGTTATACGCAGGGCCATGGAATATTCACACATTAAAGTGGAAAACCGCGAACTCAGGCGCTTACTGAGCAAAACCCATTTTTCCGGAATAGTCGGCTCAAGTAAGGTTGTGCAGGAACTGCATGACATGATTAACACTGTTGCCCCCACTGAGGCCACAGTGCTGATTATGGGCGAATCAGGCACGGGCAAGGAATTGGTGGCCAAGGCCATACATCAGGCCAGTGAACGCAAGGAACAATCGTTGATTACGGTAAATTGCGCGGCCATTTCCGAGCATCTGTTGGAGTCGGAACTTTTCGGCCATGAAAAAGGAGCTTTTACCGGGGCGGATCGCCGTCGTGAGGGCCGTTTTGTGCAAGCCGACGGAGGAACCATTTTTCTGGACGAAATAGGCGAAATGCCCCTGCCTCTACAGGCGTCGCTTTTACGCGTGCTGCAAAACGGTGAAGTACAGCGCGTGGGTTCTGATTCCACGTTGACTGTCAACGTGCGCGTGCTGGCGGCCACCAACAGGAATCTGGCCGAACGGGTGGCCGAAAAAATGTTCCGCGAGGATCTGTACTTCAGACTCAATGTTATTTCCATAGTAGCTCCGCCCCTGCGCGAGCACCCCGAGGACATTCCTTCTCTGGCCGCCCACTTTCTGGACTACTACTCCAAAGCCAACCGCAAAACCATCAAGGGCTTTTCGCCGCAGGCCATGGACGCCTTTTTGCGCGCCCCCTGGCCCGGAAATGTGCGTGAACTGGAAAATGCTGTGGAACGGGCCGTGATATTGAGTAATGGAGAATATATAACAGAAAGGGAGCTTTCCCCTCAACTGCGCGAAGGCGCGGCTCTGGAAGCGCCCCACCCTCCTCTGCTCAATGGCTCCGGCAGGTCTTTGGCCGGGTTGTCGTTGGAAGAATTGGAGAAAAAAGCTATTTTTGATACACTAAAAGAAACCGACGATAATAAAAGCGAAGCCGCCAGACGTCTGGGTATAACACGCGCCACCCTGCACAACAAACTGCGCCGCTACGGCCTGGAGTGAATCGGAAAGTTAAATTCTCTCCCAAGCAATAAAAAAATGGGTATCCAGAGTCAGAGCTGGGCTGACGCGCCTCAGCACGGATGCCCGAAAGGTAGTGCGCAAAAAATGAAAAAGTCCGTTACTGAAAAAATTGTGGAATTAGAATGGGAAATGTTTTCAAACGTTTCCAATGTAGGCGGCAAGGCTTCCTGCCAATCTGACCGGCAGACTTTCCAGATTATGCGCCTGAGCCAGGCCGAAACCTGGCCTGAAGAAGTGCTGGCAAGCTGGCTCAACGATCTTGAAACGGCCCAAAAAGACAGCCGCAACCTCATGAGCGAAAAATACGCCTGGATGATGGAAAGCTCTTTCCCTGATGAGTTTGCGCGTATTTCCGACAAGTTACCGCATATCGACGAAGACGCTTTGACGATGATTGAGGAAATGGTGAACTTAAACCTGGACTGGAAGCTCGCAACGGAGGAGAAATACCCGTTCCTGAGCGGTCGAGGCCGACCGTTGCGTGCCACCCAAGACACGCCCTGGGGCACATCTTTTGAAACATATCTCAGGGGTGAATTGAAAACCTATTCGCCGGAAACCGTGCGCCGCCTGTGGCAACACACGCGCAATATGCTGCAACAAGGCGTCAACATGGCGGAAATGGAGCTTTTGAATCAAGTGCGGCGCTATGGCTACCAGTCTCTGGAAGAGGCGGAGCAGGCACAGGCGCGCTGTGCGCGATTTTAATCCGCCGCGCTCGCCATATCAAACTTCGAAGGATTTTTTGACGCAACCGGGAGCAAAAAAGCGCTTATGACGACACTGCCTAAAGCAGGCGTCCCTGCGGCTGGCCCAGGGCGGCAATGAGACGGCGGGCGGTTTCAAGATCAGCGGGATAGTTTATGTTGAAAAACGGCAAGGCTTCTTCAGCTTCGTAAAAAATGTCGTGCCTTTTGTCTTCTGGCAACACCCGGTTGATCTGCCTTATGCCCTTCTCGATGGCGGCGCTGAACCAGGGCAAGGCCTCATATTCATAAATGGAGACGAGAGGCTCGATATAGCCTGTTTCGCGCTGTCGAAAAGTGGTCATAACCGTGCCGGGAGCGCGGCTTTCGCGCTCGGCGCACAGCCGTTCCAGCACGGTTTCACCAATAAAAGGCAAATCGCACGACAGAGCCAGAATCGGCCCGCCCACGGCGCGTAAGGCCGAGTATATTCCGCCGATAGGTCCCAGATTGTTTTCTTCATCAACTACGCAGGAAAAACCATCAAAAAGTGAGTTTCCATTGCGGCAGGAAACCATAACTCGCTCGCAGAAATGCCCCAGAAGGCCGCAGGTGCGTCCCAAAAGATCGGGTTGATCCTCACCATGGGCCTTCAGGCGCACCTTGTCGCGGCCCAGCCGAGTGGAAAGCCCTCCGGCAAGCACTATTCCGGTAAGCCCGGAGCGCATGTCGGTCATGAACGTATTCTTCCAAGGGAATCATTGAAAATGGTCAATCTTCCTTCATGGGGGCGGCAAAAGCCCACCAAGGTCACATTCTGGCTCACAGCCTTGCTCAGAGCCGCTGTGGTTACTGCCGAACGGCTGGCCATAAAGGCAAATCCGGCTCTGCGGGCCTTGGAATAAAGGCTGGCCGTAAGCCGGGCGGAAACAAGCAGGGCATGAGCAGCGGGATTGAGATTTTTGTGCATGGCCAAGCCCATTATGCGGTCAATGCAATTGTGGCGGCCTATATCTTCAACCACGCAGATGAATTTTCCAGTGCTTAGATCAACCATAGCCGCGCGGTGAAAACAGCCGGTAACTTCCCACAGGCCAGGCATAGCCGTAAGCATAGACATGTAGCGCAGCAGATTAGCGGCGTCCACATGGCCCGGGTCGGCAGCTGGACCGCCGGACAACGGCACACATCCATCCCTTTCGTGTACAATAATATTAAAAATGCCGCCGCATTCCTCAACCACGCTCACGTTCATACCGCAAGGCGGCGGGCCGTCCTGCGGCCCCGGATGCATGCAATCCAGAACGGCATGACCGTGAGCCAGATATTTCAGTCCTTCAGGCCACGCCCAAAGGCGGCATGAGCCGCCGGGAAAACGTATTTCAACCGAAACTTCGCGGCTGACTAGATCGTCCTTTTCTTCCCATTGGCTTTCCGACCAGCGCTGAACGCGCACCACCTGAGGCAGCACGTCAGTTTCAAGAGCCTTGATGCCCATGTTTCTATCCTTATTATCAAAAACCCCATTCCGAAGTGGTCAGTCTGGTAAAACCACGTTCCTTTGCCGCAATGTCCAGGGGCAGCGATTCCAGGTCATCAATTACCGGCATGCTGGGCCTGCCGTCAAAGGCCCTGAAGTCGGCCAGTTTGATATAGGCTTTGCAGGATTCGCAGCCGTGAATCTCATAACCGGGCTCGTCCGGGCTGGAAAAAACCAGCAATTTTTCCTGATTTTCCTCCAGGCAGAAGGGGCATTGCAGGCGCTTGGCGCGATACTCCAGGCGGCAGAAGGAGCAGGTATGAAAACGTGCCCCCTCCTTGGTTTTGAGCCGCCCGATAAGCGGCAGCCCGCCGCAATGAGGGCAATGCCCATGGCTCCATATGCTCTCGGCATTATGATACGGGGCCAGAAGGCGTTCATGACTCATCAGAGCCGGAGCCAGACTGGACTTGGCCAGAAAACGCGCCAAGCCGGGGGAGTCTGGCAGCTGCCCGGCCCAATGCTCGAAAAAACCACCGTCATTGTCAAGCACAGCCTTGAAGGACGCCTCCGGGTCAAATTCGCCACTTTTGCGCCTGACGTCGATAAAATCCACGGCCCAGCCCAAATGTTCGTCGTGCCCGCGCAGAATATTCAGCAGTTTTTCCCATAAAGCAAGGCTTTGAGCCTGATCATAAAAAAAATCGCCGCGCGCCAGAAGCGGCTTGCCCTGCAAATGCGCATCGGCCGAGGCCAATTCACCGCCCAGTTTTAAGTTGCGCAAAACCGGGTCGTCCATGGCTTCAAACTGAAGGCGCGCCGTACCCGTCACAATTGCAATCAACGAAGCAGGCAGCCAGGGGCGGCTGCCCAGTTCCGCGGCCTTGGCTTCGAGAACTTTAAGATCATGAACGGGGTCAAGCATATGCAGTCCTTTACTTGATATTTGTATAGAAAATTAAGTTTATGATTCTTACAAAAAATCATGTAGCACAGTATTGCCATAAAGTGAAATATGCTGCGTGGAGCTTATATTTCAAACAAGGCATTCACAGTTAGAAAAATGTCTAAAAAAGCAGTATGTCTACAACTGCCCCGCGTTCCATGCCTTCCAAGTCGGCCGGAATTCGCAAGAGTCCGTCCGAGGCGATCATGGTGCGCACCAGACCAGAAGGCCCGGTTTGCGGTGTGGCTTCCGGCAGGTAGCCGGATCTTGCGGCCAGCTTCACGCGCACGTAATCTTCCCGCCCCTGGCGCGAGGAGATGTTGCGGGTCAACTCGGCCCGGCAAAGTGGCCACAGGCTTTGATCAAATGGATTTGCCCGGCCCTGGAGCGATCGGATAAAAGGCTGGCCCAGCACCATCATCACCACCTGAGCCGAAGCGGCCTGCCCCGGCAGTCCAAAAACCATCTTGCCGCCCACATCGGCCAGAATAAGCGGTTTGCCCGGAGAAATGGCCACTCCATGACAGAGAATTCTCGCGCCTGGTAGAGATTGCAGCGCAGCTACGGTCAAATCGCGCACCCCCACTGAGCTTCCGCCCGAAAGCAGCAACATGTCGGCCTTATCCAGCCCGCTTCTCAGGCCCTCGCGTATTTCTTCCACCTCATCGGCGCAAATCCCCAGGCTTAGGGGCGCCCCCCCGGCCCTAGCCACAAGCCCGGCCAAAGTATGCGAATTTATGTCGCGCACCTGCCCGGGGCGCGGCTTTTCATTAGCCGGTATAATCTCGTCTCCCGTGGACAATACCGCCACCACAGGCCGCCGGTATACAACCGGCCGCACAGCGCCCACCGCTGCCAGCAGCCCTATTTCCTGCGGGCGCAGCATTGTTCCCGCCGCAAGCGCGCATTGTCCGGCAGCGGCATCTTCGCCCCGCAGCATCACATTTTCACCCGGAGCCACAGCCCGATGAAACTCCACGCCGCCCGCGCCCACGTCATTGGTGTATTCCACCATAACTACGGCATCGGCCCCCTCGGGCAACAGCCCACCCGTAACTATGGCCGCGCATTCCCCAGAGTTTACGCCAAAATCAGGAGCCTTCTCAATATCCACGCTGCCGACCAGATTCAAATATGACGGATTGCTCCAGGTAGCCGCAAAAATGTCCGCCGCGCGTACAGCATAGCCGTCCATCCCCGAACGGCTTGCAAAAGGCACATTGTCTTCGGCAATCACGTCACGGGCCAATATCCGCCCGTCAGCCTGATCGAACTCCACTTCTTCTACGCCAAGCGGTTCGTGGGCGGAAAGCAGGCCCACTACTTCATCCACCCGCAATACAGAAAAAAAATCATGTTTCATCGGTATGTCCTTAATGGGGGGGGGGGGGGGGGGGGGGGGGGGGGGGGGGGGGGGGGGGGGGGGGGGGGGGGGGGGGGGGGGGGGGGGGGGGGGGGGGGGGGGGGGGGGG
>JAVBLG010000033.1:0-43633 GCA_031553655.1 Desulfovibrionaceae bacterium | reverse complement strand
CCCCCCCCCCCCCCCCCCCCCCCCCCCCCCCCCCCCCCCCCCCCCCCCCCCCCCCCCCCCCCCCCCCCCCCCCCCCCCCCCCCCCCCCCCCCCCCCCCCCCCCCCCCCCCCCCCCCCCCCCCCCCCCCCCCCCCCAGTAATATTATCTCGTCAACTTTCTGAATTTCATCCGATGCGGGGTATCAGCATCTTTGCCGAGGCGCTTTTTGCGATCGGCTTCATATTCGGAGTAGTTGCCGTCGAAGAACACTACTTTGGAATCATCTTCAAAAGCCAGAATGTGAGTGGCGATGCGGTCGAGGAACCAGCGGTCGTGGCTGATGACCATGATCGTTCCGGCGAAGTTGTCCAGGCCGTCTTCAAGGGCTCGCATGGTGTTCACGTCGATATCGTTGGTGGGTTCGTCAAGGAGAATGACGTTGGCTCCTGATTTCAGCATGCGGGCCAGATGCAGCCGGTTGCGTTCGCCGCCGGAGAGCACTTCGACCTTTTTCTGCTGATCCTGACCCATGAAGTTGAAACGCGAGCAATAGGCGCGGGCGTTGATTTCCTTTGAACCAAGCTTGATGGTTTCCTGGCCTTCACTGATCAACTCATACACGGTTTTTCCCGGAGTTAGTGATTCGCGGCCCTGATCCACATACGCGAACTGCACGGTTTCTCCCACAAAAAGATCGCCGGAATCGGGTTTTTCCTGCCCGGTGAGCATTTTGAAAAGAGTTGTCTTGCCCGCGCCGTTGGGGCCGATTATGCCTACGATGGCCCCTGGGGGAATAATAAAATTGACATCTTCCATGAGCAGATTTTCACCCATGGATTTTGCCACGCCGCTGGCCTCGGTTACGCGCTTGCCCAGACGCGGTCCCGGCGGAATATAAATTTCCAGATCCTTGGCCAGCTTTTCACTTTCGTGGGAGAGCATAGCCTCATAGGCGTTGATGCGGGCCTTACCTTTGGCGTGGCGGCCCTTGGGCGACATTTTGATCCATTCCAGTTCGCGGGCCAGGGTTTTCTGACGTTCGTCCTCGGTTTTTTCTTCCTGGGCGAGGCGTTTCTGCTTTTGGTCCAGCCAGGAGGAATAATTGCCTTTCCAGGGAATGCCGTGCCCGCGATCAAGTTCCAGAATCCATCCGGCCACATTGTCCAGAAAGTAACGGTCGTGGGTAACGGCTATTACCGTTCCAGGGAAGGTGGACAGGTAACGTTCCAGCCAGGCCACGGACTCGGCGTCGAGGTGGTTGGTAGGTTCGTCCAGCAGCAGAATATCTGGATTTTGCAGCAAAAGACGACACAGAGCCACGCGGCGTTTTTCACCGCCGGAAATCACGGGCACCGGAGTATCGCCGGGAGGGCAGCGCAGGGCATCCATGGCCATTTCCAGGCGTGAGTCCAGATCCCAGGCGTTTTTGGTTTCAATTTCGTCTTGTATTTTGCCCTGTTTTTCGATGAGGGCGTTCATTTCATCGTCGCTCATGGGGTTGGCAAAGGCGGCGTTGACTTCTTCATATTCTTTAAGAAGGTTAACCAGCTCGCTGACGCCTTCCTCCACAACTTCGCGCACGGTACGCTTTTCGTCAGTCAGAGGCTCTTGTTCCAGATAGCCGATGGTGTGGCCGGGGGCCAGCACAGTGCGGCCTTCAAAGGCGCGGTCAACCCCGGCCAGAATTTTGAGCAGAGACGATTTGCCTGAGCCGTTGAGTCCGAGTACGCCTATTTTTGCGCCATAGAAATAGGAAAGACGAATATCTTTGAGAACTTCTTTCTGACCGTGCCTTTTGGTGACACGGTCCATTGTGTAAATAATCTTGTCCGGTTCGTTACTCATTATGCATCCTTTTATTTGTAGTGGCGGTCTGGTTTGAGGTCACAGACCAGAGCAGCCGCTTTATAGTTAATGAAAGTAAAAAAGGCTTTTAGGGGGGATTGCCGTGCGTTAGATGGAAAAAAGTCAGCGTCTAATCCACCAAACCAGAGGGAAGCTGATCTACGTAGAATTTTTGTATGGCTTTTATAATATTTTCCCCACTGCTGAAGGCCGCCACTACCTCAGGGTCGAAATGGGTGCCAACTTCAACTCTTATGGCGGCCACGGCGGCGTCGTGTTCCCACGGTTCCTTGTAGCAGCGACGCGAAACCAAGGCGTCATAAACGTCGGCCACGGCCACTATACGCGCGGCCAGAGGTATTCCTTCACCGCGCAGGTTGGGAATGTGCTCGTCGCCGGTGTAGCCGCGCCCGTCCCAGCGCTGGTGATGGTACAGGGCGACGTCGCGCACGGTTTTGTCCATTTCGCGGCGGCCGCATGAGAATATTTTGGCCCCCACGGCGCAATGATGCTCCATTACGGCGCGTTCTTCCGGGGTGAGGCGGCCGGGCTTTTGAAGAATATGGCCCGGAATACCTATTTTACCGACATCATGCAACATTGCGGCAATGCGAATTTGATCTTTGTGCTTGCGCACAATTTGCGGCTTTATGCCGCGTTCTTCGGCCATATGATGATATATTTCGGCCGATATTGCTCCAACGCGATCCGCATGGGTATTGGTTTCCGCCGGGTCGCGCAGGGCCACGGACTCTATGAGACCGGACATGACTGAACGCATGAACTGCGCTCCGGAAATGGCCTGGGAAGCGGCTGCGGCAAAAGATTCCATGGAATTTTGGTCTTCACCGCTGAAATACGCGGTCTCACCGTAAGTATTGGTTCTGTTGACCATCTGTATTATTGCCAAAAGTTCGTTTTCAGTGTCACGCAGAGGTAAAATCAGCGTTGAGCTTGCTTTGAGATCTGTGGCCCGATTCAGATCGGGCACCAGATCGGTAACGTGGTAAGCCGAGTCGGAGTCATAATAGCGTGCCACATCCGCCAGATCGCTCAAGTTGACAATCTCCCTATGCTTGGCCGTCCATTCGGCCAAAGGGCACACATGCCGCGCGCCGTCGGCGTCGGCGTAGTAATGGAGTCGATCGGGCCGCTCGGTTCTGCGCAGTCCGGCAAAACGCAACCCGCCGCCATCCGGCAAATATGCCAGACAAGCCTCGGCCGGAACCAGATCAAGGGCAGTTGATATAACTTCTTCTATAATGGAGGCTACATGTCCAAAACCGGAGACATCGCGCGAAAACCGGCAATGCGGGCACAGCTGGGAAGAGAAAGTCATATGAGCACCTTTCAGATTTTTTTGGAGTGTAGCCATTAGGTCCTTTTTGCCTCCGCTCGCGTCAAAAAGCTTTTTCATCAGGGTCGAGTGCCGGAAGTGCATACGACCTCAGGGGCTGTCTCTAAATGCGTCTTTTGTACAATGGCTACGTCAAGCGGGCATTTTTGCTCCGATCGAGTACCATAAGAGTACACTCGTTACGCAAAAAGGCCCGCTTTCCTTGCCCTTGGGTCAAAATCCGCTATTTGGAGACAGCCCCTAATGAAAAAGCTTTTTTTCCTTGGCGGAAAACAAAAATTATCCTCGAGACGACACGTTCCTCAGACAGAGAACGAAGCAGAACAAATCAAGTATAAATTTTTTATTCTGAAATACCGGCTTAATAAAGCAGCGTCACGATTTGCCGTCTGACGAAGTATTACGGCAAACCGGGACGCTACCCGCATTTTTACAAATTTTCAGCGTACCAATCTCCAGCCAGCCGCAGCCCCTGCCGCACATCGTAGCGGGGGGAGTAGCCCAGCAAAGTTTGGGCGCGGCTGATATCGGCGAGAGAGTGGCGCACGTCGCCAAAACGGAATTCGCGATGCTCGGACACAGCTTTGGCCGCCTCTGGCTTGTGGCGGGTCACTTCGTCGCGAATGAGCGCAAAAAGTTCATTCAAGGTGGTACGCTGGCCAAAGGCCACGTTGTATATTTTGTCTCGGGCTTCGGGTTTGGCAAAGGAGGACAGAATATTGGCCTCTACCACGTTTATGATGTGGCAGAAGTCACGACTGGTTTCGCCGTCGCCGTTCACATACACGGTTGTGTCGCGCAGCAGGGCGGAAAACCATTGGGGAATAACCGCGGCATAGGCCCCAAAGGGATCCTGGCGTTGCCCGAACACGTTGAAATAGCGCAGGCCAATGGTGGTGAAGTCGTAGCAACGGGCGAAAACGTCGGCGTATAGCTCGTTTACATACTTGGTTACGGCATAAGGGGATAGGGGGCGGCCTATTTTGTCTTCTACCTTAGGCAGCTCGGGCGAGTCGCCATAGGTTGAGGAGGAGGCGGCATAGACAAAGCTTTTTACCTTGGCATCGCGGGCGGCTACCAACATGTTTACAAAGCCGTCAATATTGCAGCTGTTGGAGAGCAGCGGATCTTCAATGGAGCGGGGAACGGAGCCAAGGGCGGCCTCATGCAGCACGTGGTCAATGCCGTCGCACGCCTGACGGCAGGTGTCGAGGCTGCGGATGTCACCTTCAATAAAGGAGAAATTGGCCCATTTTTCGTCGCCAACGATGGCGTGAACCATGTCCAGATTTTTCTGGTAGCCGGTGAGGAAATTGTCCAGCCCCACAACTTTCTGGCCGTTTTGCAGTAATTCTTCAAGCAGATTGGAGCCGATAAAGCCGGCTACTCCAGTTACCAGCCATTTTTTCTGGTTTTTAAGTAGATCCGCGCATGCAATCATTTTTTGCAGTCCTTATATGTGTTTTAGAGGCCGCTTTACGCGGCCAAGGGGCAAAAGTCGCCTTTAAGGCGGCCTCTAGGTGTCGGCAGTGGAACGCAACACCTCCAGCACCGGCGGCAATTGACGCAGAAGATCTATAACTTTGTAAAGCTGGGCCACGTTGCGTACTTCCACGGTAATATCTATTTCGCTGCGGTTGCCAAGTATTGATTTGGCGTTCAACGCGTCGATATTAACATTGTTGTCGCACAGCAGGCGGGCAATGTCGGCCAGCGCGCCCTTTTCGTTCTTGCTTATGATGTGCATGCGCGCTTGATAGGGTTTGTCTTCCTCGCCTTCCCAATGCACGGATATGAGCCGTTCAGGCTCCATATTGATCACATTGGGACAGTCTACAGTGTGCACGGTAACGCCAAGGCCACGGCTTATATAGCCGACAATAACGTCGCCGGGCACAGGGTTACAGCATTTGGCGAAACGCATCAAGACCCCGTCCACACCGGCAAGCCCCACGCTTTCGGTTTTAGCTCCGGCTGCGGGCTTGGTGGGCGGCGGCAGGGCCTCGTCGGGCACGTCTTCTTCAGGGTGCAAAATGGCGTACAGGCGGTTGAGTACCTTGCGCGGTGTAATGTGAGCATAGCCCACGGAGGCCATTACTTCTTCGGGGCCGTCCAGGCGCATTTTGTCGGCGATTTCCACAAAATGCCCATCTTTTATGGCCTTGGACACATTGATGTTGACTTTGCGTCCTTCTTTTTCAAGCATTTCCCGGCCAAGTTCAATGGCTCTGGAGCGCTCCTCGGTGCGCAGGTAACGCTGGATGCGGCTGCGGGCCTTGGCTGTTTTGACCAGTTTGAGCCAGTCACGGTTGGGAAAACGCGACTTGTCGGTGATGACTTCCACCGTATCGCTGTTTTTTAGCTCGGTGCCGAGCGGCACCAGTTTGCCGTTTACTTTTGCTCCAGCGCAATGCATGCCCACATTGGTATGAATGTGAAAGGCAAAGTCGAGCGGGGTGGCCCCTTTGGGTAGCTCTTTTACGTCGCCCCTGGGGGTGTAGATGAAAATTTCGTCATTGAAAAGGTCAAGGCGCAGGGAGTGCATGAATTCTTTGGAGTCGCTCTCGTCGCGCGGGCGTTCGAAAATTTCGCGCAGCCAGGCAAATTGCTCCAAATCGCGCGGGTTGACTCGTCCGCCTTCCTTATAAAGCCAGTGCGAGGCCACGCCGTGCTCGGCCTGGCGGTGCATGTCTTCGGTACGAATCTGTATTTCAATGCGTTCGCCCTCAGGGCCGATTACTGTGGTGTGCAGGCTCTGGTAACCATTAGTCTTGGGGGTGGAAATATAGTCTTTGAAGCGTCCGTGCACCGGACGCCAGCGCGAGTGCACCAAGCCCAGCACCGCGTAGCAGTCTCTGAGATCGTTCACCAGAACGCGAAAGGCCATGATGTCGTGCATCTCGTCAAGGGTGAGATGCTGTTCGGTCATTTTTTTGTGGATGCTGAAAATATGCTTGATGCGGCCGCGCACGGTGCCGTTAATGTCGTTATCTTTCAGAAGCTGCTTTAAGCTGTCCATCACCTTGTCGATGATCTGGCGCTCGACTACCTGATTTTCGTCAAGCCATTGGGAAATTTGGGCGTAAACGTCGGGTTTGAGATACTTGAAGCTCAGGTCTTCAAGCTCCAGTTTCAGCTTATGCAGACCCAGGCGGTTGGCCAGGGGCGCGTATATTTCCATGGTTTCCTGGGCGATGCGCTTTTGTTTGTGGACTTTTTGGAAACCCAGGGTGCGCATGTTGTGCACGCGGTCGGCCAGTTTGACCATAAGCACGCGTATATCGTGGCTCATGGCTAAAATCATTTTGCGGATGTTTTCGGCCTGGGCCTCTTCTTTTGTGTCGAAGGGGATCATGCTGATTTTGGTCACCCCATCCACAATGTCGGCCACTTCTTCGCTGAATTGGGAATCTATTTCTTCAAGGGTGGCTTTGGTGTCTTCCACAGTGTCGTGGAGAAGGCCCGCGCACACTGTGAATTCGTCGAAGCCATGCTGTGCCAATAGATAGGCCACAGCCAGAGGGTGCGAAAGGTAGGGTTCGCCGGAAAGGCGCGTCTGCCCGGCATGGGCCGTGGCGGCGTAAATATAGGCCTTTTGAATGAGATCGAGATTGGCGTCCTTGTTGTTTTTGGACACTTCATCGAGAATTTCCTGAATGCGAATCATATGCCGCCTTTGGCCTGTCAGTTGCGAAAATTGTGGTTATAAAGGGTATATTTTTATTTCAGACTATACTTTTGCTGTTGTTTGGGAACCCACCATTTATCAAAATTGTACATAATACCGGCCAGAGCCGGGGCTATGCCGTGAAAACGGGCCTGAACCATGGGCAGGGCATAAGGTACGAACAAAAAGCAATAAGGCTGATCGTCTGCCATTATCTCCTGAAGTCTGTCATACAGAATTTTGCGCTTAGACTGATCCGGCTCGGAGCGGGCCGCTTCGAGTATCGCGTCAAGTTCGGGATTTTTGTAATATGTAAAATTCAAACCGCCGGGCCTGGCTTTAGACGAATGCCATACATCATATATATCCGGATCCTGGCCTACGGTCCAGCCTAGAATTACGGTGTCGAAACGCCCTTTGTCCACAAATTCCTTGATAAAGGCTGCCCACTCCACAGTGCGTATATGCACGTCCACACCAACGGCCTTGAGCTGGCTCTGGATGACGGTAGCCGTTAAAATGCGCTGCTCATTGCCCTGGTTGGTCAGTATAGTGAAAGAAAGCGGCACGCCGTCCTTTTTACGTATGCCCGAGCCGTCAGTAAATTTAAAACCGGCCTCGTCCAGCAATCGGGCGGCTTCGGCCACATCCTGGCGCACCGGCGACAATTTGGTGTCGTAAGCCCAGGATCCGGGCTTGTACGGGCCAAAGGCCGGAACACCCTGGCCCAGCAGCACTCCCTTTACAATGCCTTCGCGGTCGATGGCGCGGGATATGGCCCAACGTACCCGTTTATCCTGAAAAAACGGGTGGCGCATGTTAAAGCCCAAAAAAACATACATGGAAGCCAGGTAGCGGTATTTGCGCCATTCGCGTTCCCAGAACGGCCCGGTAGTTTGGCGCAGGTATTGCTGCGGCGAAAGGTTCATAAGGTCCAGGCGCAGGGCCCGCGCTTCCATAAACATGGTGGATATGTCGGGAATGATGCGGTAGACTACTTCCGATATGTATGGCTGTCCGTCAAAATAGGTGGGTGAGGCCTCAAGGGTTATTTTGAGGCCCGATTCCCAGGATTTCAGGCGATACGGCCCGGCCCCTATCGGCTTGCGCGAAAAAGGCGTGTTACGAATATTCTGCCCCTCAAGCACATGCTTGGGAAGAATGGGATTCATCCATGAAGATATGGCTCTGGCGAAGAATTTATCGTAGCGTGCCTCAAAGGTGTAGCGCCCGGTTTTGCGGAATTCACGCACGGCCATAAAATCTTCGGCATAGGGGCTGGCTGTGTCCGGGCTGGTGACCATTTTGAAGGTGTATTCCATGTCGTCACTGGTCAGCTCCACCCCGTCTTCCCATAAAATGCCTTGACGCAAGGTGAACCGCAGAAGCTTGCCGTCTTCTAGAATTTCAAATTTTTCAGCGGCATATGGCTCAATTTGCAAGTCTTTGTTATAGCGCAAAGGAGCCACAAAAAGCAAATCGGCCACTTCATGCGAGGGGGCGTCAGTGGAAAGATAGCTGATGAGGTTGGATGCTTCACCTATGGTGCCCAGGATGATTCTGTCGCCGTATGCCGGGGTTGAAGCATTGACTCCATTGGCAGGTACGGCCGTATCAGGCAGACTTGCCGCTTTCCGGGCGTCTTGGGACGCGGGAGGCGCGCCAGCAACCGGCTGGCTTCCAGTTGTGGAAGAAGCCTGTTTTTCTGTTTCTTCCGCGCCGATGGCCGTTAGGGGAACGGAAAGGCATATGAAGAGAAATATAACGACATTATAAATAGTTGCGTTTAAAAAACGCCGATGCTGAAAAATGCTGTTCATAAAACTTTTATTTTTTATTGTGAAAAAAAGCTACATATGCTATTCAACGTATATATTGCACTCGTGTGCTAATAACATATTTAACCCGGATTGAAAACCTTATTCCTCAGTCCATTTGTTTTCAGGAGTCCCCACATGTCCCGAGCTGCCGAAAGCTCCGTGCGCAACTTAGCCCAGAATTTTATCCGTGACGCCGTACCCGAGTATATACGAGACGGCGCCCAATACATTATTTCCAGTGACGGTGTTCAGAAAATACAAATAAAGAAGGAAAGCAACCTCTGGAATGTGGAAGCTTCGATTCAGGGCGAGGATTTTCAGGTTTATTCGCCAAGGCTTACGTTCAAGTTTGATTCCAATATGGTTGATCACTTCTGCAATTGTGACGAATCCTTCAGCGGCGTGTGCCGTCACGTAGCCGCTACCGGCATCAAATTCTTGCTTGGCCTTGCCGAAGATGAACCCGACGCCGACGAAGAACAGCTGAAGTTGCGCACCGATTGGAAGCAGAGCTTTCGTAGCTTTTTTACCTCGGAGGTGGAGTCTGAAGCCGGGCGGCACTATCTTATTTTCCGCTTTTATCCCGAGCCGGGGAGGGTGCAGGTAGCTTTTTTCCGAGGCAGACAAAATAAAACCGGGCTTTCCAGCGTGCATACCGAAATCAGCCTGGAGCAGATTTTGCGCCACCCCGAATGGTGCGACATATCTCCTCAGCTCGGTCAGGTTGCCAGCCAGGTTGGCCAGCATCTCGATTATTACGGGCATAGGGTAGAAATTCCCGATGGGCTTGTTTCATGGTTTTTCTGGGCTGTACGCAATGAGTATTACCTGTTGTGGAAAGATACAGACGAACCATGCCGCATAGAAAATACGCCCTTCGTGCTCAAGCTCAAGCCGCATCTGGACCAGGACGGGTTCAACTTTGAGGTGCTTTTGCAGCGCGAGGGCAAGCTTCCTCTGCCCATAGCCAATTCCGCCGAGCATATTTCCTTCCACGGGCAGATGCCGCTTTGGGTGTGCTACAACCAGCATTTTTATCCTGTGCATACCAGCCTTGAGCCGGAACTGGTGCAAGATATGGTGCAGGCTCCGCCTGTTGTGCCCCACAGCGAAATGTCCGAATTTCTCGATCGGGTGTGGACGCGTCTGCCGTCTTCGGAACTTTACGAACCGCAGCAGTTCCTGAAGCTCATGGAACCCATTTTCCAGCCCGCTTCATATAACCCCAAGCTGTTCCTCGATGAAGAGGGCAGCCTGCTTACCCTGGAAGTAGACAATATTTACGAAACAGTGCACGGAGAGTTCACCCTTTCCGGCCCTAACCCCGAATTCCAGACCGGCAGTTATGTATATGGCGGCAAAACTTATCTGGTGCGGCGTCATCAGGAGGAAGAGGAGCAGCTTCTGGCCAGCCTCACGGACATGTCTTTTCAGCCGCGCAGCAACAAGCTGTGGTTTATGGAGCCGGAAGAAGCCATAACTTTTCTGCTCGATTCCTATTCCAAGCTGTTGGAAAGTTACCGGGTGTACGGCGAAAAGGCCCTCTCACGCTACAAAGTGCGCACGTCCCAGAGCAATATCGTGGCCACTGTTACCAGCAATGAAAAGGAAAAGTGGTTTTCGCTGGAAATTGAGATCGAATACGACGGCCAGAGTGTGCCTCTGGAAAAAATCTGGAAGGCCTGGGCCAAGGGCAAACGCTACGTTCAGCTTAAAGACGGCTCTTATACCAGCCTGCCCGAATCGTGGCTGGAAAAACTGGCCCACAAGCTCAGCGCTCTGGGCTTTGACCCCACCAAGCCGCCGCAGCAAAAATTCAAGCAGTTCGAAGCCCCGGTGCTGGACAGCCTGTTGGACGATCTGCCCAATGCTTCCACCGATTCATTTTGGAACAAGCTGCGGGACAAGATTCGTACTTTCAATGAAATAAGGCCTATAGAGCCGCCCAAGGGCCTTCAGGCCGATTTGCGCTCCTATCAGCGCCAGGGCCTTTCCTATTTGAATTTCCTTTCCGAATATGGTTTCGGCGGAATTCTGGCTGACGAGATGGGCCTGGGCAAAACGGTGCAGACCCTGGCCTTCATTCAATATATGATCGAACGCGGTTTTGAAGGCCCCAATCTGATCATTGTGCCTACCTCGGTATTGCCCAACTGGAACCGCGAAGCGGAAAAGTTCGTGCCCACCATGCGTCGCCTGATTATTTATGGGACCCGGCGCGAAGGAATGTTCAAGCAGATTTCCGAGTCGGATCTGATTATCACCACCTATGCCCTTTTGCGACGCGACCTTGAGGAACTGGAAAAATACGAGTTCAACTCGGTCATTTTGGACGAAGCCCAGAATATCAAAAATCCCAATACCATCACCGCACGCTCGGTGCGGCACATAAATGCGCGCATGCGCCTGTGTCTTTCGGGGACGCCCATTGAAAACAATCTCTTTGAGCTGTGGTCGCTTTTTGAGTTCCTTATGCCGGGTTTCCTCGGCTCGCAACACAATTTCCAGCGCGGCATAGCCAAGCCCATAAAAGACGGCGACCCGGAAACTCTCGGCTATCTGCGCACCAGGGTTAGGCCCTTTATTCTGCGGCGCACCAAAGCCGAAGTGGCCAAAGACCTGCCGCCCAAGGTGGAAAGCGTTACCTGCTGCGCCCTTGAAGACGCCCAGGCCGAGCTCTACGCCGCTCTGGCCAAGAAGCTGCGCGCTCAGGTGCTGGCCGACGTGGATGAAAAGGGCATGGCCAAGAGCCAGATGTCTATTCTTGACGCCCTGCTCAAGTTGCGGCAGATCTGCTGCCATCCGCGCCTTTTGAAACTGAACCTGCCTGGTTTTTCCAACAACCTGCCCTCGGGCAAGTTTGACGCCTTCAAGGATATGGTCAGCGACATAGTAGGTGCCGGGCACAAACTGCTGGTGTTCTCGCAATTTGTGCAGATGTTGCACATTATCCGCCACTGGCTGCAAACCGAGGAAATTCCTTTCTGCTACCTCGACGGCGCCAGTAAAGACCGCTTTGATCAGGTAGATCTTTTTAACGATACTCCGGAAATACCTATTTTCCTTATATCGCTTAAAGCCGGAGGCACCGGACTTAATCTCACCTCGGCCGACTATGTTATCCATTACGACCCCTGGTGGAACCCGGCTGTGGAAAGCCAGGCCACCGACCGTACTCACCGCATTGGCCAGACGCGGCAGGTCTTCTCTTATAAACTGATTTGCCAGAATACTGTGGAGGAAAAGATTCTGAAGCTTCAGGAAGCCAAACGCGGCGTGGCTGAAGCAATCATTCCCGGTCAGGATGCCTGGAAGTCGCTGACACGCGCTGATTTGGAAATGTTGTTCGAAATATGAGATAACGAAGTCTGCCATATTTCGAACAACATTTCCAAAGGGCTGCCCGGATATTGTCCGGACAGCCCGAACCCGCAATGCGCGTAACTTAGGCGACCGCCGTGCGCAATCCGATCCCGAGCCACCGTTGAAAGACGGCGGTTACCATGAGCACATACTAAATATAGATATACACCAAATTTAATAACAATATAAGCACGTAAAGTTATGCTCAAGAACCTTTTCACTTTATTTGTGTCTATTATTATATCGTTCATCATTATAGAAATTATCACCAGAATAACAATTGGACATCCACTTTATAGGACCAATGCGGCCTACAGATTCATGTTTTTTGAAAAAGGAGAAAACTTCCAGAACATAGGTCAAATTTTTAAATATTTTCCGAATAGGGAGATTATATCAAAAACATACTACATAAAAGAAGAACCACAGCTCGAATATGCCTACACAATTCATACAAACAACTTAGGGCTTGTACAGAAGCGAGATGTACATACTTTTCAACAGGCCGAAATTATTCTAGGGGACTCTTTTACAGAAGGACAAGGAGCTAGTGCATGGTTTTATGATTTCGACAATACAGCATATCAGCGTGGTCGAAATTTTATAAATGGAGGAATATTGGGCACAGGACCAATGCAATGGAACAAGTTAAAAGAGCATTTAGAACTAACAGGAATGAAATTTTCTAGCACTAACGTTATAATTATTGGAGCAGATCTATACAGAAATATCTGGAATTTTGACGACGACACTTTGCAATGCTTACATTACGCGAAGTGCGACAAGTCAAACGGAGATTATTACGGATATGATTTTGCGAATAATGATGAAGATACGATCAAGAAGAGCACAAGAAATTTTAACGATACCAAAAATTATAGCACAGACATTAGAAGTACTTTAGACATCAAAAGTGCTTTAGGTATAAAATACAACTTGAAGGCTATTGTGAAGCGTTCTGCGGTTGTGTTTATAGCATACAGATACTTTAAAGACAAATTCTCTGAGCCACCACATCAAGACTACGATGATGCCTCGTTGATAAATAACACATACAATGCCAACTTAAATACGGTAAAAAAATTGGTTTTTTCTGGGGAAAATCCAGGTTTTTTACTGCTAGTAACAATGAAGCACGAGGTAGGAACTCCCCCCAAGTGGGACACCTCTAGTCGAGATATTATACAATTGGCAAAGGAAAACAACCTAAATTTTCACACATGTATATTAGAAAAAGAAGATTTCTATACCACAGACTCACACCCTAATCAAAATGGCTACAGTAAAATAAATACATGCGTGTCCACAGCTGCTGGTTTAGAGAAATAGTAACTGATTGGATGTAAACTCTCACGAGGTAAACTTGGTGAATTTATTTCCAATGTGTTTTATCCGTGAGCAGTTATAAAAATAGTTTTATGTGATGAATAATTTAAAAAATAAAATTGCCTTTCCCCCGGCTTCCCTGGAAGCCAAAGTTGATGCGGCGTTGGCCTTCTTGCGTGATACGGCGGCCAGCCATGCTCCTGACGGAATTGCCCTGGCTTTTACCGGCGGCAAGGATTCCACTGTGGCCCTGCATCTTTGGCGTCTGGCTTTGGCCGGGCTGGACAAGCCCCGCCGTCCATTGGTCATAAACCTTGACACCGGGTGCAAGTTTCCGGAAGTCATGGCCTTTCGTGATGCCCTGGCCGGATTGTGGCGTTTTGATTTGCGCGTTATAAAGTCGGAAAGGCCCGCCGGGCTGGAATTCGGCAAGGATGTGATAGCCTGCTGCCGCGCCTTGAAGGTGGAGCCGTTGCTTGCCGCCATTCGCGAAATGGACATAAAAATCCTGCTTACCGGGCTGCGCGCTGACGAAAATCCGCATCGGGCCGACCTGTCGCCATTGGAAAATCATGGCGATCATATGCGCCTGCACCCCATACTCAATTTTACGGAAATGGATATCTGGGCCTACGTGCAGACCCGAGAATTGCCATATTGCGATTTGTACGAAAAGGGATATCGTTCTCTCGGTTGTATGCCCTGCACCAATTTACCTGAGGCCGGGGGCGCGGAGCGCAGTGGACGTGTCGCGTCCAAAGAAGAGAATATGGACAGCCTGCGGGCTTTGGGGTACTTTTGAATAAACTTTTGTCTATAAACAGTGTCGGCATGAGTGCTTTTTTGCCCCCCCAGCTACGTCAAAAAGTTTTTTTCTTGCTGAAGAACAAAAAATCATCTCATGGCGGTACTGTTTAATTTCAAAGTAAAAGTTTTTGGTAAAGAGGGATGGGGGTATGGGGGAAGGGGGAAACCCCTTTTTTTAAAAAGGGGTTTCCCCCTTCCCCCGGTCAATCCCCTCTCCGCCAAGGATACCCATGGCAAAGCAGGAACATATACGTAATTTCAGCATCATTGCGCACATTGACCACGGCAAGTCCACTCTGGCCGACCGCATATTGGAAATCACCGGTCTGGTTTCGGAGCGAGAGAAGCGCAACCAATATCTTGATCGCATGGACATTGAGCGCGAGCGGGGCATCACCATCAAGGCCCAGACGGTGCGCATTCCGTACAAGGCCGCCGACGGCAAGCAGTACTTGCTGAACCTCATCGACACGCCCGGCCATGTGGACTTCAACTACGAAGTTTCGCGTTCACTGGCGGCCTGCGAGGGCGCGCTGCTGGTGGTTGACGCAACGCAGGGCGTGGAAGCGCAAACCCTGGCCAATGTCTATCTGGCCATTGATCATAATCACGAAATTATTCCGGTGCTGAACAAGATTGACCTTGCCAGCGCCGATGTTGATCGGGTGCGCACCGAGATAGAAGAGGCCATAGGGCTGGACTGCTCGGACTCGTTGGCGGTTTCGGCCAAAAGCGGGCTGGGAGTGGATGCGGTACTTGAGGCAATAGTGAAAAGGCTGCCCGCGCCCGAAGGCAATGTCAATGCCCCGTTGAAAGCGCTTATTTTCGACTCCTGGTATGATTCCTATCAGGGGGTGGTTATTCTTTTCCGCATTGTGGACGGCACGATCCGCAAGAATGACAACATAAGGCTTATGGCAACCGGCTGCGATTATGAAGTGCTGCGCCTGGGGGTGTTCTCGCCCGAATCGCGCGATATGGATGAGTTGCGGGCCGGGGAAGTGGGCTTTATGTGCGCGGGTATAAAGGAGCTGGGTGACGCCAAGGTGGGCGACACTATCACCCATGCCGATCGCCCGGCCGAAGACGCCGTGCCCGGCTTCAAGGAAGTTCAACCCATGGTTTTCTGCGGGCTGTATCCTTCGGAATCGGATGATTACGAGGCGCTGAAGACCGCTCTGGAAAAGCTTCAACTCAATGACGCCGCTTTTTCTTATGAACCGGAAACCTCGCAGGCCCTCGGCTTCGGCTTTCGTTGCGGTTTTCTGGGGCTTTTGCACATGGAAATCATTCAGGAGCGGCTGGAACGCGAATTTGAGGTTAACCTCATCGCTACCGCGCCCTCGGTGATTTACAAGGTGGAGACCACCGACGGCAAGAGCGCGGATGTGGACAATCCTTCCAAATTGCCTGATCAGGTAAAAATAGCCAATCTTTATGAGCCGTTCGTTAAGATGGACATCCATGTGCCCAATGAGTATGTGGGCAATGTGTTCAAACTTTGCGAGGACAAGCGCGGCATTCAAAAGAACATCAGCTATATAACCTCCAATCGTGTGGTTATTACCTATGAACTGCCTTTTGCCGAAATAGTTTTCGATTTTTTCGACCGCTTGAAGTCGGGCACTCGCGGTTATGCTTCCATGGATTATGAATTCATTGATTACCGGACTTCGCAGTTGGTGCGCCTGGACATCATGCTCAACGGCGACCCCGTGGATGCTCTGGCCGTGATCGTGCATAAGGACAAGGCCTATCATTACGGCCGCGCTCTGGCTCTGAAACTCAAGAGAACCATTCCCCGCCAGCTTTTCGAAGTGGCCATACAGGCTGCCATAGGCAACAAAATCATCGCCAGGGAAACTGTTTCGGCCTTCCGCAAGAACGTAACGGCCAAATGTTATGGCGGCGATATAACTCGTAAGCGCAAGCTCTTGGAAAAGCAGAAAGAAGGTAAAAAACGCATGAAGCGCATGGGCAATGTGGAATTGCCTCAAGAAGCTTTTATGGCCGCTCTGCAGGTAGGTGACGAATGATTGAGCTTAAACCTTGCGTCAAAGGGCACGCCTGCGGGCTGGACAAAGCCATAGAACCGGCCCAGACCGTGATAAACGTGCGCAACCGACTGAAAAATATTGATCTGGATATTCTGGCCGAAACCAGGCGTATTGACGTGGGGCGTCTTGATATACCCGTGTTCATGAGCATATGCGGCGCTGATGCGCGTAAGATCATGCCCGCGCGCAAGCAGATGGGCAAGGGATCTTCTCCGGAACAGGCCGAAGCTTCGGCCTTGATGGAACTTGTGGAGCGCTTTTCATTTTTTTCTTTCTGGGAGGATTTGCCGGGGGCTTTTTCCGGCACCTGGTCGGAAGCAAAAGCCCGCTTTGGCGATGATTTGCTTTCTGTTGAGGAAATACTTTTTTCCGTGAACGACAAATTGGCCCCGGAAGCTGCGGAGCAAATACTGGATTTGCTTACCTGGCAATTTTTTAAGACGACCAACCCGGCCGACAACAGCACAAAATGGCTGCCTCTGGATTGGTTCAAGCAACTTGGCGAATTCAATGGAACCTCTGCCGGGAATACTGATGCCGAATCACTGTTGCAGGGCGTGTGCGAGCTGGTGGAACGACACGTGTGCGCCTTGATCGATGCGAAGCGCCCGGAGTTGCCCACGATAGATCCGTCGGGGATTGACGACCCGGTGCTGCACCGTCTGCTGGAACCTTTCCGGCGTGAAAACATCACCATTGTGCTCAAGGATTTTTCTCAAGGCATGCCTGTGCCCACCGTGGGCGCGCTGGCCTTTGATCCGTCCACTTTGGGGCGCGGCTCAGAAATTGTTTTCACCGCGGGCACGGCGGCCAATCCCCTTGGGGCGGCGGTGCGGGCTATAACAGAAGTGGCTCAGCTTGCCGGCGATTTTTGCACCGAGGCCTGCTACGAGGCTTCAGGCTTGCCCAAAATCGAAAAGCCTGAAGATATATCCTGGTTGCTGTCCGGCTCGATGGTTAGGCTGTCCAGCTTGCCCGCCATCGCGCATCAGGATATTTTGCAAGAACTGCGGGAACTCTGCTCTGCCCTTAAAGGGCTGGGCTATAATGTTTACGCGGTGTCCACCACTCATCCCAAGGTTCGCATTCCCGCTCATTACGCGGTTGTGCCCGGCTTTGCCTTTCGTGAGCGCGACAAAAACCAGAGCCTGGGCCTTTTTGTGGGGCGCATGCTTGCCGAGCGTGTCCCTCTGGAAGAGGCCCGAGCCGGTCTGGACCTGTTGGAAAAATTTTATCCCAACGGGCACTTCATTCCGTTTTTCCGGGGTCTTACAGCTATGCGTGAAGGCGACATGCCGCGCGCTCTGGACTTTTTGGCCCAGGCGGAAAAGGTGCAGCCGGACAGCGAATCAGAAGCTCTGGCCGTTTTTTACTCTGGATATGTGCACACCTTGAATCAGGAATGGAACAAGGCTCTGCCGGCGCTTACCAGAGCTGTGGGGCTGAACCCTCAGGTGCGCGAATTCTGGAATTTGCGCGGCGTGTCCTACTTCAAGGTGAAAAATTACGAAGCCGCCGCCAGGGACTTTGAACGAGCACTCAAGCTCGACAAAGGATCGGCCATGGATTTGGCCAACCTGGGGCTGTGCCATAAATTCATGGGTAATGCCGCTGAAGCCCGCAAATTTTTGACCGAAGCTCTGAAGATTGACCCCTCGTTGGAGTTTGCCGAAGCGCATTTGAAGGAGTTAGAGCATGTTGCGAACGCAGTGAGTAACATGCTCTAACTCCTTCAGACGGCCCGTGCGTGGATAGGGCCATCCCATCACGTAGCATCCGTAACGTAGGTGGTGAAGCCACCGTATAGCATACGATTCCGAGCCGCCGGTTAAAGGCGGCGCAGGACAATCAGCTTGCGGTTCAAAAAATGTCTTCTGGTGATGATGTATTTCAAAGTCGGGATGCTTTGTAACAGCGGGATTGACAATATCTTGACCTTGATAATATAGTTACAGACCATGTATTATCAGCCGGCGCAACCTTTCTGGTGCGCGGCGTGGAACTTTGCACCATGCGTGAGACTTATTTGATTTATAAACGCAACTACTCAAGTTGTATAAATAAAAGGGAAAGGCGTTGTCCCGCTTGGAAGGCGGGACGGCGCTTTTTTTATATTTGATATGCTGCAAGCGGAATTAATTGAAATAATAGAGAAAATTGCTGATCCTGCCATGCAGTCCTCTTGGGATGCTTCAGGATTCCAGGTGGCCGGTTCGAAAGATGCGGTGAAAAGATTGGCAGTATGCCTTGACCCTGTGCCGGAATCTGTTGAGGAGGCTGTGAAGCTCGGGGCCGACATGATTTTGAGTCATCACCCTCTGCTGCTGCAACCCAGGCTGCCCAAAACCAGAGATGCCTATCACCGGGTATTGTCTCTGCTTTTTAAAAACGATATGGCTCTTTATTCCGCACACACCTCACTTGATGTCAATCCTGAAGGTCCGGTGGCCTGGCTGGCCGAGGATTTGAAACTTGAAGATATGGTGGTCATCGAACCGGTGGTGTCCGTAACTTCCGTTTTTGGGTTTGGGGTTTGCGGTAGTTTGCCGAAAGCGGCGCGTCTTGATGATTTTGTGAAAGACGTGCTGCGCCTTTGCGGCCTGAGCGCTGGTTCGCTCTGCGGGCCAAGACCGGACATGGTCCGATCTGTGGCCGTGTGCCCCGGTAGCGGCTCTTCGCTTATGGCGGAGGCGGCGAATCTTGGGGCCGACATTTTTATAACCGGCGAAATCAAGCATCATGCAGCCCTTGAAGCTCCGCTCTGCGTTCTTGACGTGGGACATCACAGCCTGGAAGAAGAAATGATGCGCCGATTCAGCCTTGCGCTGCAAAAGGCGGCTCCGGAAATAATTGTGACCTTCATACCATCGGTCGGCCCAATATCTCTGGTACAGATCTGACGCGCCTCAGCAATCGGGTGCTTTTATTAGTACGTAAATAGGGTGCGCCGGCCTTGATCGCGGATAATGTTTAAAAAACTTGCCCACAGGCAGGAGGAGATCTCTGTGAGTCATTATATCAAGCAAATTGAACAACTTGTTGATTTGCAAAAAGTGGATGACGTTTTGCACTCCATAAGAATGGAGATCAAGAACGCGCCGTTGGAAGTGGAGGCCTTGACCGCCAAGTTCAACGATATTGAAGAACAGCGCGTAAAAATAGCGGATAAGCTCACCCATTTACAAGATCAGCAAAAGCGCCTGGCTATGGATATCGACGACGATTCCATGCGCATAAAGAAAAGCAAAAGCAAGCTGATGCAGGTTGGCAACACCAAGGAATACCACGCCATGATGCGCGAAATGGACACCATGGAAAAGATCAACCGCACCAGGGAAGAAGAAAAATTGGCTTTGCTTGAAGAAATGCAGACCCAAAGCAAGGCGCTGGAAGAAATTGAATCTTCGTGGCATGTCATAAAAGCCGATCTGGAAAGCCGCCAGGCCGGCCTGGACGAGCGCCTAGGCAAGGCCCGGGCCAAGCTGGAAGAAATGGAACATCTGCGCGTTACCACCAGTGCCGGGGTTCCGCAGCCGGTGTTCATGCGTTATGAGTTTATAAGGCATCGCCTGGATCATCCGGTAATTGTCAGCGTGAGCGAAGGCATTTGTTCCGGCTGCCATATTTCCATTCCACCGCAAGCCTTTATAGAATTACAGCGCGGCCAGCATATTGCCAGCTGCCCTAATTGCCAGAGGCTTATTTATTGGAGCGAGCATTTTACCCCTAATGATTCCGCTGAGCCGGGCAGCAGGGATTAGAGCTTTTGCGAACGCAGTGAGTAAAAGCTCTAATCCCTGACGGCCCGTGCGTGGATAGGGCTGCTTTGATCCAACAATTTTCACGGGAGTAGGGCGGGCTGCCGCCGCGACTGGGGCGCAAGCGCCGGTCGGGGAGGAAAGTCCGGGCTCCGCAGGGCAGGACGCTGGGTAATTCCCAGAGGGGGCGACCCCTGGAAAGTGCCACAGAAAGCAAACCGCCGCATATTTTGCGGTAAGGGTGAAACGGCAGGGTAAGAGCCTGCCAGCTGTCGCGGTGACGCGCAGGCTAGGTAAACCCCGTCCGGAGCAAGACCAAATAGGGAAGGTGATCGGCCCGATCAGAAAGCGTTTTCGCTTCAGCCTTCCGGGTAGGTTGCTTGAGGGCGCGCGTAAGCGCGCTCCTAGAGGAATGGCGGCCACGCGCGCAAGCGCGTACAGAACCCGGCTTATAGCCCTGCTCCCGTGATTTGGACAGTATCGTCACGAGCGTTTTTTTGCTCCCGGCTATGTCAAAAAGTCCTTTTTATTACAGTCGAGTACCGGAAGAGTACACTCCTTCCATAAAAAGGCTTTTTTCCTTGCTGGATAGCTAAAAATCATCTCGTGACGATACTGTCTATAAACTGATAATTTTATAGATATGCAAGACAAGATGCGTCAATCAAAGCCTTGGGGCATTATTGTGGCGGCAGGCTACGGCCGCCGCATTGCCGATTCATGCGGAGGAATGCCCAAGCAGTTTCTCCTTTATCGAGGGGCGCCGCTTTACTGGCAATCGGCCCTCACCATGTCCGCTTGCGGTTGCGTTGGCGGGCTCGTTTTTGTTTTTGCTCCTGAATTCGTGGAAAGCGAGAGACAACGTCTGAACGAACTCAATGCCGGAAATGGGCTGGGTCTTCCTTTTACGATTACTGCCGGAGGCAGATTACGCCAGGATTCCGTTTTTAACGGCATCAATCATCTGGCGGAGCACTGCCCGGAGTGTTCGTCCGCGCTTGTTCACGACGCCGCCCGGCCTTTTGTTTCGCCCGCGCTTGTGCGCAGAGTGTGCGCAGTTTTGGACCAGGGCAAAACAGGGGCTATTCCGGCCCTGGCCATAACCGATACCGTCAAGGAAATACGCGGCGGCGAGGTAAAATGTACCGAAGATTTGCATGTCGGGCTTGAAGTGGGCAAAACTCTTGATCGCCAACGCATGGTAGCCGTGCAAACTCCGCAGGGCTTTGACCTTCGCATTTTGCGCCAGGCCCATCTGGTCTGCCGGGAAAAAGGTCTGGAATGTGGCGACGACGCCGCCATGCTGGAGGAAATAGGCATGCCTGTGTCCATTGTGCCTGGAGAGCCGGGCAATATAAAAATAACTTCCCCGGATGATCTGGCCCTTCTTGATGAGGCGGGCGGAATTAAGGAAGGCATGGTCCTTCTCGGCGCGCGGCCCGTCAGCGGGCGGCGTTCGCCCGGCGCGGTGCTGCCCTGCTCCGGATTCGGCTACGACGTGCATCGTTACGCCGAAGAAGGCGGACGGCCTATGAAGCTTGGCGGCGTGTCCATCCCCAATGCTCCGGAGGTGCTGGCACATTCTGACGGCGATGTTCTGCTGCACGCGCTGGCCGATGCCATTCTGGGCTGCTCCGGGGCGGGAGACATCGGCGCGCTTTTTCCCGACAGCAATCCGGATTTTTCCGGGCTTAATTCGGCGATAATAGTTGACGAGGCGCTGCGCCGGGCCGAACAAACCGGAGTGGATATTGTGCAGGCCGACTTGACCATTGTGGCGCAAATTCCTAAAATATCGCCCCAGCGCGCCCAAATTCGCCGCAATGTAGCCAGAATATTGCAATTGGACGAAAATTTCGTGAATGTAAAGGCCACTACTGAAGAGGGGCTTGGTTTTACCGGGTCCAAGACCGGCATCAAGGCCTACGCCATGGTTTCAGGTATAAGACTGGTAAATAAGGATGTTCGCAGGAAATGACCACCACTCTCGATGAAAACTTTCGCCCTTGGTTCGACAATTACGACAAGGGCGTTCCGTATACGATAGAAGCCACCGACGAGCCGCTGTTCAGCCTTCTTGATGAGGCCGCCCGCAAATATCCTTTCCGCAATGCGCTTATTTTCAAAAATAAGAAAATAACCTATCAGCAATTGCAGATTCAGGCCGAAATTTTTGCCGCTTCCCTGCGCCTGCTGGGAGTGGATCCCGGCTCCCGGGTGGCCCTTATGTTGCCCAATCTGCCGCAAACAATGATTGCTTTCTGGGGAGTGATCAAGGCCGGGGGAGTGGCCGTAATGACCAATCCGCTCTACATGGAAGCGGAAATAGTACATCACTTCGAAGACTCCGAGGCGGAATGCCTGATTACGCTGGACCTCTTGTGGAGCAAGATCGAACCGCTCAGAGATAAGATCGGGGTCAAAAATTATATTGTCACTTCTCTGGGCGAATCTTTGGCCTTTCCGTTGAACGCCATGTACAAGCTCAAGACCGTAATGGACAAAAAGAATTCCCCGTCCGTTCCCTATGATGGAATGCGCGTGCACCGCTGGGAAGACATGTTCAAAAGCAAGCAGCGTTTCTCCCTTTCTCAGCGCAATTACGGTAACATGCTGGCTCTGCTGCAATACACGGGAGGCACTACCGGCTCGCCCAAGGGCGTTATGCTCACCCACAGCAACCTGCTGGTTAATGCCCGGCAAATTATTGCCGTATTGCAAGAAAATCAGGATACCTACCATATTTTCATATCCATTCTGCCTTTTTTTCATGTTTACGGTCTTTGCGTGGGTATGATTATTCCGGCGGTGCTGGCCGCCACCTCTCTGCCCCTGCCGCGCTACGTGCCGGGCGACGTGCTCAAGCTGATTAAAAAGCACAAACCCACCATATTCCCCGGCGCGCCGTCTGTTTATATTTCGTTGATGCAGCAGAAAGAGTTGTCCAAGTATGATCTCAAATCCATCAGGATCTGCGTGTCCGGATCGGCTCCACTATCTCCGGAGCATTATCGGCGTTTTCAGGAGCTCACCGGGGCCATCATTATCGAAGGGTATGGTCTTACTGAAGCTTCACCCATCACCCATATCAACCCTCTGCGCTTCCAAAGCCCCAAGCCCGGCTCCATAGGCATGCCCCTGCCGGGAACCGATGCCCGTGTGGTGGATATGGAAGGGGGGTCGCTCACCCTGCCCTCGGGAAAGCTCGGCGAGCTGGTTGTTAAAGGGCCGCAGGTCATGCAGGGATATTGGAACCGCGCGGATGAAACCGCCAGTGCTTTGCGCAATGAATGGCTCTATACAGGCGACCTGGCCACCATGGATGAAGACGGCTATTTTTTCCTGGTTGACCGCAAGAAAGACATGGTCATTGTAGCCGGATATAATGTCTACCCTAGAGAAATAGACGACGTTCTGGCCGAACATCCAAAAATAAAAGAGGCTGTTGCCGTTGGAGTGAAAGACCCGTCGCGCGGGGAATCCATAAAAGCCTATATTGTTTTGCATGAAAATTGCACTATGACCAGAGCGGAAGTGGTTGCTTTTTGCCGCAGCAAAATGGCCACTTATAAAATTCCCAGGCAAGTGGAATTCAGAGATTCACTGCCCAAAACCATTGTGGGCAAGGTGCTGCGCCGGGCCCTGCGCGCCGAAGAAGACGCGCGCCGCGTTTCCTCCGGTCTTTTGCCCGGTGAGCGTCTGGGAGGTTATGTGGGAGGAGTGAGCTCGCCGTGCGACGAAGAGTCGCGCGTTAGAATAGGCAGCGCCCCGGATGTGCCCACCTCGGAAGATGAGGTGGCTCCCAACGGCAACGGAGATTAGAGCGTTTTGCGAATGAAATGAGCGAAATGCTCTGACGGCCCGTGCGTTGTTAGGGCCGTCCGGACACAAAGTGTCCGTAACTTAGGCGGCGAAGCCGCCGTAGTAACATGCTATTCCGAGCCGCCGGTGAAAGGCGGCGCAGGACAATCAATCTTAATTCTTAAAAAACAGTTTCAGGCAATAGATAATTTCAAAAGCAAAATTCTATAAGACGTTTTACGAACTAAGTGAGCAAAATACTCTAACGTCCCGTGCGTCCAGCAAAATGCTCTGGAACCATAGTGCCGCCCGGATATGAACGCGATAAAAAATGTTGCCTTTTCGCAAATTATGTGTATTTCTTTAAGTAGCTACTTGGGAGTTTACACTGAACTAGCCGGAAACACAGGGGAAAGGAACCGCAATGTTTGAACTTGACGTTGAGCGCTATGGTTCGCTGGCCGTAGCCCGCTTTTCTGGCGATATGACGCTGAGCGATGCGGTGCGTTTACGGCAGGCATTGGAAGATGTAATGCTCGACGACAATGTGGTTGATCTTGTGCTCGACCTGGAAGACGTTGGCGCGGTCGATCATTCCGGTCTGGGAGCACTGGTTGCTGCCAGTACCATCGGGCGGGCCTGGGGCAAGCAGCTCATGATTTTCCGCCCGGCCGATAACTTGAAAGCTTTTATGGAAAAAGCGGAAATATTGACCTTTTTTCCAATGTTGGATGACGAGAACGATCTGTTCGCGCGCATACCGGAATAATTTTTTCCGCCTGAACAGGCGGGTTGGAGCAAGACTGTAGCCATGTCTTACTATCTTCAGCACTATTTTGATCCCGACATGGATCACACCCAGCTGAAGCCGAAGGCCAGCCAGGACAAGGTGGGCAAGTCGGATTTGTACAATCTTGGCTATGTGCAAAATGTGGTTTCCGGCCAGGTTTTGGCCCAGATTTTGCCGCTTGCCGACGTGAAAAATCCGGATCCGCGCTTTATTGTGGATGAGCCGAAGATTCCGGGTGGAGTTAACACCCGCGTTGATCCCAAACACCCCGAATACCTGCTGGCCGACTCCAACGGGTATGTATTTTATCTTGCCGATCGAATTACAGTAAAAAAATTGCTCAATGTGCGCGGTGATGTGGCTTTTAATACCGGCAATGTATATTTCATAGGCGACTGCGCCGTGCACGGCAACGTGCGGGCCGGGTTCAGTGTGCAGGCCAGCAATCTGCTGATCAAGGGCATGGTTGAGGGTGGCGTGGTGCGGGCCGGCAAGGATCTGTCAGTTGCCGGAGGCGCGCGCGGCGGAGCCGGAGGGCATTGCCTGCTTACCGCCGGAGGCAAGATGCGACTTAGCTTTGCCGAGAAGGTGGAAGTGCGCTCCAGCGGCAATATGCTTATTGAAAAATATTGCCTCAATTCAGGTGTATATGTCGGCGGAAATCTTGTTGTGCACGGAAGGTTGCAGGGCGGAAGCGTGAACGCCTATAAAATTGTCTATGTTGCCGAGCAATTGGGCAATGTGGCCGCCACGCCCACACGTATTTTCCTCGGCTATGATCCCGCCCTGATCAAAAAGCTGGAAAAAGTGGACAAGGAAGTCGGCGATTTGTCCGAAAAGATCGCCCACTACAAGGCCGTAGCCGGGCATTTGCCGCCCGGTTCCACCCCCACTTCACGCAAGCTTCACGCCTGCCTGGATAAGCGTGATCATCTTTTGGGCCGTAGACGCTCCATCAGCGCCATTATGGGCGTGGACGAGAAAAATATCGCTCAGTGCCGCCTGGTGGTCAAGGGCCGTATTTATCCCGGCGTTGAGGTGTCCATTGGCCGGGTCAATTATGATGTTACCCAGATGATGAACAATGTAATGTTCTCTTGCGTTGATGATGAAATAATTGTTACCGACGCCTCAAAAATCGGTTTCACCTCATGAGTGGAACTCCCTCCGGAGTGTATGCCGACGACGGCGCACTCAGGGACATAGCTGTACATTTCGCCCCGGAAGACGCCCGCCCCGCATTGCGTATGCTGGGTGGCGGCGGAGCCGAACGCGAACTGCGTCTGCTTGATGGTTGCAACTTCGGCCCGGACCGCCTGCCCGTTTTGTTGGGGGCCGGTTTGGGATTTGCCCTTGAAAAGCTTTTGTGCGTGTATGACGGCCCTGTTGCCGTTGTGGACAAGGAAGCTGACATTCTGGACATAACCGGAGTTGAAGCACGCTTCAAACACGGCAATCTGCTTTTTATCCGCAATGCTGATCCGCGCAAGGCGTTGGCCCTGCTCACCGACTGGCAGGTGAAAAACGGCGGCGCCCCCCTGCTGGCCCTTGCCAATCCTTTTTATCTGCGCCTGGATCGGCCCTATTACGACAGCCTGAAGCGCGATTTGGACGCCAGCCTCAAGTTCGACTTTTGGGGCAAGGCCCGCAAACCGCGTTTTCGCACGGGCGCATCCCCTCGCCTTCTGCTGCTAACCAGCCGCTATTTCCTTATGGGCGAGCTGGCCGGAGCCTGCGAGCGCCTCAATCTGCCCTGCCGCCTCCTCACCTTGGAAGATGATTGCCTGGCCAGGCAGGATTTTATTGAGAATTTGTTGAAAAATGTCCTGGAGTTTGAACCTGATTGTATTTTGACGCTTAATCACCTGGGCGTGGACCGCGAAGGTGTGCTCATGGAGCTGCTTGAGCGCCTCAATCTGCCGCTGGCATCGTGGTTTGTAGATAATCCCCATCTTATTCTGCACCTTTACGAAAAACTTGCCAGCCCGCTTTGCGCCATTTTTACTTGGGACGCCGACAATGTTAAAAGCCTGAATCACATGGGCTTCAAACATGTTTTTTACCTGCCCCTGGCCACGGACCCGCGCCGCTTCACCCTTTCCGTCTGCGGCCGGACCAACTGGAAAAGCCGAGTGTCCTTTGTGGGTAATTCTATGATTTACAAGGTGGGACATCGGTTAAAAGCCGGAAAGTTTCCCGCCTCCATGCTGCGCGGCTATCGTGAAACAGCGGCCGCCTTCGGCGCCAGTAACGAACGCTCCGTGCGCGATTTTATTCTGGGGCACAGCCGAGAGCTGGCTGCGGACTATGAAAATTTACCCGGCAACGAATCCCGTCTGGCTTATGAAACCGCCCTCACCTGGGAAGCCACCAGGCAATACCGGCTTGAATGCGTGCGCCGCATTCTGCCCTTCAATCCACTCATAGCCGGAGACCCCGGCTGGCGAATATGCCTCAAAGACGAGGCCGGAAAGCATTCCTTCCGTTTGCACAAGGAATTGGGCTATTATGATGAATTACCCAAGTTTTATCCCTGCTCGGAGATTAATTTCAACTGCACCAGCAAACAAATGAAGGGCGCGGTAAATCAACGTATTTTCGATGCCCCGGCTGCGGGAGCCTTTGTACTTACCGATTGGCGCGAACAGATCGAAAATTTATTCGAACCGGGTAAGGAAATCGTTTTTTATAAGGAAATTGAGGAAATCGAAGACCTGACGCGCTTTTATCTCGATCATCCCGAAGCGAGAAACAATGTGGCCCTGGCCGCCCGCAAGCGCATTCTGGCCGAGCACACCTGGGAGCATCGCCTGAGCACGATCATGACCCATATGGCCGAGGTATTCGGTCGGTCATGACCGCAACTCCGGATCTCATTTTGCAAATGCAGCGGATGGGGGATTTGATCATGACCTTTCCCCTCATGGCCCGGCTTTTGCGCCAGGAGCCGGAGCGTCCGCTGTGGGTGGCGGCCGAACCGCAGTTTTTTAAGGGTCTTATGCCGCTGGCCCCCAAGGCGGTATTTTTCCCTCCTGAGGCCGAAACATCTTTTCGCCAAGCTCGATTCCGCAAGATAATCAATTTGAGCCACAGACCAGAGGCCGCGCGTATGGCCGGACAATTGGAATGTGAGGAAAAAATCGGCTTTTTCGATGACGGGCCGTCCCGGCGCATTAACGGGCCCTGGCAGATCTACCGGGCCTCAATTGTGCGCAACAATCGCTACAACCGCATGCATTGGGCTGATTTGAACCGCATGGATATTTTCCCCGCTGGAGACCAGGCCTTGGGCTGGGCGCTCCCCAGGTCGGGAACTGCGCGAGAGGGGCATGTGGGGCTGTTTTTGGGGGCCAGCGAACCGGAAAAGCGCCCAAGCGCGCAATTCTGGGGACATCTGGCCCGGCAGTTGTTGCGCAAGGGCTTCAAGCCGTTTTTATTCGGCGGGCCTCAGGATGGAGATTTGGGGCGGGCTGTTGAAGAGGCGGCCGGACTGAGGGGCATAAATCTCTGCGCCCGTTTTGATCTGCCGGGGTTGGCCTCGGCCCTGTCCACGTTGGAACTGCTTATCAGCCCCGATACCGGCCCCATGCATCTTGCGGCCTGGGTGGGGGTGCCGGTACTGAATCTGTCCATGGGCAATGTGCATGCTTTTGAAACCGCCCCGGCCTCCAAGGGGCATTATGTGCTGTTGCCCACCATGAGTTGCTATGGCTGCTGGTTGTGCGGCCGGGCCGACATAACCTGCCACCAAGCCTTTCACCCCGGCCGGGTGGCGCTGACTGCGGAAACATTGCTTCGTCGCCCTGCTTCGCTGCCGGAGCTTCGCCTTCCGGGGCTGGCGTTGATGGAAACGGGCCGTGACGATCGCGGACTGTTTACTTTGACCAGGCGAGATGCCGGGGCGCAACAGTCGAGTATCCGCCGTTTTCTGGCCGCATTCTGGCATGAGTGGTTTCTGGAAGCGCTGGCCGAGCGCGGCGCTAGGGACGGAGCGGAAACAAGCTCCCGGGCTAAAGCGGCGGCCGAGGATTTTGCCGCGGCGGCTCCCCGCCTTTTCACTCTGTTTAAAGCATCAGTGGCTACTCTTGGCCGGGAAATGGCCGTTTATATGCGTAGCGGACCATATCTGCCGTCGGAATTCTGGGCCGCTCACCCCCCTCTTCTACGGCCTCTTACCGGCTATCTTCCCTTATTACTGGAAAATGGCGATCATGACGCAACAAGCCGTCGCGCCTCTCTGGATATGCTGGCGTATCTCGCCGCTTCCTTAGAATGGTAGCGAAGCGTTCAGTTTTTTTGTTACAATTGTAGGCTGAGTATTGCCATCGAAGCGATTTGGATGCATTTTAGATATAAACAACCTGCGGAGGTTTATATCATGCCCCCCCTCAGCCTGTCGGCCCTTCTTGAAGAACGTTGCGCCACGTTGCGCGATATTGAATCCGAGGCTCGCCGCGCCATCCAACACGATAATGATCCCGATCATTATCGTGAACTTATGCGACATAAGGCCGAAATTCTGGCCGCGCTGGAAAATGACGTTACGCCGTATTTTCCTGCTCTGCCGGCGGATCTGGCTGCCAGAGCCCAAAAGCGGATTGGGCGGTTCAGCGCAAGCGCCGCCAACGCTCTGGCCCTGAATTCAACATTTTATATGTCGGCCTTGCTGTATCCGGAAGGCCATCAGGAAGGGCAGCCCAATGATCTGGAGGAATTCGTTGTTGAGCTGGCGGCCTGGAAATAGAGCATTTTGTAAACCAGCATTTTTCTGAAGTATGTAAAAAGCTCGACGGACCAGGTCTGGCCTATGGGCGTGGCCGACTGATGCGGCTCATGCTGAAAAGCGGTTGCCGCAGATATGTTTCTGAATTCTTTGCCAAGGTGCGCGACTTGAAGCAAACTCCATTTGCTCCGCTGAAAACTTTGGGCAAAAAGCTCTATAACTGGCGTGAAGAAGTGGCCCGCGTGTTTCGTTACACCAAAAATAACGGAATAACTGAAGGCTTCCATCGCAAAATGAAGCTGATCCAACGCCAGGCGTACGGCTTCAGAAATTTTGAGAACTACCGATTACGGGTCAGAGTACTGCGCTGTTAATGGATGGAAAAATTAAATAGAGACGCGTCGGGAAAAGACTCTAAAAAAAGGGCTTGCCCCCGCCTTTGGCGAAGAACCTTCTTATGGTACCTTGTGGGAATGAAAAAACCCCGAAAACCGTTGACAATCAAGGTCTTCGGGGTTTTGCTGTCCCTCTCGGGACTAAATTTTGGTAGCAAGGGAGGGAATTCTTGTTTTTGGTGGGTTTCCCTTGGAGAATATGTCGTAATTATTTGAAAATTATGTCTATCCTTGGCAAGCCGTCTGCCGGTAAGCGCCGAATTTTGCCGGTTGTGTACAGCCGCTGTGAGCACGACTTATCCGCAATGATGAACTGCGGGAAGGTGGTTTGTCAACAGCTAAATGAAGTTATCAAAATATATGTCTGAGCTATACAGACCACGACTTTGCGGCCTGTGGCGTTACTTGTCACGGAGTCCATTCACCGCTTGCGGCAATGTCTTGTGCATGTCATCGGGCGCAAGGCCTAGGTAGCCGCCGGGCCATGTGACAGCCCCGTTCTCAATATATGCTTTGGAGAAAAGGATTTCATCCGCCAAAGACGCGAACACTCCGGCTTCATACGACATTTTCAACTATTAGAATATAGTTAAAAAGCAAACAACTTCCACTATCGTATTCTCGACTTATTGGTTTTTACAAATTTGTCAAAGCTAATAGCTTCTAATTCTTTCAAAAACAACAACAAATCCGCCCGTATCCCCTCACGAGAAGAGAGCACCGAAGCAAGCTTTTGCACTCTCTTAAGCTTGACTTCACCTTCTAACACTCTCTTAATTAGCTCTCTATCTGTTTCCAAAGCCCCTCTAAAAGCTTCGACTGCATAATCATCAAGAAGAGAAAATAGTTTTAAAACATGCGACTCAGCACCATTAGAGTAAAAATCTTTTCGATTAAACTGATAACTAGAGCCAATATACCCCACAAAAGTCTTTGTCAGGCAAGTAACATAACGCCCAATCAGTGTCTTAGGAATATTAGTACCAAGTATTGATAATTTTTTAACAGCATCTGCCTCTTTACTCCAATCGTCAAGATTCTCTTCTAAATATTTAATGACAGGCTCAAAAATACATTTCCTCGAAGCAGTCGATACATACCTTAATCCATTTATTTTTATTAAAAAATCAATCGCAAGCTCGGTTTTATCCTTATTGCCATCCAGCATTTCCCTATCAAATCTTTTTCCAATTTGGTTCTTCGTTTCTTTAGTCAACTCTTTCCATAGTATCGGCAAACAAAATTCTATATTAGCTCGCAACGTAGTAGATGAACTCTCATGTGTATATGCGCCATAGAGCATATTAACCAGTTCCACTTTATATATTTCAGGTAAATCAGCCAGTGCCTGGTCTACAAGAAGTTCATTCCTATTATAACTTTCCGAGTCCATTTTATTAATATATTCATTGATATCTATAATGGATAAGGGATAGTCTCGAGAAAGAACATATCGATTGCAATCTGTTATCATGCTGAGAACTTTTAATATGTGCGGATTACTACTCCTAGGATGCCCGTCAAAAATATTCCTTGTTTCTCTGGCTTGGTGTAATATTTTTTTGGCCTCCCAATCAATAACGCCGATTTTGTAACAGCCATCAATCAAGTCCTTATCTGTTACTGAATCTTGAAAGTCTTCATATATTTTAACATTTTTATTCATCTCCTTGTTAAACAAGGAAAGACTCCTATGCATGGCCTTGTTTCGCAAATCATCAACTACGGCATTCCAATACGAGCCTATAGCACTTCTTAAACCGCCAGCCTTCAGAACAGTCATCGCTTCTTGCAAATAAGGGTTGCCTTGTACTTCTTCCCTAACAGAGGACATTATAGTACTCGCAATGGCTTCAACATCCCTTTCTGGAAGGATAACAACCAAATTAGCTTCAGACATATTCAGCCTTTTTTGCGTTAATAAATATTATAACTATTACTTAATCGCAAAGATTTTAATCCGACTTGTAACAAATGGAAAAGCCATAAATGAATGCTAGAAAAAATAATGCCCTTTTCACGCAATATGCTATTACCTATATTAAAGCGTCAATCTTAACACGCAGTCTAGCCACCGAAGCCGCATACCATTTACCGCCTCGTGGTGTCGCAATGTGTCGGCGGTTCAATTCCCCGGCAATGCCGTTGCTGCTTGTTATGCCTGCCGCCCGTATTTCCGCAACGGTTTCCCGCAAGGCTTCGGCGTGTTCATCGGCCTTGGCTTTGATGGCGTCCACTCCCGCCGCATTGCCGTACTTCCGCAAGTGGGCCGCGCCGTTCGGGCAACCGAGCTTTACCCCTCTGGCCTTGGCCGCCGCAAGGGCCTCTTTGGTGCGCCTGGAAATAGCCTTGCGTTCTTCCTCGGCTACCAGAGCCATAATGCCAACGGTCAACTCATTGGCCTGTGGCATATCGGTGCATACAAACAGAACGGACGATTTTTGCAGTCCAAGCAGAAAATGAGCATCACGGGAAAGGCGGTCAAGCTTGGCTATTATCAGAACAGCGCCGGTGAGACGGCAATTCTCAAGGGCCTTGGCAAGCTGTGGGCGGCTTTCAGTTCCCCTTTTTCCGCTTTCCACTTCCACATATTCAGCCAGCAGTTGCCCGCCTTCCTGCTTGATATGGGCTTTTACGGCCTCTTGCTGCGCTTCAAGCCCCAAGCCGGAATGGCCTTGCTTGGCGGTTGATCCCCTGAGATAGCTTACAAAAGTCTTTTGCATGGCGAGTTGTCCTATATCTTATCAAATTCTCTTAACTTCGTAAGGAGATTTGATAAACAAAGATTGTGAAGGTGTCAAGCGGTGAATTGCAAGGCGAAAGCATGTTGACAGCGCAGGGCAAAAGCTTGAGTATGGCGCTTATCCTGAAAGCGGCATGTTGCCGGGAGTAGGGATAAACGGGGCCTCCCCTGACCGTAGGCACGGGCAGAAAGGAGGCGTGATTGAATAAAAGGCAAGCCAAAAGCTTTGCCTGGACGGCAATCAAAGCGGCCCTGTTGGGCGCTATTACCCGTCTGGCTTACTGGCTCGTGGATAGATTATTCATGAGATAACAGGCAGCCCGGTGGATATGAGGGCCCCTACAGCGCCTGAGAACACCGTAGGGGCCAATCCATCGGGTATGGGACTCAAAACCCTTTAACCGGTCGGGGAGGCCCACAATGAACTGTCCCGTGCCGGGGGCCGGAGTGTTAGACGCACTCTGGCCCTTTCATTTTATTTAACCCTTCCGGGCGTTGTTGGCAAGAGGCAGGCCGCGCCCGTCATGTTATTGTATTCTCTGGCCGCTGGCCAGTGGTCTTCCTCTTTTCCTCCTGCCTACATAAAGCCGGGGGCGGCATGGGGGGACATACAGAGGTAATGCTTAGTGCGACGGCACAAACCGTCATAAAGCCGAGGATGAAAGAGCCTTACGGTGAAGGTTGGCACACCACACCGGCCCCGAGTCATGCGTGTATATCCGTGAGGGTATGGGCGAAGCGTTGACAGGGGTACACATAGGCCGGGAAATTGAGCAGCGAAATACCTGTTCCGGGATGCCCATGAAGTTAGGCATGCAGAAGGCAACATCAACATCAACGTCAACGGTAATGTGCAAGATGACGTTGGATCCCGCGCTGTCATAGACCCCGGCATGTGTGGAAACTTTATGAGCGGGAGCCGTGAGGTCTCCAGATTTCCTATCTTTGATGGACAAGGTCGGACGGTACGGGAAGATGGATTCGAAATCCGTACATGCACGGTCTGGAGAAGTCTGATTTTCTCATAGTACCTGAGAATCTGCCGAACAAATATGGTGACAACAAACCATACGCGGAGGCAGAGGAGGGAAGGGGAAGACTCATGGGGAACACGAAGCAATGCACCATGCGCCGTACTCAGAGACGGGCAAGTACACGAGGATAACCTTGTGGAATGCATGTCACAAGGATTGCTGCGTGTGCGAAAAGTGGCTGAAAAGGATAAAAGCGCACGGTTTTCAGCTCTGCTGCACCACGTTACCATACAAACCCTGAAATCTAGTTATTACGCGCTGAAACGTAATGCCGCACCAGGGATAGACGGTCAAGAGTGGTCGTCGTATGGGGCTGACCTTGAAAAGAATCTTGTAGACCTGCATAAACGGATACACACCGGCGGCTATCGAGCCAAACCATCCTTGTGTGTGTATATTCCCAAACCAGACGGCAAGAAACGCCCGCTCGGGATCGCATCTTTGGAAGACAAAATAGTCCAATATGCGGTTGGCGCGGTGCTTTCCGCCGTATACGAGACGGAATTCTACGGATTTTCTTACGGTTTCAGGCCGGAACGGGGCTGTCATGATGCGCTCGACGCGCTTTATGTTGCCATAGAAAGCAAGAAAGTGAACTATGTGCTGGACGCGGACATCCAGGGATTCTTTGATTCCATCTCCCACGAATGGATGTTTCGTTTTCTGGAACGCAGAATAGCTGACCAGAGACTCCTACGTATCATTGGAAAATGGCTACGAGCCGGAGTATCTGAAGCTGGGGAATGGTCAAGTACAACTGTGGGAACTCCTCAAGGAGCGGTCATATCGCCGTTACTTGCGAATATATTTCTGCATTATGTGCTTGATGATTGGGTGACATGGTGGCGTAAGAAGTACGCAGTCGGAGATGTAATTATCGTACGATACGCGGACGACTTCGTCATGGGATTTCAGCATAAATGCGAAGCTGAGGCGTTCTTGAGCGCCCTGACGGCTCGACTCAAGGCGTTTTCGCTGAATTTGCACCCGGAAAAGACCAGGCTTATAGAGTTTGGGCGTTTCGCGGCGGCCTCACGCCCTTAAAAACTCCGCCGCAGTCAAAATTTTCGGCATGGCGTTTTCCCCTTCGACGCATTCCTCCCGAGGCGGTGTAAACACCATTTCGACCGCAAGGGTCAGGCCGGATACAAAGCGCTCAAAATCGTTGAGCCGGTGGGGAAACTTCCGATTGAAGACCCGGCGCATTTCATCCAGGGAGTAGTCGCATACAACGGCCTCATACGGCGGAGTTACAGCTTTTATAAAAGCCCTGGCCGGTACGCTGTCCGGAAACAGGGCAGCGGAAATCAGGATATTCGTGTCTATGAGAAGGCGCATTACCCGTTATCCTCGTCCCGCATTTCCGCGATTATGGCTGTAACGTCTTCATCGGACTCGATGCCCGCTTTCTCCGCTTCGCCTTCCATGGCCGTTTGCAGCATTTTCATGGCATAAACCGCCGCATTCATCATAATGACCTGATCGCCCTTGCGAATGAGCGTAACCCGGTCGCCGGTCTGGACGCCCAAGGCGTCGCGTATGTCCTTGGGCAAGGTAATTTGCCCTTTCGCCATCACTTTAGCGTTGTCCACCAATACATTTTCCATTTTCAGCCTCCGGGGAGAGCGTTTATCCTATTTACCCTACTTTCCCTATTTATATTCATTCCCCGTCAAAAAGCAATGGCCTGTTTTCATTTCGTTACCGTGTGGGGTGAGCGACGGTCATTCGCTGCAATAAGCTTATGCTGTATTTTCGGTGGGGTAGCCGCTTTTTGTTTATGGGCAAATGCTCTGCGGTGTTCCAAGCGTATGAGATAACATGAGGGGCGGCGCGGGCCTTGAGAGCGACACCTCTCTGCGTCTGGTCCCGAGCGCCGCGCATTTCGATTCTACGAAGTTCGGTCAGCAGTATCGGCGGGGTAATCTCGGCGGCGGGGCGGCCAAGGCACCTTGTGGGAATGAATAAACCCCGAAAACCGTTGATAATCAAGGCTTTCGGGGTTTTGCCGTCCCTCTCGGGACTAAATTCTGGTAGCAAGGGAGGGAGTTGAACCCCCGACAACGCGGGTATGAACCGCGCGCTCTAACCAACTGAGCTACCTTGCCATTTGCCAAGCAAATTATTTAACGTAAACAGCGTCGTATGGCAAGAGTTTTTTTACGTAAAAGTTATTTTTGCTCTTGCACGACAATAAAAGTAGCCACTTGCACATTTTTCCATGCCTATAAGGCTATCTTGTAGTGTTCACCCCATTAATAACAGCTGGGGCGGCCGGTGGTGTTACCGGCGTTACCGTGCGTGGGGCCACCGGTGCGTTGTCGGGCGAGGGCCATAGCTGTTGCTGCGGGGTTACAGGTGGTTTCGACACGGAAATTCCATTTCCTCCGGCAGCCGGAACTCCGGCCTGCTTATGCGCTGGATCGAAAGGCGGAGTCACTGCCGACGGTGTGCCGGTTTGAGCCGCTGGTGCGGAAAATGACGGCCCCTGAGAGCCAAAAGAATCACCGCCCTGTCCCGGCCTTCCCAGAGGCGCATACGCGGGGGGAGGCGCGCTTGCCGCCTTGGCTTGGGCGGTTTTGGCTGGCGCGGCTTTCCTTGTGCTGTGGTAAACCCGCTTTTTTTCCGACCATCGTTTAAGAGGAGGCAACTTGGGCAGCAGGGCCGGGTCAGAGCCCAAAGCACCCCCGGACCAAACTTGTCTGGAGCCGGCAAGCGCAAGATAGTGCAGTCTTGCGCCGCCATATCGCGTCCATACATCACTTGCGCCTATGGATGCGGGAGGCAAATCCTGATCATATGCGGCGCTGAAGGACGGAGCGGCAGAAACGCACGCCCATGCGGTCAAAAAGGCACATAATACTTTTATATTTTTACATATCAACGTTATCATAATTGACTCCTTTTAGTTACACATACTATCTTATCGGTCAAATACCCTAAAACTTAATCTTGTGATTTGCTAAGTTCAAGCCTAATATTTTTTTGTCGCCTGTCGATATGTTATATTATATTCTATACGCAAGGCGTATCGTCTTTTAAACACGGGCTAACGTCATGTTCCAGCGTATAAAAACCATATTGAAAAGCCAGGCCAATATCCATGACCTCGAGTCCAAATCCGCCGCTTCCGAAATTTCGGGAGAGGGGAATACTCCGGATTCGCTCAACAGCATTGTAGCACGGCAGCCCGTATTTGATCTAAAAAACCGTGTCTGGGGATATGAGCTCTTATACCGAAAGCCCGGCTCGTCCATATCATCGGTTGACGGTTCGGTAGCTACCGCGAGCGTTATCGTCGATGGCTACGAAACCGTAAATCCGGGTTTGCGCGACAATCAGAGCCTGCTGATAAATTTCACCGAATCACTGCTGGAAACCCAGGCCATCAAACTTCTTCCCGCCGAAACCTGCGTAGCGGAAATTTTGGAAACCGTAACTCCCACGCCCGAAATCATCACTGCCGTGAAGGAATTGAAAAAATCTGGATACCGCATTGCTGTTGATGATTTTACCGGGCAGGAGAACCTCCTGCCATTTTTGCCCATGGCGGATATAGTCAAGGTTGATGTGGCGCAACTTACCTTGGCTGAGCTTGAAAGAGAAGCGGAACGTCTGCGCGGTTCAAATGCCATCATGCTGGCGGAAAAGGTTGAAGACAGGCCAATGGCCGATACGTGCCGCAATCTTGGGTTCAGCCTGTTCCAGGGATTCTTTTTCAGCAAGCCGGAGCTGATACAAGGACGCAGACTTCCCGCCTCTCACGCCGCGCGCACGCGCATTCTGTCGCTTTGCCTGGGCGATGAAATGGATGTTCCGTCCCTGAGTGTGGCCGTGCACCACGATCCGGTCATCACCGCCAAGTTACTGAAATTCGCGAATTCGCCATATTTTGGATTACACAGGAATATAACTTCCATTCCCAACGCCCTGCACATGATCGGCCGGGTCACTTTCCTGCAGTGGATCTGCGTGAACATGCTGGCCTCGTTTGATCATAACGAAGGCGCTCACGACATGAGTTTTCTGTCTTCCATGCGGGCTAAATTTCTTGAATCGCTTGGAATCAAATTGCGTAGAAAGGGCACTCTGCCCACAACCGTCAACGTGCAGTCGCTTTTTATGCTCGGGCTATTTTCTATGCTTGAAAGTATCGCCCAAATGCCTTTGAAAGACGTTTTGCATGGGGTTCCCGTGGATCCGGGCATCGTAGCCGCGCTTTCCGGAGAAAAAAGTCATTATTTGCCGTGGCTGAGGTTGATAGAATATTATGAGGGCGGTAACTGGGACGCCAGCGTCTATCTGGCGGGGCGTCTGGGCTTGAGCGAAGTTGATCTGGCGGCTTCCTATGGAGAAGCCGTAACTTGGAGCGCCGACTTCTTTTCAAGCTAGTGTCATGCCATAGCTGAAAAGTCGTAAAAAGTTAATTATGCTATTTTCCAGACAAGGAGATAGCTATGCCCAAAATTCTCTATCGGATAGCGTTGACACAAGAAGAACGGACCCAACTCCAGGCGATATCCACTCGTGGCAAACATGGCAGCCAAAAGGTTCTCAACGCTTTAATTTTATTGGGCTGCGACGAAGGGGAATTTCAAGAACACAAACAAACCGCAGCTAAACTTGCGCAAGTGTTGCCCATCAGCATGAAAAAGGTAGACCGGGTCAAACGCCGGTTCGTTGAGCATGGGCTTGAGATAGCCTTGGATAAGCGCAAAGCGGATCGGCAACATCTGAAAAAGGCCGATGGGGATTTTGAGGCACGACTGATAACCCTTTCTTGTGGCAAGCCACCGCAGGGGTACGCACGCTGGTCCTTGCGTTTGCTGGCAGATAAAATGGTGGAGCTTGAATATGTCGACTCCATTTCACACGAAACCGTGCGGCGTGTTTTAAAAAAACGAATTAAAACCGTGGAAGAAGGTTCAGTGGGTTATTCCTCCTGAGCATAATGGTGAATTTGTTGCACAAATGGAGCAAGTTCTTGATGCTTACAAGCGTCCTTATGATCCGCTTCGCCCCTTGTTTTGTATGGACGAATCCCCTCGGCAGTTGATTCGAGCCACACGTTTGCCACTGGCTGCCGAACCGGGAACAGTTGAACGTGAAGATTATGAGTACGAACGATGCGGAGTATGCAACATCTTCTTGGCCGTGGAACCCCTTGCAGGCAAACGGCTTGTGCGTGTGACCGAACGCAGGACCAAAGTTGATTGGGCAATATTTTTAGAAGAAATAGCAATGTGTTATGAGATGGAAGTTGGCTGAACATAGAATGCTCCCCAAACAGGGGACATATGGGGGATTGGAGAACGTACACAACAAAAAAAGAACTTAGGCTTTTTAAGCTTAAGTCCTTGATTTTTTTGTGGTGCCGGGGGACAGGATTGAACTGCCCACACGGGGATTTTCAGTCCAAAACGGCTCTGGAGTTCACCGGACATTACCGCATTATTGCGCGTTAATGCGATATAATATATTGTAGCGCCTCGACCTGGACGCACTGTATCCGCTCCCAAGCTAGGGACTATATAGGGACAAAAATGGCTCAAAAATGGATTTCGGCAATGCCCGGCATACGATATCGTGAAAGTGATGAAAGACGTCTTAAAAGCGGACGGCCTGATCGTTACTACGCTATACGTTATTCTGTAAATGGCAAGCAAAGAGAAGAGGGGCTTGGCTGGGCTTCTGAGGGGTGGAATACCGACAAGGCCCAAGGGGTTCTGGCCAAACTCAAGGAAGGTTCGCGCACAGGTGATGGGGCACGCACTTTGGCCGAACTTAGAGAAGAAAACCTTAAGCGTCGACAGGCCGAGCAGCTTACCGCACAGGAGATGACCGTAGCTCAATTTTTTGATCAACACTATTTGCCAGCAGCGCAAAAGCGCAAGCGCACCTGGAGCCATGACGCAGGGCGTTTTAATAAAACTATTCGCAGCCTGCTTGGAGATTATCCGCTTGCGGCAATTAACTCCGACCACATTGAGGAATTGCTGAAAACCGTGCGTAAGGCAGGTGCATCCGAGGCTACGGCCTTGCAGTATGCGGCTGTGATGCGGCAAATATTCAATTTGGCTCGCGTGACTTTTGTGGGCGGCAAATCCTTGTACGCCGAGCCGCACTCTCCACTCGACTCCGTGCGCCTGCCGAAAGCGGTTGTGGAGCGCGAACGGTTTCTCACTTATGAGGAGGCCGATGCGCTCATAAGCGCGGCCAAGGGGCTTTCTCCGGATTTGGCCGACATGGTTGTGCTCGGCCTTAATACAGGTTTGCGCTTTGGTGAATTGCTCAGACTGGAGTGGACTGATGTTTCGCTCGCCCATGCCACACTCGTGGTTCGCCAGGAAGATATGCGCAAACCAGGTGGGCGCGTGCCGCTTAACGAGCATGCTTTGGCCGCATTGCGTGGACGGGCCGCGCATCGCAAAAAAGGAGTACATCGTGTCTTTCCGGAAGAAATCACCGGCAAAGATGGCTTCCCTCTGCGCCGACTTTTCGCCGAAGCGGTGGAAACATGCGAACTCAACTCTGACAGCACAAGCGCTAGGGACAGGGTTGTTTTTCACACGCTCCGACACACATTTGCATCGTGGCTGGCCATAAGCGGTCGGGCCGACATTTATCGGATAAAAACCCTGATGCGTCATAAAACCATCAAGATGACCGAGAGATACGCTCACCTGTTGCCGGATGCCACTCGCGATGCAGTTAATCATTTACGGCCTCAATCGGATTTATAACGTATTTAGGTTTTGCATACGCTCAACGCCTAGAGTGCCGACCAGCCAAGACACAAGGGATTCGGTCTTGTAGGCCACTTTACGCCCCACTCTCCAAGCCACTTCCGGGCCTTTACCTGACAAGTCGGCGTTTTTCATAGTCAGCGGCGATATAAGGCCGCCCAAGAATTTATCCACCTTGTGGCGGGCAATCACGGGAGGTAAAACACTGGTGAGAGTGGTAACGAATTCCTGTTCATCGGGGGTGAGTAGCTTGCTCATGACATCTCCAGTAGTGATTTTGCGTTCAAATTTAAATAATGCCGTTGTCTATTCACACGGTGAAGTAAAGCGGCGCAGGCGCGCATCGGCGACCAGGGTAAGCAAGGGGCTTTTAAGCACTTTTAGGCCGCATTCTTGAAAAATATTGCTCAAGTCGCTCGCATTTCCGCCAAAGCCTTCTTTGCGGGCTTGGTCAACCACAAAATACAGCGATAGGCCGTAGCCGAAGCCGGTGTCTTCGCCGTGGCCCCGGATGAGCTGAGCAAGGAAACTTGCCCATGGCCGCCCGGGGCACGTCACGTCCAGCGGTGAGGCTGACGGCGGCTCCACGTCCGGCGGTAATGACGCCGGTTCCGGCATGGGCTTCGGCGTTGGCAACAAGGTCGATTGCGAGGCGGTTTCTGAACCAGCAACCGGGCCGTCGTCTTCAATTTCCGCCCCCCGCCCATAAACAGCGGTGGCCATTATGGCCTTGCCGCGCGGGCAAACCCGGCAGACCAGCAAATCCGCAGAGCGCGCCGTGCCCAAGATTATCTCCAGGCAGTCGAGTTCATAGTATCGCTTGCTGTTTCGGGCGCAGGTGAACATGGCGGAACCTCAGAGCGATTAATAACCAATGTTTTCTGTGTTAAGCTGTTTTTCAGCCTCCACCACAGCCTGACGGGCCTTTTTCACTTGCCTGCCTTCGGCGGCGAGGCTGCGGCGGCTGTTTTCCAGCGCTATTTCCAGGGCCGTGACGTGGTCTTTCAGGGCGTTGATGTAGGCGTCTTTCATAACGTGCTCCCGGTTGTTGTTGCGGAATTTTCCATGGCGTCCAGCACGGCGCGGCGGCGCTGGGAGTAAGTGTCGCGACCGATTTGGTCTTCAGCGGCGCGTTGGGCGGCGCGGTTGCGCTTGCCCAGGGCGGCCAGGGCGCGGAGTGTGTGGCGCGGGGCGTGCCGAGGCTTGCCCCAGGCACAGCTCATGTTGCGCAGGCGCAGATTTTCGGGCGAGGGATAGTTCTGATTCATCTTTCAACTCCATGTTGTTTTTCGCGAGTCACGCGGGCCATGTCTTCCAGTCGTCTCTGCTCGGCAATTTCGTCGCGTATGCCGAGGGCGACGCAGATCGCGGCCATTATGCCGAGGGCAATCATTTGCCCGCCCCGGCGCATTCCAGCGCCAGGCGCACCCAGATCATCACCGCCGCGAGGCTTCCGCACACCAGCAGGCGCGCGTTATCGATACGCACCCGGCAGACAAAGGTCGGGCCGTCGTGCCGCGCAAGCTCGCTCACGCGCCCCTGGGGGCCGAATACAGGCGACGCTTTCATGGGCGGCCTCCATACGGGCCATACTGCGCTTCGTGGGTTACGCGGGCCAGCTTCATCATGGCCATAATGGCTTCCATCGATTCCTGGCCCTCTTTCAGTATGCGGTCCAGCTCGTCGCGGGCGACGCGCCCGTCGGCAATGCCGCTGGCAGCTTCGGCGGCGAATTCGCCAAACTCTTTGATACTGGCGGCCAGCGCCTGCACCAGCTCGGCATTGCTCTGGGCCGGTTCGGGCACGCGAATGAACACGCCGCCCCGGTGCCGGGCCAGAAACTCCACGGGCGCGTCGGAACCGGTGGCATCCATAATGGGCAACAGGCGATCCATGTCGCACTTGCGGTCGGGCTGGGTCAGCTCGGCCATCATGGTGGCGTAGCCGGAGCGGCCTTCGTAACCGGCCAGCGGGGCGATGTCGTAAGCATCAAGACCGTTCGGCGCGTTCAGAACGCATTTGTGCGCCAGGGCGACAAGCGACGGATATTTTGGTGGGCTGAAATTGCGGGTCATGCTGTTGCACTCCGGTTATTTTCATGGTCAGGGGCGCAAAAATGCTGATATCGTTAAAATGGTGATGTTATACGGACTGCTGTTGTTGCTGTTCCAGGGCTGGACTGCGGGGAATTTTAGGACGGGGGCCGGTCGGCACATTCCGTGGCTCGGGCAAAAGCTCCACCGGAAGATTGGGATAAGCATCACGCAAGGCTTTATGGTTTTTAACGGGCATGCGTTCCTGCATCAAAGCTTTCTTTACCGCGTTACCGGTGACCGGACGACCAGTGACGCCGGTCATATGTTTACCCATGGCTGTAAATGTGACTTCGTTGTCGTTTATCCACTCAAACAACTTCGCTTGCCTGTCAATTTCGGTTAGGTTAGTCTCGGGAATAAATTGCATAGCCTATGCTCCTAGGCGAAAGGCTTCTGGTAGCCTCATCTTGGGTTGTTTATGAAATTTGTTAAGTTCAGTATTAGATTCAAAAGAATTTAATGTCAACATCAAAAGATTTTAATGAAAAAAGATTTTTCTCAACATTTTGAAATAATTTATAAAAAATTTTGCTTACTTGCTCTTCAAAAGAATATGCAAGACAGCAAGCTGGCCTTTGCACGCTTTTTGGGCATTACGCATGGCAAAATGCAAAAATGGGAAAAAGGACAATGGCCTAGCGCTGAAGATATAGAAAATATTGAACTTAAGCTGGGTTTTAACTTGCGCTGGTTAGTAACAGGAGAAGGCGACCCCGAGGGCACAGACCTCCAACAGACAATGCCTCCCCCGGAAGTCAAGCCTGCGCCCACCAGCATCATGACATCTCCGGTGCCGGTGGTGGGTCTGGCCTCTTGCGGGGTTGAAGGAATAGAGCAGATTATGCCTTACAACATCACGGCATCGCCCATCGCGCTGGGGCCGCGCGCGGTGGCCGTGGTTGCCAGCGGCGAAAGTATGGTGCCCGCCGGAATAGCATCCGGACATTTATGTTTTTGCGATCCCGACCAAATTGCCCTGCCCGGAGAAGCTGTTTTCCTGCGATTACGAGATGATAAAGGGGCACTTAAACTTTTCCTCGGGGAGGGGGCGCGGGTGGGTTACACCCAATTCCGAGGATGGCTTGCGGAAAGAGATTGCCAAGGCCACCAGAAAAGCTTTATACTTGAGCAATTAACCAGCCAGATAGATTATATCGCTCCGGTGATTTTCATCCGGAGAAGGTTATAAAAATTCGTAGATTTGCTGGAGATTGGAGAGGCTATGAAGGATGTCTTTGGATGGCTTCTGTTATTGTCTTTATGCATGTCTGTGTTCAGTATCATTTTCCCGCGCCTGGGTCTTTTTTTCGCCATACCTGAAAATC
>JAVBLG010000125.1:0-18052 GCA_031553655.1 Desulfovibrionaceae bacterium | reverse complement strand
GCGGCCATGGCCTGAAATTCACTGTCGATCATCAAACGCTGGGTAGAGTCGTAAGTGCCGGTGGCAGCCTGCTCGGCCAATTCTTTCATGCGAATGAGCTTTTCGTCGATAATTCCCAGCGCGCTGTCGGCGGTTTGAATGAGCGAAATGGCGTCATTGGCATTACGCACTCCCTGCTGCAGGGTTTTTATGTCGGCCCGCTGCAATTCGCGTATGGCCAGACCCGCGGCATCGTCGGAAGAGGAATACACGCGCAGCCCGGAAGAGAGGCGGCGGGTGGAGTTGCTGAGAGAAGAGTAGTGGGAGTTAAGATTTCGGGCAGCATTGGTGGCCATTAGATTATGATTGATAACCAGCGACATTTCTGGCTCCCCCCCCTTGTTTCCGATATGTATTTTTCTATGCAAGCGGAGGGCCAAAAAAAATCATATAATTATAAAATAGATAGAATTTAAGATTCAGCTCGATATGGCAGTTTTTTCCGCTCTGCGAGCCATATTCACTGTGTTAGGCGGACAAATGTGCCGGGTGAAACATGGGCAGGGCAAGGCCGCAGTCTAGAAAGCCTTTGCGGATTGCGGCGTTTTGTATTATGAAAAAGTGTTAAATAATTAATTTAAAGTCGGTTGTAATTATGAAGCAATACTTTAAACATCTTGGCCCCGTCATAGTGAGTTTAATTTTTGCTTTGGCTGTATACCTTCTGTACCACAAGCTCAAAGCCTACAGTGCGGCCCAGATCAGAGAAAGCATCAGCCAGATTGACGATTGGCGGCTGTGGGCCTCTGTGGGCTTTATGATCATAAATTACATAATTCTTGTAGGGTATGACTGGCTGGCGCTGCTGGCCATAGGCAAAAAACTGCCCCTGACGCGTACGGCCCTGGTATCTTTTATAGGGCAGGCGGTCAGCTACAATTTCGGGGCGCTGCTGGGCGGCACCACGGTGCGCTACCGTTTTTATTCAGCATGGGGTTTCACTATCGAAGACATAGTGCGTCTGGTGCTCATGCTGGCCGTAACCTTCTGGGTAGGGGCACTTGGCCTTTGCGGCGCTGTCTTTATGGTGGCCCCACCGGTTATTCCGTTAGAACTTCTGGACAAAATGCCCATAAAGGACGTGCGTTGGCTTGGACTGCTGCTTTTTTCCATTGCCATGACCTATCTTGTGGCCTGCTTTTTTATACGTAAGCCCATCAAAATATTTAACAAGGAATTTGTTTTTCCTCCGCCGCGCATAGCCATTGCGCAGGCGCTGGTAGCCAGCGTGGATCTTATTGCCGCCGCCGCCTGCATGTACATCCTTCTGCCGGAAGATCTGAATATTTCCTTCATCCAGTTTTTACCAAGCTATCTCATGGCTCAGGTGGCCGTGGTGCTTACTCATGTGCCTGGCGGCGTTGGCGTTTTTGAGCTGGTAATACTGCACCTCACCCATACCCCGCGCGAGCAGGTGGTTATTGCCGCCGTGCTCTGCTTCCGAATAATTTATTTCATTCTGCCCTTGTTCGCGGCCGCCGGGCTTCTGGCCGCATACGAAATTTACCACCGCAAAGACGCCTTTTATGATGTGGGGCGCTGGCTAAATATTGTATCACACACCATCGTGTCACTTTTTGTTTTTGTGGCCGGGGTGGTTCTGATTATTTCCTCGGTTTTGCCCGCGCTGTCGCACACCAGGGCCGAGCTTGCCGTGCATTTTCCCGTTTTTGTTCCGGCCGCCGCGCATTTTCTGTGTATGCTGTGCGGCAGTCTGCTGCTTTTTATGGCCTACGGGCTGGAACGGCGGCAGCTTAAAGCCTGGAAATGGTCCGTGGTTCTCCTGATTGTGGGCATGATCGCCGCTGTTTTCAAAGGGCTTAATTGGCTTGAGGCTGGCCTGGTTTTTCTGGCTCTGGCCTCAGTGCTGTCCTCACGGCGACGTTTTTATCGCAAATCTTTCTTTTTCCGCGAACAAATTCCTTTTGCCTGGCTTGGAACCGCTTGGGCCGTTTTTATCGGTTCAGGCGTGGGGGCTTGGTATCTTTACCGTTCGGCGGCGCAGAAGGCGGCCTTGTGGGGGCTGGAACAGGCCCCCAATGCCTCTCGCAACCTCCGGGCCTTTGTGATTATAGGGGGGGTGCTGGCGCTGTTCTGGCTGTGGCACGCGCGCCTGCGCCGCTCAATAATTAAAAAATCAAAAGGCCTTAAGTAAATTCCCAGTCATCCGAAGAAGCTTGGCAATCGGGGTATGTCCGGCGTATGTGCTTGTGGTTGTCGGCTTTGCTCTCGTTATAATTATCCGGAGGAATTTTTTCCATGTGGAACCTGCGCAATCGTCTTCTTATTCCTATCATGATCGTAGCCGCCCTGGGGCTGGCTGTAACTTCGATAGGAAGTTACATTATAGCTAAACATGCTCTTCATGAAGCCGTGGCCAGCGATGGCGCTCACCAGGCCGACAAGCTCAGCGACACAGTAAGCAACTTGGGTGTGAGCTTCTTCTCGGATTTGAACATTCTGGCTAAAAACGTGGCCACCGCGCGTTTTGTGAGCGACCCCAAAGATGTAGAACATAAGGACGAAGTAAACGCCTTTATGAAGGATTTGATCGAGGGCAAGTCCTTTTACCAGTTCATAGGCGTACTTGACGCCAAGGGCACGGTAATTGCCAGCACCATAGCCGGAGCTGTGGGCACCACCAGAGGCGATCGCGATTATTTCAGAACGGCCATGGGGGGCAAGCCGGGTATTTCCGAGCCCATTCTCAGCCGTTCCACAGGTTCCTCAGTAGTAACCCTGGCCATGCCGGTAGTCTCCAAGGGCAAGGTTATCGGAGCCACCTTTCTAGCCATAGATCTGGTTAAGTTCAGCGACATGTACGTGAAGGAAGTAGGCTTGGCCCAAAACGGCTATGGCCTTATCATTACCCCCACCGGGCATGTGGTGGCCCATCAAAATTCCAAGTTGATCATGTCCGACGAAGCGGCCAGATCCGAAGCCACGCAGAGGGTTAAAAGCCTGGCCCGTCAAGCTGGCTCCTTTGAGGCCAAATCGCCTCAGGGTAAAGAACAGGTGTTTTTTTACAAGCAGGATCCCATGACTAAATGGTGGTGCCTGGTAACAGCCGAAAATGATGATATTTACAGTTCGGTCAACTTTCTGGCCAAGATTAATACCATAATAGCTTTGTGCGCGGCCTTTGGCATTGCTATGGCGGTGTTTTTGGTGGTGCGTGCTGTAGTGGCCGCCCTTAAAAAAGGCGTGGACTTTGCCAGCGCCGTGGCCGACGGCAACCTTGACCGCCCGCTGGAAGTTTACCGCAATGACGAAATAGGTACCCTGGCTGACGCCTTGAGGGGGATGGTAGCCAAGCTCAAGGAAGAGCTGGGTTTTTCCAAGAGCGTGCTCAAGGGCATAAACACGCCCATGGCCGTGTGCAATGCCGATGGAACCCTGCGCTACATAAACAATCGCTTTGCTGAGTGCTGGGGCCGCAGCTCCGGCAACCTCGAAGGCTACAACGGTGTGCCCTATGGCGAATTCTGCTTTAACGACGCCTCAAGAATTACCTCCATTTCCAGAGTGTTGAAAGATGGCTCGGAATGCCCCGAGGAACTTATGACTTTTACCAATGTGGCTGGGATACGACACCATATGCTGGTGAATGCCGCGCCGCTGCATGATCTGGACGGCAACCTCATAGGGGCGATCACTCTGCAGAGCGACCTGTCCGAATCTTATGAGCAACAGGAGCGTATTGCCTCACTTAACGAAACCATTTATACGTCGGCCCGAGAAGCCCAGACTATATCCATGGAGCAGGCCAGCGGTTTCAAAAAGGTTATTTCCGATCTTGAAAACAGCTACGGCATGGCCAAGGAGCAGGACGACGCCGCCGTAAGCGCCATGGGCAGCATCAAGAACATGACCGACAGCATGGACGATGTGGCCTCGCGCGCCGCGCAGGCCAGAGAAAGTACCGACGCTACCCGCCGCGAAGCTCAGAACGGCGCTTCGGTGGTGCGCGATGCCATCAACTGCATTCAACGCGTGGCCGCGCAGACCAAAACCTTGGCTCAGGACATGCGCGATCTTAACAGCCATGCCCAGAGCATCAGCCAGGTAATTACCCTGATTGAGGACATAGCCGATCAGACCAACCTCCTGGCGCTTAATGCCGCCATTGAAGCGGCCAGAGCCGGGGAGGCGGGGCGCGGATTTGCCGTGGTGGCCGATGAAGTGCGTAAGCTGGCCGAAAAAACCATGGGGGCCACTCGTGAAGTGGTAACGGCCATTAATGCCATTCAGGAAAGCGTGCACCAGAGCGACAAAACCACCACTGAAGCCGTGTCACTCACCGACGAATCCAATACTTTGGCCGGAAAGTCCGGCGACAGCCTGGCTGTTATTCTGAAAATGGCCGACAATGCGGCCACAGAAATGGGCTCCATTGCCAAGGCCACCGAAGAGCAGTCGGCGGTGAGCCAGAAAATTCTGGAAATGATGTCCAGAATGAGCGAAATGGCGCGGACAGTAGCCGACAATATGCACGAATCCACTCAGAGTGTGTCGTTGCTTTCCGACCAGTCCGGCGAGCTCAAGGCCCTTATTGAAAACATGCGCAATGAAAGGCGCGCTTACACTCGCTTCCTGCTGAAGAACCCCGTGCAGGTGGCGGCCTATGTGGGCGGAAGTAGCCCGGAATCGGCTACTTTGCTAGATATAGGCCAAGGAGGCCTACGCATACGCTTCGGTCACGACATGAAGGGCAATCAAGACAAGACCGTGAAGGTTTCGTTCCGTACCACTCCATATGAAGTGCTGGGCAATGAAGTTGTGGGCAAGGTGAGCTGGTGCGACGGCAATCAGATCGGCATCAACTTCATCAACAAGCTGCCCCAGCCCGAGTCGCAGCTCAAACAATTGAGCGCGATTTAAACGCTCCCGGCGCTAACGCTGAATACCGGAAGTGGAGTGTGGAGCGGGCTACGCCCTTTAATCCACATTCCACTTTTTTTTTGACTGGCCTTTATTTTTTTCGAAATGTACCGACTATACCTTTATAATGAACAAGTGGAGTTTCTCTGATGTGGAATTTGCGCAACAGGCTGCTTCTGCCTATTTTGCTTGTGGCCGCCATTGGCCTGGTGGTAGTGTCCTCCGGCAGCTATTACATATCCAAAAACGCCTTGAACGCTGCCGTTTCCAATGATGCCAACAATCAAACCGACAACCTTACCGATATTGTCACGGCCACGTTTAAAACCACCTTGGGCGATGGCGAGCTTCTAGGGCGAACGGAACTGGCCGTAAATGTGCTGCTGGAGCCGGGCAACGCGCGAGCCAAAGAGGCCCTGACCGCGTATATGTCCAACATAAAAGCGGTAAGAGATTTCTACGAATTTGTGGGCCTGCTGGACTCCAAAGGTGTTATTGTGGCCAATACCGCCAAAGACGCCTTGGGTTCCAGCCGGGCCGATCGCGACTATTTTCAAGCGGCCATGGTCGGGAACAAATCCATTTCCGAGCCTATTATCGGCCGCACTACCGGTGCTGCTCTGGTGGTGGTGTGCACCCCGGTTATGCATGAGGGCAAGGCCATCGGCGCGGCCTTTTTCGGTGTGGAACTAAAAAAATTCAGCGATATTTATGTGAATCAAATTAGCATTGCCGAAAAGGGATATGGTTTGACCATTTCTCCCGACGGGCAAATTGTTACTCACAACAATAGTGCGATGATCATGTCCGACAAGCTTGCCGCCATGGACGCCGTGCAAAAATTCAAGAGCATGGGCATGTCTGGCGGGCCGCAGGTGGGAGAGTTTGAGGCCCGCTCCGAAAACGGCCGCCCGGCCATGTATTATTACAAGCGAGATCCCATCACAAAATGGTGGTGCGTGGTCACCGCCGAGGTCAGCGATGTATACAGCCCCATAACGCTGCTGGGGAGGATCAATGCCGTTATAGCGGCGGCGGTTCTGGTATGCATAGCCTTGGTGGTGTTTCTTATTGTGCGCAATGTTGTGGGCGCTCTTAAAAAGGGCGTTGATTTCGCCAGCGCCGTTGCCGACGGCGATCTTGACCGGCCTTTGGAAGTGCACCGCAAGGATGAAATAGGAACTTTGGCCGACGCCCTCAAAGTTATGGTGGGTAAGCTTAAGGAAGAGCTGGGCTTTTCGCGCAGTGTGCTCAGGGGCATAAGAACGCCCATGGCCATATGCAATGCCGATGGAACCGTGCGTCACATAAATCAGAGTTTTGCCGAATGCTGGGGGCGAGGCGGGCAGCTGTCATCTTATGCGGGCATGAATTATGGCGAATTCTGCCTGGGCGATGCCTCGCGCACCACTTCCATAAGCAGAGTATTGCGCGACGACAAGGAAGCTCCTGAAGAGTTGATGACCTTTACCAACAGGGCCGGCATGCGCAAGCATCTGCTGATTAATGCTTCACCGCTGCATGATCTGGATGGCAACATTATCGGGGCCATTTCCATGCAGAACGATCTTTCGGAATCTTACGAGCAGCAGGAGCGCATAGCCTCACTCAATGATACCATTTACAATTCCGCCAGGCAGGCCCAGCATATATCCCAAGAGCAGGGGGTGGGATTCGAGAGAGTAATTGCCGACCTTGGCATAAGCAGCGAAATGGCCGCAAAGCAGAATCACGCCACCGATAATGCCATGGAAACCATCAAAAGCATGGCCGACAGCATGGAAAACATGTCGCGCCGTGCCGCCGAAGCCAGAGATTCCACGGAAACCACTCATCGCGAGGCCGAAAACGGGGCTTCTGTGGTGCGCGAGGCCATATCTTGCATTGAACGCGTTGCCCAGCAAACTAAAAATCTGGCCGTGGACATGCGCAAACTTAACGAGCATGCTCAGGACATCAGCAAGGTAATAACCCTTATCGAAGACATAGCCGACCAGACCAATCTTCTGGCCCTTAATGCCGCCATTGAGGCTGCCAGAGCTGGTGAAGCGGGGCGCGGCTTTGCCGTGGTGGCCGACGAAGTGCGCAAGCTGGCTGAAAAGACAATGCTGGCCACTCGCGATGTGATAACCGCGATCAACGCTATTCAGGAAAGCGTGCGCGAAAGCGGTAAAACCACCGCCGAAGCCGTAAACCTTACTGAAGAATCCAATACTCTGGCTGGAAAATCGGGCGAAAGTCTGGCGCTTATCCTTAAAATGGCCGAAAACGCCGCCAGAGAAATGACCTCCATTGCCAGGGCCACAGACGAGCAAACCGCGGCCAGCCGCGGCGTGCTGCAAGTTATGTCCGAAATAGGCGACATGGCGCGTTCGTCCTCGGACACCATGCGTGAATCCACGCAATCGGTGGGCGAGCTCTCCAAAATGTCCGGCGAGCTCAAGAGCCTTATCGAAAATATGCGCAATGAAAGACGAGCCTATACGCGCCACTTGTTGAAAAATCCTGTCGACGTAATGATCGCGGCTGACGGCGGAACTGCGGAACAGGCTGGCCTGCTCGATATAGGCATTGGCGGCACGCGCCTGCGCATGAACCGGAATTCCAGGGACATGAATGGTAAACGGGCTGTCATATCCATGCGCGGCACTCAATTTAGTTCTATCTGCGCCGAACTTTCCGGCATCGTGTGCTGGTGCGACGGCCATCAGGTGGGCATTAATTTTAACGGCAAGCTGGGCACAACCGAGGACATATTGAAAGAGTTGGCGGACAGATAATGTAAGGCCAACAGAATCTTTTTTGTCTTAAATACGTTAATATAGTTTTTTAATTCACAAAGACCCGTCGCGTAATTTTGTTTGCAAGTAACGCGGCGGGCTTTTAATTTTTTGTATTATAATATATGCTGGATGGAGTAGAATAATACATAGTACAGCCATTTACATCATACTGGAGTTCAATTCTATGAGCATACGTCTTAGAATCATGCTGTCTATTATTACAGCCGTGATCATTTCCATAGCCGGTGTTACGGTAATGGTTTCCGCTCAGATGAACAAGGCGTTCATTAACCAGTTCAATGTGTCCAGTAAGGCGCAGCTGGCCCGCATGGAATCTTTTGTAAACAATTTTTTTGAAAATGCCGACAATATGCTGAAGGTATTGCGTGATTCCGAAACGGTGCGCCGGAATCTGGGAGAGCTTTCAACCTACCTGCATACCAGGGAGCGCTTCAAGCTGAATCCCAGCGCCTTTAAAGGCGGAGAAAAAGCTATTTTTGACGAGTTTAACAGCATAGCCAAGTCTTTTCCTTCTTATGACGGAGTATTCATAGGCAATGCCAACGGCGGTTTTCTGCTTGCCCCCGAAGATTCGCTGCCGGGCGGTTATGACCCGCGCACGCGCAATTGGTATACCGAACCGATGAGAACCGGAAAACATGTGCTGACTGATGCCTATGTATCTGCTACGGGCATGGTGGTTTGCACAGTGGGCGCCGCTATTAGCGCCGACTCGGGTATGAAGGGCGCCATCGGCATTGACGTGGGCCTCGATTCACTCACCAGGGAAATAGGCGGGGTGCGCGTCGGCGCAACCGGATATGTGATGATGCTCGATTCCGCCGGTCAGGTGATCATCGACCCGCAGAACTCTTCGGGTGGCATTCCTCAGGAAAAACGCTGGCTGGGCAAAACTCTGGACAAGCTGGCCCCTGATGCCTCCAAGGCCATGCAAACCCTAAAGAATTTGAAGAGCGGCATTGCCGAGGTGGAATTTAACGGCAAAACCTGGTTGGCGGGTGTACAGTCCACCGGAGCCAACTGGACGCTGATTATGCTTCAGGAAAAGGCCGAGGTTTTTGGCGCGGCCATGTCCGTTACCCTGAGCATATTAGGTGTGGGATTGATCATTCTCGTGCTCATGTGCGCGATGGCCTGGGCCGTATCACGTTCCATAGCCGGTCCTGTGGCCGTGCTGGCCTCGTCCGCGCGGGAAGTGGCGGGCGGAAACCTTGAGGCCATACCCGCCGACGAGGCTCCTTTCAAGGGCGAGCTGGGTCTCTTGCACAAGAGTTTGAAAAGTATGGTCAGTGAATTGTCTTCGCTGATTAAAATGGCCAACAGCAGAATGAGTGAGGCTGAAAATGCCTTGGCCCAGGCCAGAACATCGGCCAATGAGGCTGAATCGGCCAAACAACAGGCCGAAAAGGCCAGGCGTGAAGGCATAATACAAGCGGCCGGGCGAATTAGCTCCATTATGCATCAACTTGCCGATGCTACCGCTAATTTGATTAAGGAAGCTGAACTTACCGAACGCCGGGCCTCGGAACAGCGTATGCGGGTTTCGGGAACTGCGGCCGCCATTGAAGAGATGTCCAGCTCAGTGGCCAACGTGGCCGACGGCACGGTACGTACCGCCGAACTGGCGGAAAAGGCGCGCGGTGAAGCCGGAGGAGGCCGGGCTTTGGTGATGGATTTGGTAAATCGTATGCGCCAGATCGAAAAGCAAAGCCTTGCCATGCGCGAAAGCCTGGCCGATTTGGGAGCCAAGGCTGGAGATATAGGCCAGATCATGGGCGTAATTAATGACATTGCTGATCAGACCAACCTCTTGGCCCTGAACGCGGCTATTGAAGCGGCCAGAGCCGGTGAGGCCGGGAGAGGATTTGCTGTGGTGGCCGACGAAGTGCGTAAGCTGGCGGAAAAAACCATGGAGGCCACCAAGCAGGTGGGCTCGGCCATAACCTCCATTCAGCAAGGTACCGATACCAATGTGCGGGCTATGCAGGAGGCCGCCGCCACAATAGGCGGAGCCGCCGAAATGGCCGACAAGGCGGGCGAGGCCCTTAATTCCATAGAGGATGTGGTTAAAAATACGGCCAACGAGGTAAACGGCATAGCCTCGGCCAGCCGCGAGCAGTCAAAAGCCACGGAAGAAATCAACAAAAGCACGACAGACATCAGCCGCCTTACCGACGAGGTGGCGGACAGCTCGCACAAATCTAATGAAGTGGCTCATGAGCTTTCGAAGCTTTCAAGACAACTCAACGATATTGTGAGCGAAATGCAAAGATAGGAAAACGACGAAGCAGGCTGACCGTTTTTGTGCGGTTGTCGGTTATAAAAAACATGGCCTCCCTGTAATTCGGCAGGGAGGCCATGTTTTTTTGTTTAAGGCTATTATATAGCCGGCTTATTTAAAATAGAGGTTTTTGGTGAGTTTTTTGGCAAGGGGGGAGTGACAGGTGAAGGCGGCATTTTTCATTTATCGTTACCGCGCGTCATTGACAAAACTTTTCCGCCGCGCCCCACTACATAGTATATGCCGTGCCACAATATGCCTTTGGCGGGCACGGATTTAAGGTAACGCATAAAGAACATGAGCATGGCCAACCAGAATGCTTTCAGCCAGGGCAGAATCGGAGATCTGCCTTCGTTCTGAAATTCGCGCCAGCAAAGAGCCATGAGCGAAAGAGCGGCCAGATGCGCAAAGGCGAACCAGGGGGCTAAACCTTTGGCCAGGCCGCAGATTCCGGCCAGCAGCGCAAATACGGAAACAATAGAGGGCATGAACATCAAAAAGGCGAACACCCCCAGCAGATACCACTGTCCGGGCACACAGAATTTCAGGAACAGAATCTGTCTGTCCATCCATGTTTGCCAAACCTCCAGACGATGTCCCGAGGCAAAGGTGTCCAGTATGGCTCTGGTACAAAGGCGGGCATGCAATTGCAGGCGGCAGGGCAGAGAAAGCAACATTCCGGCCAGCGAACAGTCATCCACCACATTGTCGGACCATAACCCGGAAATATTGTAGCGTTCGAAAATTTCGCGGCGAATGGCCAAAGCCCCGCCCCAAGGCTGAGTGAAGGTTGATACCGCCTGCAAAAAGCGCATGATCAGCACGGAAATCAAATAAGCCAGAGAAACAGTTCCGGCGTCTCTGGCCCGCACATTATGGTAGCCGGTGGCAATGGCCGTTTCACCAGAGGCCACAGGCCATATTATCTGGCGGATGAAATCAGGCCTGGCCTCGTGGGTGCTGTCACAAAAAAGATAGATGTCAGCTTCGGAGCCGAAGGCCGCAATACCCTGAAGAATGTTGTGGTTTTTTTGTCCACGGCCCGAGCTTTGTCCGGCGATGACATGTCTGACAGCTGGAAATTCCTTTTGCAACGAGGTAATTATTTCCACAGCCGGATCATCCGCTGTTTCCGTAATCATTACCGGCAGCACATTGGTATAATCCTGGCGCAGCAGTGAACGCAGGGCTGAGGCCATTTCCGGACGTTTTCCGGCCACAGGAACAAACATGGCCACCAGGGGCGGGTTTGCGGGAAAATGAGGCTCGCCAGCGCGGGGCGCTCCATCGGGAATTTTCTGCATGATGATATTTCGCGCCCCGCGCCACAGCGCCAGCAACAGCGCAAATTGCGCAAGGGCGGCCAAAACCCAGATCAGCATAATTATTTATCCACAGGGCGGCAGTCTTCATTCAGATTAGCGTTATGGTGGCGATCCGCCTTTACCTCCACCGTATGCCCGTTTTTGAGCTTGAGCTTTCCTTTGACTTCAGAATTGGAAACGAACGATCCTTTGAATTTGTGGCCTGAACTGTGCGCGGCCTCAATTATTCCATCATGCATTGAACCATAAAAATGGTATACGTCCACCTTACCCGTCCAGGTGCGCAGCAGAACCACGCCACGCACAGACTCTCCGCTACGGCAGAAGCCTATTTTGAAGGTGGAAGTGTAAACCGACCCCGTCCATAATTCATTGTCGTTTTCAGGGGCCTGGGACTTATCGGCATTGGCGTTTTGCGGCCAGAGGAGAAGCGCTGCCAGCATGAGAGCGGGCAACAGCTGAAGCTTTGATTTCATGACTCCGTATCCGGATGAAGTTTTTTCTGCTTCAGATCGAAAAGACGATCAAAAAGCTTTTCATGGGAGTTCACCATGTTGCCAAAAGCGAACTTTTCTATAACCGTAGCGCGCCCGTTCCGGCCCATGAGGTCGCACAAATTGGGGTCCATAAGCAGCCTGGTGATTTGATCGCCCAGAGTTATGGCATTGGAGGCCGGCACAAGTACGCCCGTGAGTCCGTCATACACCAGACCGGGCACTCCGCCAACATCGGTGGCCACCACAGGCAGCCCCGAAGACATGGCTTCAAGTATGGCGTTGGGCTGGCCCTCGCGTATGGAAGCCAGAACGAATACCTTGGCCTGCTGGTAGAAAAGGCGCACGTCTGTGGAGGCCTGGATGAAGCGCACCCGGCCCTTGAAGGGCGGGCCCTCCACAAACTGCCGCAAAATGAACTCCTGCGGACCGTCGCCCACCAAATAAAGCTCGGCATTGGGCACACGCTCCAAAACGCGGCCAAAAGCCCGCATTAAGGTCACATGGTCCTTGTCGCGCACCAGACGGGCCACGCAAAGGATTATGGGTTTGCGGGACGATACGGGGTCCGGCCCCGGCTCAAAGAAATCGGTGTCCACTCCGTTGGGAATATAGGTGACCCTGGCCGAAGGCATGCCCATATTGCGCATTGTTTCGTGTAATTGCATAGAATTGCACACCATATGGCTTACAAGCCGCCACAGATATTTTTCATGCTGGCGCACCGGCGCGCCTCCGCCCCTGCAGGTGCCCACGATAACCGGCACTCGGCGCAGCCAGCCGATGATGCGCCCCCAGATATTGGGCAGGGCGGTGCACGGCACCAGCACGTCGGGGCAGTCTTTCATCAGTTGCCATAAAAGAGTGAAGGGAAACAGCATACCAGGGTACGGTGTTATGCCGAGATTGTTTACTTTTAAGCCGTATTTTTCGGCTATAGGCTCCAAATCTGTAGGACCGGAGAGGGTCCACAAGGTCACAGTGAACTTTTTCTTGTCCATGCGCCGCGCAAGTTCAAGCGTTTGCCTTTGGGTTCCACCAAAGGCCAGATCCTGCAACAAAAAAACCACATCTATTGGAGTAGCCATTAAAACCCCTGTTTGTATCGGTTAATCTCCAAACGCCGCCGAAGTCCCGCTCCATGAAGGCCCGGCGCATTTGCCGCGTAAAAAAAGGTGCAACTATGGCCCGGAGTGGCCATTCGGCGACTGCGGGCCTGTCGGCCGCGTTACAGAGCCATGCCTGTTTACGCGAGCGCGGTAAATGGATATATACAGTTGACGAAAGAGATAGTCCATTTTTTTGTTGAATCCGAGAATTGCAACTATTAATCATCATGGACGACATTAATTATATGCAAAAGAAAATGCGTCAGTCCTTGGAGCGCGAGGCGAAGATAATTATAAGCTTGGATGTGGAGGAAGAGGGGCTTTTTAGCGGACAATACGCCAGGACGGGATGTTCTCTAAAGAATGTGAGTCTGCTTCCTCGTTTGGCCGCCATAACTCGTGACTTGGGCTTTCCCCTCACCCTGTTCTGTACCTATAATGTGTTGGCAGATCCGGCTTCGCGCGATATTCTGGCCTTTATGCGCGACGATTTGAAGTCCGAAATCGGAGCGCATCTGCATCATTGGAGCACGCCGCCCCTTGGCGCTTCGAATGGACAGGGAGGGGGCGGCATGGTTGACGGACCAGGCTCTTCCGGCGGGTCCAACGCTTCAGATTACCTGACGGCCCCGGAGCGTACCGACAAAATATCACAAGATCTGCTGCGGGCCAGGTTGCGCTCGCTGCTCGACTTGGGGCGCGATTTTCTAGGCCGCCCCATGACCGGATTTCGCATGGGCCGTTGGGATCTCAAGGCCAAAGTGCGGCCCATGCTGGCCGAAGAGGGAATTTTGGTAGACAGTTCCGTTGCTCCACTACGGTTTTTCAAGGACGGAGCGGATCACTTCCTGGCCCCGGCCGATCCCTACTGGGTGGACTGCGGAGGAGGGCGTCGTTTGCTCGAAGCGCCCATAACCCAAATTTCTCTGTTCCCTTTCCTGCCCAAATCGTGGCACAGGTTGGGGCATTTGTTGCCGGAAACCTGGCAGCCCGGATTTATTGATTCCTTTCGGGGCTTTTCCTCGCTTAGCGCGAATCCGCTGTGGCACGGCGGTTTAATCATGAAACTGGCGGCCAAATTGCATTTTGCCAGAGGCGGGCGTATTCTGTCGCTATTCTGGCATTCTTCGGAAATGATGCCCGGCGGATCGCCGCATATACCGGATCAAAAAGCCGCGGATGAACTTTTGCGCAAAATAACCATATATCTGCAATGGTTAAAGGATAGTTTCAATGTACGCGGGCAGACCTTGTCGGAACTGTACAGCGATCCGGTCGGCTTTCCCGAACGGCCGCTGGGGGAAGGGGATTGGTAATTTCGTTGTTGATAAAAATTGTTCGCAATTTTTATCAACAACGAAATTACCAGTGGCTGCCCGTGCGTTGATAGGGCAGCCCGGATGCGGAGCATCCGTAACTTAGGTTAGAGCGTGGCGACTGCCGTAAAAAATTGTATGCCGAGCCGCCGATTATGGGCGGCGCAGGCCAACCTGCCTCAGATTTTTGGAAAAATGATTCTGTTAACGTAAAAAATTAAAATAGCAATATCGGGTGCCGTGTGACGTTTAATTCGGAATTATAATTGGAAAATATTGTGAACGCAAAATTGATTTTCGTTCTTCTTGACGGGTTGAACGCCTGTACCGCTGAAAGCGAAATGGGCTTCATGAGCGCCCTTGCCGGTTCCGGGCAGGCTTTTTACCAACGTCTCAACTGCGAGCTGCCGCCGCTGTCGCGTCCGCTGTATCACTGTCTTTTTACCGGGGAATCACCCATGGTTTCCGGCATAGTGAGCAATACGTTCTGGAGGCCGCGCAAAACAGCCGATTTTTTCGCTCTGGCACGAAAAAAAGGACTTGAAACCGCTGCTTCTGCCTATTACTGGGTGAGCGAACTTTGCAATAAAACGCCCTACGATCCTCTTCGCGACAGATTTACCGCCAATTCCCGGTTGTCCATAAGTTATGGCGTTTTTTACGATAACGACGCCTACCCGGACATAAGCGTTTTTACTGATGCGGAAATATTGCGTCTTCGCCGCAAGCCAGATTTGCTTCTGGTTCATTCCATGGGCATTGATTATGCCGGGCACACCCACGGGGGCGACTCGCCGCAATATCGAGAGGCCGCGCGCAATGCCGACATGCTGCTGGCCGCGCTTGCGCCGCGCTGGCTTGAGGCCGGGTATGAGCTTCTTGTTACCGCCGATCACGGTATGGACGCGGACAAAAGTCATAATGGCGACAAAAGTGGGGTGCGCGAGGTGCCGCTGTGGTTTGTGGGCGGATATTCCGGTGGGAAAATTGCGCAAACCGATATTTTTGGCCTTGTATGCGCCCGCCTGGGGCTGTAGAATCTTTCCGCGCGCATATTTGACATCAATATAAATAACTGCCATAAAGTTTGGCCATGTATGGCCGTTTATATTTTCGTACAGATATAGCATAGAGTTAAATTACAACTTTAACAGGAGCGGTTCATGAGCACCATGGCCACACAGAGTTCGGCTGCACACAGCCATAGCGACGTAAATTTGCTGCAACTGGTTACCTTTAATATTGCTGAAGAAGAATTTGGCGTTGATATTCTCACCGTGCAGGAAATTATCAGAATAATGCAAATAACCGTGGTTCCGCGCGCCCCGGAATTTATTGAAGGCGTGATCAACCTGCGCGGTAAAGTCATACCCGTAATTGACATGCGCAAACGTTTTCGCCTGCCCCCGGCCAAACGGGACAGCCGCACCAGAATTATAGTGATGGAATTCGGGCAGAAAATTGTGGGCTTTCTTGTGGACGGCGTTTCCGAAGTGTTGCGCATTTCCGCCGACACTGTTGAAGCTCCGCCCGCCGTGGTCGCCGGCATTGGCTCGGAATATATCAAGGGCGTGGGCAAGCTCAATGATCGCCTGCTGATTCTGCTGGATCTGGATCATCTGTTGGCGGACACCGACATGAGTTCCCTGGGGTAATTCATGAGCAAATCGCTGGCGGTTATAAAATACGGCGGCCACGCCATGGACGACGTGGAGCTGGCGGCAGCCTTTGCCGAGGGGCTGTCCGGGCTTGGCAAAAGCGGCATGGACTTTGTTCTGGCGCACGGGGGCGGCCCGCAGATTAACGCGCTTTTGAAGCGTTTGGCTATTGAGAGCCATTTTGTGAACGGTCTGCGCGTAACTGACGATGCCACGCTTGAGGCTGTGGAAATGGTGCTCTGCGGCCAGGTGAACAAGGCGCTTACGCGCGTTTTTTCCGGGCACGGCATAAAGGCTGTGGGCCTTTCCGGGCAAGACGATCGTATTATCCAGGCTGAGCCGGACAGACCCGAGCTTGGCCATGTGGGGCGCATAACCGGGGTTAATGTGGAATTGATTGAAATTCTGCTGAAAAGCGGGCGCATGCCCGTTATCGCCCCTTTGGCCGTCAGCACGGACGGGTCATGCTTGAATATTAATGCCGACACGGCGGCCGGAGCCATTGCCGGAGCCTTGTGCGCCGATTACTTTGTACTGGTTTCCGACGTGCCGGGCGTTCTTGATGAAAACAAGAACCTTATGCCTTCGCTTGATAGATCGGCCATATCAGATCTCAAGGCGCGAGGGGTGATCAGCGGCGGCATGATTCCTAAGGTCGATTCCTGCCTTAACGCCCTGGATGCCGGTTGCAAGCGCGCACTTATTTTGGATGGCAGGGCTAAAATGAGCCTTTCACGTTATCTGCTGGACGGAGAACCGCTCGGCACGATTATTAACAACTGAATCAACAATAAAATAATCAATAAATACAAACCAGAGAGGGCAATGACGATGATTCCGGTCCAGACGCAAATGGAGCAAATCAAGCGCGGAGCCGTGGAAATTATTGACGAGGCCGAACTTGCGGCCAAAATAGCCAGGGGCAAACCGCTTACCGTCAAGGTTGGTTTTGACCCCACCGCCCCCGATTTGCATCTGGGCCATACCGTGGTCATGCACAAGATGCGCCATTTTCAGGAGCTAGGGCACAGAATAGTCTTTCTTATAGGAGATTTCACCGGGCTTATCGGCGACCCTTCCGGCCGCAACGAAACCCGACCGGCGCTCACCCGCGAGCAAGTTATGGAGAATGCCGAAACCTACAAGAAGCAGGTTTTTAAAATTCTCGATCCTGAAAAAACCGTGGTGGAATTCAATTCCAAGTGGTTGGGCGTTTTGAGCAGCGTCGATTTTATTCGTCTGGCCTCCAAGTATACCGTGGCTCGCATGTTGGAACGCGACGATTTCGAAAAGCGCTACAAGGAAGGGCGGCCCATAGCAATTCACGAATTTTTGTACCCTCTGGCGCAAGGTTATGATTCGGTGGCCCTCAAAAGTGACGTGGAAATGGGCGGCACCGACCAGAAGTTTAACTTATTGGTGGGACGTCACCTGCAATCGCAATATGGTCTTGAGGGGCAGTGCATTCTGACCATGCCGCTGCTGGAAGGTACCGACGGCGTGCGCAAGATGAGCAAGTCTTACGGCAACTACATCGGCATAGACGACGAGCCGGCGGACATGTTCGGCAAAATCATGTCCATATCCGATGAGCTTATGTGGCGTTATTATGAGCTTTTGTCTTCACGCACGCTGACGGAAATTGCTTCTGTCAGAAAAAATGTTGAGCGGGGCGAACTTCACCCCAAGACAGCCAAAGAAGATTTGGCCGAGGAAATGGTTACTCGCTATCACAGCAAAGACAAGGCATTGGAAGCGCGCCAGGGATTCAGCTCGGTTTTTGTTTCCGGAGGGGTGCCGGACGATGCCCCGGAATATGCCTGCGCCGAAGGCGAAGACAGCGCTCCGGCCGTATTTCTGGAAGCGGCCGGATTGGTCAAGTCGCGCGGAGAAGCCAAGCGACTGATTCAGTCCAACTCACTGCGTGTTGACGGCGAGGTTTGCGCCGATGCAGTGAAGCCGTTGCTCAAGGGTAGTTATGTTGTCAAGCTGGGCAAGACTAGGTTCCTGCGTTTGACGGTCAATTAGGGGCTGTCTTCACTATTTGGAGACAACCCCTGGAAGGATTAAATCTGATAGTCGATGTCGATGACGTAATAAATAAAGTTTTTGAAAAAGGGATGGGGGTCCGGGGGAAGGGGAAAA
>JAVBLG010000006.1:0-45336 GCA_031553655.1 Desulfovibrionaceae bacterium | reverse complement strand
GGCACTTACGACTCTACCCAGCGTTTGATGATCGACAGTGAATATCAGGCCATGGCCGCCGAAATAGACCGCATAGCCAATTCAACCGACTTTAACGGAATACACCTGCTCAACGGCAATTTGCAAGGAGCCCATGACGGTTCCGGCCTGACCTCCACAGGCGAGATGAAAATCCATTTCGGTACCGGCAATGACGCGGCCGAGGATTACTATTACATAGACATCGGCGCGGCCGACGCAGTTTCGCTGCTCTTCCCTGAAATGTCCGGAGCCTGGGCTGGCGCAGAGCGAAACGGGCGCTACCTGACGCTGACAGTAAACGCCAGGGCGGCTGGTCCAGGGAGCCCTCAGGCTATTCCCGGTTTTCCCGGCACAGACAGCTACCAATTACCTGTGGGCTTAAAAAACGTGGATATATATTCACGCAACGGGATGGCCAGCTTTGCGCACAAGCCCATTGTCAGTCTGTTTACCAGAGACGGCCAGCAGATTACCGGATATAACCCGGATACAGCACCGACCTGGTGGGACAGCTTGAATAGCAGCACGGTGATATCCCTAGGTAAGACCGCTGGATTGTTCAACAACACCGCCGCATACTCCGACAGCATCATTGATACAGCAGGTCAAAGCCTGAATGTGGCCGGAAGCACTGTTTCGATCGTTGCCTCGCAAAAAACGGGGGGAGGCGTATGGGAGCAGATACATGTTGACGAAATTACCTCCAATTTGGTTTTCATGATCGGCGGGCATCGAATTGGCGGCAGTAATTGCCATATCTACGATCTCAGGATTACGGCTGAAATAGATATATCCGTAGATACCCAGGAAAAGGCGCAAAATATGCTGGGCACCCTTGACCGGGGCATCGTGAGAAAAGACGGCATGCGCGCTCACCTCGGCGCATTGCAAAACCGCTTTGAAAATACCATAAGTAACCTCAATATTCAGGCTGAAAACCTGCAAATGTCCGAATCGCGCATATCGGACGTTGACGTGGCCACGGAAATGACCAACTTCACACGCGAGCAAATTCTCACCCAAGCCTCCGTAGCCATGCTGGCTCAGGCTAACTCTCTGCCCAAGATGGCCATGCAAATTATTGGAGGTTAGGGCATTTAGCTTACGAAATGCCCTAACGGCCCGTGCGTGGACAGGGTCGCCCAGCCGTGCGGTGTCCGTAACTTAGGCGAGAGCTTCGCCACCGTCGTGCAATATAATCCTATACTAATCAAAACTCCCCTCCCTCAAAATCCTGCTTATAATCTTCCGTCAACATCTGGATTTTTCAGAACATCGCGCGTATAAAGGCTTGCCCGCAAAAAGGGCGAACAAACCAGGGCAAACGCATCATTTGCCTGTCAGCAAAATCAGCTGGTTAAAAGGAGCCTTTAGATGTTTCAGATGCCGGAAGGCCGCACCATGTATTCCTGGGCCGAAGATCTTTTTCCCATATACCGCTGCCTCACGGGCAACGGAATAAGAGAGTCTCTCAACTATATAAAAAAAATCTTGCCGGGCCTGACTTTGCACGAAGTTCCCTCGGGCACGGACTGCTTTGACTGGACAGTTCCCGATGAATGGAATGTACGCGAAGCCTGGATAATGGACGAAAGCGGCAACAAAATTATCGATATAAAAAGCAACAACCTGCATCTTATGGGCTATTCGCACAGCATTGACGTGGTTTTGAGCCTTGATGAGCTGGACGCCCATCTGCACTCCCTGCCCAACCAGCCGAACGCCATCCCCTATGTTACTTCCTACTATTCCAGGCGCTGGGGCTTCTGCCTCACCCACAACCAAAGGCAGGCACTCACCCCTCAAAATTACCGAGTATTCATAGACGCCGACCTTGGACCAGGGCATATGACTTATGCGGAACTTTTCCTGCCGGGCGAGTCTGAAGAAACCATTCTGTTGTCCACCTATGTGTGTCACCCGTCCATGGCCAACAATGAGCTTTCCGGCCCGGTACTGCAAACGGCGCTGGGGCGCATGCTCTCGGCGCGCGACAGAAAAAAATCCTACCTTCTACTGTTCATCCCCGAAACCATAGGGGCTATTTATTACCTCAGCCGCAACCTGGAACGTCTGCAAAAAACAGTTGTTGCCGGTTTTGTACTGAGTTGCTGCGGAGATGATCGAGGCTTTTCCTACCTGCCGTCCCGAAAGGGCAATTCTTTGAGCGACCGCGTATTGCTCAACGTTCTGAAGAACCACCACCCCGGATTTGCCCGCTACACTTTTCTGGATCGGGCCAGCGACGAACGGCAATACCAGAGCCCCGGCGTGGACATTCCGGTCATCCCCTTCTCCCGCAGTCTGTACCGCCACTATCCGGAATATCATACTTCCCTGGATGATCTGAGCGTGATTTCCCCGGCCGGGCTGCAAAGATCTTTTGACGCGCTTTCGCTCTGCTTTGATATACTTGAAGGCAATCACATTTACATGAACACCTGCCTTTGCGAGCCAAGACTGGGCAAAAGAGGCCTTTATCCGGAACTATCTATCAAGGGCGGATACTCAGAATCAGTAGATATGATTATTGATTTTCTGATTTACTGCGACGGAGAAAACGACCTGCTGCAAATAGCTGACATTATCGGCGCACCAGCTGAAGAATGCCTGCGTGTGGCCCGCAAGCTGATGGAAAACGGTTTGCTGAAGATAAAAAGGTAAAAGATCAAAATCCGCCGTTTTCGCCCAATATGTACTCCAGCACCACATCGGCCTGCATGGCGGCGGCCTGCACAACTCTCGGGGCCATAGGCGGAGAAGCGTCGCCAACCCCGGTGCGCATGTCGCCCACCAGAACGGCACGCATTTTGCCGTCCTGCCCCTTTATGGTGCGCCGCTCCATAGGCGGGCCGCCCCAACCGGCCAGGCCCGAGGCTCCAACAATGAACTTACCCGATTTAAGGGCCATACGCATAATAGACTGTTTCATGTCCGCGCCGTCCAGAGCTTCCACCCACAAATCGGCCAGGGGAAGAATGCCGGCAATAGTGTCGTGGGTCAGCCACTCCACCTTGGCTTCAACTTTTATTCGCGGGTCAAGCTCGGCAATTATTCCGGCCAGGGCTCCCACCTTGGGCAAACCCACATGGCGGGGAAAGTAGCATTGTCGGTTAAGATTCGATACCTCCACCATATCGCCGTCGAAAAATATGAAACTTCTTATGCCGCTTCTGGCCAGCATCAGCGCGCAATTGGAACCAAGCCCTCCGGCTCCGGCAATGCCCACTTTCACCCCGGCCAGCCGTTCCAGTTGCCCGGCATTGAGATGCCGGGCCAGATAATCAACCGGCACAGGCAATCTCCACCGGATTTTCCCAGTCTTTATACACGGCCTGATAGCCCAGTTTTTCAAGAACGGCCGCCATTTCGGCCACGCTGCGCCCGTCGGATATTTCAAATTGGCCGGTGGTTTCAGCCTCGACTGCGTGCCCGCCAACGGCCGTGGACACCCCGGCGGAGATACGGGTTACTCCAAGGGCCAGCAGATTGTCGCGTAAATAGGCCCGTTCTCTGGTGGAAACCGTAATTCCGGCGCGCGGCATAAAGCATCGTAAGGCGGCTATGTATTGGGCGAACTTGACATCGGAAACTGCGTGACGAACCTCAAAGCTGCCCTCGTGCGGGCACATGCGCGGCACGGAAATGCTTATATCCACGCCGGGGTGGCTATGCATCAGCCAGCTGGCATGCAGGGCTGTCCCCATGGCGTCGCAGGCAAAATCGTCCAGTCCCAGCAGCGCGCCTATGCCCACGGAGCGCATGCCGCCTTCGGCCGCGCGTGATGGCGCGTTAAGCCGGAAATGGTAATCGCGCTTGGGTCCGCCGGGATGCAAATAGGAATAAAGATCCTGATCATAAGTTTCCTGGAACATGGTCATGGAGTCCACGCCGCTTTCCGCCAACAAAGCGTATTCTTCGGTAGTAAGGGAATAAACCTCCACCCCTATGGAGGCGAATAGGGGCTTTAAGGCGCGGGCCGCCGCCGCTATGTATTCCGGCGGCGATTTTTTCCTGGCGTCTCCGGTAAGCAACAAAATGTGCGACAACCCCGTGGCGGCTATGGCCTTTCCCTCCACAAGAATTTCCTCTGGCGACAGCATGTGCCGGTCCAGATGGTTGCGGGCGCTGAAGCCACAATAAAGGCACTGATTAGTGCAGAAGTCCGCAAGATACAGCGGGGTGAACAACTGTACCGCCCGCCCGAAGCAGCGCTTTGTTTCGGAATTGGCCCGCCGGGCTATGGCTTCCAGATGTTTCTCGGCAGCCGGGGAAATCAGGGCCGCAAAGTCGGCCGGGCGCAGGCTTTCACGAGCAAGCGCGCCAAGAACCTGCTCGTCGGTGGCGTCTTCAACGAGTTTCAGCCTCTTTTCCCGGGGCCATTCATTTAAATAATCCAACAAAGAAAGCATAAGGTAACCTTTTATGTTTGACGAAATTTAGAATTGCTTTGACCTGAAAAGAATATTAATCCTCTCTTCGCGGCTCGGCAAGTGAAACAGGACTTTTATCATTAAAGTATTACCTGAATAAATTATCGACATTTTCACCTTTTCCATCTGCTCGATCCCGCCGCGCAAAGGGCGCGAATGCTTGGTCTAAGCCACGCAAATCTTGACAGCTTGTTTATTCGGACATACAAATAGAAGATAGCTTTTTAAGGAGCGCTTCATGAATCAGGAATCTCAGGTTCAAATTAAAGAACCCTTTAAAGTCAATCCGGAACAACCGGAAAACGGCGAAGACTTCGCCGCCATGCTTGAAAGCCACGGCGCGCCTGGCGTGCGCCTGCACCCGGGCGAAAAGGTGCGCGGCACCATAATAGCCATGACCGACGAAATGGTTTTTGTGGATGTTGGCGTCAAGGTTGACGGCATAATCGAGCGCAAAGACCTTGTCGATGCCTCGGGCGAAGTAAAAGCCGTTGTCGGCGATGAAGTCGAAGCCTGGGTCATTGCCGCGAACGCACATGAAATAAAATTGTCGCGCTCCATGAGCGGCAGCGGTGTTGCCGCCCTCGAGGAAGCCATGAATGCCGGTGTGCCCGTCCAGGGTAAGGTAAATGCGGCATGCAAGGGCGGCTATACTATTGAAGTGCTCGGCAAATCGGCCTTCTGTCCCGGCAGCCAGATGGAACCGGGAGACGCCGAATCGCTTGTTGGCCGCAGCATGGAATTTTTGGTAACCCGTGTGGAAAGCCGGGGCCGCAATGTTGTGGTTTCGCGCCGGGCGCTTATTGATCGTGAACGCAAGGCCAACCTCGACAAGGTGATGGAAACGCTGAAAGAAGGCGACATTGTCGAAGGCAGGGTCACCCGTCTGGCCCCGTTCGGAGCTTTTGTGGAACTGGCTCCCAGCGTTGAGGGGATGATCCATATTTCTGAATTATCCTGGCACCGCGTGGCCACACCTGAAGAGGCCGTGTCTTCGGAAGACGTGATCAGAGCAAAAATCCTTTCCATTACCACCGACTCCAACGGACGCCCGCGCATATCACTTTCGCGCAAGCAAGCTTCTGAAGACCCGTGGGTTACTGTGGCCAACACGTTTAAAGTGGACCAGACCGTGCCGGGCAAAGTTGTGCGTCTGGCCCCTTTTGGCGCTTTTGTGGAACTGGTGCCGGGAGTGGACGGCCTATTGCCCCTGGCGGAAATGTCCTGGACCAAGCGCATTCACAAACCTGAGGAAGCGGTAAGCCTGGGCGAGACGGTACAGGTGAGGATACGAGATATTTCTTTGGAAAAACACCGCATCTCTCTAAGCCTGAAAGACGCCTCCGCCGACCCGTGGGCCGGGGCGCTCGACAGTCTGACCGCCGGGGCGGAAGTTGAAGGAACAATTGAAAGCCGCACCCAGCACGGAATCTTTGTAAATTTGCTGCCGGGCGTAACCGGGCTGTTGCCCGCAACGGTCATCAGCGCATCTTCCAAGGCGGCGGCTATCAAAAAACTTAACCCCGGAGACAAAATCCAGGTTGTGGTGCAGTCGGCCGACGCCGGAGCGCGGCGCATCAGTCTGGCCCTGGAAGATACTCCGGTTAAAAATGATACTTCGTGGAAGTCTCACGCCAAGTCCGCGCCGCAAAGCGAAAGCGCCGGGCTGTCGACCTTGGGCCAGGCTCTACGCCAGGCCATGAACAAGAATAAATAAAACTTACCCGGCTTCAGGGTGATTGTCATGTATAAAAAACCAATTTTAGCTTCATTTTTGATCTTTTTCTGGCTGCTCGCCGGTGTGGCTCATGCTGCTTTGCCAGGATTCGATTTTTCCGAGCTGGCTGAAAAAGCCGGTCCCGCTGTTGTGAACATAGGCACCGAACGCGTTACCAAAGGGTCCTCACCCGAGGATTTCTTTGGCGGCATGTTCCGCAATGCCCCTCCAGGATTTGAAAAATTCTTTGAGCAATTTGACAAATTCCAGAACCGTCAGCCGAAAAGGAAGCAGCGTTCCCTCGGTTCGGGCTTCATTATTTCGCCTGACGGCTATATTGTAACCAACTATCACGTGGTGGCCGACGCCGACGTGATCAGGGTAAATCTTGACGGCGCCAGCGGCAAAGATGCCTCGTTCCCGGCCAAGGTTATCGGCTCCGACGAGGAAACCGACCTTGCCCTGCTGAAAATCGATGTCAAAAAGCCTTTGCCCTACCTCAAGTTCGGCGATTCCGACAAGGCCAAAGTAGGTTCCCTGCTTTTGGCCATCGGCAACCCCTTCGGGCTTGACCACACCGTAACCGCCGGTATTTTGTCGGCCAAAGGCCGCAACATCCATTCCGGCCCCTTTGACAACTATTTGCAGACCGACGCTTCGATCAACCCCGGCAACAGCGGCGGGCCGCTCATCAACATGGACGGCGAAGTAATAGGCGTGAACACGGCTATTATTGCCAGCGGCCAGGGCATTGGCTTTGCTATTCCGAGCAACATGGTGTCCAAAATTATTGACCAGATCAGGTCGGGCAAAAAGATTAGCCGCGGCTGGATCGGCGTTACCATTCAGGATGTGGATGACAATGCGGCCAAGGCCCTTGGTCTGCCTGCTCCCAAGGGCGCGCTGGTTGGCTCGGTTATGCCCGGACAGCCCGCTGACCAAGCCGGTATTAAAGCCGGTGATGTGATCACCAGTGTGGACGGCGTGAACGTGGCCGACTCTTCCGAGTTGCTGCGCGAAATAGCCGGCAAAAAGCCCGGAGCTACCGCCTCGGTGCAAGTGTGGCGTGACGGCTCTTCCAAAACCTTCAATATAGCCCTTGGCGAACGCAATATTGAGCAACTTTCCGCTTCCGGCGAAAGAGGCGGCAAACAAGGCCTCAAAAAACAACAAGATACCGGCATTGGCCTTTCCGTGCGCCCGGTAACCGCTGAAGAAGCCAAGAGATTAAAGCTTGAAAAGGGCGTGGGCCTTTATGTGGCCTCGGTGGACCCGGACAAACCCGCCGGTGAAACCGACTTGCGCGAAGGCGACATTATTGTGGCCGCCAACCTCAAGCCAGTGGGCAGTGTTGACGCTCTGGTAAAAATTATCATGAGTGAAGGCAAATCCCGGGGCGCGGTTATGCTGCAAGTCAGCCGTGGGGGAGATCTGTTCTTCCGTACCGTCACCGTTCCTAAATAAAAAGACGGCTTTTGCCCCCTGGGCACGTTAAATTACAAAATCCGGCCCGAGGCTGTACCGAAAAAGTACTATCTTCGGGCCGGATTTGCAATTTGCCTTCAGGGGGAAAAATTGATTGACAAGACGGCGAAGTCGAGAAGGCTCGCGCCACACATTAATAACCAACAGGAGAGACCGCCATGTCCATCCATCCGGGCGCGGGCAAGCTTGCGCCATTCGAATCGCTGCAAGACATCCCCGAACTTATTTCTTCTTACTACACCTTGTATCCCGATCCGGCCGAGCAGTCGCAGCGCGTGTCTTTTGGAACTTCCGGGCACAGAGGGTCGTCTCTCAACAGCTCCTTCAACGAAGATCACATTTACGCCGTAACCCAGGCCATTTGCGAGCTGCGCCAAAAAAACAATATTACCGGCCCGCTTTTTCTTGGTATGGACACTCATGCTCTGTCCGAGCCGGCTTACCGCACCGCCCTTGAAGTGCTTGTGGCCAACGGTGTGAACGTGCATGTGGCCAAGGGCACAAAATTTACCCCCACCCCCGCCATTTCCCATGCCATTTTGTGCTGGAACCGCGATAATCCGCAAAAACAGGCTGACGGCATCGTAATTACTCCTTCGCATAACCCCCCGGCCGACGGCGGTTTCAAATACAATCCTCCTCACGGTGGACCGGCCGACACCGCCATAACCAAAGAAATAGAAAACAGAGCCAATGAGCTTCTGTCTCAAGACAACAAAGACGTAAACATCACCCCGCTGCAACAGGCGCAAAGTTCTGTTCTTGTTGCCGAGCATGATTTTATTTCCGCCTATGTTGACGATCTTGCCAATGTAATCGACATGAAGGCCATTGCCGCATCAAACGTGCGCATAGGCGTTGATCCTCTTGGCGGGGCCAGCCTGGACTTCTGGGAACCCATAGCCGAAAAATACAAGATCAACCTCACCGTTGTGAACAAGGAGCATGACCCCACCTTCCGCTTTGTGCCTTGTGACAAGGACGGAAAAATACGCATGGACTGCTCCTCGCCCTACGTAATGTCCAAGCTGCTGAACATGAAGGACGATTTTGATCTGGCTTGCGGCTGCGACCCCGACTCCGACCGCCACGGAATTGTCACCCCCAAAGGGCTGATGAACCCCAACCACTTCCTTTCTGTGGCCGCCTGGCATCTTTTCCGCACCCGCAAGGAATGGCCGCAAAGCGCGGGCATAGGCAAAACCCTGGTCACCAGTTCCATGATCGATCGGGTGGCTGAAGCCATCAAACGTAAGGTTGTGGAAGTGCCGGTGGGCTTCAAATGGTTTGTGCCTCTGCTGCACGACAAGAGTTGCGGCTTTGGCTGTGAAGAAAGTGCCGGGGCTTCTTTCCTGCGCTTTGACGGCACCCCCTGGAGCACGGATAAAGATGGCATTTTGCTCTGCTTGCTGGCGGCGGAAATAACCGCGGTAAACGGCAAAAATCCTTCGGAAATTTATGAAGACCTGGCCAATCAGTTCGGCAGTCCGCTTTATGAGCGCCTGGACACCCCGGCTGATGATCGCACTCGTAAAATTCTGCTTTCACTCACGCCAGCCAGCGTAAGAATGCATGAGTTGGCCGGTTCGCCCATCACCGCAGTGCTTACCCATGCCCCAGGCAATGGCGCGGCCATAGGCGGGGTCAAAGTTGTGAGCCGCGACGGCTGGTTTGCCGTGCGGCCCTCGGGTACGGAAAATATTTGCAAAGTTTATACGGAAAGTTTTAAGGGGCCGGAACATCTGGCCAAATTACAGCATGAAGCCGTTGCCATGCTGGAAGGGCTGCTCAAGCGTGGATGATAATTTGATCAGAATAAACAAGGCGCTGGCCGATGCCGGGATATGCTCCAGGCGCAAGGCCGACGAACTTGTCGCCGCCGGACGGGTGGCCGTGAATGGAAAGATTATGCGCGAACCGGGGCAGAAGGTATGCCCCGGTCGCGACAGCATTGCGGTGGATGGCAAAAAAGTGGAGATAAAAACTCCGGACAGCCGTCCCCGGCACTACCTGATGCTCAACAAGCCCGTGCATACGGTCTGCACGGCCAGTGATCCGGACGAGCGCAAAACCGTATTCGACATTTTGCCAGAAGAAATGCACCGGACCAGACTGTTCACCATAGGCCGCCTGGACTATTTTTCCGAAGGTCTTCTATTGCTTACCGACGACGGGCCGTTCGCTCACAGGCTGACGCATCCGGCCTTTCACATCCCCAGGAAATATCTGGTGCTGGTGAGGGAAAAGCCCGATGAAAGCCTGCTTGAGATCATGCGCCGGGGCATGACCCTGCGTGAAGGCGAACGCCTGGCTCCGGTGGAGGTAAGCGCCACCCCGCACAATCGGGGAACAATGCTCAACCTTACTTTAAGCCAGGGCATCAATCGTCAGATCAGGCGCATGTGCCGTGATTTGGATCTGACCATTCTGCGTCTGGTCAGAATGGGTTTCGGTCCCTTGAATCTTGGAGATTTACCGCCGGGGCAATGCCGCCCGCTGAGCAAAGAAGAACTTGAAGGTTTGCGAAGCGCGCCCAAGACCAGGCGCTGAATCATTTTTATCCTCCGCACAGCGCCGCATAAAATGTCGGCGGGCGAAGCCCGGCCGACGCGGCCTGGCGGAGACTTCATTTCACGAAGGGCATTGATATTATTTCCAAGCCCGAATCAACACTCCGCGCGTCAACGGTGAGCTATTGTGCCCGGTTTCCGCAACAATTTCCGCGTGTCTGAAACCAGCTTCAGTCAATTTGTCCAGAAAAGCCTTTCCGGATATCGCACCGCCCTGTCACCTGCCCCAGGTGGCCGCGTCGGGCGCGGCCTCGTTCTGCGAGGCGGCCACAGTAAGCACCTGATCCGCGATTTGCAGGCGTCCGCCGCTTCTAAGCATCCGGCAAGCCTCGCGGCAGGCCAGATCTTTATCGACGACCAAGTTGAATGCTCCGTTGGATATAACCAGGTCGAACTCCTCATCGCACAGCGGAATATTGTCCGCCCGCCCTTCAAAAAAACGCGCTCGTTCTCCGGCGTGACGCGCGGCTATTTTCAGCATGTCCGACGAAACGTCCACGCCGCAGCACGCGCCATCCGGACCGGCAAAAAATGCTGCCACAAAAACATCCACTCCAGTCCCGCAGCCGATGTCCAGCACCTTGTCTCCGGGTATGACCGGGGCAATGGAAAAGGGATTGCCCACCCCGCAGAACAGCCGCGCCACTTCGTCGGGAACGGAAGCCAGCGCCCCAACGGGATACTTAAGCGCGGTAAGCCCGTCCTTGCCGGTGGGAAAACGAAACAGCCCTTCGGCCCCGGAAGCGAAAGAGGCATAACGGGCCGCGATGCCCGCCTCTATTTCCGCGCACTGATGCGCGGAGAAGTCATTGGCCATAATCCAGAACTCCAAAACCCTGCGTGTTATTCACCTATAGCTTCAAATTTCATTCATGCGCAAGGTACATCAATTATAGTATTTTGCTTTTGAAATTATCCATTGCCTCAAACTGTTTTTTGAACAAAACATTTCGCTCATCTTATTCGCAAACTGCTCTAAAAATTTTAGGGGTGAGGGCTGGGGGTTCGGTGGAAGGGAGAGGCATCTTTTTTAAAAGGGGCCTCTCCCTTCCACCGTCATGCTAACGCTACAAGATCATACACTTTAGAATCGTCAATATCGGCTTCCACCATCGCGCCGGGGGTCACTCCCGGACCACTCACATAGGTTACGCCGTCTATTTCCGGGGCCTGAAACCACACCCGGCCCACATGCAGGCCCGGCCATTCGGGGCTTGCTTCGTCCACCAGCACAGCCAGGCGTTGCCCCACAAATGAAGCCATATTCTCCTCGCTGATTTCAGCCTGCATTTCCATAATGATCGCGTGACGCTCTTCCTTCAAGTCCTCCGCGACCTGATCCGGCATCTCGGCCGCTGCCGAGCCTTCTTCGCGCTTGTACGCGAAAACGCCCAGGTTGGTAAAGCGCGTCTGGCTCACAAAAGCGCAAAGCTCCTTAAAATGCTCTTCGGTTTCACCGGGAAAGCCCACTATCAGGCTGGTGCGCAGGGCCGCTTCGGGAAAAACATCGCGGATGCGATCAATTGCCGCACGCGGGTCGCGGGCAAACGGGCGACCCATTTTTCCCAGGATTGCGCTGTGGGCGTGTTGCGCGGGCACATCAAAATAAGGCAGAACCACATTTTGGGCCTCGTGCATAAAATCAAGCAAATCTTTGCTTATTCCGGCCGGATACATATACAAAAGTCTTAGCCAGGTAATGCCGGGCAAGGCGGACAAACGCTCAAGCAGAGGCACAAGCCCGCGTTTCAGGCCTATATCCGCGCCATAGGCGGTAATATCCTGCCCCACAAGAATTATTTCCTTTGCTCCTCCGGCCAGCAGACTTTCGGCCTCACGCGCAAGAGCCTCCACAGGGGTGGAACGGTGCGGGCCGCGTATGGCCGGAATGGTGCAGAAGGTGCAGCCGTGGCCGCAGCCTTCGCTTATTTTCAGCCAGGCATATCCCGGGGGGGTGGAAACGGCACGGTGCTCAGCAGCCTGCTTAAGCCCAAGGGCCGAAGTGAGTATGGCGGCCCAAACTTCGGTTTCACGGCTGTTCAACCATAAATCCACCTCGGGCAGCTCCTTGGCCAGTTCCTCTTGTCCATAACGGCCAACAAGGCAACCTGCCACAACCAGAAAGGGCTTTTTGCGAAAAGACGCAATGCGCTTGACCGCATCAACAACCACACTGACCGATTCTTCCACCGCCGGTTGAATAAAGCCGCAAGTATTGATAAAAACAAGGTCGGCTCGGCCCAGATGTTCCACAAAACGTACATCAAGCCCCAGTGCGCCAAGAACCCTTTCGGTATCCACCCTGTTTTTGGGGCAGCCCAGGCTGACGGAAAATATTTTGAGCACTTTTTTCTCTATCATGTTATTACGAATGCTCAATTTTTACTTTGCCTCCTCTCGGAAGCGGATTTGTGCGAAGAACGCAGTTTGAGGCGCATCGGGGCATGGACAATGGAAAAAATCTGGCGCAAAGATTTTTCCAGATAGCGCTGATAACTTTCCAAAACCTTTTCCGCGTCATTGACGAAAAAGACAAAGGTGGGCGGGTTAGCCTCCGCCTGGGTGAGATAGTAGAACTTAGCTCTGGACCGCTTGACTATGGGCGGCTGATGACGGGCCAACACTTCGTCCATGGCCCGGTTGAGCTGTGATGTTGGAACGCGTTTCATGCATTCGGCATGTATCTGTCCGGCCATGGGCAAAATTTTGTTCAATCCCATGGCCTTGAGCGCCGAAATATAAATGATGGGAATATGAGAGCAAAATTTTAGTATGTCCGCAAAATCAGCCTTCAGCGCCTTCAGCTTGGCTGCGGGCACAAGATCGACCTTGTTCACCAGCACCATGAACGGAGTCTTGTGCTCATGCAAAAGATCCATGAGCTTCTTGTCCTGCACGCTGATCCCTTCGGATGCGTCGAATACAAGCAAGGTGACGTCGGCCTTGGTGGATGATTTGATCGAGGAATTGACTGAAAACTTTTCCACCGTGTCGGTAACTTTGGCTTTGCGGCGTATCCCGGCTGTATCTATGAACACAAAAGACGATCTGCCCCGGCGCACGGTCACATCCACGCTGTCGCGGGTTGCCCCGGCTATGGGCGAAACAATCATGCGTTCTTCCCCGGCCAGAGCGTTAACCAGTGACGATTTTCCGGTATTGGGGCGGCCGATCACCGCCAGGCGCAAAGATTTTTCCTCTTCTTCGGAATTTTCCGCGCCTTCCGCCTTTTCCTCGGCTTCGGGAGGCAGCAGGTCGAAAAGGCAATCTTCAAAAGCGCGCAAATTATGCCCGTGCTCCGCCGACACGGCAATTAGGGGCAAGCCGGGGGCGTAAAAATCGGCCAGGCGCTCGTCTTCTTTTTCCATGCCGTCTATTTTGTTCACGGCCATGAGCACCGGTTTTCCGGTTTGGCGCAGAAATTTGGCCAGGTACTCATCCAGTGGCAAAAGCCCCTGGCGGCCGTCCACCACCAGCACCAAGGCCGCCGATTCCTTAAGAGCAATCTCGGCCTGTTTGAGAATATCTTCCTCAAAGCCGCGCAAACCTTCCGGCCCTTGCGTCATTTCCGCCTCGGCCGTAAGGCTGAGGCCGCCGGTGTCTATAATGGTGAACGCGGGCCTTTCTCTGCGCTTCACCACCCCCTCAATTCTGTCCCTGGTAATGCCCGGGCGGTCATGAGTGATGGCCCGGTTACTATGAATCAGGCGGTTGAAAAGGGTCGATTTGCCCACATTGGGGCGGCCGATCAAAGCGATTTTATGCATGCTGCGCATGGGGTTGAATGGGGGAAGGGGGAAACCCCTTTTTACAAAAAGGGGTTTCCCCCGTCCCCCATACCCCCAGACTCCTGTACCCAAAACTTTTAATATTACATTTCAATCCGCAGTCAGCTCCATCCGCCAACTGACTCCATATAAGGAAATTTCGATGAGATTTCTTTATACCTTGTCCAGAGCAAATGGAGGCAAATCCTTTACCGCGCGCGCTCCCTCCCACGGAGGAAGGCACTCAAGAATAGTTCCGTCCGGCATGATAATTCTGGCAGCATGTAAAAACAAGCCACCAGGAGGTCTGGCCCCGTATTTGAGGTCACCAAGGACAGGGTACCCGCGAGCAGCCAGTTGAGCGCGTATCTGATGTGTTCGCCCGGTCAGAATCTTTATGTGCAAAAGGCTGGCCCCGGCCTCTTTACGCAAAAGCGATACCAGAGTTACGGCCTCTTTGCCATCCTTCGCCACGCACACAAGCTCCCGGCCGTTCACCATTTTTTTTTCAAGCCGATGCCGCAGTACGGCAACACCGCTTTCGGGCCAGTTACCTTGCGACCAGGCCAGATATTCCTTTACCAGGGAACGCGAAGCCAAAGTTTCGTGCAGCCGCCGCAAGGCAGTATAAGACAGGGCCGCGATGATCAGCCCCGAAGTGTCTCTGTCCAGACGATGCGCCAGGGTGGGCGTGAAGGCGTTGGCGGCAAAATGAGCCTCAAGCGTGGCAGCCAAGCTGTGCTGGTGCCCGGTTCCACCGTGAACCGGCAACCCGGCCGGCTTGTTGAAAACAAGAAAATCAGGAAAAGAAGCGGCAAGTGGAGGAAGAGGCGGCAAAGCCGAGATAACAGTACGTTCGGCTTCTTTAAAAGCAAAAGGAGGCAGCCTCACCTCATCCCCGGTTTGCACGGCGATAAACGGCTTTGTCCTGTGCCCGTTAAGGCGCACCTGCCCCTGCCTTATCCAGCGATGCAACATAGTATCGGGCAAATCCAGACGGCGCGCAAGAAAGCGCAGCAGCTTCTGCCCGGCTTCATCATCGGAAACCTTTACGGAACCGGTACGAACTGCTCTGTCAGTACACGAAGTCAAACTGACCCACTATCTGAAAATTTCAAAAAAGCGCGCCAGCTCCACCGCGCCCATATGCCCAAACTATTGCCTGGCGGCTTTTTGCAACAAATGATAATCGCTGTCGGCATAAGTCATGGCAATGCGGCGGAAGTTTTCCTGCTCGTCAATAAAAGCGTCGATCACGTCCGGGTCGAATTGAGTGCCACGACCTTCAATCATTATTTTCACCACATCTTCATGAGAAAGAGCGGGTTTATACACTCTTTTACTGGACAGGGCGTCGTAAACGTCGGCAACGCTCATTATTCTGGCGGGCAATGGAATGTCCGCGCCGCTCACCCCCTTGGGGTAACCCTTGCCGTCCCATCTTTCATGATGGCCATAGGCAATTTCTCTGGCCATGGCGAGAAAGGAGCTGCCTCCCAGCTTGAGTTCGGCTGCTGCCAGAGCATCGCCGCCTTTGGTGGAGTGTGTTTTCATTTCCTCAAATTCTTCCGTTGTAAGCCTGCCCGGTTTCAGCAAAATAGAGTCGGCAATGCTCACCTTGCCCACGTCGTGCAATGGGGCGGAAAGATACAGGTGCTCAATATATTGCGGAGTGAGTATGTCGGAATAAGAACCTTTCTGGCTGAGACGCGTGGCCAGAGTGCGCACATAGTTCTGGGTGCGTTTGATGTGCCCGCCGGTTTCCGGGTCACGCCATTCCGCCAGGGCCGCCAGAGCCTCAATGGTCACTTCCTGAGTCAGGGCCAGCTCCCTGGTGCGCTCCCGCACCAGAACATCCAGGCGATCGCGGTGCCTTTTCAGTTCAAGCTGGTTGGCTATACGGGTCATAACCACGGAAGAACTGAAAGGCTTGCTTATATAGTCCACCGCGCCAAGAGCCAGCCCCCTGGCTTCGTCAATTTCCTCGCTCTGCGAGGTCACAAACAAAATGGGGATGTCATGGGTGGATGGATTGCCCTTCAGGCGCTGGCAAACTTCATAGCCGTCAAGTCCGGGCATAATCACGTCCAGCAGTATTATGTCCGGCTGAGGATCCTTTTCAGCCAGGCGCAAAGCTGATTCGCCGTCTCGAGCAAACATGATGGCGTATTCGCTTTTGAGCAATTCAACAAGAATACGTATATTTTCCGGGGCGTCGTCGACAACCAGAACCCGGCTTCTGTGCGTACCGTTCATATAACTCCCAAACTCCACCTCAGAAATTGAAAGAGATGATTCAATATGTCAAAAAAAATCCATCGCCGGCAGTACGCGGCAAATCAAAACGCCATCTATCTTTTGGCCGACTTTACGCCCATGGCAGACAATATACGCGGGGCCATAGACTTACCAAATTTGACCAGCAGGCGGCTTTCGGCCGCCACCATACTGTCATAAGTTTGTCCGGCTGCTTCACTTTCGGAGAAAAGCCCTCTGGATAAAACTTTTTCGTCCCTGTCGCGCACGGTAAAACTGGCCGAAAGAACGGCATCGCCATTCAAGGTCCCGTCAAGGCGCTGAATGTCAACATAAACTCGTATAGAGGCCGAACTCGTGCTGTCATTGGAAGCCAACAACACTCCGCCATTTCCAAGCACAACCGGTGCAAGAGTTTCGCTCAAAACGCGCCGCACGCCACGATCTACAGGCTCGGCCCATTGATGGTATTCCGCAATCGAAAGCCTCACCCCGTCCGGATCGCGGCTCACGATGCTGTTGCGGTCAAGATAAGCCGGAATATCCACTTTGTACAGGGCAACTTCTTTGTTTCCCGACAAATTTGATGTTCCAGGAGCGGAAATGTCACTCTGCATCGCATAATACATGGTGGCCGGGCTGCGCCCGCCGCAGCCTGCAAACGAAAGACAGAATACAGCAAAAAACAGCATAATTCCGGCGTTTCTTATTTTCATTATCTGCCCCCGGCCTTGCCGCGCAGCAGAGCTTCGGGATTGCGCTCCAACATGTTGGCAAGATTACGTATGGCCCTGGCAGTGATCACCAGCTCTTCCAGGGCGTTGTTAAGGTCTCTGACCGTGCGCGAGTCTTTGGATACAACCCCTTCCGCAGTGCCCATGGTTTTGCGCAGTTGCGCGGCCGCAGTGCTCACATTGGCCGCCGCTTCGGAAAAAGCCCGTACGGCCTCCGGCAGCTCGCGGTCAAGAGTCACGGAAAGCCTGCTCAGGCCTTTAAGCGTACTACCCGCGTCGCGGCGCAAGTCTTCAGAACTGGCAATAAAGTGCGAAAGATTCTGGAACGAATCCTTTATGGCCGCCAAAGCCAACGGAATATCCTCGTTGTTGGTCAGACGCACAATGCCATGCAGCGCATCCTGAACCGCCGCGGTAATTTCATCAAGCGGAAGATTGGAGAGCCTTTTTCTTATTTCCCCCAATGGCGAGGCCCTGGTGGGAATTTCGCGCTCACGGTTGCCCGACATGTAGCGGGCCGGAGATTCAGGGTAAAAATCAAGTTCAATGCGGTACTGCCCGGTGATAAAGCTCTGCATTCCCAGTTGGGCCCGCATTCCGCGCTGGATCATATGCTTGATCATGGTTGCGGTGGTTACCGTACGCCCGGGGCGCCCCACGCCGGAGCCAATGAGGCTGGAGTCGTCTATGGCCACGTGCACGGGTATGGTCACAGACTCTGTGCGTGAATTGGCTATAAAATTGATCTTGGTCACCTGCCCCAGTTGCACGCCGCGAAAAAGCACCGGCGCGCCAACGGAAAGTCCGCTGACCGACTCATCAAAATACATTACATATTCGGTCCTTTGATTGAAAATGGACTTACCGCCCAGAATCAGCACACCGAATACGAGCAGAGCCAACGCCGCCACAACGAAAATGCCTATCCAGGTCTTGTTAGCTTCCTGACTCACTTTATTTTACCCGCTTGGTCATATTTTATTTACAAACCCTGCCATAAAATTTTTCACAGGCCAAATGCAGGGGATTAAGATCGGTCACACAAATATAATATCTCTTGCGAGATTTGATGAACCAAAAAACTTAGTTCGAATTTAAGGTACTATTCCCCACGGCGAAGAAAACTGGCCACCTTGGGGTTGGTATTGGGACTGTTAAGCAAATCCGTGGGATTGCCCGAAGCGGCCATGGTGCGCGTGTCGGCATCCAAGAATATGGAATTGTTGCCAATCGCGAAAATACTGGCCAATTCATGGGTCACCACCACAAAAGTCATATTCAGAGTATGGCGCAGTTCCAGAATCAAATCGTCAAGAAGTCTGGCGCTCAGAGGGTCCAGACCGGCCGAAGGCTCATCCAAAAAGAGAATTTCCGGGTCCAGAGCTAAAGAACGGGCCAGACCGGCTCTTTTGCGCATGCCGCCGCTTATTTCCGAAGGATAATAATCCTCAAAACCGGCCAGACCTGCCAAAGCCAGTTTCAGCGAAGCCTGCTCGCGGATGTCCGCCGCGGAAAGCTTCGTAAAATGCTGTAGAGGTAAAGCCACGTTTTCCGCCAGGGTCATGGAACTCCACAAGGCCCCGCTCTGAAACAGCACTCCGGTGCGATGCAGAGCCTTTTGCCTGGACTGCGGGCTTCCCCCCCAGAAATCTTCGCCCCAATAACGTATAACCCCGGCCGAGGGCTCTTTAAGCCCCATAAGAACCCGCAAAAGAGTGCTTTTGCCGCATCCGCTGCCGCCCATGACAATGAACACGTCGCCCTTGCGCACGGCAAAGTCAACGTCGTGCATGAGCACAAAACTGCCATAGCTTACAGTAAGTTGATCCACCTTGATTATGGCGGATGCGGATTTGTTGCTCATAAGCTCTTTTCTAAATTAAATTAAAATTACGCTATGGACACGTCGTGTCCGTACGGTCCTGACAACACACGGGCCGCCAGAGTATTTTACTCACTGCGTTTGTAAAATAATCATATGCCAATGGTGTTGCAGATAACGGTTATAATAGCCGTAGCCACAATTATTCCAACAATGGAATTTACCACCGCCGCCGTGGTGGCCAAGCCCACGGCCGCAGCGCTGCGCCCGCAGCGAATACCCTGGTAGCAGCCGGAAATAGCAATAATAATGCCAAAAATAAAGCTGTGGGTCAGGCCTATGAAAATATGCTTATAAGGCACCATGCGTTCCATGGCGCTGAAAAATTCCGCTGGAGAAAGCCCAAGCATGCTTACCGCTACAATAAAGCCCCCGATCATACCCATGAGGTCGGCATAAACGGTAAGCAGCGGAATCATTATTGTAAGCGCGATTATTCGCGGCAAAACCAGAAAATCCATGGGCGAAAGGCCAAAGGTAGACAAGGCGTCCACTTCCTCGTTTACCTGCATGGCCCCAATCACGGCCGCATAGGCCGCTCCGGTACGTCCGGACATTACCACACCAACCATTATCGCGCCCATAACCCGGAACATGCCTATGCCCACCAACCCGGCCACGTAAATCTGCGCGCCAAACTGGGTGAGCTGCACAGCGCCCACAAAAGCCAGAATAAGGCCGAACAGAACGCTTACCAGTGAAATTATCGGCAGAGCCTGGGCGCCGCTTTCATACATGGCGTCCAGCACGTCTTTGAGACGTATATCGGCCCTGCCGCTAAAAAGTCGCCCGACGGAAATAACCACATCACCGAGAAACTCAAAAAAATTCCTGGCTGTCTCCGGAATTTTCAAGGCTACTTCGCCTATTCCGGCAAAAAAATTGCTTTTTTTCGAGCTGCGTTCCGATCCGGCCTTGGGCGGCACGGCAAAAGCAAGATCCAGAAGCCCCCGTAGACCCTCGGGCAAATCATCGCTGTTTACGGAAATGGATTTTTCCCTGGCCAGCTTGACGGCACGCACCAGAAAAGCCAGCAGGCTGGTATCCCATGAGCTCAGCTGCTCCGCCCGCAGGCGCAGAAGCTTATTCGAATCATAGCCTATGCCCGTCAGCGCTTCATCCGTAACCGGAGCCGGTCCGCCCATGAGCCATACCCCGCTCACGGTGATGGTGCATACCTCCCCGGAAACCGAGGTTTTAATCTCCGGAAGTTCGCTCATGGCCGGCCGCCGGTCGGCCGCGAATCGCCGGTCAAATCGTGCGCGCGGCTCGCGATGGTGAACGCCGCAATATTTGCTATCGGGATTTCAGTAAAATTTAACATATGTTTCGATATCAAATAACCCTGCTTGTGGCAAGAATTAGAACTACATATTTTCTATATGGATGGCGAGAGATTACCTTGAACTGCCTTTACGGCTCTCACGCGCGCGAGCCGACGCGGCAAAAACAATCTTAATGAAAATAATGTAATGGGTAAATTCTTCACTTAAACATTGTGCGCTTCGCCCCGGCTTGATATACATTGGGGAGAATAAAGCCTTTAAAGGAACCATCACAGGGAGCACCACCCGACATGTCTCTGCAACAAAAGCTGAACCTTGACGCCTCCCCGGTATATCTCATGGACGGCACCGCCTTTATTTACCGGGGGTTTTATACAAATCAGACCATGAGCCGGGCCGACGGCTTTCCCACCAACGCAATCTTCATGTTGGCCCGCCTGCTGCTGCGTCTCATGCGTGAGGAACGGCCAAGCCATTTTATATTTTTTATGGATGGGCGCGGCCCCAATTTCCGCCACGAGCTGTTCCCGGCCTACAAGGCCAACCGCGACGCCACGCCGGAAAACCTGATCCGCCAGCTCGATCCGGTAAAACGCATGGTCAAGGGGCTGGGATTGCGCCTTGAAGTTTCCGAAGGCTGCGAGGCCGACGATTGCATCGCCTCCATGGCCGCGCGCCTGCGTGAACACATGCCTGTGGTTATTGTCAGCGGTGACAAGGATCTGCGCCAATGCCTGCGCCCAGGCGTGTTCATGTGGGATCCGGCCCTGAAAGACGAAAAACTTCTGGATGCCGAAAGTTTCAAGAGCGAAACCGGGCTCAGCCCGGAGCAATGGCCTGACGTGCAGGCCATTGTGGGCGACACCAGTGACAACATTCCGGGCGTGCCAGGCATAGGCATAAAAACCGCCGAGAAAATATTTCTGCAATATCCGAATCTTGAAGAAATTGTGGCCCATGTGGAAGAACTGGCCCCCTCAGTGCGTAAAAAAATGGAACCACACCTGGAAAATATTTTTATTTATCGTAAGCTTACCACCCTCTCCACCGATTGCTGCCCCGGACTCGACCTTAATTCCATTGCCACAACAGCTGTGGACCTTGAATCCATAACCTCCTTCTTCCGCGAGTTCGAGTTGAACAGTCTGGTGCGCGAAATAGAATCCATGGTCAGATCGGGAATTTTACAGACTTCCGGGAGAACGGAGGGTAAGGCGGAAGCGAAATCAGGAGGAAGCGCCGCGAATGCAAGCGCGGGTGACTCGCGCCAGCTTTCCCTTTTCAACCTGGCCAAACCCGCGCATCGAACCACGGAAGATCCGGGGCGAAAATTTTCTACGGACGCGGCAATGGAAAATCCCGGGGAAGCGGCAGCATCAGGCTCTGAAGCCGCGCGCGAGACCAAGCCGGTTCCCGTGGCCGACCTGCCGCCATGTTCCGGGCAATCGGCCGCCGTAGTAAAGCAAGACGACGGCTTTCTTGTGGCTGTGGGCAATGCTGAATACCTCTGCACAGATGCGGCCGAGGACGTGGCGGAGTTTCTGCGAGGAGCCTCCAGGGTTGTGACCCCTGACGTGAAATCACTGTTGGAAGATAATGACTGCTGGCAAAATATTGCTGTCTGGTTTGATTTGGGTTTGGCCGATTATCTGCTGAACCCCGAGGAATACGATCACTCGCTTGCCAGACTCGCGCCGCGAGCCGGGCTTACAGATTCGGAAGACACGGACGGTCCCGCGCTGCTTGCTTTAAAAGCTGCGGAAATATTGGAAAAAAGGCTTGACAATGCCAAATTGGACAAGCTTTATGCCAAAATGGAAATTCCATTGATAAACGTGCTGCGCAAAATGGAAAAAATTGGCATGCGCGTGGATTTACGGGCTTTCGCCTCCTTCCTGGATGAGGTGCAAAAAGAGATCGACCGGCTGACCACCGAAGTTTTCAAACTGGTTGGCCGCGAATTCAACATGCGCTCGGCCCGTCAGCTTGGCGAAATTCTTTTCGACACCCTGCAACTTTCTCCAGCTGGTAAAACCAGGGGCGGTCAGCTTTCCACCAGCCACGATGTTCTGGAAAAGCTGGCCGGAAAACATGTTGTAGTCGATTTGATGTTGGAATACCGCAAACTCGAAAAGTTGCGTTCCACTTATCTGGAGCCGCTGCCCAAACTGGCGGATCAGAACGGCAGAATACACACAACCTTCAATCAGGCGGCCACGGCTACCGGACGGCTTTCATCAAGTAATCCGAACTTACAAAATATACCGGTGCGCGGAGAGTTCGGCAAGCGCATGCGCGCATGCTTTGTGGCGGCCCCGGATCATCTGCTGGTATCCGCCGACTATTCACAGGTGGAACTCAGGGTTTTGGCCCATATTTCAAAAGAGCCGGCGCTGCTTGAAGCTTTCAGGGAAGGGGCCGATATACACGCCCGCACCGCCGGACTGCTTTTCCATTGTGATTTGGCGGAGGTGACACAGGACCAGCGACGCATGGCCAAAACCATCAACTTCGGCTTGATTTACGGAATGGGGCCGCAGAAACTGGCCAGAGAACTTTCCATAACAACCAATGAAGCTAAAGACTTTATCGCTGAATACTTCCGACAACTGTCCAGATTGCGGGAATTTTATGACGAAGTGGAAGAAGCGGCCCTGTCCGACGGCTTTGTGACCACCCTGGCCGGGCGCAAACGCTTTCTTCCAGACATTCACTCGAAAAACCAGCAGGCTAAAGCTCTGGCCAGAAGGCAGGCCATCAACACGGTCATACAAGGCTCGGCTGCCGACATCATCAAGTTGGCCATGCTGGCGGTAGACAGCGACCCGGACCTGGCCGGGCTGAACGCCCGTCTGCTGCTGCAAATCCACGATGAGCTGCTGTTGGAAACCCCGGCCGAAAACGCCGAGGACGCCGGAATCAGGGTGGCCGAACTAATGGCCGATATAGCCCCAGGCGGAATGTCCATGTCCGTTCCCCTGCTGGTTGACTGGGGCACGGGCGAGAACTGGGAAGAAGCGCACTAGACACTGTCCAAAGCTTTTTGCAAACGCAGTGAGTAAAATGAGAGGGCGGTATCTATGGGCACAAAGAAGATCAGGGTTGTCGTTCTTGTTTTGGCTCTGCTTGGCGCATTGGCCGCCGGTTATTATTTTTACCGCAACAACACATCCGGCGCGCTTACCATATATGGTAATGTTGACATACGCACCGTCAACCTGAGTTTTCGCGTAAGCGGCAGGCTGGCTTCCCTTTATGTGGACGAGGGCGATACCGTAACCCCCGGACAAAAATTGGGCGAAATCGACAGCCAACCTTACATCAACTCTCTGCGCCAGGCCACGGCCACAGTTATGGCGCGCGGAGCCAACCTTTCTCTGCTTGAAACAGGATATCGCGAAGAAGAAACCGCTCAAGTGCGATCCGAAGTAAAAGAACGCCAGGCGGCTTACGACTATTCAGAAAAACTTTATCAACGCAGGCTCAATTTGTGGTCCAGCCGGGCCGTTTCCACCAATGATCTTGAAGACGCCCGCAAGTCCCGCGATCAGGCCAGGGCCGCCCTGCAAGCCTCCCGCGACAAACTTAAGCAATATGAAAGCGGCTACAGGGCGCAGGAAATTGAAAACGCCCGCGCCAACCTGCGCCAGTCCGAAGCGTCGCAAGCCCAGTCCGAGCTGGATCTGGCCGATACTATTCTCACCGCGCCATCGGCCGGAACCGTGCTTACCCGCGCCGTGGAACCTGGCACAATGCTGGCCGCCGGGGCCTCAGTCTTAACCGTTTCCCTCACCCGCCCGGTGTGGGTACGGGCCTATGTGGACGAAGCAAATCTTTACCATTCCACGCCGGGAACCAAGGTTGAATTATTTGTGGACGGCCGCCCGAACAAGCCCTATGAAGGCACAGTCGGTTTTGTATCGCCCACAGCCGAATTTACGCCCAAAACCGTGCAAACCCCGGAACTGCGCACGGATCTGGTATATCGTCTGCGCATTATTGTGGATAATCCCGATGACGGATTGCGGCAGGGGATGCCGGTAACAGTAAAATTCCCATAATGGAAAACATATACAACGCCATTCGAACCACCGAGCTGCGAAAAACCTTCCCCGGCATGAAGGAAGAGGCTCTTTCCGCGCTTTCGATCACTGTTATGGGCGGAGCCGTAACCGGACTGGTGGGACCAGACGGAGCCGGAAAGACCACGCTGATGCGCCTTCTGGCCGGGCTGATGCGCCCGACCTCAGGCAGCATTGCGGCAGCCGGTTTTGACCCGGCCGCTCAAGGCACTGAACTGCGTTCCATTCTCGGCTACATGCCTCAGCGCTTCGGACTGTACGAAGATTTGCCGGTAATCGAAAATATGCGCCTTTACGCCACGTTGCGCGGAGTGGAAGGTGAGCAACGTGAAGAATCCTTCGAGCGTTTACTGCGCTTTACCGGTCTGGCCCCTTTCACCGCTCGTCTGGCCGGGCGGCTTTCCGGCGGCATGAAACAAAAGCTCGGGCTGGCCTGCACCCTGCTGGGGCGGCCCAAAATTTTATTGCTGGACGAGCCTGGCGTGGGCGTTGACCCCATTTCGCGCCGCGAACTGTGGGCCATGGTGCATGAACTGGCCGACGAAGGCATGCTGATTCTCTGGAGCACCTCCTATCTTGACGAGGCCGAACAATGCCGCGAGGTCATTTTGCTGAACCAGGGCAAAATGCTTTATTGCGGCCCCCCCGGCAAGCTAACCGGACATATGGCCGGGAGAAGCTGGCTGCTCAGCCCCAAATCTTCGGGCAAGCGCAAATTGCAGCAGGCCGCACTGCTTCTGCCCGAGGTCAGCGATGCCACCATACAGGGCACGGCGGTACGCCTTATCATGCATGAAGGGGCAAAAGCGGAGGATGCGGCCAAAAAATTACCCTCCACTCCCGCCTTTATGCCGGTTGAACCGCGCTTTGAAGACGCATTTATCGACCTTCTCGGCGGCGGCCCCAACCATGCCTCGGTACTGGCCGACATTATGGAAGAACGAGCCATAAGCGAGGACGCGCCGGTGATTGAAGCGGTTAATCTTACCAAGAAATTCGGCGCATTCGCCGCCACGGATCAGGTCAATTTCGATGTGCGCCAGGGTGAAATTTTCGGTTTGCTCGGCCCCAACGGCGCGGGCAAGTCCACCACTTTCAGAATGATGTGCGGACTTTTGAAGCCAAGTTCCGGGCAAGCCCTGGTTTTCGGCCTCGATCTCGAGCGTCATCCCGGCCAGGTGCGCCAAAAAATAGGCTATATGGCCCAAAAATTTTCCCTTTACGGCGGGTTGACCGTAGAACAAAACCTGATGTTTTTCTCCGGGGTCTACGGACTTGGCGGGCGTGAGCAAAAACAGCGGGTAGGCGAGATGATCGACACCTTCAATTTTTCTCCCATTCTTAACCAGGCGGCGGACGCCCTGCCCCTAGGCTTCAAACAGCGTCTGGCCCTGGCCTGCGCGCTGATGCACCGTCCAGACATACTTTTTCTGGACGAACCCACCTCGGGAGTGGACCCGCTCACCAGACGGGAGTTTTGGCTGCATATCAACAGCATGGTGGAAAAAGGGGTTACCGTAATGGTCACCACCCACTTTATGGACGAAGCCGAATATTGCGACCGCATCGGGCTGGTTTATCACGGAAGGCTGATCGCCTCGGGCTCGCCCGACGATCTAAAGGCCGGAGCGGCTACATCCGAACACCCCGATCCCAATATGGAAGACGCTTTTATTCACCTCATCAACATGTATGATCAAAATAATGTCGAATAATTCCGTTTTCAAAGCACGGCTGGCAGCCCTTTGCCGCAAAGAAGCCTTTCAGATTATGCGCGACCCCAGCAGTATTCTGATTTCCTTTGTCATTCCCATAGTGCTACTGGTAATTTTCGGCTATGGAATCAATTTCGACTCCGGAGCCCTGCGCGTAGGCGTTGTGCTTGAAGATCAAAGCCCCGAAGCCCGCCGCCTGGCCGACTGCTTTAGAGCTTCCACTTACATCGAAGCACGCGTGGGCGACAACAGGCAGGAGATGACCCGGTTGATGCAGGCCGGAAAACTGCGGGCCATCGTGATTATTCCCGTTGATTTTTCGCGCCGCCTGAACGAAGGCGCGCCCGCAATACAAGCTATAACCGACGGCAGCGAGCCGAACACGGCCAACTTCGCCCATGCCTACGTGAGCGGGGTGTGGGAAATATGGCGGCAAAACCGTAATCAGGATATGGGGGTAAGCGCTCCGCCCGCCCTTTTCGACGTTCAGGCGCGTTTTTGGTTCAATCAGGACGCGGTGAGCCGCAATTTCATCGTGCCGGGGGCCATAACCATAATTATTACGGTGATTGGAGCAATTTTGACTTCGCTGGTAATCGCCCGCGAGTGGGAGCGCGGCACCATGGAGGCCCTGCTGGCCGCCGGCATAACCAGGGCCGAACTGCTTTTGTCCAAATTCATCCCCTACTTTGCTCTGGGAATGTTGGCTCTTGGGGTATGCATGTTCGTCAGCGTACTTATTTTTGGCGTTCCGTTTCGCGGTTCTTATTTGCTGTTGCTGGGCATAAGCTCTCTGTTTCTGGCCTGCACCCTGGGCATGGGGATGCTGATTTCCACTCTCACCCGCAACCAATTTAACGCGGCCCAGATTGCCCTCAATGCCGCTTTTCTTCCGGCCATAATGCTTTCGGGCTTTGTTTTTGAAATAGACAGCATGCCTGCTGTGGTACGGGCCGTGACCTATATTGTCCCGGCCAAATACTATGTGAGTACCATGCAAACCCTTTTCCTGGCCGGGAACGTGCCGCTTATTTTAGCGATAAACGCGCTTTTCCTGTTGGGCATGGCTGTTCTTCTTCTGGGGCTTACGGCAGTGAAAACAAAGTTGCGGTTGGACTGATCTAATGGCAGCGACGGTTTCTTCATATAAATATGACAGATTACTATTTAATATTCTCTACTTAAGTGTGGCGGAACGCGAATGGCCGGAAAAGTTGAACTGGGGCGACTGGCAACCCTTATTGTAAAAGAGTTGCTCATGTTGCTGCGCGACAAACAGTCGCGCATGATCATCATTATGCCGGTGCTGATGCAGGTGGCGGTCTTTCCTTTTGCCGCCACCCTTGAAATCACCAATGCCAGCATAGGTGTATTCAGCGAAGACAGCGGCCCTCATTCCGTGGAAATTACCCAGCGCCTGGCCAGAGCTAAAAGTTTTTCCAAGGTGCTGCTGCTTCACAACGATCAGGATGCGCACAACGCTGTGGACAATCAGCAAATTTTGCTGCTGGCCCGTTTTCCGGCGGAATTTTCCCGCAATATCGCAGCCGGTGAACCGGCGCAAATTCAGTTTATACTCGACGGTAGACGTTCCAACGGCGGACAAATCGCCATGAACTACATCCGCAGCATTCTGGAAGATTATCAGAATGAACTGTTAAAAAGCAATTTCGAGAAAACCGCCGTGGACGGAGGGATCGAATTCCGCAACTGGTACAACCCCAATCTGGATTATAAATGGTTTGTGGTGCCTTCACTCATAGCACTGATAACCACCATCAGCGTGCTGATAGTAACCGCCCTTTCCGTGGCCCGAGTACGCGAGCAGGGAACACTGGAGCAATTGCTGGTGTCTCCCCTGAGCACTTGGCAGATTTTCGCCGGCAAGGCCGTTCCGGCCATGATTGTGGCCTGCTTTCAGGGCACAATCATTCTGTTGGCTGGAATTTTAGTGTATCGCATTCCCTTTTCCGGTTCCCTGCCGCTTTTCTACGCCACAATGCTCATTTACGGCTGTTCTCTGATCGGCTTCGGCCTGCTTATCTCCGCCGTATGCTCAACTCAGCAGCAAGCCTTTATAGGCGTTTTTCTGTTCATGATGCCCTGTATTCTGCTGTCGGGCTACATAAGCCCGGTGGAAAACATGCCCAAATGGCTGCAGGCGCTCACCATGGCCAATCCTATCCGCCATTTTACAGAAATAACTAAGCAAATTTATCTTAAAGACGCTTCTTTCAGTGTCATATGGGAAAGCGTTTTTCCGCTTGTTATTATAATCGTATGCACCGTAAGCTTGGCTTATGCCATATTTAGACGCAAAGTCGGTTGACATCCTCCCCCCACTTAAAGCCAGGGAATTCCTAAAGGAAATTTTGATGAATCAGATGCGCAACAGCGGAATTTTGCCCACAATAGGCGGCCTATGCGCCCTTGCGGTGGTTATGGGAATAGGGCGATTCGCTTACACAGCCCTGCTCCCGGACATGATGGGCGCTTACGGCTTCGGCGAAGATGTTGCCGGAATTATGGCGGCCTGGAATTATGCCGGATACTTGATCGGTGTGCTGGCCATGCGCAAGGAAACTCCAGGCATGCGCCGTTACGTGCTTTTTGCCTCTTTTTTTCTGCTCAGCCTGGTTACCACGGCCGGGATGGCTCTGGAACACTCCGTCGCGCTTTGGCATGCAATGCGTTTTTTATCCGGTTTCGCTTCCGGCGCGTGCTTTGTGTTGTGCTCCGCCATTGTTCTGGACACTCTGGCGGCGATCAACCGCCCGGTTCTGGCCGGAATTCTATACAGCGGCGTGGGCGCGGGCATAGCTGTGGGTGGTATTGCCGCCGGACCGTTTGAAGCTCTTGGAGGGCCAAGCGTCGCATGGTTGGGAATGACCGCTTTGTGCCTGCCTCCGGCCCTGGTCTCTTTCATAACCCTGCGTCCCTCGGTGAACATGGCCCCCGAGGTTAAAAAGCCCGCCGCAAGCTCTGCCGAGCCTAAAAGAGGATGGGGTAAAAATGGTTACATTCTGCTGTTAATTTCCTATTTTCTGGAAGGTTTCGGATATATTATCGGCACAACCTTTCTTGTGGCCCTGGTGCAAAACGCCACCAACTCACCGCAAATCGCCCGCGCTTCATGGATTGTAACCGGATGCGCCGCCGCGCTCAGCGCGCCTGCCTGGAGATATGCCGCGCGCAAAGGCTATCTGCGCATGCTGGTGCTGGCCTTTCTGCTTCAGGGCGTGGGCGTGTTGCTGCCGGCGATTTCCAACTCCACTGCCGCCGCTATTACCGGTGGGCTGCTTCTGGGAGGCACCTTTATGGGCATTACCGTGCTTTCGCTGCAATACGGAGTTATTTTGAGTGGTAAACCCAGCGCTCATACCGTTGCGGTAATGACCGCTCTCTATGGCGTGGGACAGATCTTCGGCCCCTTTGTGGCTGGAGTGACCGCGCAAGGGCAGGGCTTTTCAACAGCTTTCATTCTTTCTTCGGCCAGCCTGTTTGTAGCTGCGGGCCTGTTGTTGGCCGGAAATGCCGCGAACAGAAAATAATTATCGATACCATCAAATTGTGAAAAACTTGAAACATGCTTAACTACATGATTCAATAAAGGAAATTTTGATGAAAGCGATGGAACTGTCGCGGCGATATTATGAAAAATACTGCGCTCCGAGGTTACGCGCGGAATTCCCCGATCTGGTCGGGCGCACGGCCGCCGGACTGGTGGGCGAAGGCTCCGAATGCTTTGGTTTTGATGATGAAATTTCACGAGATCATGACTGGGGCGCGGCAATATGCCTATGGCTTGACGCGGAAGATTACAAAAACAGTGGCGACGCGCTGCAAAAGGTTCTGGACGGCATTGCCCGCGATGCGTCCGAAATACCCCTGCGCCACGAAAGCCCCATGGCCGCCGGGCGTAGCGGAGTGCTGGAAATCGGCGAATTCTACTTTAAGCACATCGGCTTTGCCGAGGGGCCAAAAACTTTATTCGACTGGATGCGTATTCCCGAAGAACGCTTGGCAACCGTAACCAACGGAGCAGTCTTTACGGATCCTTATGGAAAATTTACAGCAACAAGAAACAATCTGCTGAACTTTTACCCGGAAGACGTTCGCCGAAAAAAACTGGCCTGTCGGCTGGCCGTAATGGCTCAGGCCGGGCAATACAATTTACCCCGCTGTCTCAAAAGAAAAGAGATGGTGGCAGCGCGGCTGGCCGAGGCGCAATTCATAAACAGTTCCGTTTCCGCTGTTTTTCTGCTTAATCGCCGCTATGTCCCCTTTTACAAATGGGCACACCGGGCCTTGCGCCAACTACCGATGCTAGGCGGAGAACTGGCGGCTCTTCTTGACGAACTGGTGGTCGTTAACGATCCGGGTAAAGAAGAACTTGTGGAAAAATCCTGCGTTCTGGTGGCGGAAGAAATTTGGCGGCAAGGACTTTCCGATGAAACAGACCTCTTTCTGTTGGCGCAAGCCATTGCGGTGCAGAATAGCATTGAAGACGATACGTTGCGCGGCCTGAGCGTATTTGTAGGGTAAAATATACAAAATAATCTTGTTGTGGAACACGAAATCCCGTAGCAGGAGGACACAATGAAAGACATGGACGAATATATGCGAGCGGCGGACAAAGCCCTGCTTGGAACTCAAAACGCGGGCCAGGCCCTGCAAAACCTCGAGAGCGCCCTGCCCGGGGTGGATTCGCTCATTGCCCAGGCATGTTTCGCGCTTTCCCAGAACAAATACCGGGAAGGGGATCTGGATGCCGCTGAGGCGCTTACACGCCGGGCCATGAATATTTGGGATACTATGCATGGCCCGGATCATATAGGTCTTTCCACTTGCTTCAACAATCTCGGCCGCATTTATGAAGAACGAGGCCTTATGGCTGAAGGTATAGGCTTCCACCGTAAAGCTCTGAAAATGCGGCGCAGAATCCTTGGCGAGCACGAAGAAACCGCTTTTTCCATGGGTAATCTGGGTACCGCCCTGGCCATGGATAACCAATGGGAAGAAGCCGCGATGCTTTTGGAGGAATGCGTGGCCTGCTACGCCAAAGTGGGAACCGTCGAAGAATTCAAAGTTGAAGGATATAAAAAAAATCTGGAAATATGCCGCAAGATGCTCAAGAGCATTCCTGAAATGAAATAACCGCCTTTCAGCGCCGCGCGCGAGCCGGTATAAGAAAAGCAAGAAACATCGTTAAAATTGCAAAACCGGCAACACCATACATGGCCGTGGTCAGCCCGTATTGATCACCCAGCCATCCGATTCCGGGAGCGAGCATTCCGCCGATGCTTACGGTCAGCCCCAACATGATGCCGGACGACGTGCCCAGGTGGTTGGGCAAAAATTTCTGGCCCAAGGCAATGGTTGCCGCATGTGGAGCATTTACAGCCACAGCTATGGGCAACAAAAGGAAAATTGCCATATAAACATTATTTATGAGGGGAAAGGCCAACATCAGGGGCACCAGAAGCAAAAAACCGCTCTTTATGACACGGCTGAACCCAAAGCGGTCGGCCAGCTGCCCGCCAAGCAATGTGGCAACCGCAGCTGCCACGGAATACCAAGCCAAAGCGCCGCTTGCGGAAGCCTCGGACAGCATCATCACCCCGACAAAATAGAGCGGTATAAAGGTGGTAAGGCCGTAGCTCACCACCGAGCGACCCGCGACGCACACCGACACTTTAAAAAATGAGTTCCAATCATCTTCGCTTGTGGAATGCTTTCCACTGGTTTTGTTTTGCTGTGATTCTCTGGATATGCGGTTCAAATCTCCTAGCGAGACGAGCATGGCAATGGACATGGCAATGGCGGGAACCAGAAACACCACCGTTCCTTTGAGACCCAAAAACGTCAAGGCAACCGATGCGATCACCGGCCCCAGGGCGAATCCAATACTGCCGCCAACGGAAAAAATGGCTATTCCCGCTCCTTTATTTTCACCGGCGACAAGGTTGGCCATTCTGCCGCCCTCGGGATGGAAAAGAGCAATCCCTACGCCGGAGATGGACACGGCAACGAAAATGGCCCAATAACTGTCGAGAAATCCAACAAGGGCCAAACCGCCGCCCGCCAGTAACGCGCCAAGCCCCATCAACCAGGGCCAGGAAAATTTGTCACCCATATACCCGAAAAGCGGTTGGACAATGGACGACACGGAATTCGCGGCAAAAATGAGACCGGCGGCGGACGCATAGCTGATGTCCTTGTGGAGCACCAAAAAAGGCAGAATTGCCGGCAGAGCCCCTTGATTTATATCCGTGCAGATGTGTCCGAACATGGTCAGTATGCTGTATCTGTTGTATTTCATGACATCCCTGGTTTGCCGTGGTTACGTGTGATTGCGCGCTTTGACAGTCAGAAGTTCAGCCGCTTCATTCGAAGGGAAATGTACTGACTGCCCGGATGCTGCCCGGGCAGTCAGTACAGGAAGTGTCCGTTTGGAAGTATATTCTTCCAACGCTCTATAACGATATCTTCTGTTATTTACGACATGGCTGTAACTATGTCAAAACGTAAGAACCGGCCCGTCAGGGGGGTGGCCACACCGCGCGCAAGAAGCGCAACACTCGCCCACATTGCCGAGGCTGCGCATTATGCCACAAGTTTCTCCGCTGTGCCCGCCCGCGCAACTGCCGCGCAATTGCTCCAAATGCATTTTAAGATGCTCAAGCGAGGCTATTTGCTCGTCCACATTTTTGATATGCTTTTCCACAAGGTCGGTCACCCAGGTGCAGTCGCGTTGCGGATGCGATCTGAAAACCAGCAGCTTTTTTATTTCATCGAGCTTCATGCCGTGCCTGCGGCAATGCATGATGAACTCCAGACGCTCTTGGTCTTCCCTGCCGTATTGCCGGTAGTTGCCTTCCGTCCTTCCGGGCGGCGCAAGCAACCCTTCTTTTTCATAGTAGCGTATGGTCACTACCTTGCAGCCTGTTTTCTTCGCCAAGTCGCCAATTTTCATTTTATTCCCCCAAATAAAAAAACTATCTTGACTCTATAGTAGCTATAGGCATTAGTTTTGTCAAAACGACAAAGGAAAGGCCGGTTACTGTCCGGCATAGCGGACAAGTCGGCACACTGCTGAAAGCTGAAAATGGAGAATTGATATGAGCGCCACCACACACCGCCTCGATGTTGCTTCAAACCTTGAACCAGCCCCCACGAAAGACACCGGTTGTTCCGGCGGACATTGCTGCTGCGGCCATACATCAGCCGCGCCTCAGGCTATTGATCTTGCAGCTGTTGGCGTAGCCTCGCCCACCAGAGCCATATATCGCATTATGAACATGGATTGTCCCATGGAAGAAACGCTTATCCGCAAAAAACTGGGCAACATGCCTGGCATTACCGGGTTGGAATTCAACCTGATGCAGCGGGTGCTTACGGTAAGCCATACGTTGCCCTCGACGGCTCCCATTGAGGAGGCCCTGACCTCCATAGACATGAACCCCGAACCTGTGGGGCAACAATGCGCCACCCTCGGGGCGCAGGACGCGAACTGCCCACCCGCCCCTCAAATTCCCTGGGGCAGAATGGCCGTGGCCGGAACCCTGGCCGCCGCCTCGGAAGCTTTCGAGCTGTTTGGCGAATGGAATGTCAATCCGTTTGGAATAGACCTGCATTCGTTAACTATAGGCGGCTTTGCCGCAGCCGAAATGCTGCCCATGGTTCTGGCGTTGACCGCCATTTTGGTGGGCGGACTCGGTACCTATCGCAAGGGCTGGATCGCCATAAAAAACTTTAATCTTAATATTAACGCACTCATGTCCGTGGCCGTTACCGGAGCGGTTATTATTGGGCAATATCCTGAGGCGGCCATGGTTATGGTGCTGTTCGGCGTGGCCGAAGCCATTGAGGCCAAAGCTCTGGATCACGCCCGCAACGCCATCAAAAAACTTATGGATCTGGCCCCGCAAAAAGCTACGGTGCAGGCCGCTGACGGTTCCTGGCAGGAAACCGAAATCCGCCATATTGCCGTTGACAGCCGGGTTCGCGTAAGGCCGGGCGAGCGCGTGGCTCTCGATGGCCTTGTATTGTCGGGCCAATCGGCCGTAAACCAAGCCCCCATAACCGGAGAAAGCATGCCTGTGGAAAAGGGCGTGGGCGATACCGTATACGCGGGCAGCATAAATGAATCAGGCTCATTTGAATTCAAGGTTACGGCAGGAGCGGACAATTCAACCCTGGCCCGCATCATACACGCGGTGCAGGAAGCGCAGGGACGCCGCGCCCCCATTCAACGTTTTGTGGATCAATTCGCGGCTGTATACACTCCGGCAATTTTCCTGGCCGCGTTGCTGACAGCGATTATTCCGCCGCTGCTGCTGGGTGGAAGCTGGAGTGAATGGGTCTATACAGCGCTGGTGATTCTGGTTATAGGCTGCCCCTGCGCCCTGGTTCTTTCCACCCCGGTCAGCATTGTAAGCGGTATGGCCGCGGCAACCCGCCACGGCATTCTGATCAAGGGCGGCGCATATCTTGAGCAGGGACGAAAGCTGCGCTGTCTGGCTCTGGATAAAACCGGAACTATAACTAACGGCAAGCCCAGGCAGACCGATTTTATTAAAACCAGCGGCATGACTGCATCCGAAACCGCAGTTCTGGCCGCCGGGCTGGCCGCCCGCTCAGATCACCCCGTGTCGCGCGCCATTGCCGAAAACGCGGCGGAAAACAAGGTGAATCTGCCAGAAGTGAGCGACTTCGCGGCCATTCCCGGCCGAGGGGTGAGCGGTGTAATCAACGGGCACAAATGGTATCTGGGTAATCACCGTCTGGTGGAGGAACTGAAAAAATGTTCCACCGGGCTGGAAGAAACCATTTTCAGCCTGGAAAAGCAGGGAAAGAGCGTGGTAGCCCTAATTAATGACGCCGGGGTGCAAGGGCTGTTCGCCGTGGCGGATACCCTGAAGCACAGCAGCATTGAAGCTATAAAGGAACTTAAAAAGCTTGGCGTGCGCACCGTCATGCTGACCGGCGACAATGAACACACGGCCCGCGTTATTGCCGAACAGGCCGGAGTGGACGAATTCAAGGGCAATCTTCTGCCGGAACACAAGCTTGCCGAAATAGAGGTTCTGGCTAAGTATGGTAAGGTAGGCATGGCCGGCGACGGAATAAACGACGCCCCGGCCCTGGCCAGGGCCGATGTGGGTTTCGCCATGGGGGCGGCCGGCGCGGACACGGCCATAGAAACCGCCGATGTGGCCTTGATGGATGACGACCTTGGCAAAATTCCGCGCTTCATCAACCTTTCAAAAGCCACTTACGCAATTCTCGCCCAGAATATCGCGCTGGCCCTGGGCATAAAGGCGCTGTTCTTCGCCCTGGCCCTTACCGGGCAGGCCACCATGTGGATGGCCGTATTCGCTGACATGGGCACCAGCCTTATGGTGGTGGCTAACGGGCTGCGGGCCATGAACAAATAGCCGGACGCGCCGCTTCGGTCTTGAATTCCGCTTCCCATTCCGGATTGTAATCAACAGCTTTGACAATCACAAAATAACCTCATAATCTTGCTGTTTTGAAACTTTTTACCAACAGGTCGCACGACATGCAATATTTTATAAATCCGGAAATTTTCTCCCGATATCCCGGTTTCGTCCGGGCGGTGGTAATTGCTGAAGGAATTGACAATACCACCGAACACCCCGATCTGGTTACCGAACTCAGAGCTTGCGAGCAACACGCGCGCGAAAAATTGGAAGACAATTATAAGGAACATCCGCGTCTGGCCGTGTGGGGCGAAGTTTTCCGCGATCAAGGCATAAACCCCAACAGATACCCGCCATCGGTGATTAATCTGGTGAAACGGGCGCGCTCCGGCAAGGAACTGCCCTATGTGAACACGCTTGTGGCGGCCTTCAACTGCATCAGCCTGCGCAATTTGTGCCCTTGCGGCGGCGACGATCTCGCGGCTGTACAAGGGGATCTCGCGCTCACTTTTGCGAATGGAGAAGAAATATACGTTCCCCTGGGGCAACCGGACGTTGTGGAAAATCCGCCCGCCGGTGAAGTTATTTATATGGACACCGCGACCAAAGATGTTTTTTGCCGCACCTGGTGCTGGAAAAACGGCGACAGAAGCAAATTGGCCGCCTCAACCACGCGGGCGGCGGTGAACATTGATATTATGCCGCCGTTGGGTATAGCCGAAGCCGAAAGCTTTGCCGCCGAACTGAGCTTCATGCTTCAAAAGCATACTGGAGCGAAAACCGCAACCCATTTTCTTACACCGCAAAACTTGAGCTTTGCCGTGGCATAGAATTACGACGCAAAAGTCATAAAAAACCAAGCCCCGCAAGGCTATTACAGCCTTACGGGGGGGTAGAGCGTTTTGCGAATGAAATGAGCGATTGGAATCACTGCTCCCACCAGACGTTGAAACTCTGATTGGGATCGTCCAACCGGACAATTTCGCCAATCATCGGAGTGAGCAGCTTCAATTTTTTGTCGAGACTTGCGGAAAAAATGCGCTTGTAAGGATCGTTCCAGGCGTGGTTGCAAATGGAAAAACGCCCGGAATGCGCCGGCAAAAGCGCTGCCGCGCGCAGGTCTTCGGCAGCTTGCACGGCTTCTTCCGGCATCATGTGGATGTATTTCCAGTTTTCGTCGTATTGGCCGTTTTCCATTATGGCAAGGTCAATGGGGCCAAACTTTTCGCCTATTCGCGCGAAATGCGGGCCATATCCGCTATCTCCACTGTAAAAGACTCGGCGCGTGGAAGTTTCCAGCAAAAATCCGGCCCAGAGGGTGCGGTTGCCGCGCAGCCAGCGGCCCGAAAAGTGGCGCGCCGGTAAAACATGCACGTTAAAATCTTTTTCCAGACGCAGGTTTTCGTTCCAGTCGGCCTCATGAATGATTTGAGGGTCGAAACCCCATAGTTCCAGATGCGCGCCCACGCCAAGGGGACACACCACGGCCTTTATCTTTGTTTTCAAGGCGGTCAGCGATGGATAATCAAGATGATCCCAGTGATCGTGGGAGATGATAAGGCAGTCTATCTCGGGTATGCTTTCGGCATTGTATGGGTATTCGCCCATAAATGCTCTGACCATAAAAGGAAAAGGCGCGGCATGGGAATTGAACACCGGGTCAATCAAAATGTGTTTGCCGCCTATGCGCAGGAAACTTGAAGAGTGGCCCAGCCATATTGCCACATCGCCGTCTCCATCCAGGGTTTTCAAGTCGGTTTTGAGCATGGGCAAGGCGCTGGACGGCTTGAGGTTGTCTTTGTTTTTGAAAAGGAATTCCCACATCACGGAGGTTTGGCTTTTGTCCTCGGCAAACATGGATGTGGGAATTTGGTTGTGGAATTCGCCGTTCGCATAATTGGGCGATTGCCTTATCCGTTCAAGACGCCCCCCTTGCGGGAGGCGTCCGAACTCTGGCGCGAGGGCAAAGGTGGAGAGAGCGCCGCAACAGAACATAAAAATTACTATTCTCCAGATATTTTTGTTATTTCGCATTGCTTACCGGAATGAACGAAGAAGACAGCCCCAATTTTTCCGGCCCGAGCAGCAACATGAGCTGAAATTCCTGAGCGGTCACCGGGATTTCGGGGGCAACTTTAACCCGTATTGTGCTTCCAGGCCACTTTAGAAAGCTGGTTACAGCCATATTGAGGTCTTTAAGCTCTTTGCCGGGCAGAGTGTCGCGCTGAGCTTCAATCTGGGCGATCAGCTCCGCTTCGGACACTCCACCCTGCATGGCGCTGACAAGCATAAGCGCTGTTTTTACACCGCCGTCATCAGTGGCGGAAAAGTCCATAGAGCGTACGCGTGTTTCTGAGTCTCCGCCTGCCGTGTCAATATCAGTAAATTCGCAGGAAAAAATGGCGGAACCAATTTGTGGGGCTCGGGCGCCGAGTTTTTTTACGGAAACGTCGGCCATGCTGTTTTCCTTTAAGGCAACAACAATGTCGCCTTCGCCGCCAAATGTGAGACGTTCGGGCAAATGGTTCCGCACAGATGGAGGCAGGGGACTGCCCGCCAAAAGAAGGGTCGAAGCCAGATCGAGCTTGTCCAGCTTAAAGTCGAGCAAGCCCAACTTGTCATCCAGCGCCAAATTCAGGTCAAAACCGGCCAGGCCGATCTTCTCATTGCCCCTGGAGGGCAGGATCATATCAAGCTTACGCAGATACAGGCCCTTTAGCGCCATCTTGAAATCTTTAAGCGACGTTTCGCCGTCCGCTTTATCCATGTTCAGCAAAACTCTATTATCGGGCAACTCCATGCCCTTCATGCCGATTTCATCCACGGTCAGCAACGGGGCGTTGTTCAGATCAATTTTAAGGCCTCGGCAGACAACCGGCCCATAATGGGAAATAGAATAATCACGGCCTTCGGACGAATCCATGACCAAGCGCATGGAGGAAAGACCGGAGATACCGGCGTCGGCAAGGTCGAACCTGAAATCATAGCCTTCGGCCACGCCAAGGCCTATATACAGCGTACCCATGGCCGCGTTGAATTCCGGCGTTTGTATTATGGCGAGAAGCTCGTCGTTGGCTCTTTTCACGGCCTCGGCATCCCTGCCCATGGCCGCCCGCTTGGCCTCCACAACATTCAACATTTTAGAGGTCTGTACGGCAATTGCCGCGAAGTCTCCGCGCAGTTTTTCCACGCGGTACAGCGCCACCCGGCCGTCAACACCCGCTCCGGACAGCTTGAGGTTGCGCACCACCAAGGACTCAGCCAGAGTGCTCACGCCTTTTTGCTTGAAGGCATCAATATCCAACCCCACACCTTCGGCCGAATCCGCGCCGATGGTCATCGTTTTTCCGCCAACCTGTCCGCTTCCGCTGATATTTCGCAGCGCAACCGATTCCTTGAAAGCGTCAACAGTGATGCTTTCAGCCTTTACAGTGAATCCTCCAGGTAAATTGGCCAGGGCTTCCGCAATTTCATCGGCCATTTTCCTTTCCATTATGGGCTTGGCTATGTAGGCGCAAATGGCAATTGCCAGAATCGCCGCCAGCCCTATAAGAGTCCAGTTCATTTTTTTCTGTTCGGCCATTGTTACATCCTTGTGTATACTATAAAAAATTGCTCGCCGGGCGCGTGGTTTCGCATTTGCGAACAACATCCGGCCTATCCATAAATTCGCCCGCGCGCCTCGACATAATATCCTTTATCACATCTAATCTGAATCAAAATCTTTATTCGGCAAAAAATATGTTTTTTCAAGCATATGAACAATAATTTCAAGATGCCGCCCACTGGGTACTGATGCGATTTCCTATAGACTTTTTATTAAAGAAATTTTAACCGTGAAATAGATACACAGGAGATTCATCCATGAAAAAATACATCATGGCCCTTGATCAAGGCACAACAAGCTCGCGCACTGTAATTTTGAATCGCGAAGCAGCCATCGTATATTCGGCCCAGAAGGAATTTACCCAGATTTTTCCCAAACCGGGCTGGGTAGAGCACGATCCCATGGAAATATGGGCTACCCAGAGCGGAACAATGGCCGAGGCCATATCCGGCGCAGGCGTAGAGGCTGGTGAAATCGCGGGCATAGGCATAACCAACCAGCGTGAAACAACGGTGGTGTGGGATAAGCATAGCGGCAAGCCGGTTTACAATGCCATAGTGTGGCAGTGCCGCCGAACAGCCACCATTTGCGAAGAGCTGAAAAAACAGGGATTTTCCGACTATGTGCGCGAAAATACCGGGCTGGTGCTCGACCCTTATTTTTCCGGCACAAAGGTAAAATGGATTCTCGACAATGTTCCGGGAATCAGGGAAAAAGCCGAAAAAGGCGAACTGCTCTTCGGCAATATCGACACCTGGCTTATCTGGAAACTGACCCAGGGGCGCGTGCATGTGACCGACTTTACCAATGCTTCGCGCACCCTGATGTTCAACATCCATAAAAAGGATTGGGACGATAAAATTCTTGCCGCGCTGGGTGTGCCCCGTTCCATGCTGCCCCAGGTAAAACCCTCTTCGGCCATTTACGGCGAGGCGGAAGTGGGTGGCACGCAAGTGCCCATTGGCGGAGCGGCCGGAGACCAGCAGGCGGCCCTTTTCGGACATTTGTGCGTTGAAGACGGGCAAGCCAAAAACACTTACGGCACCGGCTGCTTCATGCTCATGAACACCGGAACAAAAGCCGTATCTTCTCAAAACGGTCTGGTCACCACTTTGGCCTGCGGGCCGCGCGGAGAAGTATGCTACGCCCTTGAGGGTTCCATTTTCGTGGCCGGCAGCGCCGTACAATGGCTGCGTGACGAGTTGAAAATAGTGGGCGACGCCTCCGACACCGGCTATTTTGCCGACAAAGCCGGAACCTCCGGCGGCGTATATGTTGTTCCGGCCTTTACCGGCCTTGGCGCGCCATATTGGGATCCTTACGCGCGCGGGGCCGTGCTGGGCATTACCCGAGGCACCAGCGCCAGGCAGATTATACGCGCCACAGTGGAATCCATAGCCTATCAAACCAAGGACGTGCTCGAGGCCATGCACGCCGACTCGGGCATAAACCTAAAGACCCTGCGTGTGGACGGCGGAGCCTGCGCCAACAACTTCCTCATGCAATTCCAGGCCGACATTCTGGGCGTGGCCGTGGAGCGCCCGAAAATGTTGGAAGTAACCGCCCTGGGGGCGGCCTTCCTGGCCGGGCTGGCCGTGGGCTTCTGGCAGAGCCTCGACGATGTCCGCAACCGCCTGAGCATAGAGCGCGTATTTACGCCGTCGGAAGACCGGGAAAAGCAGAACGCGCGCTACAAGGGCTGGCAAAAGGCTGTTGAACGCGCCCGCAACTGGGTTGACGCCGACGAATAGGTCACCCCGCACAAAGCATTCCATTGCACGAAAAGCCTGGTCGCCGACGAGACGAGCGGGCTCTTCCTATTTGCTCTTGCCCGTCAAATGGCGTAAACGTCCACTATGTGCAGCCAACATAAAATACGCGGCCGTCTGGCCCCGAGCCCCACAGGTTTTCTGCATCTCGGCAATGCCTGGTCCTTTCTACTGGCCTGGCTGGCGGCCAGAAGTTCGGATGGGGCTGTGATTATGCGCATTGAAGACATAGACCCTGATCGTTCACGGACGCATTATTCCAAGGCATTACAGGAAGATTTGCGCTGGCTGGGCCTTGATTGGGACGAAGGGCCGGATATTGGCGGGCCATCATCCCCCTACGAGCAAAGCTCCCGGCTTGGACTGTATGAAAAAGCCCTGGCCGGGCTTGAGGCCGAAGGTCACGTTTACCAATGCTTTTGCACCAGAAAAGAATTGCGTACCATGGCCGGCGCTCCACATCCCGGCGACATTGGCGCGCCATACTCCGGACGCTGTCAAAACCTTGGTGAAGACGAAATATGCGCCCACAAGGCCGCCGGACGAAAGTTTTCCAGTCGCCTGCGCTGCCCTTCGGGCAAAATAGAGTTCAACGATCTGGTGTGCGGGCCGCAATGCATGACATTAGCCGAATGTGGGGGCGATTTCGCCCTGAGGCGTTCCGACGGAGTTTTCGCCTATCAACTGGCAGTAAGCTGCGACGACGCGGCCATGGGCATAAATCAGGTTGTGCGCGGCAACGATCTGCTTTGGTCAACCCCGCGCCAGATCGCGCTTTTCAAGCTGCTGGGCGCGCCGATTCCCGAATTTGCCCATGTGCCCATGCTGCTCGACGCCGAAGGACAAAGGTTGGCCAAGCGCCACGAGTCTCTCACCTTGCGCACTATGCGCGAGGCCGGAACCAGAGCGGAAAATATCGTGGGCGAACTGGCCTGTCTGGCTGGGTTGCGCCCCGGATACAACCCAATAACTCCCGCAGAGCTTGTCCCTTTATTCAATTTTAGCCTGCTCCCCAAGGCTGCGCGTATAGTCGGCAACGACATTCTCGAACGCCTGGTTTAAAGGCAAAAGCTTTTTCAACAAGTTCCTTGCGGGCAGTCTTTTCATCTGCTAATATTAAGAGGGTGCCGCCGCAAGGTCCTGTTTCGCCTTGTCGGCGCCAAAATTCTTTATTACGGCCCAGTACCCTAACCAAGGAATATTCCATGAGCGAAAATGCCGCAATTCCCACCATGCCGGAAGAATTTCAGCCTTTTCTGGACAAACTTTTTCCTCCGCAAAAAACGGCCGACTTTTTTGACGCCCTTTATGGAGAAGCCGAGGAAGGAGCATACGACATCCATCTGGTAGCGCGCGGCATCTCCAGTGACAAACTCTCCTTCGGTTTTGAACTGCATCAGCGCCCCGGCAAATGCCTGGCCTGCAACCTTACCTATGGCCTGCCCCAGGTTTTTCAGCGCCACCCCATTATAAACGTGGCTGGTCTGGCAAAAGATATTGCCGACATTGCCGGATGGGAACCGGCCTCGGCCAGTTGGAAACTGGGTCGCACCGAAGAAATTTCCAATAAATTGCATATAATTCCCCTGGAACTGACCCGTAATTCCTGAACAGTGTTGCCAGCGTGCATTATCCTATTTTTCTGAATTTGTCCGGCGCCCGGTGCCTTGTAGTGGGTGCGGGAGCTGTGGGATTGCGCAAGCTTGAACGCCTGCTTGAAGCGGGCGCGGCGGAAATTCTTGTCCTTGACCTGGCGGCTCCGCCGCAAAAGCTTGAAACATTGCTTGAAGACAAGCGCGTCATTTTCCAGAAGCGCCCCTTTGCGGAAACCGACCTCGCAGGCCGCAGACTGGTTTTTGCGGCAACCTCTCACAGGCAAACCAATGCTCTTATTGCCGGGCTGTGCGCCGAACAGGGCATTTTATGCAACTGCATCGACAATCCCGAAGCCGGTTCGTTCATTGTGCCGGCAACCGCGGGGCACGGGCGGATAACTGTGGCCATATCCACTGGCGGAGCCAGCCCGGCCCAGGCCAAAATGCTCAAGGAAGATCTTAATGTCTGGCTCCAAGAGCGCTCGGCACTAACCAACCTTTTGGGGCGTTTGCGTCCATTAGTGCTTGATCTTGGCCTGGATTCGGGGCAGAATTCCGAATTATTCAGAAAATTGGCCGCAAGCGAATTGCGGGAGGCCCTGACCGAAGGCAACCGGGAAAAAAGCCTTGCGCTTCTGAGTGAAATACTTCCGCCCGAATTGCACGCGCATATGGAAGACTTGTTACAAGAGAAATAAAATATGGGCTCGCTCGAACTGCACACCCTGATTATATTGGTCTTTTACGCCCTGGCGTCCCTTTGCGGAATTATGGGCATAGGCCTGCGCCAGACTTTTTTGCGCAAGTCAGCCTGTCTCATGGCCGTAAGCGGCTTTGCCGCCCAAACCTTGTTTCTACTCATGGGCAGCCACACGGCCATGCCCGGCGGACTGCCGCTGGGCTCTTACCTTCAGCTTCTGGCCTGGTTCATGATGCTGTGCGCCCTGGCCGGATGGCGCAAATTCAAAATGGATGCCCCACTCATTTTCATTGCGCCGCTGGTACTTCTGCTGTTCATAATTTCTCTGCGCTATCTGGCGCTGCAAATCCGCCTTCCGGCCGGAGTGGGCGGCTCCTTTTACGCTTTCCATGTGGGCGCGCTTTTCCTCAGTCTGGCGCTTATGGCCCTGGCATTTGGCGCGGGAATATTCTTTGTGTATCTCAATCACCGCCTCAAGGCCAAGTTGCCCATATCCGGCTTGCAAAAAGACATCCCGGCCATAAATATTTTGGATAAAATAAACGCATTCTGCACCGCAATCGGCTTTCCGCTTTTTACCCTGGGCCTGGCCACAGGTTTTATTTTTGCGGCGTCAGTATGGAGCGACACATTGCTTACCGATCCCAAGGAACTGATTTCCATTATAATATGGATATTATTTGCCGCTCTTTTTTATATGCGCATGGTCCTGGGCTGGCGCGGGCGCAAGCCCGCCATGGCGGCCATAGCGCTTTTTTCTTTATGTCTGTTTTCCATTCTGGTGGTTAATACTCTCATGGACACTCATCACGCATTCAACAGGCTGTAGGGCGCCATTTGCTCATGAAACGCGATATTTACCTTATAGGCCTGAATCACCGCACCGCCAGTGTTGAAGTGCGCGAGCGCTTTGCCCTGGCCAATCATTGCGGCCCGGACTGCTGGGCCGTTGCTCTGGGCCATGGAATTGAAGAGGCTGTAATCCTTTCCACTTGCAACCGCGTGGAAATTGTAGTGGCCGGGCAAGGCCCCGAGCTGGAACGAAGGGTTGTGGACCTGTGGGCCGAGGCCAGAGAGTGCGACAAAGATGATCTGTGCCCGCACATCTATATAAAAAGCGGTCTTGAGGCGGTGCGCCACCTATTTACCGTGGCCTCCAGCCTCGATTCCATGGTGGTTGGCGAACCGCAGATTCTCGGGCAGCTCAAGTCGGCCTTCAGGGCCGCTACCGCCGGAAACTATACCGGTGCCATTCTCAACCGTTTGATGCACAAAGCTTTTTCCACCGCCAAACGTGTACGCAATGAAACAGCTGTAGCTTCAAGCGCCGTATCCATAAGCTATGCCGCCGTGGAACTGGCCAAGCGCATTTTCGGCGATATGAGTTCTTACAACGCCATGCTTATAGGTGCTGGCGAAATGGCCGAGTTGGCCGCCGCCCACCTGCGCCAGAACGGCATAAAATCGATCACTGTGGCCAACCGCACTCATGCCAGAGGTCTTGAACTGGCCGAGCAATTCGGCGGCAGAGCCATAGACTTCTCCAAAGTTTTCGAACACATGTCCGAGGCGGACATTATCATCACCTCCACCGGCTCCACAGAGCCGATTATTACCGCCAAAGACATGAAAGAAGTGCTGAAAAAGCGTAAGCACAGCCCGGTTTTTCTAATCGACATCGCCGTTCCCCGCGACATAGCCCCGGAAGTGAACGGATTGGACAACGTATACCTCTACGATATTGACGATCTCAAGGAAGTGGTGGAAGAAAATTTGGCCAATCGCCGTGACGAGGCAGTAAAGGCCGCGCGCATAGTTGATGAAGAAGTACTCTCCTTTGCCCACTGGCTCGAAGGGCTCGAAGTGCAGCCCACCATTGTTGAGCTGGTGCGGCGCTCGGAACGCATTGCCGACGAAGAGCTGGCGCGCACCCTGAAACGCCTGGGCCCACTTGAAAACGGCGCGCGCGAAGCCCTGGAGGCCATGGCCTCGTCCATTGTGCGTAAACTCAACCACGCGCCCATAGTCTTTCTTAAAAGCGGCATGTCCGAAAAGAACCTTCCGGAACGCATAAGTTTTCTGCGCGATATTTTTAATTTGGACAGTGAAGGCAACCAGAATAAATGTAACGCCAAGTGAAGAGTGATGCGGGGGGGGGGGGGGGGGGGGGGGGGGGGGGGGGGGGGGGGGGGGGGGGGGGGGGGGGGGGGGGGGGGGGGGGGGGGGGGGGGGGGGGGGGGGGGGGGGGGGGGGGGGGGGGGGGGGGGGGGG